>CAZMCH010000029.1:0-39352 GCA_964564735.1 uncultured bacterium
CTATAAAATCCTTGCATCAGCCATAATGTAGCTTTACCAACAGGTGTAAAAAATCCGAATTGGACAAGTTTTCCTAATTTAAGGTTTTCTCCAGAATCAACTGCCTTTACGTTTCTGAGAATACTCCATTTTTTTGGTCCAATATAAGCCTGATATTTATGAAATTGAACTTCGTTAGTGGGCAGAACAAAACTCGGTCTTGTCAAAGCAACTGTTGTCTTGTCGCCCCAACTATGCCATACATCTTTTGGATTAAGGGATGTTTCTTCTGAGTCTGAAACGACTTTATAACGCTTTCCGGGATACTGCTCATTTGACCACCAATTATCACTCAATGGAATTAAAAGCACTGAAAAATACTTTCCAGCAAAACATGCCCAATAAATTGGTCCATCTTCTTCTTCGCCATTTGGAACTTTAGAAGTTTTTCCGCCAAAACAACCAACTTTGGACTTTTGCCAATGTTTATAGATTTCTGCACCTTTGTCCGTCTTTAACAAAACCATAGGACCTTCTGTCGCAAGCTCTACAGGCGGAATAAGCTCATCTTCAACCAATCCATCACCCCAAGATAAATCGTAGCCTTTTAATGTCATCGGTTGCTGAGAAAAATTGCGAAATCCAATATCAACATCTACTAAATAGGAGTCAGCAGAAAAAGTCATCCTTTTTACTATTTCCAATCCTTTCGATGTTACATATTTATAATCAACAAAGCCTTTTTGACCTGATTCCTGAATATCAAGGGATTTTTTATCTACCTCCCATTCGATACCTTCTATTTCATTTTGCATTTCGGGGTTGCCAAATTTTATCGCTAGGCAATTTTGTGCATTATAGGAAATAAGGTTTATTAAATCGCTATCCATTCCTCTTTTTTTGTATTCCTTTAGTTTCCAGCTAACTAGCCTTCCACCATTAGAAGATAGCTGAGCCTCATATAAAGGTGTTTGAACTGTGGTTATTGATTCTTTTAGAATTTTAGGAGTAGGCTTTTGTATGGTTCTTGGTTCTTTTGGTATTTCTGCCTTTTTTTGAACAGCCTCTTGATGCTGTTCCTGAATCGGTTCTGTAACAGGTGGCTTTTTTCGATTGCCAAATAAAAGTGGCCAGAGAAGCAAAATTACGAAAACTAGGGCGATAGCAATAATAGACCTTTTATCCATTATTATCTCCAATTAAGTTGACGAATAAAACTTTATATTTAAATTAGGTTATATTGTCGATATGTTTAGTTTTTGGATGTTATTTATACGAAGACTCCTTACAGACCGGATCGTAGCCACCATGATGGAAAGGGTGACACCTAAGAAGCCGCTTTATGGATAGCCATCCTCCTTTGAAAACCCCATAGATGGCTATGGCTTCCTGTGCATATTCAGAGCATGTAGGATAAAAACGACAGGAAGGAGGCAAGAAAGGGGAAATACAAGTGCGGTATATCTTTATTAGGTATAATAATATATTTTTCATTATTAATTGCAATCCGGTAATCAAATTTCTATAATATTTGCCCGACGAAGTAGGGTATTCAACGAGTTTTTTACATCAATATAATTAGCATTAACAGCTGGTTTTCTAGCAACTATCACTATATCATTATTTGGTAATATATCGTTTGATAATCTAAGTGCTTCCCGTATAAGTCTTTTTATTCTATTTCGTTGAACACTGATCCCAATTTTTTTTGTAATAGTTAATCCGATTTTTACATCATGAGAATTATTTGGCAATACATAAATCACAAACAGATCGTCATAATATTTGTATCCTTCTTTATAGACTTTATCAAATTGCCAACTCTTTCTTAACGTTTCATACTTCATAAGAGAACTAGGAGATCATTTTCATTATTTTTTGTATTAAAGCATTTTTCTTGAGATACGTGAAAACCATTCTGCTCTTGTGATTTTGTTATCCATCCATGCGGTTATATCTTCTGTATTACTTTGTAATGCACCAAGTAAATTGCTCTGAGGGTCTTCCGCAATACCAACTACTATATCAACTGTTTTTGATGACTTATTGAGATGATATATAACCGCACACATTGTAAAAAATTTTTCATTAACAACGTTAGCAGATTCACAGATGAAACTAACACGAACTGAATTTTTACCGCCACCAATCCTTCTATTTACAAGCTCGACACTTCTAACATTTATACCTGCAATCTCTAAAGCACTCTTTATTACATCCGATGATATAGAGATATTTTCAGTGCTTGTTTCAGAATCTTGAGCAGGGAAGAATGTATTAGGCAAAGATGCAGATGACATATCTGGTGTTTTATCTTGTGTATTAAAATCATTTTCCTCTTGTCTAGGCTCTATAATACTTTTCTCTTGTGGTAATTTTGGAAGAACATCAACTATTGGTGCTTCGTCTGAACTTCTGCGTATTATCTTTATAGTTTCTGTATTTTCTGGATTAGTTTCATTTGTGGAAACTGTCTCATAACGTTTTTGCCCGCTTTCCATTGCAATAGTTTTTTCGTAATAATCGGTTGGTGGAACAAAGGCACTACAACCACAGAAAAATAAGAATAAGCAACTTGAAAATAAAATCAATGCTAATGCAGACATCAAAACGCAAGTATCTCGACATAAAATGCTGTAGCTAATAAACAAACATTTTATTTTAGCCAATATAATTTTAAACTTGCATACTATTTCCTGCATTATTCATCTCTTACCTATCTTTTAGATTCATTTCCCCGAAAGGGATTATTTATTGATCACGTGGAAATAAATATTTTTGCCAACTTACATGATGTCCATTTGTATTTTTAATTAGATGTAAATAATAAACTACTGGTGGAGCTTTTGGCACCCTTAAAAGTTCCATACCTGCTTCAGAAGGTGTTTTATTTGCCTTCTTAATATTACAGGTTTTACATGCTGTTACAATATTATCCCATTGAGTTTTTCCACCATGGGATAATGGTTTAACATGATCTAACGTAAGTTGAGAAGGTGAGAATATCTCACCGCAATATTGACATCTAAAACTATCACGTAAAAGAACGTTTTTGCGTGAAAATCGAACATTTCTATGTGGAATTCGTATGTATCTTAACAATCTTATGACAGTAGGTACCCTGATTATCATACTCGCAGACATAATCTCATGTTCAGTTTCTTCTTCGGCACAAGCAATTCCCTTAAAGATCATCGTAATGGCGCGTCTTAAGTTACAAATGTTAATTGCCTCATAACTAGCATTCAAAACTAACACGCTATAATCTAGCATAAAAATCACCTTATAAGTAATTGATTTCCAAATACTTAAAGCATGTGCGCTCTTTTACCTTGAATTTAAATCTCTGTAACCCCCAGTTAGAGCATATATATTATGCCACAATACAAAACTTTTGTCAATAACAAGCAAAAGCATGAAGTGTAAGACTTATTACACATATTAATTAAGTCTTATGTTAATTCGTTCTGGAAAAGCTCAATCACTTCACCATCAGGTCCCTTAAAAAATGCGATTCTGACAGGGATTGGGGGATTTGAAGGCAAGTCAAGGCTTTTAGGCTCCATTGTAACCTCAACACCTAAATTACGAGCAACTTCAAGGGCTTTATCGCAATTGTCAGTTCTCAACGCAACATGAAGATATGAACCACCAGTTTCAGGCTCTCCTTGTCCTAATTCAAAATAATTGCCATCACCTGTATCAAGAAGCACCATCCTACCTGCACCTTCGCCCCATGACACTTTTTCGACAAACCCAAGTCCCTTATAAAATGCAAGCGATTTATCCAAATCTTTAACTTTCATAAAAACGTGATGAAAGCCTCCACCAAAAAGCGCATTATTTGTTCCAGCCATTTTTGTCTCCTTATTATGTAAATCCCATTTTTTAAGTATTTATTTATTAAGTATATATGTTTTTTGTTTCTTCGTAAAGAGATTTCTATATGTTTAAAAAATAAGTATTTCATTTATGGATCGTGTTCAAAAAAGAGATTCTAATTCGTTAAGCATATTTCGCTGTTATTTCCTTTGCAATGGTTGACCATTCTTTAAGACGATTGGGCTTGCCATCAAGAGTCTGCAATTCACGCAAAACTATCTGAACATAGCAATTTTTTACTACTTTCATGCCTTCCTCAAGATGCTTTTTTATATCATCAAGATCGCCAAATACAACATCAGTAGCTTTTTGTCTCCACATTATAGTATATTTATTGGCGATTTTCTCCGCAACCTTTGACAAATCAGTCCACGCAGAAGAAACGAATATGCGAAGATTTGGTATTCTAAGAACACCATCAATCTTACGTGTGAGGTTCTCACAACAACCATAGCTTGTTAGCCAAAACTTTTCCATAATAGGCATTTGATACGATAATAAAAACTCCTCCCACATAGCAGGCGATACTTCCTGAAATTCTTGGCTTTCTGTATGTCCCCAAAGGTCTTTAATTTTAATATTGCCTTGTTTTACATCATTTCTTGGAGGATCACTACAATACATTGCCCCTTTATTATTAAGGGTTAACATACCTGAATCTTCGTAGACCTTGTAGGCTTTTAAGATACCATCTCTTAAATGTGCCATCAACCTATGAACAAGCCCAGGGCTGTCAGCCATATCATACATAAGTTGATCAAGCCCTCTTAGTTCTGCTGCAATCCCGCCAAGCCCGGGATGTATCGGCAGACCGCATGTCAAACGGACTTCCATCGCATCGCCAAGCAAATCCTGCATATAGGATAATGATTTTTGTGTCCTTTCTTCATTATAACTATATTCGGGAAAAGCGAGTCTGTCAAAATCCTCTTCTGTTTTCAGCGGTGGATCAAACTTCCATGCACCGCCAGAAATACCTGATGATATATGCTTTGGCTGAACGCCCCATGTATGCGGAGTATGCTGATCAAACGCAACACCGACACTCCAATAAGGCTCTATTGGATCATCATCTCCAATTTCATGTTTGATCAAATTCATACGGAAAACTCTTTCGATATTACGACATGCAGAATCTTTGCATTGTAAGGAGCTTTCATCAAGAAGCTCTCCCCAACATCCAACAGGTCTGCAATAAACAGGAAAACGATCTGGTTTTCGTAAGGCGTTTACATCACGCCATCTTTTTCTTATAGCTTCATATTCATCGCTAGAAGCTATTTCTACGACTTTTTTTGCTAGGTCACGAACTATATTTATATCTTTTTGTTGTTCTAAAGTCATGTTTTTTCCTTTCACAACAAAGACATTATTTAAAAAGTTCCTTTCTTAATTTACAAACAACAGTATAAGCAGGATCAAAAACATTGCCAATATCATATTGAATACATTGCCCAAATAGAATTCCGATATGCTCATCAGTCATTTTATAGTCATTTTTGAGCCAACGAAACATCTCAGTAGTTGCTTGTTGAAGTGCTTGCTCTAGTGGACGGGCATTACCAACAGTCATAATATATGTGTTGTTTTCTGCTCTCGGAGTGGAAATACATTTACCTTTTATTACTTTTACAGTAAATTGGACATCAAAAGAACACTCTATACCCATGCCAGTAATCTCACCATCACCCTGAACAGCATGACCATCACCCAAAAAGAATAGCCCTCCTTTTATATACACAGGAAAATAAATGGCGACACCTGCACCAAAACCTTTATAGTCCATGTTTCCACCATGTGTAGAGGCAGTCGTTGAAGCAATGCCCTGATTCATCATTGGCGCAACGCCAAAACATCCAAGCATCGGTGACAATGGTAGGACGAATTTACCTCTCTCATGTTCGGGATTAAAAAGTATTGCTGTTCCTTTATCGTTATCAATTTCCCATTCGTAGAGCATTCTATCAGATAATATGCCTTTGGTAAATCCCGATTCAAGCACATTTGGGGCAATAGTTACAGATGCACGTCCAATTTTGCGATTTGGTTTCATCATATCAAAATAGACTGAAAGAACATCTCCGGGTTCAGCCTCTTCGATATAAAATGGTCCTGTTTGCGGATTAATGCCATTTGCAACCTTTGTATCTGTTAAGTCATGTCCCGCATTATCAACCGTTGACGTTATTACAGTATCACCATCAGATATTCTTAATACAGGGTCAAATTGACCCAAAACATCATGATATACATCAGGTTTATATTTATATATTGCCATATTATATACTCCTTATCTAGCTTTAGCTAATTTAGGTCTGCGAAAATTAATACCTTAAACGCAGGCTTGCTTTAATTATATTTTGCGAAAATTCGTTTCCTGCGACCCATATCGGAGTTTTATAACGATCCATATTTGGTAATTTTGCCTCTTCTGTCTGTTTGTTGTTTATCTTCATATAGCTATAATCCACACCAATTGTAGAATCTTGAAATATCCTGTATTTCAATCCGATATTAAATTTATGTTTTCCTTCGACAATTCCTCCAAGAAATTCTTTTTCGCCATATTCCAATATATCATAATCATACTCATACAGGCTTCCACCTAACTCGCCCTCCCTTATTCTATTATATGATGTGGTCATTTGTATATCTTTTGTCAAATAATAATTTGCTTCAAATAGGAGATCATCTGCATTGGGACCGATCCAATGCCCAAGAGAAGTGTCAAAATGCTTGTATGAAGTAGGTATTGGGTGTTTCATCACGATCCCTTTATGTGGATAAACCCAAGGCTCAATTCTTGCATATTCAGCACGAATATCAAAATTTTCAAAACCAAGTGGATCAACAATCAGAAAGCCTCCTAAAATAGCCCAGCGAAATCCTGCTCTTTTGAATGGATCTGAGTTCGGATGATAGTCATCTAAAAATAGGGATGTATATATTCTAGTGTTTGGTATCAGGTATATATCAATATCTCCCTCAACAGTATTATTGCCAATGTCACCGAAATAATCCTCAGCTATTTGATATGGCATGATTGGGTTTAGAGTATCAAGGCTTATATCTCTTGCATAAACATAAGCTTCTTGCCATCCGATACATATTCCGGGATACGGATTAACCTCGAACCTATGCGCTGAAATGTATTTTTTGATAATAAAACCCTTATCATCTCTTATATTATCTCGAAGAGACCCAACAATGCTGGTAAATTTGATTTTCCATATTTTTATTGGTAATTTTACCGCACTAAAAGACGGATCAATAGCGGATAAACCAACGACTCCATGATACCCCGGTCCCCAAAGGATAGCGTCTTTGCCAAATTGGAGATCAAACCAAGAAAGTTCCAAAACTATGTATGAGTCTGATACTGACCGATATGGATAACGATAAGGATATGGATTCCATATAGGACGTGGTTCTGTGCTGTTTTCATAAGAATTCCTGATATTGCTATAAAAAAAGAAACTGTCTTTTATGTCACCCTTAAATTCAAAATCCAAAAATGTGTTGAAAATTCTATCA
Source organism: uncultured bacterium (assembly GCA_964564735.1). Lineage (GTDB taxonomy): Bacteria > Poribacteria > DTPJ01 > DTPJ01 > DTPJ01 > CAZMCH01. The sequence goes on from CAZMCH010000029.1 coordinate 7,396, forward strand.
TTTTTATCGCCTGTTTTGATTGTTGCATCTTGCCTTAACGCCATATCAACAATTACGCTTTTATTTTTATCAGACCAATTTATAACATGCTTATATCCATTAATATCTGATATTCCACGACTCTTTAACTCTTGAGCAAATTCTCTTTTTAATTCCTCTAATTGCTCTTTTTGTATTTTGCTTAATCTGATTTTCCCTTCATCGAGCATATTTGACGTATAAAAAATCATATCTGCGACTTCGTCTCTTGTATATGGCTTGGTATTGCTTAGATATTCCTTTAATACACCTTTTGCTTGTAATCTTTCAATAAATTGATATGACCAGTGATCCATAGGAACACTGATCGGTGTAGCTGAAATATTGGATGTGAAAATAATGACAATAAAAACCAGTATTATGGGTATATAAGTTTTCATTTTTGAAATACTCTTTTATAAGATTGTTTCGATTAGTATTTTAGTTTTATAGATAACTGAATTGAGTTTTGTGATAAATCCTTGCCTAATTGCCATGATTGTTTTTGCTTGTGTTTTGGTGGAAGTTTGGCTTCTTCATTTTGTTTATTTTTTATTAATATATAACTATATCCAATATTGATTGTAGAATCCTGAAATATCCTGTATTCAAAAGCTAATGATACTTCATGCCTTTTTTCTGTAATGCCCTCAAGAAAACGCTTTTCCAATCCTTTAGATGTAAAATAATCATAAAAACTGCTTCCTATTTCCCCTGTTCTTATTCTATTATATGAAAGTTTAGCCCTAAACTTATCTGTAATATAATTATTTGCCTCAAAAAGCAAATCATCAGAATTTGACCCGATCCAATGCCCTAATGGGATACCAAAATGCGAGTAAGTTTGATTAATGCTTTTGTGGGAGTATGTCCAAGGTTCTACACGAGCATACTCAATACGGAAATCAGAATCTCTAAAATTAAATGGGTCAGTTATTAAAATACCACCGAGAATCGACCAAGAATTTGGCGAATATGTGAAAAAACTTTCCTCCGGATGAAAGTCATTCAGGAGCAACGCTGAATAAAACCTTGTATCTGGTATTAGGCATAAATCAAGGTCAAGTGCCATTGTATTATTACCAACCTGCCCAAGATAGTCCTCTGCCATCTGATATGGCATAACAGGATTTAATAAGGAAATATGAATTTTATCATATATATATGCTTCCTGCCAGCCGATACAAACACCATTTATGGGATAATATTCTAATCTATGTGCAAAAAGGTATTTTTTATCAAGTTTCGTGTCATCTTTACTATTTTCATCTCTAAGGAAACCCATCATATTTGTTAATTTCATCTTCCAGAATTCTATCGGAAACCTTATCAAGTCAAATGCAGGATCAATGGCTGATAACTCTACTACACCATGATAGCCCGGTCCCCATAATACCGTGTCTTTTCCGATTTGTAAATTTGTCCACTTCAACCCGAAAATTATATAGTCATTATACATGGCATTCCAAGGGTATCTATCGGCGTCTATATAAGGATGCCATATTGATAATGGTTTTGTATTATAAGATGCTCTTGTATCATTGTAAAAGAAAAAGCTATCTCCAAAGTTTGCTTGTGATGCAACTTGCAAAGTGCTTAATGTAGAATGAGAGTCTTCTGTTCCTCTTTTTATTTCTGCGTCTTGGTTATAGCCTATTTGCACAACAAATCTTTTTTGCTTATCTCTCCAATTAATAAAACTTTTATATTCAGGTATATCTAATATACCAAGTCTTGTTAATTCATCATTAAATTCGCTTTTTAGTAGTTCTATCTGTTTTTTTTCTGTATTTGTAAAATTTATTTCTCCGCTATCTAGTGATTTTGAGATTTTAAAGATCATCTCAGCGACTTCGTCACGAGAATACGGCTTGATATTGCTTAGATATTCCCTAAGAATTCCTTTTGTCTGAAATCTCTCAATGAATTGATAAGACCAATGATCTAAAGGGACAGTAATCGGAGATGATATAATATATTGTGGTAAAAAGAATATTATGAAGAATAATATAAGAAAATAGATTTTAACGTGGGAATGTATCATTTAAGTATAATATTTCATGAATAGGTTTCATTGATCTTCTGTAGCTTGAGCTTTTGCTTTGTTATAATTTTCAATAGTCCCGATGTCTTGCCATTCACAATCAAGGTAATAAGTCTCAACTTTTCGCCCTTGTTGGATGAGTGTTTGTATTAAATCGGGCATATCATAATATTGATTCTTTGGAATAATATCAAGCGCAGATGGCGAAACAATATAAATTCCAGCGTTAATAAGAAATTCCACATCTGGTTTTTCTTTAATGGATAGCAAATTGCCATTATTCATATCTAAAACGCCATAAGGCACTTTCATTGAAAATCTTTTTGTTGCCATTGTTAATTCAGCAGAATTGCCTAAATGTGCTTTATACATATCATTAAAATTTAAATCGGTGAGTAGATCGCCATTCATTGTAAGGAATGGTTCATCATCGAGCAAATGTTCAACGAGTTTTATAGGTCCTGCTGTCCCACATGGCTCATCATCTTCAAAGTATGTAATTTTGACATTAAGGTTACTTCCATCGTGAAAATATGCCTTGATACTTTCTGCTTTATATTTTACATTTAGAATAATATCTACAAAGCCATATTTTCTTAATCTTTCAATTATAATTTCAAGAATTGGTTTTTTTCCAATAGGTAAAAGTGGTTTTGGGATTTTATCCGTTAAAGGTCTTAATCTTGCTCCCCTGCCACCTGCAATTATAACCGCTTTCATAAAAAATTTCCCTTTAATATTATCTGTTATCCATATGTTCGGCAAACCATTCAATAGTCATATTTAACCCATCATCTAAAGAAACTTTTGGTTGCCATCCGATTAATTCTTTTGCTTTTGATGTATCAGCCACCATTTTATCTATGTTCTGATCTTGCAAACGTATCCTAGTTGCATCAAAAAGGACTTCCACTTCCCTACCAATTAAGTTGATTATTTTATCTGCTAGATCACCTATTGAGATACCATTTCCTGATCCCAGATTTACTGCTTCACCAGATAATTTAGAGTTTTCTGATGACCTTATTATACCATTAATAACATCATCTACATATATAAAATCTCTTATTGCGTGCATATCACCAAGAAGTATTGTTGTTTCGTTCAGTGCCTGAGCAATAATCGTAGGTATAATTGCTCTCGGTGATTGTATGGGTCCATAAGTATTAAATAATCTTATTATTGTTGTTGGCATTCCGTAAAGATGATTAAATCCCTCAACAAGTTTTTCCGCGCCTATATCACAACCAGTGTTTGGAGAAAACGCCCTAAGAATACAAGACTCGTTAATAATTTCATCTTTTACATTTCCATAGACTTCTGCAGTTGATATATGGATCAGTTTTTTTACTTTGTCATTTTTTGCTGAATTAAGTACATTATAAGTGCCAATAAGAGTTCCCTCCAAATAGCTTCTTATATTAATCGGATTAGATGGTATCGAATCCAAAATACCAAAATGAAAAACTATATTAGTATCTTTTGTTACATAATCAACAATGTCAGGATTTGTAAGATTACCAAAAATAATCTGAATGTTATTTCTAATATATGCAGGCAGTCTCTCAAGTCCACCCATAGAACCTTGATAATCATTTCTTATGAGAACCTTTACTTTACTACCTAGCTTAACAAGCTGTTCTGTCAGATGAATTGCCACAAAGTGATCAGCACCTGTTATCAATACTTTCTCATTTCGCCATCCCATTTCTATCCCCTTTATACATTATAGCTGTCAATTTTATATCTATCAAGAGAATTTGAAAACCAATTAATAGTTCTTGCCAATCCCTCATCAAGCGATACTTGTGGTTCCCAATCCATAATCTCTTTTGCTTTTGAATAATCTGCTATAAGTTTTAAAACCTCACTTGCAGGAGGTCTGATTCTTTGATCATCTGTTTCTATTTCTAGTTGTTTTCCCATTATGGACATTATTTTATTTACAAGTTCACCAATAGAAACATCTTTTCCTGTTCCAACATTTATTACCTCGCCTATTGTGTTTGGCGATTCTGAGATTTTGATAAAGCCATTCACAGTATCATCAACATAGTTAAAATCACGTGTTGGATGTAGTGAACCTAGCTTTATTTTATTAAATTTCAAAGCTTGTGTTATTATAGTTGGTATAACAGCCCTAGCCGATTGTCTAGGTCCATAGGTATTAAAAGGTCTAAGTATAGAAACGGGCAAATTGTAGGATAAATAGAAACTCTCTGCAAGTTTATCTGCCCCTATTTTGCTTGCAGAATAAGGTGATTGTCCTTGTAGTGGGTGATTTTCATCAATTGGCGAATATAAGGCTGTTCCATAAACTTCGCTTGATGATGTCTGTATTATTCTCTCAACCTCATAATCTCTGGCAGAAGTTAATATATTTAATGTCCCAACAATGTTAGTTTCAACAGCATCTCTAGGATTAATATAGGAATATGGAATAGCAATACTTGCCCCAAGATGAAGAACAATCTGTTTATTTTTTACTGCTGATCTTACTGATTCTGGGTCTCGGAGTTCGCCCATTATAACTTCTATTTCTTGCTGAATATCTTTTGGCAAAATTTCCAGCAAGCCCCTATCATTTCTGGAATTATATCTGACAAAAGCAAAGGTTTTAGCACCTAGCCTAACTAATTTTTCTACTAAATGACTGCCAATAAATCCCCCTGCTCCAGTAACTAAAACCTTTTTGTCTTTCCAATCCATCAATTTTTCTCCTTAGCCAATATTTTATTTTCCTCTATTTTACCATTTGTTTTATTCATTAAATCTTTTTGCATTTTTATTATATCATTGGCTTTTTCTTTGACTTTCGAACCTGATAATTTCTTACTTATGTATGATAATATAAGATGACTAGGCATAAAAACAAGCAATAATGTTGCAATAAAAATCTTTATGTCAAGGATAAAATTCCTATGTTCTGCATACCATAATTCTAACTCAACCTTATGTGGAATAATCACTCTCTTAAAGAACGCTTCGGCAATTTCTTTATCATTTGGTAGTAGCATTTCTTCATTATAAAAATATAAAGAGCCTAAGCCAGTAATACCGGGTTTCATAGTATATATTTTTTTTGCGAAGTTTTGCTTATATATTGATAATTCCTTTTTTGGTAATGGTCTTGGACCGACAAAACTCATATCACCTTTTAAGACATTTATCAATTGCGGAATCTCATTAATCTTTGTTTTGCGTAGAATCGCACCAACCTTTGTAACTCTTGAATCGTTTGGATGGATTAATGTGCCTCCGATTATATGCGCGTTCTCAACCATTGTTGCAAATTTGATAAGCTTAAAGGGCTTGTGATTTTTTCCAATCCTTTCTTGAATGAAGAAAGCCTTGCTTCCAGAAAGTATGTTTAGTATTGGAATGAATATAAAGATCGGTAAAGCTATAATAATACCAAAGAATGACAAGATTAAATCAAAAATTCTTTTTAAAAACATTTTAAGTATATTTATCCTTTTTTCGAGATTCTATTTCCTTCTTATCTCATTTATGGCGTCAATAACTCTATTGAGGTCTTCATCAGTTAATTCTACATGGCTTGGAATGTTGATGCCAATATTATATAATTTATCTGATAATTCCATTTTATAAGTCTGAAAATTTCTATAGGGCTTAAGATTATGTAGTGGAATAAAAAAGGGTCTAGCCTGAATATTTTTTTTATTTAGATAATCTATGACTTCTTTTCTGTTTTTCCCAAAGCTTTCATCTATCAGAAGCCATGAAAGCCAGTAGTTACTAAAAGCCCATTCTTTTTCACAACATACTTTCAGACCTGCTATTTTATTTAGATGATTTTGGTAGAATTTAGCAATATGACGTTTGATGGTTATGAAATCATCTAGTCTTTCCAGTTGAGCTAATCCTAATGCTGCCTGAATATTCGTTAGTCTATAATTATATCCTACTTCATCATGTATATATTCAATTTTATCGCATCTTGCTTGCGTTGTCAGATGTCTGACTTTATCAGCGATATATTTGTTATCTGTAACAACCATACCGCCTCCACCAGTAGTTATTATCTTATTACCATTAAAACTAAAAGCAGAAACATCACTGAGTTTGCCAATCATTTTCCCTTTATACTTTGACCCTAAAGCCTCTGTGGCATCTTCCAAAATGAATAGATTATACTTTTGAGCAACTTCAATTAGTGTATCCATATCTACTGGATGACCGTATAAATGAACTGGCAAAATCCCTTTGACTATTCTACCTGTAGATTTATTGACTAGACTATTATTTGAATAGTTACATTCTTTTTCGATAAATTCCACTGTTTTTTCAACATCCATGCAGAGAGTATCATCTACATCCATAAAGACAGGATATGCATTGCAATATCTTATCACATTTGACGATGCGATAAAAGTTAATGATGGAGTAATCACCTCCTCATCAGGCTGAATCCCAAGAACTATGAGTGAGATATGCAGTGCAGATGTTCCATTAGTTACAGGAATAGCGTATTCCGCACCAATATATTCAGCGAATTTTTTTTCGATCCGCTCAACAAATTCTCCTGCGGATGAAACCCAACCCGTATCAAGACATTCCTTAACATATTTCCACTCATTGCCAGATATTACTGGTTCGGAAAGTGGTAGGCGTTTAATCATTTTATCCTCTATTATTCATTTTTTTTAATTTAATTCTTTTATATATACATTAGACACATCAGAACCATGAATGTATATATTTGAACAAAATCGGAAACCAACTTTTTCATAAAACCTGTTTGCGCGGGAATTTTCTGCACCTACTATAACCTTAATTTTGCGTATATTTCTCTTTTTACATTCATCAAACATAGTTTCAATGAGCCTTTGTGCAATACCGGTTCCCTTTGCATTTTGATTTACTGCAATAGATAGGAGTTCCGTTTCTGTGATTTCAATACTGTCATTTTTCTTTGTTTTGATTTTTTTAAATGGATAAATAGCAGATTCTATAACTTTTTTCATTATTACAGGGTTAAATAGATTAAATATTAAGATAAAAAAAACTTTTAAGCCATACTTTATGAAAAACTCTTTATAGAATTTATTTGTGTTAAAACTTATTGCGACAAATCCAACAACAAAGTTGTCCTTTTCTGCAACAATACAGCAGGTATTCGATGATGATATAATTGCTTTATAAAGCAATTTAAGAAATTTTAAACCAAGTTGCGATAAAAAACCACCATTAATTTCTTGCTTATGAATATTGGCACACGAATCAACATCCTGATTAATTGCCATTCTTATTATGTAGTTTTCTGATTGATTTATCATTTAGTATTAATTTAGATATTTAATTATGCGAGAAATATCAATTTGCCATTACTTTAAGCAATTATCAATTAATTTTTGGGCAAGTATCTTAATATCATGGTATTTTTCTACATATTCACGACCATTTTTCCCCATTATAGCTCTTTCGTTAGTATCCATTTTATATAGTTTAATTACAGAATTAGCCAATGCTTGAGGATCATTTGGAGGAACCAAAATTCCGCATTTTGCTTCGTCAATAATATTATTTCCAGGATTACATGACATTATAATTGGTTTTCCTGCAGCGAGATAGTCAAATATCTTATTTGAGCTAATGCCATATTTCGTAAAAAGCTCTGCATCCAAAAGAATATGTAAAAAGGCATCAAATTTTGTAAGATATATAGGAACATCGGATTTTGGTATCGGATTTTTAAATGAAATGTTATTTATATCTAATTGCTTGGCACGTTCTATTAGCCTTTGTTTTTCTGCACCATCTCCAACAAGATCGAATTGAATTTCACTATATCCATCATCCTGAATCTTTTTAGCAGTATCAATAACAATATCTAGGCCATTTGCTTGACCATGAGCGCCAAGATATAAGATACTAAATTTTTTATCATTATCTTTGCTTTTTATATTATATCCATTAAATTTTAGCAAATCAACACCGTTTGGTATCCAAAAAATCTTACTATCATCAATACCAAGTTTGTTTATATAATTATTTGCAGATGGAAGCAATGTTATAATTTTTTCTGCGCGTTTATATAGGAATTTCTCCAAAGCATACATAATTTTTGCAAAGATACTCTTTTCGCTTAATGCCCCTATATCAATTAATGTTTGAGGCCAGAGATCGCGAACCTCCATTAAGAATCTTGCTTTGTGATATTTGGCAAGATAATATGCAGAAAGGACAGCAAATAAATGCACACTAGAACCAATAATTACATCTGGTTGAGTTATATTTAATTTTCTGGCTTTTCGACCAAAAAAATAAGAACGAAACGAATAACTCAACATATTTATTATTCGTCGCCAATTATTGCCATTGTATTTCATTGTCTTAATCCATAAAAATCTCACTCCGTTAACATATTCAATCTTAAAGCTTTCTTTTCCAGAAAGCTTTAGTTCCTCATGTTTTGAATAGTGGAAACTTGATGCAAAAATCGTTACATCATAGCCCCTGCTAACGAGTTCCTTGCCGAGATCGTAATGACGAGAACCACCCGGCATGTCTGGTGTAACTGCGTAATGATTAAGTATCCATATAGATTTTGGCATTTATTAATTCCTATATAGTGACTTATTTTACATTCAGGATATCTGAATAAATTTTAATTAGTTTTTCAGATTCTTTTTGCCAACTGTATTTCTCCAAAACAGCTTTCCGACCATTTTCTCCCATTTCATTCATAAGTTCTGGTCTTTCTAACAGGTATTCAATTGCTTCGGCAATTGCTTTCGGATTCATTGGGTCAACTGTAATCCCACATTTGTTTCCCTCAACAATTTGCTTCCAAAGTGGAAAGTCAGATGCTATAATCGGTAATCCTGCGGACATATATTCAAACAGCTTGTTAGGCATCGAATCTATATGATTTGGCACTGGATGAAACATCGCAAGCCCAACATGGGCAGATGATAAATGAGAAAATACCTCAGTGTATGGAACATAACTTAATTCTATTTTATCAAATTCCGCTAAAGATCGAATCTGTGTTTCAAAATCTCGATCATTAAACTTGCCCAAAAGTTTTAGCTTAACATGGAATCTATCGTTTATATGACCAATTGATTCAGCAATTTCTCTTATGCCCCGAATTCTTGCCAAACCACCTGCATATATTATTGTATATTCACCTTTTGATTTTTGACAACCAAACTCACTATTTCCATTTTCTATAATTGGATAATTATGTAATACAATATTTTTTATATTGCCAAACCTTTTACTAATATGGTCTGTCGCTGTAATTATATAATTGAATTTCTGTGAACTTTTTTTCTCAAGCCAATCAAATAGATTCGAGACGGTTGTCCTAATTAAAGATGGCAACCAATCCTTCGTATATATTGATGCCTGATAATCTTCATGAACATCATATATCACTTTTTTGCCCAAAAATTTTAGTATTAATCCAATTGGTATCAACTCAGGATCATGAAAATGGTATACAACCGCATTTTGATTTAAAGCAAGCCTAAATATACGAAAAGTTTGTTCTATCATTCGTTGAAAACGATTTTTTGGCATAGGCAAACCAATTATATTCACTTTGTCTTTAATTTCATTCTTATCATACCTTGCAATAAGAGTAACCTTATATCCAGCATCCGCTAATGACCTTGCCTGCTTATAAAATATCCGAACATCAAGAGCAAAATGAACTGATGAAAGGATAACAACATCCGGTTTAGAAGCTGTATTCATGATTCTCCGCTAATATTATCTTTGGGGTGGACATAAAATTCTATATCGTATTTTGTCTCTAGCTGCATGAAGTCTGCATGTTAGTTTATCAAAACACAATTTCCATTTTTTTGCTTGCTGTGATAAAATTTCGCTTTCAAATATATCAGATAAAAATTTTATTTGTGCTATATGTAACAAATGATATGATGTGGTTGCTGAATTGCGAACTCCATTAATTTGAGATAAATCATAAGCAGACCAATAACCTAGATCCCAAAGTTTACAACATTCTTCCAATGTCTTCTTACATTCGATTATTAGGTTCTGTAAAATGGATTCCGATGAACATAATTTAGCCAAATCCGTTAATCCTATAACAGCATATAAGAATCCATTTAATTCATGTTTGGGATTTTGCGATGGATATTCTTCAAAAAAAAGATTATTTCCATTGATTTTTGAGCAAACACCACCATGATCAATATCTTTTGTAAAGACTTTTATTGCTTTTAGGACAATATCAATATATTTTTGTTCTTTTGTTTTGTAATATGCACGGGATAATAAGCTAATTACTTCACCTTGAGCCATAGCAGATATCCATGGTTTTTTCAAATCTCCCCAATCAAAATTATATTCCCAAACTATACAATCATTACGTTTTTTGGCAATATCTATAAACCAGTTGGATATTTTAAAGAATAAATTAAGTGATTTTTCATCAGAATTCAAAATATATCTGTTCCAATGAGCAAGCCCATAACTACTAACCCTAGTAGGATTATATTGCAATCCAACACTTTTATAATTTGACATTGGTATTCCATCTTTGTCAATAGGCGAATAATAGGTTAAGCTACGGTTTAAATACCATTCCAAATCAACTGGATAAACGAATTTTTCCTGCCAACCATTAGCAATATCAAAATCCCTTAAGCCTATTAGATATTTCCATATATCAGTGAGTTCTTTTTTCATATTCTATCCTGATTAACATTATTACAATCTTGCTTTCTTTAAGTTAAATATTTCATTGATAAAGTTTGAGATATATTTAATTATCCATTTGACAAAGAAATAGCTTATTATCCCACCTGATAGTATGCTTGTATAAAAGCTTGTCGAAACAAGATAAAGTATATTTGCTAACAACATACATTGAATTGTAACATTACTTACTGTTTTTTCGCCCCTAATAATCATGATTTGTATAAATCCAATCAATATTCCTACATAGAACGAAATAAATAAAACACCCGGAATACCAAAATCAGCATAGAAATTGGCGATAAATGCCGCATTTACATAACCAGTTGTAATCCAACTGCCTCCTGTAACATAATTAAAAACAAGATTTGCTACATTTACATACTCACTTCCCAAGAGCCAAGCGATTTTTCCATTAGATGATCCATATAAAAAATCATGATGTTTGGGAAACAACTCAAAATAATAATATACAGATGAAGATGGAACATAAAACAATCTCCGACCTATCAAAAAAAATACTGAAAATATGCGATCTAAGGAGAATCCTGCACTCCGATTTAAAAAGAGATATACCGCAAAAGGAAAACTTATGATAATAGCTATCATAATTAAGCCTTGTTTTAGAGAAATGCGCCCTTTTTTTACTATATATACACCAAAAGCTACTAATAATAATATTCTGGCAACGGGTGCTTTTGCGGTTGCCAAAGACGCAAAAAACAGACCTGTTAGAAGATATGCAAAAAAATAGAGTTTATCCTGAAATTTGCGAGTAGTATGAGCCATAAATAAGCATAATATAATCATGAATGGGTATATAAAGTTCCTTGCATATCCAAAAAGTAGAGTGATTGGGGAATTCGACTGCTTGAATACTTCCTCTCTCATTACCATCAATTCAGCCGCAGTGCTATCTCCTGCGATCAAATGAAAAAGAGCTATATTTTTTACTTGGCGAATATAAATTGGAATTAAAGCAACAAGCAATATAATTCCAGTCGCAATTATGATTCTGATTCCAAAGCTTCTTAATGGAGATAATATCGGATTTCGATAATAGTATTTTATTTCCGAACGCTGAAATTTCGTCATATAATTAATTATCATCAAACCAATCAAAAATAAAACAGGACTTATCTGAACAGATAAAAGGTATGGCAAAGCATATTCAATTGGATTGGCAAAATAGATAAATATAGCGGCTATATATATCCTGCTTATATAATAGATCATAAAAACAGACGGTATCGTCAGGTATCTCAAACCGCATATTTTCCAAGTTCCAAAAATTAAAATTATAAACAATAATATATGTTGTATGGTTAGTAGTATATTCATAACTTATTATCTATATGAAAATCGTTGCATGAGAATAGTAATGTATAAAATATCCAATATATCTACAATTCCGTCTTGATTCAAATCATGATTATTTATATCTTTTCTTCCGAAGCTCTCTATTACTATCATTAGATCAGATAAATCTACTATTTGATTTTTATCTATATCGCCTTTACTTTTTTGTATTTCTGCAGATAGACTCGTTATTAATTCAAGCATTCCATTTGTATATTGAGTATTCATAAGTAAAGGATGTCTTTCTCTAGTGGTTCCTGTTCCGCCATATATCTCCATGCTTTCCGCAGATAAAGGGAATTGATTTGTTAAATGACTATACAATTCATATTCCTTGCCTGAATAAAGAAATGTCCACCAACCTAGTAACATAGTTCCAGACAATTGATATGGACCATATCCCTTATTTTCACCTAATGTCTGGTAATTATATCTGTAAACTCCATTCTTTCCATCCATAAAATTTGTGGTTCTATAAAAATCACAGTCATCACTTGGTGGAACTAATACCTTCCCATAGAATTGTTTGGCTAATGCACGTCTTATTTTTGAATATAGATTATATTCTTCTGAATCTTTTGAATAGGCATTCTGCAATGAAATTAACCATAATGGAAGTCGGTGTGAATGACTTGTATTAACTGCAATATCTCCGACAGGTTTTTGGGATAAATTGGGTAAAACTGCATCCTGACCAGCATAAACATAATCAGGATGATCTTTCCAAATTCCCGGCTGAAATAACCAACCACCATCCAATTGAAATACGCCTTCTTGGCTAAATACGCGGTAAGAAATATCAAGGATTTCGGTGATTAGAAGCCATCCCTTTTCTATTTTTGAGGTTTCTTCATATCTTTTGAGATCAGCCGCAATGGCAAACACATATATTTCATAATCTATTATTGCTTGATAATAACTGAAAGGTAAATTTTGCTTCTCTAGTTTATATAAGATACGCTCTTTCATACCATTAGGAAATGGTTCTCTCCCCCAAAACCAAGCAGGCATAATCCATATAGATTCAATTTCTTTATAGATAAAATCGGGAAGTTTATCTGGTATTAAATAAGACCTTTTTGATGTTTCTGCTAATACCAAAAATCTCGATAAAAAATACAAATACTGTAATCTATTTCCAGTAGCCTCTATTTTACGAAATTCCTCAAAACCATATTGAATAAATCTATTGATATGTTGGCAAAAATCATTTATCCAATCTTCATTTTCTAATAAAAATGCTGCATGTATTGGAACCATCAAATAATGTCCTGCATCGTAGGCATCTCTTTCTGTCCACAAAGGATCATTTAAATAATTCTTGATTGTTGATCTCCATAGCACTCCTAGATTTTCTTGTGATTTGGCCTTATAAATTAGTGACAAATTAAGTAAACAAAACAATAGCAGAAACAAGGAAATTTTAGAATTGATAAGTTTCCATGTAACCGCAATTTTCCTAAAGTGTTTTGAAAACGTTTTTTTTGCCATTTTATAGTTGTCTTTCATAGATGCTTGAGTAACTAAACAATACTTGATGGGCATCTATACTATTTAATTCGTTTAATCTTTTTAAAATGCAATTATACATTCCATTTAATGTTGGATAATCTATATCGTATAAAGATGAATTATGCCACAATAATACAAATATGCCATTATGCTTTTGAACTTGCTTTATCAAAATTTCTAATTCCCACCACATTTCATTAGGATCAATGTATTTTTTTTGTAATGTCCGATCCATTACAATTAATGGTATTTCCAAAATATTGATAACACGATCCTCAATAACATCATAGGGTTTATATGGCAAGCAAAATCCGCACCGGAAACCATTGTGATCATCATATCCTAACGTTGTATCATACAATATCTCTGCTTGCTCAAGAATTCGCCATGTATCAGGCGTTTTCCAGCGAAGGTAATGTTGTCTTCCGCCATAATATTTATTATTTACGACTTGATCAAGTCTTGCTTTCTCAGATAAATACATCTCTTGATCATTGAAACTGTTAAAGCTACCATGTAAACCTATTTCATTATCCATTTCTTCGAGCTTTTTTATCTCTTTAGCAAGGTTCGGCTCATTAACTGAGTATCGGTTAAGTTTTTCACGTTCAGAATCTTGATTTGTCATAAAATAAAAAGAAGACTTAAAGCCATAGTTATTTTCCAAATTTGATATTTGACTAAAATTCCAATATGGATCAACTTTAAGTCTAAATGATGAAGCAAACCAATCTGATAGATATTTCAGTGTTTTATCAATACGACCTTCCTTTAATGACCGAATAAACGAATAAATAGGAGGACGCCACCATCTATATTTTTTAACTTTATCTATATCATGTGTCAATAAAACCCCAAAATCAGCATCATTCCATAACTTTCCTCTCTTGAAATCAGGACAAAAGAAACCGATCCAATTTGAAAGCAAATCAATATACTCATTTACAATTGGTCTGGTCAAAAATCCTTCTTTATAGGCAACACTTGATTCTGCGGGGAATCTATCATACTGATCTTTTGCATCAATGATTATTTCCTCATAGCGAGTAAGCATAAAAAATGATGATGCTATTATATCAATGTTTGTTTCTATCAAATATTCGTTTTGTATAACAATTTTTTCTAAATTTGCATTTCCTTCATATATTATAGGCAGATCATTCCAGCGTTTCAGTGGATTTTTTGGCATTGATGAAAACTTCATATAATTTTTGCCAAATAAATTAGATTGATAAATATGAATATGCTTGTATAATTTTTGCTCAGGTCGTCCATAACCATAACTTATTACCAAATCAGAATTATCAATAATATCTTGTGATAAATTATAATAAGATAATATTTTATTCTCAATGCCTAATATTGAAAAAATTAGATTAAACGTATAAATTATTGGTTTGGCAAATTCCTCATCAGCATAAACTGCAGTTATTTTCATGTTTATTATATTACCTTTTTTACTGCCAAAGCTAGAATCTCATAAATTAGAAGTAGTCCTGGAATAGGATCATTAAACGAACAAACAGCATATATTTTTTTGCTTTTATTCCTTAGTATTTTCCTTTTTTTTCCTCTGATTATATCTTTTAACTTGCATAGAAAATATTCTGGCAAAACAATCCATTCTTTGCCATAATCACCTTCTAATGGTTCTTGAAATTCTATTTTTTCTCCTATTGCCTCCGAATAAGCTAAATAAGGCTGATTTACTCCGCACATAGTAGTATAATATATTGACTTTCCACTTCTTGGATTTATTTCCATGAGTTTATATTTACCATCTTTTGAATCATACTTAAATTCAGTATTTGATAATCCATAGAAGCCCATGCCTTTAATTATTTGGGTCCCAAGTTCTATTATCTCTGGAATTCGTATTACTTGACCAACTACAATTGTTCCAAAATCAGGTGGTTCCTGAATAGTCTTTTGAATAATAGAAAATGCAACAATATTAGCATTAGTATTTGAATAGGAACTGAACGTATATAAATTTGATACGTCACCAGGGATAACCTCTTGTATTAAGGCATTGATACTTTTGTTGCGAAGAATCTCATAATTATCTTTAATCCATTTATCCAATTCAGAGCGATCTCTAAGTAGAATTGTTTTGATCTTAAATCCCTGCAAAAATTGAGATGGGATCGCCCCTTTAATGATAATGGGATACTCCAATTCATCAAGCATTTCATCGTCAAACTTCATTTCATCATTTATGATTACTGTCTTGGGAATTGGTATTCCTATCTTTTCCGCTTCTTTATACATCAATTTTTTATCAACGCATTTCCTTATGACATCCCAATCTGACATTGGATAAAAACAATATTCTTCTAATTCTCTTCTATACTCGGATATTGCTATTAGCCATTCATCTTTTGTTGGAAAAAGAACTGGCTTCTTTTTGAATTTCTTTACAACAGCCTTAAAAAAATCAATGAAACCTTCTTTATCTAATAGTGGATTTGGGCAAGGCATTGGATAACAATACTTTGAACTTAAACCGATACTCTTTTCGCAATCTAAACCAAGAACGGGGATACCATTTTGACCTAGACTCCTAATAATTCCCAATCCATTTATATGGCAACCCAAGACAATGGCTACATTTTTGTCAGAACCAAATATGTCCATATTTTCCCTAATTATTCTTACGACGATTAAAACTTTTTACAATCGATAAAAACGCCATAAAATCCTTTTTATAAAATACTCTAAATGACAATATATATATTATGGCACCAATTATTAATAAGACAAAGAATAATATCAGGTCATTAATTATAATTGGTTTTGCTATTTTTCTTATGGCAAATAAGCAAACAGCCATTGGCAGTGTAGTCAAAAATGAAGGCAATATGCTTCTGATATAGTCCATCATGCTGATCTTTATAATTTTATTAACTATATGCTGGAGTATAAATCTAAATAACCATCCATAAACAACAATCGCCCATGCTACACCAATCAATCCCCATCGAGAACCTATAACAACTACTAGGGACAGTGCAATTAAAGTTATTACAGACATTATAAGAACCATACCTGACAATCCTTTTGCCTTTAATATCTGAGACCAAAGAACTCCACCAAGGGAATTTGTCATGGCAAATATACAAAGTATTTGTATAACAGGAATCGCCGGGACCCATTTTTCTGTTAAAAAAACCTTGACAAATTCTGGTGCTACAAATATAAATCCAGTAACCATTGGTATAGAGATAAGGGATATATACCTAACCAATCTTAGATACATATTGACTGTCAAAGCATTATCATCTTGAATTCTTGAGAAGCTAGGAAACATGACTCTTTGAATGATAGCATTTACTTGTGATGGGATTACTGAAGTTATAGCAAATGACATAGAATAAACACCCAAGTTAGCAGAAGTTGCCAATTTACCAACAATCATAGTATCAATTCTATGACCAAGGCTGTTTAACAAATTAGTAAGCATGATTTTGCTACCAAATGAAAAAAGCATATTAAAGCTTTGCTTATTAACTAATTTAATTGAGGGCATAAATGGTGATTGTATCCAAAAAAGAACAGCCATAATAATTTGAGAGATAATCTCTCCAAAGATAATACTCCATGCACCATAGCCCATTAATGCCATAATAACCTTTACGATGGCTCCAACAACATAAGAAATGATGGTCACTTGTGTTATTTTGCTAAAAATTAAATCTCTATCACACAAAGCCATTTGAACTGATGTAAAAGACCTGATTATAAAAACAATAGAGAAAAATCTCAGCATTGGGACTAAAGCCTCTTTATTGAAAAATTTACCAATAAATGATGCCGATAATAATAAAATAACTATTAAAACAAAAGCCATTACAAGATTTATAAAAAATGCTGTTGATAAATCTCTTTTATCTGTTTCTTTTTTCTGTATTAAAGCTGCATTAAACCCCATGTCAACAATAGTAAGGATCACACCTGTAATAACCGTAACTAAAGATGCAAGACCAAAATCAGCAGAAACAAGTATTCTTGCTAAAATAATATTTACTATAAAAAAAGATATTTGATAAGATGCCTGTAATAAAGACATCCATTTAAATGCGTTTATCGTAATGTTTTTTATTTTTTCATTCTCAACAAATTCTGACATTTAGTTTCCAAATCTCAACAAAAATTAGATTAATCTATTAATAACTTCCTCTTTTGATAAACTATCAAAACCTAAGCTTGTTAGATTCCTTCCATTCTCTCTGAAATCTACATTCATTATTTCACATGCGAGATCAATTACAAGACTTGTAATTGTCATTGGAAGTCCAAAATATTTTCCTATTGCCTCTATTGGGACTAATCCATAGGGAATATCTTCATATATATACCGATGTTGCATTGAATTAGGGGCATCAATAGTCCGATATGCTTCATTATTTTGGATACACTCATATAAATTTCGCCCTTTAACACCATAACTGCGCTTTAGCCATTCAGAAGTTGATTCTACTGGTTTCTCAAAAATGTTTGATACAGCAATTCTTTCCTTATCCAATTTCTCAATAAATTGCGCAACGCTTGGGGTTATACCCTCATAATAGTATTTAAAAGCCTTTCTAGGATTTTCTATCCAACCAGTGTTGAGAATGGTTGGCGCACAATGCAGAATCATTCCAACGTTTCCAATTGATGTCTGAATCATGCTTTCAGAGGGAATAAAGTGCTTTTGGATAGCTTTTGGTAAGAATTTAATAATTAATGGATTTAGTCCAGATTTTAATGATGCAATCAAAACATCGCTTTTTATTGCCACTATTTTAACCGATTGTGGTCCTGTTTTTCGGCAAGTATATATTATCGTTTGTGTTTCTGCTATATTTAATGCTAGGTTACATCCTGCCTGAAAAAGAGTAGATGAAAACTCTATTGCCCCGAAAGTTCTTCCGGGATTAAGCACAATAAGCATATCATTTCTTAAATGAGGTAAAAGTCTTTGAGCAATCTCTTTATGAGAATTAGCCGGTGTTGTTATAAGAATCGTCTCTACATTATTAAGTGCTTCTGCAATATCTGTTGTTACAACGTCAATATGAGCTTTTCCTTTTATAATACCATCACAGTATATAATACGATTTCTTTTAAGAGATTTTATCGTTTCGTATGAGCGATTCCACAAATGAACACGATGTTTATTTAATGATAAATGCGCAGACATCGCCAAACCAGAATTCCCTGCGCCAATTATAGCAACTGGTTTCATATATTATTCCTCAAAAATTGAGAGTGAATCTACTAGGCAATCTAGGCTATACTTATTGTTTTTCCTATCGATCTAATCTCCGTCTTCTTTTTGGGCAATCAATTTTTGAACACGATCCGTTTCTTTTATCGATTTTCCAGAGACGTCAACTGACTCATATCCACCATTGATTGGCAAAGTCTTCATCTGACCTAATGCTTCGGGATTGCCTTTTAGATGTGGCGCATCTAAGAAACCAGTCTTAATTAATTCAGATAGATGTTTTGGATCTGATAACTCACCTTGCGAATAATCCCTCATAAGTTTCAGAAGTTTTCGGGCTTCTTCTAAAATATACTCTTTTCTATCTATAACTTCTTGATCACTTGCCAAATCTGGAAAGCCATTCCAAGCATTTTTCAAAACACCCTTTACTATTTTACAGCTTTCTATGACATTTTCTGGGGGTCGCTGCATGGCTAGCTTCGCTAAAACTGACTACGTGAATTATCTGAGGCTTTAATGCTAATGCGAGTAGAGTTGACGAAGCGAGTTGTCCCTTCGCTATATCCATGTCTGTCGAAAAATGTGTCAATCCTGCTCTCACCATTTTTAAATGTATAAAATTATCATCTTCAAGCTCGTTAATGAGTTCGGACATGGCAAGCATTTTTGCAATATCCATCTTTCCAGAAGTTAGCCTAGGAGTATTGAACATATATTGTGCAATATAGGTTTTTACGCCTAGTTTTTTCGCATTATAAGCCACTAAATAACCATCGACTGCAGTTATTACATCAGAAGTTTCACGCAAGCCCCATTGATGAGGGTCGTTAATCTCAACAGGAATTCCATTTTCTGCATACCAACGTATAACCTCTTGATTTTCGCTTATTGCTATTTCTAATGGGCGTTTCGATCTTCCGTCTAATATGCTATACCAAAATAACGGAATAGTTCCCCATGCGACATTTAGCAAACGGACACTCATTTCTGCCCATTTTAGAAGATTGGTTGTTCCTGCGTATATCTTTAGTCTTGGATAATTTCCAGCCATTCTGGCTTCTGATATTCTAATCATATCCTCTTCTGAACGAATTGGTATACCGCCTGCACCATCGAGCGATCTATCCATTTTCTCTGGCTCAAAAAAGAACTCCTGCGCATTTTGATCTGGCGCAAGAGATATAATGTCAACTTGTTCTGATTCTGCTATTTTTCTTATGCCGTTTAAGCTATCTTCTAATGATGGCAAACCGAAATGATGACGTAACATTGGAAGATATAGCCCATCTTTCATCATCTCTCTTAATTGCCTTGCATCTAATTTTCCTCCTTCAAGCATTGGTTTTTCTTCTATTTTACCTTTTATATTCCCTGCAATCTCTTCGTCTATTGATAAAGTTTGAATAAGATAAGAGAGCTTTTCTTCACCAATAAAATACTGTGAAAAATATGAAAATTGCTTGGCAACATTAACACATTCAGGCGTTCCACCAAAATAATATAGCCGTCCTTCTAATAGACCTGCATTATTTAATTCATCAAAGAAACTTTTTAGAATATCATAAAGGACTTTTGGTGTTAAACGATAGCTAACACATACAATATCTGGCTTTAATTCAGCAATAGCTTTGACGAATGAAACAGGCGTAACAGCAGGACCTATAAATTCTGTTTTATAGCCGACTTTTTCGGCTAATCTAAGATACTCATAAACACCAGCGACATGGACACAATTTCCAATTGCCCCGCCTAATATGATTTTCTTAATTTTTTTATCATTCATTTTCCACATTACCTTATTGATATGATAGTCGATACTATGCGTTCTGATGTCCGACCATCCCACATTTTTGGGGTTTTTCCTGATTTTGCTTTTCCTTCAATAATTTTAATACTTTCTTGGATTATTGTGTCTGTATTATTTCCGACTAGAATATTTGTTCCTTCACTCACAGTTTCAGGCATTTCTGTATTGTCGCGCATTGTTAAACATGGTATATTTAATACGGTTGTTTCGGTTTGCATCCCCCCAGAATCAGAAAGAACAAATTTCGAGTTTTTCATCAATCCAATAAAACTCAAATATCCAAGAGGCTTTATAATCATTAGGTTGTTCATTGATGAAACTTTTTCTTTTAAGCCAAAATCTTCTATTCTTGTTTTTGTTCTTGGGTGTATCACAAGCACAACCTTGATCATGCTTTGTAATTTTTCTACTGCATCTAATATTTCTAAAAGATTTTCTTTTATATCAACACTTGCTTGACGGTGTAACGTCATAAGCACATAAGAATTTTTCTCTAATCTTAGTTCATTTAATATTGGGATCGATTCAGCTTTTTCTTTATATTTTAATAAAGTATCAACCATTATATTACCTACAAAGAATATCTTATTTTCTGCTATTCCCTCTCTTTTCAGATTTTCATTAGCTTCCTCTGTAGTAGTAAAAAGATAATCTGATAGAACATCAGTTACTATTCTATTGATCTCCTCAGGCATTGTTTTATCAAAGCTTCTCAATCCTGCTTCTACATGGGCGATTGGTATACATAATTTGGATGCAACAAGCGCACAAGCCAAAGTAGAGTTAACATCACCAACGACTAAAATAAGATCAGGTTTATAATCATTTACTGTTTTTTCAAAAGCAATCATTATATTTGCTGTCTGAACAGCATGGCTTCCAGAACCAATCCCTAAATGCACATCTGGTTTTGGTATTTTTAATTCATCAAAGAATATTTGCGACATTTCATAATCATAGTGCTGACCAGTATGAACCAAAAGCGGATTAAGCTTTGGGTATTTTGCCATTTCTTCAAGCAAAGGTGCTATTTTCATAAAATTAGGTCTTGCGCCAACAACACATGCTATTTTCATATCTGTAATATACCTTATTCAAGATTCTTGATTTTACTAATCCAGCTTTGATTTTGCTTATACCACAATACAGTCCTTTTTATTCCTTCTTCAATACTTACTTGTGGACGCCAATTGAGTAATTTGCTTGCCTTTGATATATCTGCCCATGTAGAAGGTGCGTCTGCAGGATGGGACGGATAATAAACAAGCCTTGCTTTTTTACCTAAATTATCTTCAATTAGCTCAATAACGTATTTTAGCTTTACTGGTCTATCTGAACCTAGATTAATTATTTCAAAACCCATTTTTTTTAGTGAGTTAATTGTTCCTTGTGCAATATCATCAATATATGTAAAATCACGTTCTTGGTTACCATCTCCGTATATTGGGACATCTAAGTCCGTTGAAATGCTATGAATGATCTTAAGTATAGCCATATCAGGACGACCTGCTGGACCATATACAGTGAAATATCTTAATATTGTTGTATCAATACCATAAAGATAATGATAAGTATAGGCTAAGGCTTCTGCACTCTTTTTGGATGAGGCATAGGGTGATAATTGGCAATCTGCTTTGCTATCTTCGCTAAAAGGGATGTCATTCTTTCCATATATACTTGATGTAGAAGAAAGTATGAATTTTTCTACTTTATATTCTTTGCATAGCTCAAGTATATTAAGTGTTCCAGTAATGTTGGTTTGAATATATATCCATGGATCTTGAATACTTGCTCTAACACCAGCACGAGCAGCAAAGTTCATAACAGCATTAAATCTATATTGCTGAAATAACTCTTTAAGGCTATCAAAATGTGTTATATCAAAATGATAAAACTTAAAATTTGAAAACTGATTGGTTTGATCTAATCTCCATTGTTTAAGCTGAGACACATAAGCATCATTAAGGTTATCGATACCAACAACAATATTTCCACGTTCAAGCAAAGAGTTAGAGACTTTTGAACCGATAAATCCTGCACAACCAGTGACAAGAAAAATATCAGGTTTAAGACTCATTAGTTTTTACTCCTTAGTTCGTTGTAAATAAAACTGAGTATTATTAATACATTAATTCTGTATTGATAAGATTATTATGCTAGAAATTTTCTGATAACGCCTACTATTTCTTCTTGTTGTTTTTTGGTTAACTCAGGATAAATAGGAAGTGCTATTGTCTTTTCTGCTGCCTCTTCCGAATGTGGAAAGTCATCTTTTTTATATCCCAAGTCCGAATAGCATTTTTGGAGGTGTAATGGAACGGGATAATATATTTCATTACCAATATTGGCATCTTTTAATTCATCTCTCAATATATCTCGATCTTTTTCTAGCATTATAACATACTGGTTATATATATGATAATTAAATGGCTCAGAATAAGGGGTTATTAATCGCATACCATTAAAAAGTTGAGTATATATAGAGGCATTTTGCCGTCTTTTGGCATTCCATTCGTCAAGATGATTAAATTTTGCCAATAGTATTCCCGCTTGAATTGCATCAAGTCTGCTATTTACTCCGATAACGGAATGATAATATTTGGGCTTACTTCCATGCGCTCTGAGAATATTCAATTTTTCAGCAAGCTCAGAATCATTTGTTAATACCATACCACCATCGCCATATCCACCTAGATTTTTCGTTGGGAAAAAGCTCAAACACCCTAGATGTCCCATTGAACCCGCCATTTTATCTTTATACTTTGATCCTATGGCTTGCGCAGCGTCTTCAATTACATATAGATTGTGCCTTTTTGCTATATCTAGTATTGGATCCATATCGGCGCATTGACCGTATAAATGCACTGGTATTATAGCCTTTGTTTTGTTTGTTATTTTTGCTTCGATAAGGTTGGGATTGATATTGTAGGTCTTTAAATCAATATCAACAAAAACAGGTTTTGCACCTAATCGTGAAATTGAACCAGCGGTGGCAAAGAATGTAAATGGAGTTGTTATAACTTCGTCTCCGTATCCAACTCCAATAGCCATTAAAGCGAGTAATAAAGCATCACTTCCTGATGCAACTGCAATACCATATTTAACATCGCTATATTTAGCAATCTTTTCTTCTAATTCTTTAACTTTGGGACCTAATATGAATACTTGGCTTTCAAGCACATCTTGAATGGCTTTGTCTATTTCATCTTTAATACTTACATATTGAGCTTTTAAATCAACAAGCGGAATCGCCATAATTACCCCCAATTCTCTCTTTGTTTGTCAAAATGATATAGATAATAGATTAATTGCTAAATTATCAATTTGACGATTAGTCCTTGTTTTTCATATCGATCATTACATTTATTGCATTTAACAACATCGCTTCCTTTAAAATCAAGTTTTTCTCCGCACCTGCACATCCATCCAGCAATCTTGCCTGCATTTCCATAAACAAGAGCATAATCTGGTATATCTTTTGTAACTACTGAGCCTGCACCTATAAAGGCATGTTGACCAATCGTATGACCACATACTATCGTTGCGTTTGCACCAATTGTAGCTCCTTGTTTAACTAAGGTTGAGCGATATTCATCTATATTTCTTCTGATTTCTGATCGGGGGTTTATAACATTAGTAAAAACCATAGAAGGTCCGCAAAAAACATTATCTTCAAGAATAACTAGATCATATACCGCTACGTTATTTTGTATATGAACATTATTACCGATTTTTGCCTTTCCACCTACAAAAACATTTTGTCCAAGAACACAATTTTCTCCTATTTGCGCCCCACTCATGACATGGCAGAAATGCCATATCTTAGTTCCTTTGCCAATCAATGCTCCATCATCAATATAAGCTGATTCATGGGCAAAATATTTATCATTCATATTTTATCTCCAATTTTTATTGGAATCCCGCCTTTTGTCAATGATTCTTGTGCAAATTGTAATACCTTAACAACTCTTAATCCGTCTTTTCCATCACTTCTAGGTTGTTTATCGTTTTTTATACAATCAATAAAATGCTGACATTCTAGTCTGAGCGGTTCAACAACCTTAATATGTGGTATTGTAACATCACCAAATCTTAATGCTAATGATTCACTAAAAGAGCCATAAGTTTGATTATTGGTAACACCTTTATCATATATTCTGATCATTTCAGATGGATCCATATCATCAAAGACAACCATTTTCTTGCTTCCAACAATCGTTGTTTTTCTTATTTTATGAGGGTCTAACCAACTTAGTTGAACATGAGCCATGACCTTATTAGGAAAAAACATATCAAGAAAGACAACATCCTCAACACCATCCTGTAAATATGCCTCGCCCCTTGCACTTACACTTATAGGTTCAGATTCTAACAGATACATTATTATTGAAATATCATGAGGAGCCAAACTCCAAAGGGCGTTTTCATCACTTCTTATTCGTCCAAGATTTACTCGTTGTGAATAGAGGTAGTATATATCCCCAAGTTCATCAGACTGAATCATCTGCTTAATCTTTTCTATGGCTGGATGATATTCCATTAGATGACCGACCATCAGCTTAACATTATTTTGCTGTGAAAGAATTAGTAGTTCTTCGGCATGAGAAACTTCAAGTGTGAGAGGCTTTTCGACAAAGACGTGTTTCTTATGTAGAATGGCTTGTTTCGCCAAATTATAATGATGTGGTGCAGATATCGCAAGAACAATAGCATTTATTTCTGGGTCTTGTAACAATATTTCATAATTGTTAGTTATCTCTATTTCAGGATATTGTTCTTGAGTTTTTTTCAATATATGTTCATCGAGGTCGCAACATACTTTTACTCTGGCTTCGTTAAGTTGTGTAAAATTTCTTAGAAGATTCGGTCCCCAATAACCTAATCCGACAATTCCTAGAATGATTTTTTCCATTCTTGTCTCCAGACGCTACTATCACAATTGAACCCCGCATTTATAATATGATTTTACTTTCTTAGTATTTCCCGCATAAATCTGTGAATATAGTATATCATATTACATTTTATTAAGTCAAGCTAGATTCTTGTCTTAGGACATGAGTTCGGACAAAAAATAACTCCTATGATACAATATAATTGTCCTACCAATTCTTGAAATGATACACTGGCAACCCAGTAAACAATCCTATCAACCCCCATATTGCACCGATTATAAAATCTCCAAGTATCAATCCAAAAAAGATCGGAATTGCCTTTCTGTGCATCTTTATACTGCCATATTTTAAGATACATAGTTTTAATAACCACGAAACGAATATTGGAAACCAAATAAACGTTATCGCCCAGTCACCCTGAGTAACTGCGTATCCGATAGGATGAAACTGCCACCATAGAAATCGCCTTTTCATTGCCATCAGAAAGAACGAAAAAATAAATCCAAATCCCATAAATATACTAGCAGGAATATCTGTAGTTCGTGGATTAGTCAGCCATGATTGAAGCCTGCCATAAGCCTCTAAGGCAAATCCTCCATTTCCACCATAGCGATAACCTGTATCAAGGATCGCCCATGAGCAGAAAAATGCTCCCATAACTCCCGATATAAGCATGATTATCCATAGTTTTTTTGTTTCGATACCTGTTTTTTCCGCCATTTTATATGCCTCAAGCTGATGTGGCATAACGTGGGAATTTTGGCTCCGAGACATCCACCAAAACATTGATATAGATGTCAAGCTACTTGCAGGAATCCTCCTTGTTCCCAATAATGCAGTTATGACCTGATCGCTGTTACTGTAATATAACTCATGGACAAGCGGTCCCAATTCTGCCCTCATGCGTGTAACTGCAATGGACAATCCATAATATATTCCAAAGAAAAGTATCCCAACCCATACGCTAATGCCCATCTGAAATCCAAAGAAAATCAACAGACTAAATCCTAAAACTGCACCTAATAAGGCAACCCTGTAATTCATCGGCTCATTATCAATGGATTCGCCTTTCCATGCCAATTTTATAACATTGATAATATGTGCTTTTCCAAGCCACAAAGCAAGCACACCAACCGCAAGATAAGCACCTGTCTGTTGCCATTTTGCATAAGGAAATTCTGGAAGATTATGCAAACCGAGTATACTTCCAAAGACTAATTGCGCCTTCCAGAAAAAGAAGAAAAACCATGTAGAAAAAGCTAAATCAAGAGGCATAAAATAGGCAAGCCCGATAGCACATGGATAAAAAGCAATCACCATAGGGCGCATTGAATCCCAGGGCTTGGAGACAAAAAGATCACTCATATTATAGATATTCTGTATACCCGGCACCGCAGGTATAATTGCATGAAAGCCATTCAGCAAAGTAAGTCCTCCACCGATGGAAAATCCGATCCACATCCTCTTATTTTTAAGCAGATTATCAGACGAGTTTGTCATAGCAAGGGGCAGTTGTGCGACAGGATAAGTCAGCTTTTCATGCTCTATCCATTGCCTTCTGACAATGGAGTTTATACAGATCATAATAAATATTAGCAGAAGGATGAATGCAAGCCAAGGAAGGAGTGCAATAAGCCATGTCTTGATATGTAATGATGTATATAATAGAGATGATGACTCACCGATATTAGAGTCATAAAATGCTTTAAGGACGTGTTTATTGTCAACGGTAAGCCATTTGGGCAAATAGTGAAAAAAAAGGGCAGACCACTCGTTTTCAGGCGTTTCATACCAAAAGGGCGCACTTATATCTCTGACTATCTGCTGACCAACGCTTTCTCCTGACATTGCAGATGCAGAAGTAACCATAACATAGACTACAAGAAGCTCTCTTTGATCTAAAAATCCTGATTTAAACCAGAGTTTTGTAAATGAATTTAGTAACGTCAGGATAAAAAGCGTAAAAATAGCATTGCAGAATAGCGAAGATGTCGTTGAGTAGAATATAAGACTTCCTGTCTCACTGCGCGCTATCCAAAATGAGTTAACGGGAATGAGCAATAATCCGATTAGAATTGCTTTCCAGTAGCTTTTCCTTAATTTCATTTGAATTTTATCTAATAGAATGAATCTGCTTATAACACTTTTTCAGAGAAACCAGAGCGCTATTAATTAAAACCTCATCAGACTCAGGCACAATCGGCAAACCGTATTTATTAGCCCTTGCAAGCCCGATCTCGTATCCACCGAGGGGAATCTGATCTGCTGTCGGAACATATCCCGCAGAACCGTTTGCATGACTGACATGAATGGTTCGCTTAAATGGCGATTTCTCCGCAACTGCAAGACCTATATTGACAAAAATCTCGCCGGGCATACCCACAAGCGCGCAATCTCCGATAGCAATCGCCTGAGTTTCAAGCAGAATAGAAAAGTCTTTTTCGCCTCTTTCCAAAGCATCCAAAAGAGACTTGGTTCTTCGCAATTCATAAGCTGTATGCCATTGCAGAACCATCTTTTCATCAACAGGCTTATCACTAGACGCTTTTTTGGCTTCTGCGATCTCTTTATCAGCGTTTTCTTTTGCTATGCGATATTTTTCTTTTGCTTCTTCTAGCGAAGGCGGGGCTTCTACCTCAAACTTGAAGTTATGGCTTGCAACAGCGATTTTGGCATCTTCCGTCATTTCTTCAATATCTAATACTGCTTGAGAAACAGCACATCCAAGCCTTTTGCCATGCCTTTCGCATAGCTCAAAAGTGCCTCTTGGATATGGGTTTATATCTGCGCTACATCCTGCAACAAATGCCGATACAGCGGTTGGCAATATTTGATCAACTAATCGTTTGGCGGGTCCAATATAATCCGCAGTATAAAGCAGGTTATCACCACCCATATTTGTTCCATGAGAAGCATAGCTAAATATAATAGCCATCGGTTGTTTTGTATCAAGCCTATCAAATCGGATCACATCCGTATACGGTGCGATGGGACCATCTGGATTATAACCTAGAACGACATTTCCATCAGGTCGCATTTCACGCCTGTTTGCAGCTATATGGCAATCCTGCCTGCCATGCCCTAATGATACAGGAACAGCATTCCTTTTCGCTTCTGCCAATGCTCCACTAGCTTTATAGATTACTGTATTTGTATATGATTTTTTGAGATCATCGCCTTCATCTTCTCCATAAATACCCGTCTGCGGACCACCATGAGTATGTGAACAGGCTACAAGTATGTTTTTCATTGGAACGTTCGTTAGATTCGCACAAGCCTTGCGAATCCTTGCTGTGCCTTTTGAGTCTGTATCTATTAAATCCATTGTGATAAGCCCTGCTTCGGTTGTGCCATCATTCAAATAAAGCGCAACCAAGTTCAGATCATCATGGATGCCAATTGCCGGCGTTTTCCTTGCACCATATCCAGACATCAGCATACCAACCGGCGGGGTTATATTAGCCCTTGCAATACCAGCCAAAAGTGCCATTCTATACCTCCTTATTACGATAAATCTATCTTTGGATAATACCAGAAACATCCAGAGCCTATCGGCGGATCAACAGGATTATGAAGCCTTGTCATAACAACATCATCAATTCTAGTATTTATCTCATCTCCGTCTTTCCAAAGAACAATATTTTTAAGCCAGTTTTCATTATCAAAATTAGGATAGTCAGCACGCCAGAAATTTCCCCTTGTTTCTGTTCTTAGCATTGACGCAGTTGCGAGAATTCTGCCTAGTTCAATAATATTTGACGCCTCAATACCTGCCTGTATCTCTTCTGCATTTTCAGATGATATATCTAATACTATTAGTCTCATCTCAGACAATTCATCAAGGGCTTTATTGAGTGTATATTCATTTTTGACAGGACCTATATACCTCCAAAGTATAGATTTTGCCCTTGCAAGAAATTCCGTTGATGGCATCTGATTATTTGCAGTTATTTTCCTTATTTTTCCTTTTTCTTCCTCAACCTGATCAGCGTTTAATATAGGTATTTCGATGTTTTTTGCCCATTGGCTTGCAGTATGACCAGCCCTTGCACCAAAAACAATTGTATCCGCAACAGCAGACCCTCCAAGCCTTGCAGCACCTAATATTCCGCCAGTAACTTCACCAGCCGCAAATAAGCCTTTGATATTCGTTCTACAATCTTCGTCAATCTTTATTCCACCTAAAAAATAATGCGCAGTTCCAGAATCTACAATAAAATCAGGTGGTTCTCCATCAACCTTGAATATCTCTGGTAAAGTGCTTTTTGGGATATTCAGCGAGACAAACTCCATATCCACTAGCTCTGCACCAGCATTAAAAGCAAGTGTAAAGCCATCTCCTGTGCTACCGGGTGGATTATCGCTTCGCTCAAAGGCATAAGCCCCTCCGCCTGTTGCAATAATAACCGATTTTGTAGATATAGTCAAAATCTTCATATTTTCAAGATCAACACCCACCGCCCCGACAATCGCACCATTTGACGTTATTAGGCTTGAAATCATAACATTATTGAGCATCCTAACTCCCATATTTTCAGCTTTTTCTTTCATTTTATTGAGTAGAGAAAAGCCTTTGGGATTTTTGTCAATGCGTGTTGTTATATAATGACCCGGCATATCTGGAGTATCTCCGCCACGATACTCTAGTTCAATACCGTAATCCCTTAATTCAGGTATTCTATATATCGCATCTTTTACAAACACATCAGTAAGACGCTGATTGTTTATATATCCGCCTGTATATACGATCTGCTTAAATAGCTGATCTTCATTTTCCTTTGTAGCACCAGTAATCCAGCCAGCTATTACGAGTGTGCAACTTGTGCCTGCTACAGGCATTTTTGATGCAAGTATAACATCCACATCATTTGCTTTTGCCTCAATTGCAGAGCGCAATCCTGCACCTGCACCGCCGATAACAAGGACATCAGTTCTTAAAATGTCTTCCTGCATAATATATTTTCCCTTCCAAATTATATAGTGGCGAAAAAGATGATAAGCATCTAACTATCTATAAATGCTGACGATATATCATAGATATTCAGATACCATAATGTCAAGTGATTAAAAGTGTTTAGTTTAATGACTTGTGTTTATTTTTATATTCCAAATTTCTATGAAATATCATCTTTTATAAAAGCTATTTTGAGGATATATTTTCAATATAAACTGCATAAATACGGGCATCTTCTAACCGTAAACCATCCCAATTGACTCGGATTCTTATTAACTCTGATTTTGTAATTATAACATCGTTTTGCTTCCATTTTATTGGTATTCGAAATCCCGAATTTTCCTTTAATGGAATAAAGTCAGAGGAAGTATATCCCTCTAATCTCTCAAATCTTTCATTTAGTATTTCAACTGTAATCTGACTATGATCAGATAATCCACTAACATTAACAAATACTTTTGCGCCATATTGGCTGATCTTTATTGGCATGGATATAAAATGTGGATTAACCGAATTAATCCATGTCTGTCCCTCAATCGGGGTTCGGGTTGGCGAATAATAACCCAATCGATCTCGTTTCCAATATGCTGATCTGATTGAATTGTCTCCACCTCTACCCCAAATGCTATAATATGTGATAGTTTTATCTCCTACATTAACTATGCCCTGACCTTGTGCGAAACGTGGTGGATCACCATGAGGATTTGATCCAGTCCAACCTTCCTCTGATGTATCTATGATCTTAAAATCTGGTATTGGTTCATAATAGTGCATAGCATCATTACTTACCAATAAACCGATATCCATACGCATTTCTCTGCGATCTCCTGTGTCTGTTGGGGCATTCCACTGACCATATAGACCAATTATAGTATTTTCTCTATCCCAGAGTCCTGCTCCAAGATGAACTTGCTTTCCCTTTTGATAATCTAGCAATACAGGGCGAGGAGGCAGATCATCTCTACGAAATCCCATTATGACTGCGTCTGTCCAATTTTCAAAATCATAGGATGCCAGAACGATCAAAACACGTTTTTGAAATGCTCTATCAACTCCTGCATTTTGACCGATTATGTAATAGCATCCGTTACGCTTAATCAGACCAGTTGGCTCAATTCGGGTATGTGTAACTGGATTTCGTGATGATTGTTCCCATCGGATACCATCAGGGCTAAAAGCTACGCATCCTTGATTGCGAATAGTTTCTGACTCAATTTCACAAAACATCTTAAAACGGCGATCATAGTCAGATTCTTCTGGTTCATAAAGCACGCAACATGACATTACTTTTCCATTCCAATCAAGATCAACAAGATTATTTTTCTTATTTCCATTATAATCAACAAAGCCTAGTTCTGGTTTTTCCCAATTGAATCCATCTCTGCTAATAGCATAGCATATTCTTAATTGAGGGTCATCAGAATCACCCTTGCCAAGATACCACATATAAAGTGTGCCA
>CAZMCH010000029.1:39362-42059 GCA_964564735.1 uncultured bacterium
AAGCCATAGCAGAATTATCTGGCGCACCCGATTCGCCTTTTTTTAGAATAGGATTTTGCTCATAGCGCTTTGCCTGTATGAGTTCTAATTGTAACCCATGACGGAATGGAATACTATAATTATCAAATGGAAAAAGAACTACTTCTTTGAATTGATAAGTATACATATTATCTCGTGACTTTTCATTTATATTCTGATTCATATAAATATACTCCAATAAATATATATCAATTTTGCTAAACAATTATTAAAGGTTTTTCGCATGATACAAAAGAAAGGATGCACATTGAAAAGATTAACAAACTGAACTTCTCTGGTCAAGACATTTATGCTTGGCAATAAAAAGGTTCTGAGTTTCAGACATTGCCTCAAAATATTTTCATAAAAAGCAGATATAGTCAGAAAAACATTGAACTGTTTTAAGGGATTAAGGCTTTTTATGAATCTCATTTCAAACTGAAAATATTATTATGTTTGCCTTTCCGAATTGCAGTTCATTAAAGACAAGTCTTGATTATATAATATAAGTTTGATATTCTTTTTCTGTTATATGCTGATTAGATAGCAAATTAATATAGAAAGGAAAAATTACATGGAAAAAGTAAAAACAATAATTGATATTAATGATGCGACTTTGGAAAAATATCCTTGGGGTGAAATAAGATGGATATGGAATCAGAAAATCGATCCAAATGCAGAGCAGACATTAGGTCAAGTTACTATATATTCAGGAAAAAAGAACACATTTCACGCCCATCCTAATTGTGAGGAATTGATGTATATACTCGAAGGTGAATGTGATCATTTGCTAGGTGAAGAAATGTATCATCTTACACCGGGAATGACTATTATTATACCAAGAAACATTGAGCATTATGCGATCGTAACAAGTGAAAATGATCTGAAAGCGATGATCTTCTATTCTAATCCGACAAGACAAACAGACGTTAAGGAATGAAAGGTATAGAATAATGAGCGTAAAATATAACTTCGAGTATGAGCAAAAAATCAAGGTTGGTTTTGTTGGATGCGGAGGACATTCATTTAGAAATATATATCCAACTTTTCAATATGCGCCTGTGGAATTAGTTGCTGTATGTGATTTTGATAGGAAACGTGCAGAGGTATATAAGTCTTTTTTTGGTGCGCAGAGATTTTATGATAATTATCTTGAAATGCTAAAAAATGAGAAACTTGATGCGGTTTTTGTTGTTACCAATTATGATAATGCTATCCCACGCTATCCGAAGATTGCAATCGATGCTATGAAAAGCGGATGCCATGTGTGGATAGAAAAACCTCCTGCATCAAGCGTTAACGAAGTCCAACAAATGATGGAAATTAGTGAAAATACAGGGAAATATGTGATGATCGGCTTCAAAAAAGTTTTTTTTACAGCTATTATGAAAACAAAGGAGATTATCTCATCAGAGGAATTTGGAAAGCTGTCATCTATATATGTTCGATATCCTCAAGGATTGCCAGAATTCAAAGATCGCAATGACCCTCATAAAATGCTTGGATTTCTGGATCATATTGGTCACCCAGGGTCAATCTTACATTACCTAATGGGAAAAATGCAAACAATATATTTTGAACGAGAGACAAATAACGGTGGAACAATAGCTGTGATAACTTTTGCCAATGGAGGAATAGGATGTCTCCATCTTGCATCTGGTCAATCAGGCACAAGCCCTCTTGAGAGGTTAGAGGTTATTGGAAATGGATGTAATGTTGTTGTTGAAAACGGCGTAAAACTTACATATTATAGGCGTGGAGGTCGTGGAGAGGGCGGATATGGTCGTTCTGGAAGCTATATTGGTGAAGACAAAAGCGCACCGATATATTGGGAGCCAGAATTTTCACTTGGGCAACTTTATAACAAGGGAATATTCATGCTGGGATATGCCAACGAAATCATGTATTTTTCCGAATGTATTCTAAATAATAAGCCTCCTGATAAAAGCAATCTTGAGACTGCTTTGGAAATAACTAAGTTATATGAGGCTTATAAAAATCTCGAAGGGATAAAGATTAAAATTAACTAATGGTCAAACAAATTAATTATTATAGAACGCTGATTAGGCGGATTTGGCAGATTAAAGCGGATAGAAAAATCGTAAAATGTAATGCGTGAAACGTAAGATGTATTACGCATAACGCATAGAACATTAAGTATCACCTATCACTCATTAAGAACTAAATCAGCGTCAATCCGCTTAATCCGTTTCATCCGCGTTCTATTCTTAAAAAAATTAATCTGGTCAAGCCTAATAGCATTACTACCTTATATCATCAATGTTGAATCCAATTTTAGTAAAAGAAATTAATGTTCAAATGCGAGATCGGATGTTATTCAATCTCGCATTGATTTATGTCTTTGTTATATTTTGTGCTGTTTTTATCATGTTTTGGTTTGCATCTACAGCCAACAAGCCACTAAGCATAGAATATGGCAGAAACACTTTTATAATATTTTTTTATACAGTTACAACAATAATATGCGCAATAAGTTCAGGGCTTGGCGCAAGGCTTTTTTTGATAGAAAGGCAAGAAGCACATTTTGATTTATTAAAGATAACTTTGCTTAAAGCTAGACAAATATTATTAGGAAAGATTCTTTCGCTTATCACTTATATTATTATTTTAATATCACTTTCTTTCCCGTTAATGATAATTATAATGCCTATAAGTGGA
>CAZMCH010000030.1:0-10417 GCA_964564735.1 uncultured bacterium
CCCAAATGGACTATTGATTTTGCAGATGTCTTTTTTGTGGATGAGAGCAATGGCTGGGCTGTTGGTTCTGATGGTTGCATAGTCGCCACAAATGATGGTGGAAAGTCATGGCATCAGCAAATAAGCGGGACAACAAAGCCATTAACTAATATATTCTTCCATGATACGCTTGATGGCTGGGTTTGTGGAGAAGATGGAGTATTATTGCATACAGAAGATGGCGGAAACACATGGTTAAGCCAAAATATAGCCACAGCAGACGGGCTTTGGAAGATATTTTTTGCAGATAGGCTAAATGGCTGGGTAGCAAAAGATAATGCAAGCCTTCTTAGAACTAAAGATGGTGGTAAAACTTGGGAAATCTATGAAACAGGCGTTACTAATAGACCCTTCTCTGATATTTATTTTAAGGACAATAACAAAGGAATTGCAGTAACAAGCACAGCGCTTGGTCGTGCTTCTATAATAGAAACTAGCGATGGTGGAAAAATATGGCAATCAAAGGTCGAAGGCAAAGAACGTGGACGCATGATTAAGAGACTACAATTTGTTAATGATAAAACTGCCTATGCCATAGAACCTTATGAGATTATGTATACAACCTCTGATGGTGGTGGGACATGGGACACTATGAAATTAGGCTTTGACAAACGTATAAGCGATATGTTCTTCATAAATTCCGAAAGAGGTTGGTTGTCTGGTGATAAGGGCTTTATTACATACACTAATGATGGTGGAAAAAACTGGCAGACTCAAAAAACTGATATTGAAGAAGATATTAACAAGATACATTTTATAAGTGAAAACGTTGGCTGGGCGGTTGGAAATATGGGAACAATAATACAAACCGAAGATGCTGGAAAAACGTGGAAAATACAGTTGCAGGGCGATGGATACTCTTTGAGGAAGGGTTATTTCATCGATTCAAAAGAAGGCTGGGTTATCGGTGATAACGGCATGATACTTCATACATCAAATGGTGGCAAAACATGGGAAATACAGGATAGCAAGACAACAGAACGCTTGGCAGGTGTCGGCTTTGCAGAAGGAACATCTGGTTGGGGGTGGGCATTAACAAGCAGAGGTAAGGTATTATATACGCTTGATAAAGGAAAAAAATGGGATATACAGAAAAATCAAAGAGTTATTCCACCCGGCAATTATTTTATTAGAGATTGCCAATTTATAAGAATGAATGAGGGCTGGGCTGTTGGAAATGAAGGAACTATTATACATAATGTTGATGGTGGCAATTCATGGACGGTTTCAGATTCACCTACAAGCTGGACGCTCAATAAAGTTAATTTTCCCGGCTATGGCATCGGTTGGATCGTTGGTAATAATGGGACGATATTATATGGAGGTTCAGAGGGCATCATTTGGGGTTTCCGAGAAGGTGGAACAGGCGTTAATCTTCATGGCATAGACTTTGCCGATATGGTCAATGGCTGGGTAGTTGGTGAATTTGGTTTGATAATCTACACAAAAAATGCTGGAACAAGCTGGAACGGTCAAAAAAGCGATACAAAACTCACTCTATATGATGTAGAATTTATCAGCAAAAACGAAGGTTATGCGGTGGGTCAAAATGGACTTGTTCTTCATACAACCGATGGTGGCGAAACATGGATAATGCAGGAAACAGGCACAACAAATGATCTTTATGATATAAGCCTTACGCCTGATGGTTCTCTATGGATAATTGGCAAATGGGGAATAGTTCTGAAGCATTTATCTCAAAGTAACACATAATCGAGGATAATAAAACCATGAAATATATATTTGGTCCCGTTCCTTCTCGTAGATTGGGCATGTCGCTTGGCGTTGATATTATTCCATTTAAGACTTGCACATTAGATTGTATATATTGCCAACTTGGTGTGACTACAAAAAAAGTCATCGAAAGGGAGAATTTTGTTCCGCAAGATGAAGTTTTAGCAGAACTCAAACAAGTGCTTAATCAGGATTCTAAACGTGTAGATTTTATCACGTTTTCGGGTTCTGGAGAGCCAACACTTAATTCCCAATTGGGAGAGATGATAGCAAATACAAAGACTTTTACGGATGTGCCAATTGCTGTTATAACCAATGGATCGCTTCTTTATAGAGATGATGTCAGAAATGATCTCATTAAAGCCGATCTTGTTGTGCCATCTCTTGATGCAATGAATGACAAAACTATCAGGAAAGTCAACCGTCATAACGAATATCTAACCGCTAAATTAATCATTGATGGACTCAGAGATTTTACACAAGAATATAAAGGCAAAATTTGGCTTGAAATAATGCTTGTTAAAGGTGTAAATGACGATTTTGATGAAATAAAAGAGATGGCAGAATTTATCCGATCACTCAAACTTGACAAAATTCATCTCAATACTGTCATAAGACCACCTGCCGAAGATTTTGCACAACCTATCACTTCTGAAGAAATACAGAAAATTGCATCTCTTTTTGATGATCGTGCTGAAATTATTGCTGATTTTGATAAAATAGTTAAAACAAAGGAACTAGAATCATCTGAAATATTAGAAGCACAGATATTATCTCTTGTCAATCGCAGACCTTGCACGCTTGATGATATATCAACATCAACAGGGCTCCATCACAACGAAATTGTCAAGCATCTTGATCATCTTCTTCAAAAGGGCTTGATAAAGCAGACAAGACGTGATAATAAGATTTATTGGCTTGTATAAAGCGATAAAAAAAGGATAAAATACAAATGTTTGAATCAAAGTCTGATCGTGTTGTAATAATTACTGGTGGAGGCGCAGGTATTGGTAAAGCATGTTCATTGCGCTTCTCAAAGGAAGGTTATAAAGTTGTCATTGGCGATTTCTCGGAAAGCGATGGAAACGCCACTTGTAAAATTATCATTGATAATGGCGGAGAGGCAGTTTATTGCTTTGGAGATGTATCTCGTGAGGTAGATTGCCATGCTTTTGCAAAAACAGCACTGAACAAATGGGGCAGGATTGATGCCCTTGTTGCAAATGCTGGAGCAAGAGTAGGAGGAAGCATATTAGATGCAACAGAGGAAGATTGGGAAAAAATAATTGGTGTAAATCTAAAAGGCGTAGCATATTCCTGCAAGGCTGTTTTACCAGCAATGATAAAACAACATTCAGGGGCAATTGTTATTACATCTTCTGCAAATGCAGAGGTTGGGCGTGCTGGAATGCCTCTTTATGATGCAACAAAAGCAGGTGTTTTATCACTCACAAGAAGCCTTGCTGTTGCTCATGGTAAAGATAATATTCGTATAAATGCAATCTGTCCGGGATTTACAATGACAGATTTTCATGAGCGCAATGCAGAAAAAAATGGCATTTCCCCAAAGGAATTACGTTCTCGTAATACTGGATATGCACTTCTTGGCAAACCTGCTGAACCATATCAGATTGCATCTGCAATATACTTTATGGCTAGTGATGATGCGTCTAATATTACAGGTCAATATCTTATGGTTGATGGTGGGTTATCTGTAACATCGGGAAGAAGATAAAAATTATTTTGATTATAATATCAGTTTGATTTATAATATAAATAAAGGGTGTTTCTTGGTAGCTTAATTCTGTCTTATCTATTTGAAAGGAGCCTCAAAATGAAAAAAATGCTAATATTCATTGCATTTTTCTTCGTAATCACGTCTTTATGTTTCGCACAAAACCCCTATCTATTAGATTTTAATTTTAATGGCGATCAAGTAGGTAGTGTTCCCGCTGGTGGTTGGAAGGCTACTGCTGAAGGAAAAGTTGAGGTAGTTGCTTTTCCGAGTGCAACCAACAAAAGTGTAAAAATCACTGATGTCGGCAATGGTGGAGGCATGAATCTTATACTTGCAAAGCCGATAACTGGCAAGACGGTTACTCTCGAATTCAAATTTATGCGAGAGAAAGGCTGGTCAGTTGCATGCGAGATCTTTTATATAATGAATCAAAAATGCCCTGATGATTGGTCAGGTATTTGTATAAAAGATGATGATGGCGGGACATTCTCATACCATGATGGGGCTAGCTGGATCCCTGCTGTTGCTCTTGAAGATGGTGTTTGGCATGATTATAAAGTCATAATGTATCTTGATAAAGATAAATATGACATATATTATGATGGCAAAGAGATCGCAAAAAACGTCAGCTATAGAAAATGGGACGGACTCGCTGGTCAAGGTATAGATAAATTTAATGTTGCCAATGTAGGTGATGGCGGATCGACCTTCGTAAAATACTTTGATGATATAGTGCTTTATGAAGGAACAACGAAACCAAATATAACCGCAGTTGATTCCAAAGGCATCCTGACAATAAAATGGGGTGAAATAAAGGCGTTTGAAAGCTCTACCAAAGAATATCCAAACGGGCATAGAGCAACAAGATTTGAAAAAGGATACCTTCCAAAAGCATATTCAACATTTACCCGTTTAGCAAGATAGACAGCTTTTGATTTAGTTTGGTGAGAGGGGGATATATGCCCCTCTCTTTCTATTCTATAATAGGGGGTATCTATGATGAAATATCTAATATCTATTTTTTGCATATTATTTATCATTCCTTCAGTCGTATTTTGTCAAGAAGTATTCTTTTTTTACGATTTTAACAACGAAGTAGTCGGTAAACCGCCATCAGATCCATGGAAGCCTACAGGAGCAGGCAAAGTTGAAATTGCTAACGTTCCAAATGCTAATAATAAAAGTGTTAAAATAACCGACTCTGGTAGTGGCGCTGGTATGTCTCTTTTCTTGGACAAACCTATAACAGGAAAAACAGTATCGCTTGAGTTTAAGTTTATGCGAGAAAAAGGCTGGACAGTTGCATGTGAAATCTTTTATGTTATGAATAAAAAATGCCCTGATGATTGGTCAGGCATTTGTATAAAAGATAGCGATAATGGAAAAATATCCTATCATGATGGCGGTGGGTGGATAGATACAGTTGCAATGACTGATGATGTTTGGCATGATGTTAAACTCATTTTCTATTTGGATAAGGATAAATATGATTTTCATTATGACGGTAAGGAAATGGCAACAAATATTGGCTATCGAAATTGGGGCGGACTCTCAAAGGCTGGCATAGATAAATTTAATGTCGCAAATGTTGGTGATGGTGGCTCTACTTTTGTTAAGTATTTTGACGATATAATACTTTATGAAGGCACAGCTAGACCATTTGCTGTTGAATCAAAAGATAAATTATCAACTATATGGGGCAAAATCAAAGTATCTTTATCAGAAAATCAATATAGACAATATCCGAATAATCATAAAGGGACACGCTTTGAAAGAGGACTGCTTCCATTAGCATATTCCAAATTCGGTTTGTTAAGCCGATGATTATGGAGGTGTTTATAATGAAATATTCATTTTATTTCTTAATAGCACTATTCATCATTCCATCAATTGCATTTTCTCAAGAGAAAGACCCTACAATTTTTTTCTATGATTTCAATAATGAAACAATTGGCAAACCACCATCTGAACCTTGGAAAGCTACTGCCGCAGGAAAGGTAGAGGTTGC
Source organism: uncultured bacterium (assembly GCA_964564735.1). Lineage (GTDB taxonomy): Bacteria > Poribacteria > DTPJ01 > DTPJ01 > DTPJ01 > CAZMCH01. Next base: position 5,520 of record CAZMCH010000030.1, read on the forward strand.
TGATTTCCCAGACAAAGTAAACAGAAGCGTCAAGATTACAGACGAGGGTAGCGGTGGGGGGATGCAACTTATACTTAACGAAGTCTTAAAAAACGATACTGTAACTCTCGAATTTAAATGGTTTAGAGAAGAATATGGCGGTGGAGATGGAGTAGAGATATTTTATATTATGAGCCAAAAATGCCCTGATGACTGGTCTGGAGTATGCTTATCAACTCAAGGAAAAAACTATCAATACAATGATTCTGGAGCATGGGTTGATGTAGACAAAATTGTGGATAAGGCATGGCACGATATTAAGATAATCATGTATCTTGGTAAAAATAAGTATGACTTTTATTGGGATGGTGTACAAAAAGCTAAAAACGCAGGTTTCAGAAAATCCGATGGTATTGATGGAATAGATAAATTCAATGTGGCAAATGTTGGTAACGGTGGTTCAACATTTATTATGTATTTTGACGACATTATTCTATATAAAGGCACTGAACGAAAAATAGCGGTTGAGCCGAAAGATAAACTATCAACTATATGGGGAAAAGTCAAAATATCAAACTCGATAGATGCTGTCCTAAAATATCCAGATGGGCATAAAGGAACTCGCTTTGAGAAGGGATTATATTCTGGTTCAAAGTTTAAGCTATAAGACTCTCATTTTTTTGATAATATTTTCAGATTTCTGAAATATTAAGCATATTGAGACATCATTAATATCCTTCTTTCGTCTATTTCTGGTTATAATAAGAATTGGAACGGTTTTTGCAAATATAAATCCTGTTTTTTGGTAAAATACAAAACAGGAGGTAAAAAAATGCTAAAAAAACATTTTAATTCACTTTATTTCATCATTATAGGGCTATCTATCTTAACATTTACTTTATTCAGTTGTTCTAATAACCCGGCAATTGACGAAACTGCAGACATAGCCATAGAAGGAAGGATTATTGATACAGATGGCAATCCTGCTCCTGAAATGACATTGCTTATAGTTAAGGGAACTGGCGATTTTCCTGATACTCCCGTAACATCAGACTCAAACGGAAATTTTCGTATCGGCAAAGTCTCAGATGGGACTTACGAAATTGTCGCATTTGATAAAAAAGGGAATAAACTTGGAAGCAAGATAGCCAGAGTTAGACGTGGAAAATGTGGAAAAGTGGATTTTGTAGTTCCAAAAGATGACAGCAATTTCATAATCGGTGAAATGCATGTTGATGACGTTTCTATTAATCTGCTTGAGAGTTATCCCTATCAAGTTCATATAGTCGTTAATGGTATCCTTAATGACGGATGCACGACTATCAATGAAATAACACAAAAACGTGATGGAAACACAATAAACGTCAATATCACTACAAAACGCCCCAAAGACGCATTTTGTATTCAGGTTGTCAAAATGGTTGAAGAACGTATCCCGCTTGATGGTGGATTTTTGCCCGGACATTATAAGATAATCGTCAATGGATTTGTAAAAGAATTTGATATAGGCAGTGTTGTTATCGATGAAGGAATGGGTCTGTTACAGGGCAAAGTTACAATAGGTCCATTATGTCCTGTTGAGCCTTGTAACATTCCTCCTATATTGCTTGCAGAAGTATACATAACAAGAAAAATAGTTATTTATGATCAAGTTACAAAGTTGAGGGTTAAAGAAACAAAATTAGATAAAGAGGGTTTTTATGCACTTTCTCTAAAACCCGGCAAGTATATTGTTGATGTTACAGATTCTGATGGGAATATATTACCGCTACAAGAGCCACGCAACTTTGGTAATGCAATTCCAGAGGAAGCAGAAATAATGATCGGTAAAGTAACAATATTAAATTTTGATATTGATACAGGCATCAGATAAAACAAGGAGATTGAAAAATGCCAACAGAACATGAAGTCTTAGAAAGTGCTGATGAACGAATAAAAAAATATCGTATGGCTGATGGTGTTGTATTGGCAAAAGATGATTCAGGCAAACCTATCGCCAATGCAGAAATCAAGGTTCAACAGACGAATCATGCCTTTTTATTTGGTTGCAATATATTTCAGCTTGGTCATTATCAAGATGAAAAAATGAATGAAACATACGAAAATGAATTTAAGGCACTCCTAAATTATGCAACTTTACCATTCTATTGGGGGGGATTTGAGCCTGAAAAGGACAAGCCTAATTATGGAGGCATTGACAAAATGGCAAAAAGATGCCAAGAACTCGGTATAAAAACAAAAGGGCATCCTCTCGTTTGGCATGAAGTCTGTCCTGCTTGGGCGCCAAAAGACCTCACAGTCCTTGAAGATCGTCTTAGAAACAGAGTTACTGAGATCGTCAAGCATTATTCAGGACTTGTAAATATATGGGATGTTATCAACGAAGCAACTGTCTCCGCAAGATTTGATAATCCTGTTGGCAAATGGGTAAAAAAATACGGTGATGATGTTTGTGTTGGGCTTTGTCTTGACTGGGCGCATGAAGCTAATCCAGATGCAGTTTTGCTTGTCAATGATTTCAATATATCCCCCGCTTATGAAAAACAACTTGAAAGATTGAAGTATGCAAATAAGCCATTTCATACAATCGGTATTCAAAGCCACATGCACTCCGGAACATGGGCTTTAGAACGCGCATGGAACGTCTGTGAGACATACAGCAGATTTGGAGTTCCCCTTCATTTTACTGAACTAACTGTGCTAAGCGGTCATCTAAAGACTGACAGCGATTGGCATAAACGTCATGAAGATTGGCACTCAACACCAGAAGGCGAAAAAAGCCAGCTTGATTATGTTGAAAAGTTGTATCGTCTGCTTTTCAGCCATCCTGCAATGGAAGCAATAACATGGTGGGACTTTATGGACGGAGGCTGGCAGGGCGCCCCTGCAGGATTAGTTCGTAAAGATTTATCACCAAAACCGATTTATGAACGCTTGCTTGATATGATTAAATGCGAATGGTGGACGAAATGTCAAGGAAAAACTAACGCTGACGGTGAATTTCATTTCAGAGGATTTCAGGGAACTTACAACATCACAATAAATGGACAAACCAAGTCACAAAAACTAACAAAATCAGGATTGATATAGGATTTTTTATGCCATTGGCAGTTTAATGCCAATGGCATTAATTTTATTTATTTCATTATAAGATACTGTGGACTCTGTGAAAGCATGATTTTATCACCTGACCATGAATCCGCTTTATTTTCGCCATACATATCGAAGAGCGTGCCATCAACCTTAGAAGGTAGTTTGGCTTCGTGTTCATCGCCCATTGTCCAGCAAGCGATCGCTTTGCTTTCACCTTTCTTTAGCATTAGCGCAAAATCCTCATCATTGCCAAGATCAAGTCTTTCAGCTATTGAATAACCATCGAGCAAATTAGCGAGTGCTTTCATAGCGAGATATGCAGGCTTTGGTTTCAAGTCATGAGTAACCGTTCCAAAGTTATGTTCCCTCTCAGTTGCATCTGTTCCATCATTTTTCCAGTCATACCAAATATTTACAGGTATTCCCATATAATAATTGACAAGAAATTCCCTAACCAGATATTGACCTTGTGTTTCAAGTGAAAGAGGCTTTTTATCCCAATTGATGTTTGAATATCCCCATTCACCCGAAATGATAGGAACATCTTTTTCAGGAGCATATTTTTTGATTAGTTTTCTTAGTTCCTCATAATCTTTAATAACTGTCTCTGGCGGACTTGGGCGATATGGGTGGACTGTCAAGGCATCAATCCATTTTAACATGCCTTTCTGGAAACATTCTTCAAGCCATGAAAACGGAATTCCAGAAGTTGCCGGAGCAACAACTATTGCAGAGGGAACGGCTTCTTTTATTGCTTTTGATGTAGTCTCAACCAATGCAGTATAAGCCTCAACGCTGGGTTGTGGTAACCAAAACTGACTTATATTTGGTTCGTTCCATATCTCCCATATAATATTCTTGCCTTCATATCTTTTGGCAGATACAGCACCGAATTTTGCAAAAGCCTGCCGTCCTTCTTCTGACAAAACAGAACGATCATTTTCATAAAGCCTGTTGCTGTAATCAAGTATGTATAACATACTGATACCACGTCTTTCACATCCTGCAGTCAGCTCATCATAGCTATTGTATTTATAAATGCCCTTTTCTCTTTCGACACTTTCCCAACCAAAATCCATCCTTATAAACTTGAATCCCGCTTCTTTAATTAAATCAAGATCATACGGCTCACCGACAAAGTGAATGTTAACACCAAAACCATTTGGTATTGTTAATAATGTAGCTAGCATTAAAGCACCTGTTTCAAACATAGTTGCCTCCTTGCGATTTTATATACCACAAACTTGCCCAAATACTCTTAGAAAATTACCACCGACAATTTTAATAATTTCTTCTTCTGCATAGCCTCTTTTAAGAAGTTCTGCTGTAATATTCGGCATTTTCGTTGCGTTTTCAAGACCTTCAACAACCTTATCAATGCCATCAAAGTCAGAACCCAAACCTACCGAATTAATGCCTCCGATCTTAATAATATGTTCTATATGATCAACGACATTTTTATATGATCCGTTTTTATTTTTACTCACAAAAGGTGGATAAAAATTAACGCATATCATTCCACCCAATAATGCAATTTTTTTAATTAACTTATCGTTGAGGTTACGAGGATGATCACATAATGATTTTGCATTTGAATGTGAGGCTATCAAAGGATCATCGCTGATTTTAAGCACATCTTCGACTGTTTTATCTGCGGAATGTGATATGTCAATGATAATACCTAGTTTATTCATTTCTTTAATAACAGATTTACCAAAATCTGTAAGTCCATTATGCTTAATGGCTTGTTGAGACGCATCCGCCCAATCATTACTTTTCCATGTAATAGATAATATTCTCACACCAAGAGCAAAAAATACTTTCAG
>CAZMCH010000030.1:10427-40225 GCA_964564735.1 uncultured bacterium
GATTATTAATATCATTTTCTATAGAATCTCCGCCCTCAATAGCAAGGATTGCTGAAAGTTTTCCCTCTTTCTCTGATTGGATAATATCACCCATTTTTTTTGCAAGTCTTATATACGAAGCATATTTATTAAACTTTGAATGGAGAACAGAGATTTTCTTTTCGGTCATTTGTTTGGGCTTGCTTTCGTTATAGGTGCAACAAGCGAAAACTTGAACGTCTATTCCTCCTTCAATCATTCTTGGAATATCAATATGACCTATACTCGATCTTATTCCAAGTTCAGATGTTTTCTTTATATATCTATCGATAGCGTCACAATGCGCATCACAAACAACCATTCGTTTGTGAATTTTATATATTTCATTTTTGTTCATCGTTCACTATCAAAGCCTTTATGAGTTCAGAACAAAAAACAGGGAGATCAGATGTTGACCTTGATGTTATTATATGCCCATCGATAACAATATCTGTATCTGTCCATATTGCACCTGAATTTCTAATATTTTCTCTTATCTTTGGATCAGAAGTTACATTTTTTTCTTTCAAAATATCCGCAGATGCAAGAACCCATACACCTTGTGATATACCTGCAATCAATTTCCCTAGCATAAAGGCATTTTTTATTAGCTCAATTGTTGATTCACACCAACTAAGCCTATCGGCTGACCAACCTCCGGGGATTATGATAGCGTCAAACATATCTGCTGTTGCAATATCTGTCCTCATATCTATATCTGCCATGTATCCTTTTCTGCCCTTTACTCTATCTGCGCTCATTAAGCAACCAACAGCTTTGACATTAGCCCCGGACTCTTTCATCCTATAATATAAATACCAAAACTCCAAATCTTCATAATCATCGGCTAATAATATCGCTATGCGCTTATTTTCAAGTTCCATATCAATCCCTCTTTGATTTGATATAAAAATATAATTTCCTATACAAAAACAAAATTTGAATAAATTCTTTCATCTTTTCTAACGATAGCATATTACCATAAAACGAAAAAAAATGAAAGATATAGTTTGGGATTTGAAAAAGTGAAAAATTGCTTGACGACGATGTAATCGAAATATTATACTATTGGTTGAAATCTCAAAATATATAGAAAAAACAGTTACTTTAATGAAACAAACGGAATTGATAATCCATAATAATACAGCTAAGAGGAGTTTAGATGCTTGCAAAAGTCCAAAGTGCTGCTGTATTAGGTATAAATGCTTATATTGTTAGAGTTGAGCTTGATGTATCAGAGGGATTTCCTTCATTCAACACTGTTGGTTTACCTGACACATCGGTCAAAGAAGCCAAAGATCGTGTAATTACTGCCGTAAAAAACTCATCATTTTACTTTCCTTTTAAAAGGGTTACAGCCAACCTAGCGCCTGCAGATATTCGCAAAGAAGGTTCTGCCTTTGATTTGCCATTAGCGATAGCGACACTTATTGCCACTGGACAAGTTGATTCAAATAAAATAAATGATTTTGCTATTTTGGGCGAATTATCTATGGATGGTAATATTCGTCCCATTAAAGGTGCGTTGCCAATAACTATTGGTGTCAGAGATGACGGTATAAAAGCCATAATTCTCCCTAAAGATAATGTCAAAGAAGCATCTGTTGTTGACAATATAAATATATATCCTGCGGAAAATCTCAGACAGGTCGTTGATTTTCTGAATGGTAGAACTGAAATAAAGCCTTTTCATTATGATATAAAAGATGCTTTTGCCAAAAGCAGTGAATATAATATTGATTTCTTTGATGTAAAGGGACAAGAGCATGTTAAGCGCGCATTGGAAGTTTCTGCATCAGGAGGGCATAATATAATAATGGTAGGCCCACCAGGTTCAGGTAAGTCTATGTTAGCGATGCGTTTGCCGACCATACTTCCTGACATGACAATTGATGAGGCTTTGGAAACAACGAAAATATACAGCGTTGCAGGTTCATTAAATAGCGATAACGCTTTAATAGCAACAAGACCTTTTAGATCACCACATCATACAATATCAGATGCAGGATTGATAGGCGGAGGCAAAGTTCCTCGTCCAGGTGAAGTTAGCCTTGCACATAACGGTATATTATTCCTTGACGAACTACCCGAATTTAACAAAAGCACATTAGAAGTAATGCGTCAACCATTGGAATCAGGGATTGTTACAATATCAAGAGCAAATGCTTCACTAACATACCCCGCCAATTTTATGCTTGCTGCTGCAATGAACCCTTGCCTTTGTGGTTTTTTTGGTAGTCCACAGAAAGAATGTAAATGCACACCAAGCCAAGTCCAGAAATATATGTCCAAAATATCAGGTCCTCTCCTTGATAGAATTGACATCCATATAGAAGTTCCAGCCGTTCCCTATGAAAAATTGATCAGCGAACCAACTGGTGAAAGCTCTAAGGAAATAAGACAAAGAGTGAATAGAGCCAGACAAATACAAACACAAAGATTTGCTAAAGAGCATGGGCACTGCAACGCACACATGCAACCCCGCCAACTTAGAAAATACTGCAAAATGGAAGATGGAGCAGAAAAAATCCTTGAAACTGCAATTAAGCAATTAGGATTAAGCGCAAGGGCCTATGACCGTATATTGAAGGTTTCTCGCACCATCGCTGATCTTGCCGAAAACGATATTATTCAGACAGAGCATATATCCGAAGCGATACAGTATCGTAGTCTGGACAGAAATTTGTGGTTGTATTGACAGCCAAATTTATAATTTAAGCGCAATGCTTATCAGTCATTACATACTATTAATATCTCATAATTGCGGTTAATGAAATATCGGTATAAACTTCAAATTATACTATCCAACGCTAAATTGATATGTTGGAATATTAAACAAAATGCTAATCCAATTAAGAATACCTCCTACCAAGTATTCACCAAGTATAAGACCGAGAAACAAAGGAACTGCCTTGCGATAGGTGCTTAAGCCACCATAGCGTAATATGATTGCTTTTATGAACCAACTAATGAAAAACGAACTCCAAACGTGTATTCCCCAACTGCTTGAGATCGCATATCCAAGCGGATGAAATGGAAACCACAAGAATCTAAATCGCAAAGCCATCAAGATAAGTGAGTTAATAAAACCAAATCCGATAAATCCAACAGCAGGGATATTTGCATCACTTGGAAATGATAGCCAAGATTCCAACCACCAAAAAGTCTCCCTGCCAAATCCACCCGAACCCCACCACGTATAATATCCAGATGCAGAGCCATGCTTGTAAAAACTATCCAATATAAGCCAAAATGTTGCAATGACACTCAAAACGCTTGCTAGTGTTAATGCGACAATAATATTACGATTAAATCTCTTATTACCTCTATCAAGTTCTTCAGCCATCTTAAATCCCTCAAGCTGATGGGGCATTGGATGGCTTGCATAAGTCCTATTAAACCAGTGATATAGTGCAAGCATTGCCAGATTATTCGGTCCCAGTCTGCGAGTGCCAAACGAAATTATAGTAACATGATCAGGTCCCAAAGGATAATGGGCATCATGTATTGGAAATCCAAGTTCTGCGCGCATTCTTGTTACAGCAGTTGAGAGCAAATAATATATTACAAAAAATCCAATAGCTATCCATATCGTCATTCCGCCACGTGCTGAAAATATGCTCAAAAAAACTATACCAAGCACGATCCCAAGAAAAGCTGTCCGATAGCTTATTCCGCTTGTCGGATCATCTTCATAGCCTTTTCTACCGATAAAATTTGATATTACTGCAATCAGATGTCTGCGACCTGTCCACAAAGAAACTATAATGATCGCTATATAAGCACCAAAAGCCTGTTCATTGGCATAAGGAAAGCTCGGAAAAATCCTGAATCCACCAACCGCACTACGCAGAATATATTGGAACTTTAAAACCAAATAGAAGAACCATGAGGAAAACAAAAGATCGAGGGGCATTAAAAAGCCAAGTCCTATCAAATGTGGATGAACCGTTATTGGCGTCCATCCAATCGCATTCCAGGGCTTTTCAGTTAAATACCATTGTAGATCAATTAAACGCTTAAGAGGTATATATGGTATTACAGGAAAAATAGAGTGTAGTCCATTTATTAACGTCATACCACCTGTTATAGCAAATCCCATCCACATACTGCGATTTTTTATTAGTTGCCTTTTTCCGTCTATGATTGCTAGTGGTAGTTGTATAATTGGATAAGAGAGCCTTTCTCTTTCTGTCCATTGCCTTTTGATAATTACGTTTATACAAAGCATAACCCATAACAATACTGCAGTAAAAAGAAGCCACCATACAAAAGGCTTTAGCCAAGGCCGAATATAAGACCATCTATAAAGATTGGCTTCACCTTCGTAATATGCCCTTAATGTTGTCATATCAGATACAGTTAGCCATCTAGGAAGATATGGCAGTATCAGATCAGCCCATTCATTCTCAGGGGTTGCATACCAATATGCGTGTCCCATTGACGTTACGATTATCTCCATCATATTATGGGAGCATATTGAAGATGCAACACACATCATTAAATACATTATCAATAGCTCAATCGAATGAAACGCCCATTTGGCATTTATGCGTTTTAATATAAAAGATACACCGACAAGCAATACAAGGCAAAAGATAGCGTTATAATATGGCACAAGGTAAGTCGGAAATGACCAGCGATTAAACTCAAGCTGAAGTATCCAAAAGCAGTTAATTGGTATTAAGATAGAGCCAATTAATATGCTTCGCAATATTCCATGAGAAGATGATTTTGAATTTATATTTTCTTGTGAGCTTTCCATCATTGGTTATCGCTATCCAAAATAAGAAATTTTGAGCTTTCGCATTTAGATGCCTGTGTGGGCTTATTCTACAGGAACTTATCAACTATGTCAACAGTTAGATTAGTATCCATTGAATCGGATATAGACTGGCAACAAATAGTCTGATATTATAAATATTGAGTTTATAATATTACTTGACCAAATTATACTATTTCCGAAAATTAACATAATCCCAAAGATGAACAAAGACAAAATTATAATCAGATAGGCAAGGCGAGATGATGCCGATAACATTGTGAATTTTAATACGATTTTTTCAGTTAGCAATAGATAATGACGAAAAAAGATTTCTCAATGTGTTCAGAATGACATTTTTTGTCACCCTGAACGAAGTGAAGGGTCTCCTTTATGCCATAAGTGAAAAAGTCGTATCATATACCGAATTTGAGTTTTGGGCTATCTGCGATCTCAGGGAGGATAGAGCAAAAGAGAGCGCCGACAATCATGCTCAAATGGGCTTCCAAATCAGATTTTGTCTGGTTTGTGGGCAGGAATGTGGTTGATCTGACTAGATGGCTTTTCTTTCTTGAATAAAGGCTATAATATGTTTATATAAGATTACGCTTTGTTTATCAATAGTATCAATCCCTAGACAATGGCTATCTATCCAGTTTATTTTTCCGTTCATTATTCCGCCATTAGTAAGGTTAAATTCAAGCATTGTGCCTTTATTTTGATATTCTGACAATTTCTCTGCTTCTTTTTTGCCAGCCTCTTTAGAATCTTCTATCTGTTTTGATAGTTCTTGTAGTGCTATGGTAAGATCATTTACATTTAAATCCATTGACATTTAATACCTCCAGAAAGATTATTGTAATTATACAAAAAATGCCATTTTGATATAATTAATCAATAATAAAAATCACATTATACCCATATAAACTCGTTATATATATTAGAAACATTTACCAAAAAATTAAAACATCATATTTAATAGTATTCATTGAAAAATACAATTTAATCGCTAATTGCACTAATGGTCAACCAAATTCATGATTTTCCTATTTTTCAACGATTTCTTAAAAACAGAAAAAAACGCTAAAATATGGAAAATAAAATCACCTAATAATCATGTAAACCCTTGCCAGAACTTACTAAATATAACCTTCAAAAAATTCTTTAATTGCCTTTTTTACCCTTTAAAAGCCCTTTATTTTCCCTTTCTTTTCATTAACTTTCATTAAAACGTCTGCCTTTATTGCCTAACTTGCCCATTGCCATATATTATATATTTCTGACTTGTTAGATCTTCAAGCCCCATCGGACCTCGTGAGTGTAATTTTTGTGTGCTGATGCCCAATTCTGCACCGAGACCGAATTCATTACCATCTGTAAATCTAGTTGAGGCATTCACATATACAGCAGCGGAGTCAACCTCGTTTAGGAATCTGTTAGCGCGCTCATAATCCTTTGTTACGATTGCGTCTGAATGATGACTTCCGTAAGTCTCAATATGCTCAATTGCTTCATCAATATCATTAACAATTTTTACAGACAATATCAAATCAAGATATTCAGTAAACCAATCTTCTTCTATTGCATCAGCAATATTTGCGACAATCTTCTTTGTTTGCTGACACCCTCTAATTTCAACGCCTGCATCAAGAAATCTCTTTATCATACTTGGTAAAAATGCCTCTGCAACGTCCTTATGAACAAGCATAGTTTCCATAGCGTTGCATACTCCAGGGCGTTGAACCTTTGCATTAAAGCAAATATCCTCAGCCATTTTCAGATCAGCACCAATATCAATGTATGTATGGCAAACACCTGCAGAATGTTTTGCAACTGGTATTGTTGATCCCTCTGTAATCGCTTTTATGAGTTCATGCCCACCTCTTGCAACTATCAGATCGATATACTGATCCAGCTTAATCATATCTTGGATAGCCTGACGATCAGTAATCTCTATAAGCTGAATACAGCCTTCTGGCAATCCCGCTTCAATAGCTGATTTTATTAATATATCAGCTATTGCAATATTTGAATTGATCGCCTCAGAGCCTCCACGAAGTATTATTGAATTTCCTGATTTTATGCTTAATCCAACTGCATCTGCAGTTACATTTGGTCTTGATTCATATATTATGCCGATAACGCCCAATGGAACACGAATCTTACCAACCCTTATTCCGCTAGGTCTTTGCCATATATGCGTGACTTCACCAACTGGATCGGGCAGAGCAACTATCTCTTTTAATCCGCTTGCCATGCCATCAATCCGCTTGTCATTAAGTAAAAGCCTATCAATAAGGGCAGATGAAAGACCTGCTTCTTTTGCATAGGCAATATCCTTATCATTCTCTTTCTTTAATTCATTTTTTGCATTGGTAAGTCCATCAGCCATTGCGGATAAAGCCTTATTTTTTGCTGATGTTGACATGCCTGCAAGTATTCTTGACGCTTTCTTTGCGTTTTTTGCTTTTTCAATAACCATTTGCTTAATACTCATAGTTTGTTTCCCTTTATTTATGCTTTATGTTACCCCATGTTTGAGCTATTTTACCGAGCTTTTCAACTCCTGCACCTGTTGACATATTATTCAAAACTTCATTTTGTGTCAAAGCTTTTGTATATATGCGAAATTCATCAACAGAAGCAGGACAATATCTTTCAATTGCCCCTCTGTTATTCGCTGCACCAAGATATAACGGATGTTGAAATTCAATATAATTAATAGGCGATTGTGCTATTGCATTATTTATTTCTTGAACTTTACCATCAACATATATTATGCAAGTATTACTATTTGCATCTCCAACAACCCATGCAATATGATGCCATGAATTGTTATATATATTAGCAGATATTTCTGGAGCAAATGCCTTTCCACCATTGTCCCTTATATAAAAATGTGTGTTACCTTTGGCATAAGCCCATGCTGGCGTTGCTGTCCTGTTAAGGTCTATCGCCCAAGCCATAGTCACATCATTGCTTAATGTCTTAAACAGGGTAGTCCAATCGGGTGTTGAAGTTGTCTTTATCCAGAAGTCTATGGAGAATGTGTTAAGCTTAGAGCCAAATCCTTGCATAACAGTCATATCAAGATAGTTATCTTTGCCATTAAATTCTATTGCCTCATTGTATTTACCCGGAACGATGGTTGGCTTTCCGATCATCTTAGAGTTATAATTACCTGCAAGGTCGGTCACATTATCTCCAACAATAGTTGATTGATCAAATGAAAAATTAGCTATCAAACCATCTTTCACTATATCAGCATTACATAATCCTAAACAAATAGAGAATATTACAACCAAAGATATTATATTATAACGCATCTCATATCTCCTTGAACTATTATTCTGATAACATTATGTCTTTATATTTATTAAAATTGCCAATAATTTCAGAATTCCTTAGATAGCGGTCATATATTTTAAGGCATTTCAATTTTCCATTAAAATTAGGCATAATTCTTAGTTTATCAGCATTATTAATGTTATCAAGAAATTGGCTAAATCTTCCCCATCCATATTGACGATATTCCCCTCCATCACATAATACACCATCAATAACAAATGTAATAATATTAGGTGCGCCATCTATTACAATCGCTATATGATGTGGCTTTTTTGTATCAAGTATCTCCTGATCACAATCCCAATTTGCTAAATAGTTACCATCATTAATGACAATTTCAACCGTTCCTTTATCTGTTGTCAAAAGAGCGATACCTTTCCCATTGTCATCTCTTGAATCAATTATAACCTGCCCTTCAGATAGAGCATCAAATTTAATCCATAACTCTATGGTAAATCCACCTTCAATAAGACTAGGTAAGGTTGGCATTGTTACTTCTGTTTTGCTTGTAGAATCAATCGATAAGACTAAACCATCTCGGACAATTTCCTTTGTATCAAATTGATTCCATAGTCCATTAAGTAATTTCGGTTCTATTTCATGTATTGTCGCTTTTGTCTTTTGTGTCGTTGTGATCCAATAACGCCCATCTTGCTCAATAAGGTCTGGATAACTCAGTCTGCCCGTTTCGTATGATAGATCATGACTGTAGAGCAATATTTCTGGCTGAGACCAAAGAATGAATCCATCTTTTTCAATACCACCAGAGATCCAAGCAGGATTTCTATCTGCAAAGTCTTTTCCACTATGATTATGATACCAAAAGAGATATTTACCGTTTTTTGTTTTCCATATTCTTGGACATGCTCTTGGATTCTTAAAATGGCGACCATTGCTATATTTGGCAATTTCTGGCTTTGACCATGTTATTCCGTCATCTCGGCTATATGAATTGATTGGATGTCCTGTTGTAGTCCTATACATGCAGTATAGATCACCATTTGATAAAGGCACTATGTTATGCTCTTCCTGAACAGAACCAAATTCAGGTGATCGCAAACCATGATCGCCATCAGGTAGCATCTGCCATTTTATATTTGACGGATTCTGTTCAGTCATTATATTATCTGATCGGAAAAACCATCCCTCACCCTCCTCAAGCATATATTTTCCTAGCTTTGTGAATCCAAATAAGGCAGAACCTTTGCTCACAGTCGGCTTGCCGATGCCCCACATAATTTGGACTTCGCCATTCCACTGATTATTTAAATCACATTCAGTTACTCTAACAGGAAGGCGATAACGTTCAGACCAAGTTTTTCCGTTGTCATCTGAATATTTGTAGCAATACCAGCCAAGCATGTCAGCACGTATAGGTTTTTCGTCTAATTCATGAATATTATCACCATTGTAAATATAAAATGCGTAAATACGCCCATTATCAACCATTAAAGGCATTACCCAAGATGCCTCAATATTTGTCGGAGGTTCAATTTCAATTGGATTTGACCATGTTTTACCTTGATCATTGCTTGTTACTGCAACGATATATTGAGATGAAGAACCTTCATGTTTTGAGCTTGTGGTAAACGTGCATATCCACGTCCCGTCTTTGCCGATTATGACATAAGGCTGATCGCAATAGCCATGTTCGTAGATGGATATTCCGTTTTCTATGTTTCTTGGATCAAGATTTTGCATACTAGGGTTTATATTTATGATTAAAATTAGAATGTCAAATATTGTAAATAAAGCAAATTTCATTACTTATATTTCTTTTCCATTAAGCCAGTCAAGCATATTTTTCTAATTCTTTGAGCCAAATTCTTTATATCTTCTAGCCTTGAAATCATCTTCATTTTCTTTCATCCCTGACTTCCCAAAATAACAAGGTTATCTCTATGTATCACTTCATCATAATAAACCTGTCCTAATATTTGCTCAATTTCGCTTGTCTTTTTGCCTTTTATTTGGTGAATTTCATCAGAGTTATAATTAGTCAGCCCTTTTGCAAATTCAATATTATTTTCATCAATACATCTGACTGTATCACCGAACTCAAAATCGCCGATAACGTCAATGATACCAGAAGGTAAAAGGCTTTTTCCATTCTCCACAAGGGCTTTTTTTGCGCCTATATCAACCTTTATTGTGCCTTTGCAATTTGATGAGTATGCAATCCATCGCTTTCTACTAGGGAGTTTATCGCCTTGTGGCAAAAAGATCGTTCCTTCATCTTCACCATTAAGTATTT
This sequence comes from uncultured bacterium, assembly GCA_964564735.1. GTDB lineage: Bacteria > Poribacteria > DTPJ01 > DTPJ01 > DTPJ01 > CAZMCH01. The sequence continues at coordinate 20,810 of CAZMCH010000030.1, forward strand.
TTGTTACTATATCTTGCTTTTTGCCGTTGGCAATTATCATCAATTCACCTGCGCCTGTTACAATCTCTGCAGCGCGCAATTTTGTAATCATACCACCTACGGAAGTTGCGCTTCCTTCCCCGCCAGCCATTGCCTTTATTTCAGGAGTAATGCTTGGAATAACACTGATAACTTTTTTTGAATGATCATAAAATCCATCTATATCTGATAAAATAATCAGAAGATCAGCCTTAATTAGATTAATTAATAATGCAGATAGGGTATCATTATCACCAACTTTTATTTCATCAACTGCTACTGTGTCATTTTCATTAACTATTGGGATAACGCCATTTTGCAATAATGTGGATATAGTATTGCTTGCGTTGATATATCTTTTTCTATCGTTGATGTCGCCCTGAGTTAAAAGTATCTGTCCAACAACCTGATTATATTCAGAGAAAATAAGTTCATATATGCGCATAAGATGAGTTTGACCAACTGATGCGGCAGCTTGCTTTTCTGGAATATTATCTGGTCGTTTTTCCCAACCAAGCCTGCTCATACCCGTAGCAATCGCCCCTGATGTTACCAAAACAATCTCTTTTCCGCTTTCTCTTACTTGGACAAGGTCTTTAACAAGACTGCCAATTCTACCAAGATTGAGTTTTGTATCAGGATAGGTTAGTGTGCTTGTGCCTACTTTTACAACCAAACGCTTTACATCTTTTAATATGGATTTGCGATCTATATTTTCCATTTTTGCCTCGAACATTCCTTTTTTTGCAATTTTATTTTGAGCGAAAAACATTATCAAACATAATTCTACTATTTTCTATAAGTAAACTCAATATCATCAACGACTATTATATCACCATCTTTTGCCCCTGCCTTTGAGAGCGCATTTATAACACCCATGTTTTTTAGCTTGTTATGTAGCATAGCAACTGCCATGTCATTTTCCATATCGGTCATAAGAACAGCCCTTCTAACTGGCTTTCCAGATAAGATGAATTTTGAACCAACTTTCTCAATCTCAAAGACAGGTTCATAATTATATTCAATGATTTCAACTTGATATTGCTTATCTTCTTCAACAACTGGTATGCTTTCGAGAAGTTCATAGGCAGTATATACTAATTGTGATAAGCCTTCGCCTGTTAAGGCAGATATAGGCATTATTGGTAAGTGATTTTCATTTGAAAGATGATTTTGCAATTTTTTTAGACCATTTATTGCTTGTGGAAGGTCTATTTTATTTGCGACTACGATCTGCGGAAGTTCTGCCAATTTTTGGTCATAGAGATATAGCTCTTCATTTATCTTTTCATAATCAGTTACAGGATCACGACCATCAACAGATGCAACATCGATAACATGAATCAATGCCTTTGTTCGTGTTATATGTTTTAGAAACTCATCACCAAGCCCAATACCTTCATGCGCACCTTCAATTAAGCCCGGAATATCAGCAACAACAAAACTTTTTTCGTCATCAACCCTCACAACACCCAGAACAGGTGAAAGAGTCGTAAATGGATAATTTGCTATTTTCGGCTTTGCAGAAGAGATTTTGGATATAATAGACGATTTTCCAGCATTGGGATAGCCAATAAGACCTATATCGGCAATCAAACGCAGTTCCAAATCAATATCCATTTCTTCCCCTGGTTCACCTTTTTCGGCAACTCTTGGGGCTTGATTTGTGCTACTTTTGTATCTAGTGTTGCCTTTTCCGCCACGTCCACCTTTTGCCAATATGACTGCTTGTCCTTCTGACGTCAAGTCTGCGATGATTTCGCCAGTATCAGCATTTTTGATTATTGTTCCGGGCGGGACTTTAATTATCTTATCTGCACCGTTAGCACCGTGCATGTTTTTGCCTTTTCCATTAACGCCGTTTTCTGCTTTATAATGCTGAGTGTAGTATTGCTCAACAAGCGTATTAAGATGTTCAACTGCCAATGCAATGACATTCCCACCATCACCACCATCACCGCCATCTGGTCCGCCTCTGGGAACTCCTTTTTCTCTGCGGAAACTAATACAGCCATTACCGCCTTTACCTGATTTTATGTGTATCCGAACTTTATCAATAAACATTTTATTTTCCAAATCGTATAGCTATAAAAAAACCACGAAAAAGCAATTAAGCTAACAAAGTGAGATACCTTAATATAAGCACTCACGTTTCAATGCCTTCGTGGTCTTTAATTATGATTGAGTTTGATTGCTATGTAAAAATTAGATTGCCTGCAAAATACTAACTTTTTTTCGTGTCTTATCTTTCCTTTGGAATTTGACATATCCATCAGTGAGGGCGAATAGAGTATCATCTTTTCCTAGTCCGACATTATCGCCGGGATGGATTTTTGTTCCTCTTTGCCTAACAATTATGCTTCCAGCAGAGACAAGAGTTCCATCTGATACCTTTACTCCCAGTCTTTGACCTGCGCTATCTCGTCCATTACGTGTGCTACCTTGACCAGTTTTATGAGCCATTAATTATCTCCTCCTTCGACTGTTTCAGGCTGAATTTCATCAACTTGTGTATCGGCAATATTGGTTGCCCCAGTTCTAATTTCATCTACCTGAATTCGCATATATTTTTGCCTGTGTCCTATTTTTCGCTTATATCCCTTTCGTTTTTTGGATTTAAAGACTATAATCTTTTTTCCGGAAATATTATCCAATGCACGACATACAACAACAGCATCTTCTATAACAGGAGTCCCTACTTTAATATTATCATCATCAACAACCATGAGAACATTTTTTAGTTCAAAACTTTCTCCGATAGGAACATCCACTTTTTCTATATTAATTGTTTTCCCAGTAATGGCTTTATATTGCTTCCCACCGGACTCAAAAATTGCATACATATTATTCCGTCCTTCTCCTTAAATTCACTATCAATATATTATTTTCATCATTTGTGATTATATTTTTTGATATTATCTAACCAAGCCAAAACATTATATCAGAATTAGGTCATACTGTCAATGTCTGATCTTCAGCAGAAATTACCATTGACACCTTAGCTTTTTTAGATTATGATTGATCAATGAAAAAATATTGCTTTTGCCAAAATTGTAAATAAATTATTATGTTTTACATTTTGGTCACATAATAGGTTTCTTTTTGAAAATCAGGAGGTAAAAAATGGCTGTAAAGGTTGGATTTATAGGAACCGGAGGTATTGCAGGGGCACACCTAAGTAATTTGAAAAATTTTGATGACGTTGAATTTGTTGCAATGTGCGATGTTTCAGAAGATAGAGCAAAATCAAGAGCTAATGAGTTTGGGGGAAAAGCTTTTACTGATTATAAAGAAATGTTTGATAAAATTGATATGGACGCTCTATATATCTGCACTCCACCATTTGCTCATGGTGAACAAGAAAGAATTGCCTGTGAAAAAGGTATCGCAATGTTCATTGAAAAACCCATAGCAATTAAAACTGAAACTGCCATTATCATTAACGATCATATACAACGTAGTGGAGTTATTACAAGCGTTGGTTATCACTGGCGTTATCAGGGAAATACTCAAACAGCGCTTTCTGTGCTAAAAAAAGAAAAAAAAGTTCTTGGTGCTTTGGGTTATTGGATGGGTGGAATGCCCGGGACTCCATGGTGGCGTGTTGCAGCAGAATCGGGCGGACAGCATTGCGAACAAACTACACATATTTTTGATCTATGCCGATACCTTGTTGGCAGTGATGCAAAGACCGTTCATGGTGTTGCTGCAAGTGGGACTATGACTGATGTTCCAAATTACGATATCGAAGATATTAGCATGGTTAACATACTTTTTAAGAATGGTGCTGTTGCCAATATAACCTCGTCATGTGTTATGAATAATTGGGGACGAGTTCATCTCGAAGTTTTCAGCAGAGGTCTTGTTGTGTCTGTTGGTGGTCCTGGTCCATTAATTAGCCGAAATGGTCAGGCAGAGGAAGTTGAGCAAGTTGCTGGCTCAGATAGAGACCGGGTATTCATTGATGCTGTAAAGACAAAGGATGCCTCCAAGATACTTTCACCTTATGCAGATGCTCTTGAAACACTTAAGATAACTGATGCTGCAAGTAAGTCATTTGCTTCTGGAAAAGCTATTGATCTATAAAATAAGCCTAAATCGTATGGGACAGACATGAATGTCTGTCCCTACACAAAAAAGGATTTCTTAATTAATGCGAAAAATCAAGGCACTATCTTTTGATATGTATAGGACACTTATTAACACAAAAGATTTTCATGAACAGGCAGTTATTGAAATATTAACAATAAACAACTCTAATTCTATTGAGCCTGATAAGTTCCATTCAAGATGGGATGAAATTTATGATGAGGTTTATCTTGCAATAAAAGAAGATAAGTTTTTAAGACTTTATGATGTTAGCATAGAAAGTCTAAGATTGACCATGAAAGAGTTTGGTATAAAAGGCGATCCTGAAACAGGCGTAGAATTATGGTTAAAAAAATACGAAAAAGCTGAGTTATTTCCAGAAGTTGAAGAAGTGCTTAATATCCTATCAAAGAGATGCCCAATCATAATAACATCAAACGTCGATAATGATGATGCTGGTTATGCGATGCTTAGACAAAAAAATCTGCCTGTTATTGCAACGATAACATCAGAAGATTCAAAGTCATATAAGCCAGATGGTAAGATATTTTATGATGCCCTTTCTGTATTAAAATGCCAACCTGAAAATGTCCTCCATATAGGCGATTCCCAAACTGCTGATGTATTAGGTGGAAATAAAGCAGGCATGTTGACCGCTTGGCTTAATAGACCACCTTTTAAGAAACTAAGACAAGGTATTCCAAAACCAGATTACGAAATCAGTAATCTAAGGGAATTGCTTGATATTGTTAATTAAACGACTACTTTTATCTGCAATAATTAGGAATATTAATCAAGCCTTTTCGCAAGTCCATAAGCAGTATCAACTAGCTTATAGTCAAAGTTTGTGTAAAATAATTGCGCCCGATAGTTTGTTATGTTGGTGCTGATTATTGCGTTTTTATAGCCAAGATTACTCATTTCCCAGAGAGTTCTCTGCAAGAGATAGCGACCCAAACCTTTGCCTTGCTCTTTCTCATCAACACCCAGCCATTTTGTAAAGAACGAGGTTTGTGCCTCTTTAGCACGATAGAATTCACCTAAAGAAATGTTATAGCATTCACCGATCTGATAATCATTGAGCAAAGCCTGAACATGTAAGTTGGGTAATGTGCCACCGCCATCTTTTTTTGTAACAACGATTTTTATCTGTTCATTTGGTAAAATCGGTTCAGTAATTTCATATTCAGGATAGCTTAAAAATACTTCACCTATGTCTTTTTCGTATTTATTCATGCAAAACAAGCCGTAAACATGCGCCATTTTATCAGATAGATAACCAAAACCAAGATGGTAAAATCTATAATTGCTTGCATGTAGAAATGCCCATATCTGCGATACTCCAAGACCGCGCAAGTATTTTTCACACTCATCAAGAATTGCCTGACCAATTAGACGATGCCCTGATTTGTAAGTCAAAAAATGGATAAAGCCACCTTCCTTTGATTGACCAAATTGTTTAACTTCACCTATAGAGACTTGTGCAAACCCAAGAATTTTACTACCTTCTTCTCCGATTATGAGCTTTTCTGATCCTAGATTTGCGCCATCTTCCTGATTTATCCTATTTTTAATACCGTCTTGGAATTCGTCAGGTAAGACATGATAAAAATATGGAGTATCTTTTAATTGCTCATTATAGACATGAACTAGGTCTTTAGTTCCAATAATATCATTATGATAGATTTTCATTTTCCCTTCCCCATAACTGCTTTTTTACCGCATAAAGCCTTTGAAAAGCATATCACAACCCTTTTTTATCTGTAGATAGTCTTAAAATATGCCACGAAACAGGCACAACTATTACAAAAAGCAAAATCGGAACAAAAATAGTATATAAAAAGAGATACATAGAAATTCCAATAGTTAGCCATAATATTATAAGCGTTGACCATTTTGTTTTGGGATCGATCCTTTTTTCTCTATAATTTCTGATAATTTTGCCAAATACCTTATGATTTAGTAACCAAGAATGAAATCGCTGTGAACTTTTATAAAAACAGGAAACAGACAACAATAAAAAGGGAGTGGTTGGCAATAATGGAAGAAAAATACCTAAAACCCCTAAACCTAAAAAGGTGAATCCTAATGATATTAGAATATATCTTTTTATTTTGACCATTTAGCTTTCTAACCTGCTTAATTTTGAATAAAAAAGATTTTTCGCTCAGAATGACAGCGAAATGTCACCATGAACAAAGTGAAGGGTCTTCTTGGGCTAATATAAAAAAATATAATTTCCTATAAAATAAAATATAGCATAATCTTGATATAGGAATCAACAATTATGGAAAGAGATTTAACAAAAAAACAGCAATTATATCAAGTAGCACCCAACAAATTGCTTGATATTTATACAAATTCATGATATTATAAAACGAAAATAATATATTGACATACTATTTGTTTTAGTCAACATTTTTTTAAAATAGCAAAAACCAGATCAATTGGTTTTTTATACACATATACATAATAGGAGGTAAGATAATTGGCAAAAGTTAAACTAACCATTGATGGTAAATCAGTGGAAGCAGAGCAAGGGATGACGATATTCCAAGCAGCAAAATTTGCTGGAATAGAGATTCCCCATCTTTGTTATCATGAAGCCTTGCCCCCAACAGGTGCATGCAGGATGTGTTTGGTAGAGGTTGAAGGTGCAAGAGGTCTTGTTACTTCATGCGGATTTCAGGTAAGCGAAGGCATGGTTGTTAGAACTAATACCGAAGCACTAACCAAAGCGAGAAAGATGATTATTGAGTTACTTTTAACCGATCATCCTCTTGATTGCATGACTTGTGAAAAGACAGGAAATTGCAAACTACAAGATTATGCTTATCAATATGGAATAATCAAGCCTCGTTTTGAAGGTGAGCGTCATGAGTATCCTATCGATACATCAAATCCCTTCATAGTTCGAGATTTAAACAAATGTATTCTTTGTGGAAGATGTGTTGCTGCATGTAATGGTTTACAGGTATCAGAAGTATTAGAGTTCTCAAAAAGAGGTTTTGCATCAAAACTTATCGCCGATGATGACAAACCTTTACAGGATTCTACTTGCGTATTTTGTGGTCGTTGTGTATCTGTTTGCCCGGTTGGAGCATTAACAGAAAAACAAGGTATTGGCAAAGGGCGCATCTGGGAAACGAAGCAAGTCAGAACTATTTGCAACTACTGCGGATGTGGATGCACCCTTATCCTTCATGTGAGAGATGGCAAAATAATAAAGGTTACCTCCACAGAGGATTCCGCTGTTGCGCATGGTTCTTTATGTGTCAAGGGTAGATTTGGTTGGGACTTCATACATAGCCCAGAAAGACTAACCAAGCCACTAATAAAGAAAGATGGCGAATTTGTTGAGGCTTCTTGGGACGAGGCTTTGAGTCTGGTTGCGTCCAAATTCAGCGAAATAAAGAAGGAACATGGGGGCGATAGTCTCGCAGTGCTTGCCTCCGCTAAGTGTAGTAATGAGGAAAACTATCTTATACAAAAGTTTGCCCGTGCTGTGCTTGGGACTAAGAATTTAGACCACTGCGCTCGTCTCTGACACTCCTCTACAGTAGCCGGTCTGGCTGCATCATTTGGTAGTGGAGCAATGACAAACTCAATAGACGAGATTAGTAATGCAGAAATGCTTCTTGTTATCGGTTCAAATACTACTGAAGCGCATCCCGTCATCGGAAGTATTATGAAACGGGCAGTCAAATTCAATAAAACAAAGCTGGTTGTTATTGATCCAAGAACTATTGAATTGGCTGAATGGTCAGATATTCATCTCAAACCAAGATTTGGAACTGATGTCGCATATCTTAATGGTTTGATGAATGTCATAATCAGCGAAGATTTATATGATAAGCAATATGTTGAGGAACGAACAGAAGGCTTTGAAGAACTTAAAAAGACCGTTGAGAAATATACACCTGAGTATGTAGAGGAAATAACTGGAATTCCAGCAGATGATCTCCGAAAAGTAGCAAGATTATATGCAACAACAGAGAAAGCAATGATCTGCTATACAATGGGTATAACTCAACATACAACAGGAACCGATAACGTCAAGTCAATAGCTAACCTTGCTATGTTGACAGGTCATGTCGGTAAAGAAAGCACAGGCGTTAATCCATTAAGAGGACAAAGCAATGTTCAGGGTGCATGTGATATGGGTTGCCTACCTAATGTATTCCCTGGCTATCAAAGAACAACTGACCAAGCTGTTGTAGAAAAATTTGAGAAGGCTTGGGGAGTAAGCTTACAAAACGGAATTGGATTAACTATCGTTGAGATTATGCACGGAGCCCATGAAGGCACAATAAAGGGATTGTATGTCATGGGTGAAAATCCCGTCCTCAGCGATCCTGATAGCAATTTTGTAAGAAAAGCCCTTGAGGATGTTGAATTCCTTGTCGTTCAAGATATTTTCATGTCTGAGACTGCGGAACTTGCTGATGTGGTTCTTCCCGCAGCAACATTTGTAGAAAAAGAAGGAACTTTAACCAATACCGAAAGGCGAGTCCAATTATGGCGAAAAGCAATTGAACCGCCCGGAGAAGCCCGTCCCGATTGGAAGATCATATCTGATATTTCATCACGTATGGGCTATGAGATGAAATATGAATCGACTTCGCAAATTATGGAAGAAATCGCCAGTGTTACACCAAGCTATGGTGGTATGAGCTATGATCGCCTTGAGGGTGAGGGATTGCAGTGGCCTTGTCTAAATAAAGAACATCCGGGAACGAAGTTTCTGCATAAAGACAAATTTACAAGAGGGCTTGGATTATTCCATGCCATTGAGTTTATACCGCCTTTTGAATTGCCTGATGATGAATATCCTTTTGTTCTTAGCACTGGAAGAATACTTTATCATTTCCATACTGGAACTATAAGTAGAAGATCAGAAGGCATTAACGAATTAGTTCCAGAGGGAACTGCTGACATTAATCCTGCTGATGCCAAAGAACTTGGAATATCCGATGGTGATATTGCTACAATATCATCTAGGAGAGGAACGGTTACCGCAAAGATCAAGGTAACAAGGAAGTCACCAAAAGGTTCAGTTTTTATGACTTTCCATTTCAAAGAGGCGGCTGCTAACCTATTAACAGTCAGTGCTTTGGATCCTATAGCCAAGATTCCTGAATACAAGGTTTGCGCTGTTAAGATTGAGCCTGTTGGTGTATTAGTTTAATCATATTAAGGTTGAGTGATGTCCATAGAAAAATTTGAGGATGTTTCCATAATCCGAATAGATACAGATGGTCGGACAAAGCAAGATGATATTGTCATTAAGGAACATGCCTTGACAATAACGCTCAGTGATGGCAAATTTGTCAAGGACAGGGCTTATGTGACAATATTTTGTAGTCCGACTGATCTGGAATATCTTGGTCTTGGATTTCTGCTATCTGATGATATTATTAGCTCAATTGATGATGTTGAGTCAATAAACCTATCTGAGGATGGCAGTATCCTCGATATTCATGTCAAAGAAAAAGCAAATCTACCAGAAAAACTTCTGACTAAAAGAGATGTAACTTCTGGTTGTGGACGAAACTCAACCCCACGAGACTTGCTAGAAGCCAGCAAAATTCAAAAGGTTGAATCCGATATAATGGTGTTTTCTGACACTATAATCAGGTTTTCTAGCGAGTTTCAATCAATGTCTGATCTCTATAAATCCACCGGAGGAACGCATGCATCAGCATTATGTAATAAAGACAATATCCTTATATTCAAAGAAGATATTGGACGACATAACGCTGTTGACAAAGTGTTTGGTGAATGTCTAACAAAAGGCATCCAGACAGAAGATAAAATAATCCTTACGAGTGGGCGTATATCATCCGAAATGCTGATCAAATCCGCAAAACGTCATATCCCTATCGTTGTATCCAGATCAGCACCAACAAGCATGGCTCTTGAATTTGCAAAAAAAGCGAACATAACGCTTGTCGGTTTTGCTCGTGGAAGAAGGATGAATATATACTCACACGATTACAGGATCGAATAATCATAATGGAATTTACTGGAGTAATACTAGCTGGTGGAAAAAGCAGGAGATTGGGCTATAAAACAAAAGCTCTTTTACAAGTTGGCGGTAAAAGAATAATAGAACGTGTTTTGGATGCGGTTTATGGCGTAACTGATAAGGTTATATTGATCACAAACACCCCTGATGACTACGAATATCTAGATTTAGCTATGTTTGGCGATATTATACCTGATTCGGGACCTATTGGCGGTATATTCACTGGAATTGTTAATTCACAAACTCACCAAAACATAATTATTGCATGTGATATGCCATTTATCAAATCTGAATTACTGGAATTACTTATATTACAAAGTGATGGATATGATATTGTAATTCCAGAGACGATTGATGGTTATCATCCTTTATGTGCGGTTTATTCCAAAAACTGCATAAAGCCAGCAGAATTTCTCATTAAGAATAAAAGTCTAAAAGTTACTAACCTTTTTCAATATGTTCGGGTAAATAAGGTTATTTTTGATGAAAATAGCCCTTATTATACACAAAATATGCTCTTTAATGTAAATACAGAAGAAGATTACATAAAAGCAGAAAACATTGCGGAAATAATTGAGGCATCAAAGTTTAGTCAATGTTAAATATACATGGGAGGATAGTAGGGAATGGGTAATAATGTATCAACTAAGGGAAGATGGATCGTAGCCATATCAGGTATCATTATGATGGTCTTGCTTGGAACGGTCTATGGATGGAGTGTTTTCAAAAAGCCCTTGATGGAAAGTCATGGCTGGACAGGACCCCAAGTAGGCATGGCATTTACAATAGCTATATTCTGTATCGGTTTGTCAGCCGCATTTGGCGGAAAATTTGTTGACAAGGCTGGTGCAAGAAAGGTTGCATCTCTAGCGGCGATATTATTTGGTATTGGCACGCTTCTTACTGGTTTGGCTGATAGCATTGGTAGTCTTTGGTTACTATATTTAGGTTATGGTCTAATAGCTGGTGTTGGCAATGGACTTGGTTATATAACGCCAATTGCTGTTTTGGTCAGATGGTTTCCTGATAAAAGAGGCTTGATAACGGGTCTTTGCGTTATGGGATTTGGCTTTGGTGCAGCGATATTGGGTCAAGTTGCCCCATTGGTTATTCCAAGCATTGGAGTTTCTGGAACATTCTATTTATTTGGTGCGATATATCTTGTTGTTTTGCTTATCGTTGCCCAAAAAATCAACAATCCACCTGCGGATTGGGTTGTTCCAGCAGCGGCTAAGAAAGCCCCACCCGCTGTTAAAGAATCGGTTGATCTAAAAGGTGCAATGAAAATGTATCAGTTCTATTTGCTTTGGCTGATACTATTTATTAATGTTACTTCTGGAATTGCGTTAATAAGTAATCTATCGCCAATGGCTCAAAGCCAAATCGGGCTTACTGCTGTAACAGCAGGAACGATAGTTTTTATTACATCAATGTTTAATGGTCTAGGAAGAATATTCTGGGCTTCGTTGTCTGATAAATTAGGAAGAAAGCTTGTCTTCCTTTTGATATTAGGAACACAGATACCATTGTTTATACTACTGCCAAGTGTATCTTCTGCTGTTTTGTTCACCATACTTTGTTGCTATATTCTAGCTTGCTATGGTGGAGGCTTTGCAACAATGCCATCATTTGCGGCTGATACGTTTGGACCAAAGAACATGGGTAATATATATGGCAAGATTCTATTGGCATGGGGTATTGCTGGTGTTGTTGGACCAATTCTAATGGAACGCATTAAAGTTGCAACTGACAGCTTTGCTGTAGCATTATATATTGCCGCAGGAATGTTAGCTGTTGGATTTATACTTGCTTTATTATATCGCAGACCTGCACAAAACTAGAAATCTGAAAACAAATGGGACATGTTATTTTATGTCCCATTTTTATATCTATATCCTGCCTCATTTAATTGATAGCTATTTGGCAATTTATGCCTCCTCGCTATCTCCATTAATTGAATCCTCTTCTTCATCCAGCGAAGCGACATGTATATAACGCTTAGGAAAGAAAGCAAAATTGGCAATTACAGTTGGGATTACAGCACTTGCAATGACTGCCGCTACTAAGAAGGAATATTGATCTTGATCGATTATATTATTTGATAGACCATACAAAGCAGAGATTGTGCCAAAAGTAAGTCCAGTTGACATCATAAGCGTATAATACCATCTCTCTGAACGTTCTTTGTAGAAAGGACTAATTATAGGATATAGACCAAAAATTTTGGAGACCACTTTACCTGCAAATAATGCTAGGAATACAACTGGAGCCGTTATCAAAACTGGGAGCGAAACTAATGATCCAGCACGTATAAAATAAAACGGGGTTAAGAAGCCAACTGTAAGTGTTCGCAATCGCCTTAACCATTGATGTTCATTAGTAACAAATTCAGCCAAAAGCATACCAGCTATATATGCAGGCAAAACAGCCTCACTACCAGACCACAAAGCAATAGCACCAAGCCCAAATAACACAAGGACTACCCATTTTGTTCGAATAGCTGCGGTTCTATTACCATATATTTTTGTTAAAAATGAAGTAATATAAGGGAATAAAGCCAGTATTATCACACTGGAAACAACAAAAACAAGAGTTTTATATGTAAATGGAGCAAATAAAAGTCCAAGCGCTATTACTGTTCCAAGATCATTGATAAAACATGCCCCTAAGATACCTTTGCCAAAATCTGTCTTATTTAAACCAGTCTCTAACATTACCGCATAAACTACCGCCATTGATGTCGTAGATAAAGCGACTCCCGCCAACCAACTTGATTGAGTTTCCCAATGAAGTATGAACTTTGCCAAAGCAGCGCATCCCAGAAATGGTGCCAAAAATCCAAACAAGCCAACAATAAAAACTTCTTTCTTTTTGGCTTTCATAACTTTCGGATCAAGTTCCGCTCCTGCCAAAAATGTGAGTAAAACGGCGCCTGAGCCTGCCAAAAAACGAAGCCACTCAAGATTACCTCCGAGTGCATTTGAACCGAAAAAATGATTGGCAATCGTGCCGGCTATGATTCCAACGCAAATCTCAACAAGAGCAATGGATATTCTAATGTGATAAGCAATGATTGTGGACAGAACACCCAGTCCAAGCCAAAGTGCGGCTATTGCATAAATTCTTTCCATAAAAACTTCCTTTCATAAAAAAACCTCTACCTAATTGGTAGAGGTCATTAGCCTATGGTTTAAGCCTTTTAGGGTGAACCTCATCACCCTATAAATTTTAGATTTGTCAAACCAGTCTTTCTGCTTCTATGATTTCCTGCATGATTTGATTGACAATATCCTCAAGATAAGCCTGATCTTCTGGATCAAGTGCGCCATATTTTCTCCCAAAGTTTTTTGGATGTATATCAGACAAATCTTCTTCTATTTGCCTTAATTGCATTGATGCCCACATTTTAGTTGCTGACATTGATTCTCTTTTCTTTTCCTTTTTTAATTCGGCTGAAAGATATTTTTGTGCGATTTTTTCAAATAAGTCGGCAATCTTCTCTAAACGTGTAATTATACTCTCTTGTAAATCTTTGGACAATGGAGTAAGTATAGTATCTGTTCTTGATGGAGGATTACCATCACAGATTGTATCCTTAACTTCTTTAACCTGCTTATGAAATGTTAGATAAGTTGAAATTAGATGATTTTTATGTTTAAAGTCCATTTCACACCAAAAACAAAACCCCTACAGGAGCAAAGCTCATGTAGGGGTCATTAATCTTTATATGAAGATATTTTTGAGGCGAACCCCATCGCCAATAAATTTCATTATCTTATATTTTAGCAAAAAAACAGCTTAATATCAAGCTAATTATTTTGAAAGAGTCTCGTTATCACTTGACACTTAGAAAATGTTATGCTAACATTATTCCAGTGTTTTACTGTAAAAATTTAATTTGTATCAATATTTATTATCTCAGACCAACTTGCAAGAACTTCATGATTTAGCGTTGGAGAGTAAGTGACCATTTTGGGTATCACACGCAAAGCCTTTATCTTATGGATATTAACTCCCTGTTTCGTTATGCCCAACCTAATTATTCATATTATTTTACAGTAATATACAATTCTAAAAAACGGTATATAATTTTATAATATCAAAACAAAGGCTAAAAATATAAACTAAAATCTTAAAAAACGGAGGATTTAGATGTCACAGGTAAAACATGTATATTTCTTTGGTGCTGGTAAGGCTGATGGAAGAGCCGATATGAAAAAGCTACTTGGTGGAAAAGGTGCTAACCTTGCAGAAATGGTCAATCTCGGAATACCTGTTCCACCGGGATTTACAATTACAACTGATGTTTGTAGATATTACTACAATAATGGAAAGACATATCCAGCCGATCTTGATGAGCAGATTAAAGAAGCTTTGAGCAAGGTCGAGGATATTATGGGTATGAAATTTGGTGACCCAGAGAATCCTCTCCTCTTTTCTGTGCGATCAGGTGCAGCAGAATCTATGCCCGGCATGATGGAGACAATCCTGAATGTTGGACTTAATGATATAACAGTCGAAGGACTTGCAAAAAAGACTAATAATCCAAGATTTGCTTATGATTCATATCGCCGACTTATACAGATGTATAGTGATGTCGCTCTTGGCATTAATATAGACTTCTTTGAGGAAGCACTTGAGAAAAAGAAACATGAAAGAGGTGTCAAACTAGATAACGAACTTGACGCTGATGCCTTAAAAGAGCTTATAGCTGAATATAAAGAGATTGTTAAGCGCGAAAAGGGGATGGATTTCCCACAAGACCCTATGGAACAGCTTTATATTGCAAGAGATGCTGTTTTTGGTTCTCGTGATTCCGAAAGAGCTATTATTTACAGAAGAATCAATAAAATTTCTGATGATGAAGGTTCAACTGCAGTTAATGTTCAAACAATGGCTTTTGGAAACATGGGTGAAGACTCTGGAACAGGCGTTGCCTTTACAAGAGACCCCAATAGTGGCGAAAATAAATTCTTTGCGGATTACCTTTTCAATGCTCAAGGTGAAGATGTTGTCGCTGGCGTTAGGACTCCTTTACATGTTGACGAACTCAAAAAAGTTGCCCCTGAAATCTATGAAGAACTCATTGGATATGCTGATAAACTTGAAAAACACTATAAAGACATGCAAGATATAGAATTTACAGTCCAGCAAGGAAGGCTTTGGATACTCCAGACAAGACGTGGAAAAAGAACCGCTATGGCTGAGGTTAAAATTGCTGTTGATATGGTTAAAGAAGGCATGATAACTAAAGAAATCGCCGTCTCAAGAGTTATGCCAGAAAGAATTGATCAGTTACTTCATCCAATGGTTGATCCAAAGGCAAAGGCAAATGTTATTGGAAAAGGTTTGCCAGCAGGTCCCGGAGCCGCAGTCGGAAAGGTTGTTTTCACCGCCGCAAGAGCCGAAGAAATGGCTAACGCTGGTGAAAAAGTCATATTAGTTAGAACATTTACATCTCCAGAAGATGTCGGTGGTATGCACGTTTCACAAGGTATACTTACATCCACTGGAGGTATGACCTCTCATGCAGCTATTGTCGGTAGAGATATGGGAAAATGCTGCGTTGTCGGGTGTGGAGATGTAAAAGTCAATGAATCTGCAAAACAATTTACCGTTGGCGACTTAGTTGTAAAAGAAGGCGATATTATCAGTCTTGACGGTTATACAGGCAAGGTAATGCTTGGTGAAGTTAATTTGATTGAACCTACCATGAGTGGAGATTTTGGAACGTTCATGAGTTGGGTTGATGAAATAAGAAAACTCGGTGTTAGGACTAACACAGATACACCTGTTGGAGCAAGGAGAGCAAGGGAATTTGGAGCAGAAGGTATCGGTCTTTGTAGAACTGAACACATGTTCTTTGAAGCGGATAGAATAACTCCGATGCGTGAAATGATACTTGCTGATGACGTCGAAGGGCGCAAAAAAGCACTTGCAAAACTGCTTCCTATGCAAAGACAGGACTTCATTGAGATTTTTGAGGCAATGGAAGGCTATCCTGTTATTGTCCGCACAATTGATCCTCCTTTGCATGAATTTTTACCACACACTCCCGAAGAAGTTGACGAACTCGCAAGAGAAATCAACGTTCATCCTGCTAATCTTCAAAAGAAAATTGACTCATTACACGAAGCAAATCCAATGCTAGGTCATCGTGGATGTCGTCTTGGTATGACTTATCCAGAAATAACCGAAATGCAGGCTAGGGCAATCATAGAAGCTGCAGTTGAAGTTGCCAAAAAAGGTAAGAAGGTTCTGCCCGAAATAATGATCCCGCTTGTTGGATATGTCAATGAACTCAAAGTCCAAAAAGAGATCGTTGATTCAGTTGCAAAAGAAGTCATGGAAAAGGCAGGCGTTGAAGTCCAGTACATGGTTGGAACGATGATCGAACTTCCGAGAGCCGCTGTTACTGCTGATGAAATCGCACGACAGGCTGAATTCTTCTCATTCGGAACAAACGATTTAACCCAAACGACTCTTGGTGTCAGCAGAGATGATGCTCAGGGAACATTCCTTAGATTCTATCTTGAAAACGGAGTCATTGATTCAGACCCGTTTATGAGTATTGACGAAAATGGCGTTGGTGCATTAATCAAAATAGCGGTTGAGAAAGGCAAATCAACAAGACCTGATCTAGAAGTTGGAATCTGTGGAGAACATGGCGGAGACCCAAATACAATAGATTTCTGCCACAGAGCAGGACTTGATTATGTCAGTTGTTCTCCATTTAGAGTCCCAATCGCAAGACTCGCTGCCGCACATGCACAGCTTCGTAGTCAGGGAATAGCAGTAAAGAAAGATAAGTAAAAAACAAGTCCTTTTAATAATAGAAATGGCGGGATAAAAAATCCCGCCATTTTTTTTGTTGAAAACATGCTCAAATCTCTTTATAATGCTATATCGAAGAGTGGTATAATTACACCTTAATTATATTTATGTCTATTATTTATAACCTAACTTTTTAAAATGGAAATCAAAATGAAAGCTTTATGAAAATACCATGTTAAAATTATAGGAGATAAAAATTGGATTTTGAAAAGATCGTTTCTTCTGACGACTTGAATATATACAACATACAAACAAAGGCAATAGGTCCTGAGGGCAAATTGCCTTTAACAGCAGACATGCTTATTAATTATCCAAGTGGACATATCTTTGGAATGACTGAAGATGCTGGTATGGGTTGGAAGGCTTCTGAGCTAGATCGAGATCAATACCTTATTATAAGCACTCTTGCGGGAATGAGATCCGTAGATGGCAAACCTATTGCTCTTGGCTATCATACAGGGCATTGGGAACTTGATATGCAGATACGAATTGCTTCGGAGGAATTCAAAAAGCTTGGCGTAATACCACATTCCGCATATTGCTCTGACCCATGCGATGGACGAACACAAGGAACAGCAGGCATGATGGACAGCCTCGCATATCGTAATGAAGCAGCACAAATCTTTCGTAGATTAATTCGTTCATTGCCTTTGCGAAAGGGTGTTATGGCTATTGTTACTTGTGATAAGGGCTTACCTGCTTCGATGATGGCAATCGGTGCAATGCGCGATCTGCCATGTATACTTGTCCCCGGTGGTTCTACATTGCCACCCATTAATGGCGAAGATGCTGGAAAAGTCCAGAGCATAGGCGCAAGATTTGCAAAAGGTGAGTTATCCCTTGATAATGCTTTGGAATTTGGGTGTAAGGCTTGCGCAAGCCCTGGTGGAGGCTGTCAGTTTCTTGGAACTGCTGGAACATCGCAAGTCGTTTCTGAGGCATTAGGATTAACATTGCCTCATTCTGCACTTGCGCCATCTGGACAACCGATATGGCTTGATATAGCGAAAAGATCGGCTCATTCTTTGCTAAATCTGTATGCAAATGGGATAACCATGGATAAGATTCTTACTGATGATGCAATTTATAATGCTATGGTTATTCATTCTGCGTTTGGTGGTTCAACTAATCTACTTTTGCACATTCCAGCCATTGCCCATTCTGCTGGTCTAGCACGCCCAACCATAGACGATTGGGTTAGCATAAATAAAAAAGTTCCACGACTTGTTGATGTCCTTCCAAATGGACCCGTTGGGCATCCGACTGTAAGAGCATTTCTTGCTGGCGGAGTTCCAGAGGTAATGCTACATCTTCGCAAACTCGGCATATTAAAGGAAAATGTGATGACAGTAAGCGGAGGAACTCTTGAGCAAAATCTAAATTGGTGGGAAAAATCAGATCGCCGAAAACGCCTTCGTGATATACTCTTTGAGCAAGATCAAGTTGATCCTGATAATGTTATCTTCAGCCCTGAACGTGCAAAAGAACGAGGCTTAACAAGCACTATCACTTTTCCAATGGGGAATCTTGCTCCAGAGGGTTCTGTTATAAAAAGCACAGCTATTGATCCAAGCGTTGTTGACTCTGACGGTGTTTTTCGCATGATCGGCAAAGCGAGGGTTTTTATTCGTGAAAGCGATGCGATAAAGGCGATCAAGAGTCAAGGTGATGATAGCATAAAACCCGGTGATGTAATGATTATATGTTGTCGTGGTCCTTTGGGCGCAGGCATGGAGGAAATCTATCAAGTTACAGCCGCATTGAAGCACCTATCTTTTGGAAAGCATGTCGCTGTCCTGACTGATGCCCGCTTTTCTGGCGTATCAACAGGGGCATGTATTGGACACATAGCACCAGAAGCACTGGCAGGAGGACCTATCGGCAAATTGCTTGATAATGATATTATACAGATAATCGTTGATCGCAACAGGCTTGAAGGAAGCATTGACCTTGTGGGGCATGGCGATAATATATTTGGTGCTGATGAAGGAAGCCGAATCTTAACAGAGAGAAATCCACGACCCGATCTTTCGCCTGATGAGGCTATATCTGATGATACAAGGCTTTGGGCGTTATTGCAGAATCTTTCAGGTGGAACTTGGGGCGGTTGTGTTTATGATGTTGAGGCGATTTTGAATATACTAAAAAGAGAGAAATAGATGAGAGAAAAGGCTTGTTTTCATCATTATTATAGAAGAAAAAAAGGGAAAATAAATGTAAAAAAACTATCTGCTATGTTTATTTTCCTTATTATATGCCTTAATATATCCTATGCAGACGATCAGGTTTTCGAACTAGGAGAAATCTCAGTTACGCCCGGAAGATACTCAATCGATGAAAATGCGCCATCTCTTTATTTTATTCCTAAGTCGCAAATGGATAAATTGCCATTAATTGATAATGATATATACAGGGTTGCTCATAACTTACCCGGCGTTGTTGCAGAT
>CAZMCH010000031.1:0-6299 GCA_964564735.1 uncultured bacterium
ATTGTGATGTCAGTGATGTTTGCCTTGTGGTGGGTGTTACACCAAAAAAGCCAACTTTAGCCCCATCATGATCAAGATCACCTTCGATTTCTAGTCTTTTATCATTATGTATAATTAAAGCGTTATCAAGCGTAGTTGAATTATCAGCAATGACTTTAATAACAACTCTCGACCCCAATTTTCCCGATTCGTGATTCTGATTTGCATAAAAATACACCCCAGCACAAGTAGTCCATATAGTTCCATTTGATGCTTGCGCAAGAAACTTTCCAACTTCATCATTCGCAAGACAATATTCATGTGTCCCAATAGTGCTAGACCTAGATCGACCGAGAAGTATAAAACCGCCATTAGCATTACTCGCATTATAACGAAACGATCCAATACCACTTGATGAATGAACTTCTAGTTTGTTCCCTGATGATGCGGTATATCCAACAACGACATTTCCACCATCTTTGATATATATACCGTTGTTATCATCATCAGTGACCAGTAAACCATCTGAATCTCTAGCCCGGATTTGATCTGCTATGATTTTATTGCCATCTCCCAAATCCCAATCATTCGTCAAAGCAATTGAACCATCATGTTTTATAACATCATTTTTTTCTGCTTTATTATCTATTAGAGCCTTCAGTTCATTATAAAAACCTGTTTCAGAATCAGAAAAAGCAAAATCTCTAAGACCCTCTATTTGCGCAAGTTCTTCAAGGGATAACATCAACTCACGTTTTTCACTTTCGGTTAGTAAAGACAACTTATCATCTATCTCAAACATCATTCTTGCCTTTCACATTTAGTTTTCTATGGATATTCTGACAACATTGTCATTATTATCTCCAAGAAGCAACCATTCACAATTGAAAACACTGAAATCATTTTTAGAGAAAGGTATAATCAAATTATTACATACTGCTTTAGATGCCTCAATTTCTAGCTTTTTGCCATCATCTGTCTTAATCATTTGAAACAACACCTGAAGATAAGCAGGATATGAGTTTTGATTCAATTGATATGTTGTTGCAGAAGTCAATGAATCATTTAACTTACCTTCAGGATTATTTTCTATATTCCATAGTAAATTAAGAATAGAAGGTTTGAACATTACTTCCTCAATAGTTAATTTTGCTGTCCCGCTTTTGTAATAGATCGCCTTAGAAAATCTTTCTTGCGAATTGCGCAATTCATAATCGAAGGATATATCAAGGCTGACTTTACCCCTGAATTTTGCAACTTCCTTACTGGGATCACTGCAAACAAACTCACTATCAGCATATAAAACACCATTTGCACCAATAGTTACTGACAAACCTAATATGCTGTAAATAACATTATATTTTGCAGTAAGTCTCAAGATTCTGTGAGTTTTATCAAACTTATTTTCATCAACTGATTCCTCGTATATTGAATGAATTTTTCTATAAGAATCTGAAATCCCCAATCCATTATTATCTAATAAGGCTTTTATTCTGTTGTATATGTTCCATAATTGTTTTTTACCACCGTCAGAATATACATCTACAATCAAGCTTGCCCTTGTGATTCCGACAGTTTGAATTTCTGATGCATCAGAGCTAATTCCGAGTAATATACATGGATAATTTGCGGACTCCGAATTATAGCCAGTTCTAATATTATTCTCAGAAACCATACCTGTTAATATAGAATCTTCTGTTAATTTGTTTCTAACAGCCCTAAGTATTAAATCCATATATAACTCCTCTTAATAAATATTAGCTTGAAATTAATATCCAAACAGTATTTTCAATTTTTCTTCCTCAAAAAAGCTTCTTTGTGAGTATGCCAACAGACTGAAAGCAGAACATCATAATTAGCACCATCATAATCAGTAACAACATCACCTGAATTTATTTCTTGTTCAGCAGATAATATTATATGATGGGTTGTTTCTTCTACAATACCTTGTGCTGTCATCTCATAACTGCTATCCAAAGACGAAGAACTAGGCGATTTGACCATAGAATTAATTGAACATTTTACATTTGTTGCTCTTTCTGTTAGAATCCATGTTAATTCACCAAGTTCATTTCTAGGTCCTTCTGCATAATAACTGATAGTGCAATATTCATAATCATTTTGTAGTATATCTATTGGATTAACTCGTTTTCTCATCAAAAGAGACATTTTCGTCATCCTTCATTTATAATGGCTTATCGTTTACTATATGTTCTCGAAAAACAAACATTTCTTGCACCTGTAAAAGCCCTATGATATTGAGCCATCTCCATCAAATCATAATGGGTATATGATACAGAACCTCGATTCCATGCTTTTGCTCTATTTTGATCCATCGCCAATTCTTCCAAGCATTCAGCAATAGCACCATGAATATTATATGATTTCGCATCCAGATAATATGTACAACCTTGTTGCTCAGTAAAGGTAAATGTCCCATCTAAAAGATTAGACATATATTTTGTGTTTGGAACCTCTATTGCATTTGATGACTTGTTATCCCACAAGAATACATCAGCCTCAAGCATACCAAAATTACTTCTATATACTTTCATACTGGGATCATACATGAGTGGTTCTCTGAATAAGTAAACACGGTGCATGTCAAGATAATCTTGTAGCTCTTTATCCTGCCAGATTGAAAGGTCATTATCATTCACTTTATTTCTGAGAAATGCAATCAGCCAAATCATAGAATCTCTTAACATATCATAACCTCGCTATTTTACATCATTTTCAATAATTATATACTTGCCGCAGTTGCCACAATACCTAGTAATGTATCAACTCCAGAAGTTATTGCTTGTGAACTTACTCTAAAATAACTTGCTGAAACGGGTATAGATATAACATAATTTCCTGTTTCTTCTATTATTCTTGTTATTAAAATATGTTTCATATCATATAAAGATGGAAATTCATCTATTGCGCTCTCTTGATACCAATCTGATTTATTTTCTGAATATTCTATTTTCAAACGACATCCAGCAGAATCACCCTTTGTAAAACTAATCAATAATTGAACTTGATTTGCTCCTTGTATGTTCATGACTTCCGAAGTCACAAAAGACGTTGTTAGTTCTGTTAACTGACGCATGGATTTTGATATTAAATTATTCTGAGTTAGCAATGATGTTGCCAATTTCTTTACCTCCAAAATAAAACTGAAAGCTAACTTGGGCTATTTCTTTTTTGCAACGTTAAGGACTTATGATTAAATAACTTCCCTATTTATTTATTGGAGATTTTCTCCATAGATACACCACAGGCAAGCGTTTTCCCCTCTTGGGAGGGGATTAAGGGGTGGATTTAAACAAGTAAGTTATTTAATCATGGATCCTAAATATAAAAAAGCCAATAATATCATTTATAATGTTTTATCGGATGCTGACTAATGATTATTAGATGAATAAATATAAAATGTGTTATCAGCATCCGATAAACAGCACCCAGCAATATTAAAAATATCAGCTTAATCCATATCTATAAGCATGGGCTTTTTCATTCATAAGTTCCAAAGTATAGTCTCCACCGATCCATCTTCTTTCAGAATCACCATCTGTCGCCAATGGTTTCATATAAAATGGTCGTAAATAGCCAAGAGCAACCTTTTCTGTATCTAGCATATAATATTCCCCGTCTGCTATTAATCTATGTGGAATAATGGCTATCGGACCAACACCAAGCGGATTGATTATGCTTGTAATCTTGAAACCACCTATTGTTGTTAGAACATCCGTCTGTATTCTGTTTGCATAAAGATTGGATATATCTTGAGCCATTTTGCCAGAAGTAATAATTACTCTTGGTATTCCGCCGTTATCCCATATCTTGCGTATATCATCTTCGATTGCTACTGTATCAATATTTCCACTATCGGGCGTTCGGTTTGTTGAGATCATAGCCCAGAGACCACCCATTGTTCTATATGTTGTGCTACCATTCCCGATCTGAGCTTTAACGCCCATTATCAATGTCTTTTCCAACTCAAGAGCAAGTTGCCTCATACCTTGCATGACTTGATAATCTATTTCACTTGTTATCCCACCAAGTTTTTTTATAGCTTCTTGAACGCCTGAAACCTCAACAGTTCGACTAAATGTCTGAACATAATTTGATGGTCTTGTTCTTGACCTTGCGACAGCTTTTTTCCCATTAGCACCTTCATGTTCTACCTGTGATATTATATGCACCGTCGCGCCTGATTCATGTGTTGACGCAGTAGTACTACCATAGCCTCTAACAACTGTGCAAACATCTCCCGAGACTCCCGTAACAAGCATATATTCTTGATCAATCCGAATTATAGTATTATAGACATCAACATCCGGAGCAAATTTATCAGCACCATCTCCGGTTGTTACTGTTAAAGAAGTGCTTTGTGTGCTAATAATCGCCTCTGCAAGAGCTGTTTTTTGTGCTGTTAACTCATCTTCAATCCATTCTGCCTTTGTTTCTGATACCTGAACCTTTGGAAGTAAAAGCTGCAAAGGTGTATCTGACGGTGAAATATTGTGAATACCCTCGGCAACCCAAATGTCTGCTGATAATGATTGATCGTATGTCTGCATTAAGTCCGTTATAATAGCCATATTAAATATAACCTCCTAATAAAGTTTTTATTTTTCTTGTTTTTTATTTCTTTATTCCATTCTCTGATTCCCATGCCCGATTAAAAATTCTTGTTGCCTCCAATATCTTGCCCTGCCTTGTTAGATCTCTGGCTTGATATTTTAGCTGTTCAATCTGATTTGAATTACTTGTTTTTGGCTTGGGCAAATTACCTTGTTTGGGTGCAGGATTTGTTGGTCCATAATATGTCCTAATTTGCCCTTTTCTCAAATACGGTTTTGATTCGCCAAGTTCCTTTACTAACTCAAAAACCTTATCTTCATCAACATTACCATCTTCATCTATATCTATTTGGCTAAACTCTATTAAAGATATTGCATCTTTGGGATTGCAATAGCCTAATATGCTTGCCGCATTAACTATTGCAGATTCTTTTGCTGATCTGGATATTTTCCCTCTAAGTGAATGTAATTCTGTCTCAGTTTTTGAGGCTATTGATCTTAGTTTCTCAATCTCTTCTTTATTTGATGCCTCCAAAGTTCTTTTTTCCTCATCAATTTTTGTCTTGATCGATTGGAGTTCCTTCCTGTATTTAGCCGCTTCTGACCTAACTTTTCTCAGTTCTGATATAGGAACTAACATTTCTTTATCTTCTTCTAACATATCTTCAGTTATGTCATTAGAAAATAGTTCTTCTTTATTACTTAATTGAGCTTCTTGCTCAATATTTTTATTGGTCATCTTGACCTCCTGTTTTGCGGTTCTTCCGCTATTATTCAGCTATAGGTTTTTTGATCTAACTATAGCCTTTCTGGCTGGTTATCTTATACTCCTTAAAGTCTCTCCTTCCCAAAGGAGACTTTGGGAAATTTTAAGCAGTTAATAAATATAAAAAACTAATTTATTTGACCATTATAGCCCTATAGCCATATTTTTTGATTCCGATTCAATCTGTTTCATTTCTGCCTCTATATCTTCTATGCCTCTTTCTTCCATAATCTTTCTTCTCGACTTGATCTTATTACGGATTTCCATTTCATGAACCTGAATTTGTGCGTGTTCATCAATAGGTAATCCACCAGTAAAGCGCATTTTTGTCTTAAAGTCGGTATAATTACCAATACCTAAAAGCTCACATGCCTTAAATATCATTTGATTCAATTCCCGAAAACGATTTCTCAAAATCATTTCTTTCTTCTGACATTTTCGTTCAAGAGGCATATAGTGCAACCTTAGTGCATATCCACTTACTACTCCTCCTTCTGGTTTTGTAAATACAATCTTTGGTATTTCCGTAACTGTGCATATCTGATCTGTTATCTTATCTATTGCATGGATAAAAGGCATTATATCTGCACCTTCTATAATTTGAAGCCTACCATTTTCATTTGGAACTTCTATAATACTTCCAGGATCCATGCTGATTTTATGACCTTTGGGGGTTTGACCACCAAATATCACCATCCTTTGAAATGCTTGATTATCCATAGTTAAGAGCATATCTGTAATGACTTTATTAAGAGCATCCTGAAGATCAGTCATTACTTGCAGATCACTCACACCAAATTCAAGATCATCAACCGTATTTTTTATATGTATTATTGGTATAAAGCCAAGAGCATTTTCCTGAATATCTACTAATTGCCATTCTTCCTGATGAAATATCTGAAATGAATTTTTCCTATAACTATCTCCAAGTTCATAGTATTCAACTACATCAGGACGAAAAACTTGAGCCTTCCATTTCT
>CAZMCH010000031.1:6309-39672 GCA_964564735.1 uncultured bacterium
CAGATTTTTCATCTTCATCAAACCATTGTATTGCACAATACATCATTTCCTTATAATCATCTGAACGATATCGAGGAAAGCATAGTTCCGGTCTTAAAACTCTTATCTTTATTTCATCGTTTTCAATATAAAGTTTTAAAAATACATCACCTTTTTTACACATTATTGTAATCGCTTTTAGCATCTCTTCATAAAGCAATCCATTTGCATCATAAACTTCATATAAAAGCCGTTCTGCTTTATCAGCTTCTTGTTGGTTAGCACCATTATGATTGACTTCAATCCCTATCTCACCCGAACATATATATTCTACAGCCGAATCTACTACAACCCGACAATAATTATTGACTGTTCCCAATTCCGACTCAAGAGCCGCTTTTATTTTGGGTGGTATGTTGATATTTTGATCTCCGTTATAATAGGAATCATATATGGCATAATTACTCAATCTCTCATGGTATTTCTGATTATGTAGCCAATGTAAAAAAGACTCATGTATCAAATTCATTATTCTATGCACCTCTCGTTTTGCTCAACATCCATTTGGCATGAAAAAACTATTCATCATTTTCTTTGCTTGACCAAATTAATTTTTTATATTTATGACCCTTGAAAACTTCCTTTCCCAATGTTTTCAAGGGCAGGTTTCTTCTTAAAACCTTGCAATATGAACGTTTTAAGCTCTGATATGAGTGTTATATTTATAGAATTAAGGCACAAATAATAGTCATTCAATTATCTCTATTATGATTATAGAGTCTATTAACACAAGCTCTTATTTTATTTCTTAACTTAGAGTCATTAAATTTATCATCTAATTTTTGACTCTGCTTGATTTTTGCCAAAGCAAGTTCCTCTTTTTCAAATGATGAAAGCATATTTACTCTACTATCCTCTTCCACAGCCCTTACAGATTCCTCAACAATACGATCTATGATTTCCCATTCTTTCGAACTTATCTCAACATCGAGCTTGTTTGAAATAATTTGACAACCTTTCTTTACTAATATGAAACCGATTGCCAATAATGTCGGCACAGCAAGTTTTACAGTCAAATCCAAAATATCATCCCACATAATATCCTCCATAAACTTGATAATTAATCATTTAATATTGCATTACTGCAAAATCAACAGTCTATTTTTTCACTGATATTAACCATATATTGCAGAATTTTGCGATATAAATCCTTTTTTCCATTGAGTCATAAAATATCTTAAACAATCCATCGCATGGTCATTTTCTTTTACAGGTTCTTCATTCATCGAATCATTATAGGAATATAGACTAAACTCTCTTATCGTATTAGCACATCTGTTACTAACATAAAGACCAGGTTTCCCATCCTTTCGTATTTTAAGTTGCTGTCTTACAAGTTCCAATCCTTGTATTATATTTGACCTTGGTGCTATCGTTTTTATGCCTTTTTCAAATAATGTTGCCCGCGCTGATGCTGCTGATGGATCACAAGTAGTAAATTCATATACATCTCCTTGATTAATATTCACACCCAAATCCTGTAATTTCTGACTTGCTCTCCTTTCTTCATCTAGCATAAATTCTGCATGTTGTTCAGTAGTTTTATGTCGCTGATAATATTCATCATAAATGATTACTCTGTCTTCTGGATCGACAGCGATATATAAACATACAAATGGATT
Source organism: uncultured bacterium (assembly GCA_964564735.1). Taxonomy (GTDB): domain Bacteria; phylum Poribacteria; class DTPJ01; order DTPJ01; family DTPJ01; genus CAZMCH01. The sequence continues at coordinate 7,971 of CAZMCH010000031.1, forward strand.
TTCATATCCAAAGTCAATGCTTCTATATCTTAGCCAGCTCGGATCGACAATAAAATCTTTCTCCGAAACAACATGAATTTTATTATCAAACTCCTTATAAACTTGTCCCAAAGAAAAATTAAAAGAAGCTCCATATTCCTGTTCAAATACTGTTCCACTCAATGTTCTTTTTGCTTCATCTATATCATCTTTAGATAAATATGGATTATCCCATGATGGAAATCTGAAGCTTTCCCATTCTGGATAGTTTGGATCATTACCTCGCTTCCAAAGATCATAAAGCCAATTATATCCTCTTGGTGTTGATATGAATAATGCCCAACCATTTTTATCACTTAGCGTTGGACGAAGATATTGCTCCCAGATAAGACTTTTGCACGAAGCACACTCATCAAATACAACCCAATCAAGTCCATCACCTATAAGACTATCAGGATGTTCTGCCGATTTTACTTCCACAACTGAACCCCAAGGAAACTCTAAATACATAGACCCACTCTTAAGTGAATAGCTTTTTTTTATTGTCTCAAGCTTAAATTTTAGTATCAATGTTTTGTATATCTCTCTAAAAACTTTTTCACCAAGATCATATGTTTTGGATACTATCCAACCTCTAGTATTCGGCATTAATACCATAGTCTCAGCTTCTTTTGCAGCCAAAAGCGACTTCCCCCATCGCCTCCCAGCAACTACCACACGAAACCTTGCTTTGCTAGCATGAAATATCTTCTGACTCGAATGTGGTTTATAACCTGATATTTCAAACCATTTCTCTTTATTAAGTATCAAGACTCAAACCTCATATAACCTACTAAATTGCTTTCTTCTAATTACTGGAAATAATGCAATGCTTTATTATCTTTTCCCATGACCCAGACTCCGAATTATTGATTTTGCTCTTCTTTGCATCAATTCGAGAATCAATATCTAAATAACACTTTATTGCTTCTGTATAAGTTTTAGGCTTCAATTCAATACATGTTTGATTCTCTGTTGATGTTATATACTTATATAAATCAGACCTTATTTTCTCAAGATTCTCAATGTCATACGTATCTATCTTATCCAATGATCTATCTATGTCAGTATTGCCTATATCTTCATTATTGTTAGGCAATTCATCATACCATCCATTATTTTCAGCATATCTTCTTATCGTTTTTCGGGAAACAGGCATATTATTATGTTTCATAATTTCCCCAATATTACCTTGGTATCTCAAAAATAATCTATGTATCTTTTTTTTATCATATAGCTTTGGCATTATAGATACTCCATTTATTATCAAAACTCATCATTGAAATTACTTGTCATATATTTTTTGCTTTGCTCATCTGGATAATACAAGTTTCCATCAGTGTCTATTTGAAAACCAGCTTCATCCATAGCTTCTAATGATATATGCTTAAAAACACTTGCGTATGAATAATTTCTCCTTCGGGAGCGCAAATAATCTATTGCTCTACATTTGGCTTCTTTTAAATGAAAAGCCTTGTCTTTGACAGTTTTTGTGCTTAATATCGTGATATACATCTCGCTTTGTAATTCCTCTGCGAGAAACGGATCTCCACAACATAATTTCCAAGCAATTCGTGCTATTTCCTTATCATAATCATTTATATTAATTAAATTATTCATTAATAAATCTCCTCATTACTATATATCGAGATATTAACCATATTTTGTGAATAAATTCTCTACAAAATATTATCCCATTACCAAAAGAAATTTTCTAATACTCAATAACCATTAATCTCATATATTAATTAATTATATCATTAATTATAGCTCCTGTCAAGTATACTTTTGGGCTGTTTTTTCACCTATCATACCATTTTCATTCCGCCGACTTTATGTCTCATTTCAATATCTTTTGCTGATTGTTATGTCAATAGTTTAGCATATTAGCTGGAATAAAATATCATTGTCTAAAATGAAAAATTAAATAATCCCAAATCAGAGTGAAAAGTCTTGCGTATAAAAATCTATTGGAGTATAATATAATTTAGGATTTATATTTTAAACATAAAAAGTATAATTAAGAGCAGATATAGTCATTATTTGTCTATTTTTCAAAAGGAAATAAGATAAGGGAGACACTTACATGCTTTTCATAGGTCCACTTGGTGGATGGGAAATAATAATAATTTTCTTCATTATATTGATAATATTTGGTCCATCGAAATTACCACAAATGGGTCAGGCTCTTGGAAAGGCTATCAAAGAATTTAAAAAAGCTGGTAAGGAGTTAAAGTCGGAGGTTGATGATCTGGCTGACGATGAAGATGAAAACACCAATCGACGAAATACTACCTCAACCAGACAAAACCGATAAAACATCATAGCCATTCCAATAACATAGATGAATGTTTAATGACCCAAAAGGTTTTTGCAATTAAAGAGGTAATGACCGTTTTGAAAGATGTGCCGAAAACTTTTCTTGAACATCTTGGCGAGTTCAGAAGCAGAATTATCAAATCAGCAATCACAATAATGGCTGGAACAATTATAAGCCTTGCTTTTAGCAAAAGATTATTTGATCTTTCTGACGGCTTGTTTACTTTACCTTTGCGGGTAAGTTCTACCGATATTATAACAATATTTATGGGATTTCTTTCTCGTATAGGAATTGGTGGGGCGATTGCTGACTTGTTTCAGCTGTATCTTCAATCAAAAGCCTCAAAAACAAGTATTATAACATTATTTGCCGCTACTCCTATGGAAAAATTCGTAGTGGTCTTTAAGGCTTCTTTTATAGTGGGTGTGATAATTTCCGCACCAATAATAATTTATCAAGCATGGGTATTTGTTCTTCCTGCTTTGAAAAAAAATGAAAGACAATATTTTGTGCCATTATTCGTCATTACGTTATTCTTTTTTGCGATAGGTGCAACGTTTGCATTTTTTATTGTTACTCCGATCTCTATTCCGATACTTGCTGGATTTTTGCCTTCTATACAAAACCAATGGCGTATTGAAAGTTATTTTTCATTTGTCGCTTGGATTGTTTTAGCATTTGGCGTTGCGTTTGAGCTTCCTGTTGTAATGGGCTTTGTAGCAAGAATCGGTATCCTTGATGCAAGATTTTTTAAAAAGAAAAGAAAATTCGCTGTTGTGGGTGTTTTTATAATTTCAGCAATACTTACACCAACCCAAGACCCATTTACAATGAGCCTTATGGCTATTCCACTTCTGTTCTTATATGAGGTTGGTATTCGCTTTTCTGCTATGTTTGGCAAACAGAAAATAAGCGAATTAAGTGGATAGGAGGATACTTTACACATTTTTAATTAGTCAAGGGAGAAGCTAATGTATGAGCAATTGAAGATTCTATTGGAACTTCAGGAAATAGACAGCGAAATTGATAAACTTGATAGCCTGAAAGCAAATGAACCAGCAAAATTACAAGCATTAGAGGGTGAACTATCAAGATATAAAGAAAATGCAGAAACAAAACATAGAGATATAGAAGAATTACAAAAAGGGCAACGAGAACAACAAAGGCAATTAGCCCTTCAGCAAGAAAAGATTAACAAATATAAATCCCAAAGAGCAGCGGTAAAGACAAATAAAGAATATACTGCATTGGAAATTGAGATTAACTCGCTGGAGAGCGATAATTCCAAGATAGAAGAAAATATATTGAACATTATGATTTCTCTTGAAAAAGCAGAAGCAGAATTGAAACTAATCCAAGAGGAATATAAAAAACAAGAGCAAATATTTCAGAGGAAAAAAGACAAAATAATAACAAACATAAAAAAACTTAACCATCAAATCGCAATTTTGACAAAAGAACGCACAAAATTCATTAAGGACATTAATCAATCCCTAATGAATAAATATGAAAATTGGAGGAAAAGAAAAAAAACCGCTTTTGTCGCCGTTATCGAGGGACAAGCCTGCGGTGGATGCCACTTAACTCTTCCACCACAACTAATAAACGAGGTAAGAAAAAAGAAGGAATTTCTGTCCTGTAATAGCTGTGGACGTATCCTATACTGGATGGAAGATGAAACTCCAAACGAAAATCAATAATAATAAAAGCTATTTGCTGTTAATTCTCAGCAATTAAACATTGAAAGGAGATTAATCATGGCGCGTAAAATAGGTATACTAACAGGTGGGGGAGACGCCCCAGGATTAAATGCTGTTATAAATGGAATTGTTGTTAATGGAACAAGGCTAGGTTACGAAGTCTGGGGTATGATTGACGGATGGGCAGGCGTCTTGAATGGTAATGCTAAAAAACTTACCCTTGATGATGTTGAGGATATTCACAGACAAGGCGGAACTATCATCGGAACATCAAGAACCCCTATCTTTGCAAAAAAAGAAGGGCAAAAAGACAGATCAGACGAGGCAGTTGCTCAACTTAAAAAACTTGATCTTTATGCACTAATCGCCATTGGTGGGGAAGATACTTTGGGAGAAGCGAATAGGCTCTTTAAAGATGGTAGATTCCCAAATATCGTTGGTGTTCCAAAGACGATTGATAATGACCTTAATGCTACTGATTATACCTTTGGGTTCAATACATCTGTTAATATCGCAATGGAAGCATTAGATCGCCTTCATACAACAACAAAATCTCATCATCGTGTTATGATTGTTGAAATAATGGGGCGTCATGCAGGCTGGATTACTCTTGAGGCTGGTCTTGCTGGTGGCGCACACATGGTTCTGATTCCAGAGGTTAAATTCAATTTCGAGGATATATGTGAATTTGTGAAAAATCGATATGAAACAGGTAAGGACTATACAATCATAGCAGTTGCGGAAGGTTGTGAGGAAGCAGATTCTAGCAAGGAAAAGGCTACTGATAACTTTGGTCATGTTATGCTTGGTGGCATCGGAGAAGAAATAGAAAAAAGACTTCAGGAATGGCTAACCAAAAACATGAAAAAGCCATATCCAGAATTTAAGTTTGAAGCAAGATCAATGGTTCTAGGACACTTGCAGAGGGGCGGAGCACCAACAGCCTATGACAGGGTTCTAGGCGCAAGACTTGGCATAAATGCAGTTAAATTGGTTGATGAAGGAAAATTTGGACACATGGTTAGCCTTCGTGGAACTGATATTATACCTGTTACGCTTCAGGAAGCAGTTGGAACATTAAAAACTGTCCCAACAGAAAGATATGAAGAAGAGCTAATATTTCTTGGATTAAAGAAATAGTATCAAATTTTCGTTTTTGTTGGAATAGCAAGCCATATTTGTTTTGCTATTCCAACATATTATATGTTTTTTGATAAATATTAATCCCTTACTGATGAGCCTTCTCTTGTTACATAGCACTTACGAGGACAAACAGAATTAGCCTCAGGCCAACTTGTTAGTTTATCATAATGAACCATCGGTAAACCGCCTTCCATACTTATTCCATTAGTGCCAGCTGGATTCTTCTTGACACACAAACTACAACCGATACATCCAACTTCACAAATCCTTCGGACAAGCGGACCCGTATCTGGATTAACGCAGCCCAAAAAAAGTTCTTGTGTAATCGGAATAAGGGTTATAATGCCCCTTGGACAAGTATTTACACAAATTCCGCAAGCAGTGCATTTTCCTTCATCGATCATTGGCAAGCCGTTAGCATTCATCGATATTGCACCGAAGGGACATGCTTTTGCACATGACCCATGACCAAGACAACCAAAATTACACGACTTACTACCAGAGCATACAAGTTGTGCTGATCTACAATCAGAAACACCATCATATTTAAAAAGCGACCTTGTTTGTTCTCGCCCGCCTTGACAGCGAACAACTGCAACCATCGGCGTTTTATCATCAATCACAACTCCCATAGTTTTGGCAACATCCCTGAGAGTATCATTACCACCGGGGGCGCATTTATCTATCGGTGCTTGTTCATTTACGATTGCTTCTGCATAGCCTTTACACCCGGGGTATCCACAAACTCCGCAATTTATGCCTGCAAGTGCGTCCTCTATTTTCTCTATTCTAGGATCAACATATACAGCAAATCGCTTTGAAGCATAAGCCAAGCCAACTGCAAAGATTAATCCTAACCCACCTAATATCGCTATTGGTATTAAAATTCCTATTTCCATAAAAAATTAGAAGATTGATTATTTGAAAGCAATTTCAATCTTCAATTACGATTTTTCAACTCCTTTTTATAACTTAACCAGACCAGAAAAACCCATAAAAGCTATCGCTAATAAGCCTGCAAGAATAAGCGTTATAGGAAATCCTTTTAATGGCTCTGGTATATCTGCAATCTCAAGACGCTCGCGCATTCCAGCCATTATAACGAGTGCAAGGGTGAAGCCTATTCCCGCACCTAGACCAAATATCATGCTTTCAATAAGATTATACTTTTTTACAACATTAATCAATGCAAGACCAAGTATAGCGCAATTAGTTGTAATTAAAACTAAATATATACCCATTGTGCGATGTAATGATGGAAGCACTTTCCGCAAAACTATGTCAACCAACTGAACAAGAACCGATATAACCAGAATAAAGGATATTGTTGTTAAATAAACCAAATTTAATGGCAATAAAATGAATATATATATGGCATTTGTTAAAATTGAAGATATAGTCATAACAAAAATAACAGCCATGCCCATTCCAACAGCCATACTGGCATTTTTCGATTGACCAAGAAACGGACATATGCCAAGAAATCGTGAAAGTATGAAGTTATTAACTAGGATTGCACCTATAAAAATAGTAAATAATTCCACTTTATTACCTTCTTTTCTCCTTTTATACGTGATAATACCAAATTATGATAATTATTAGACATTAATGGAAATAATTTGTTTAATAGATTGATAAATAACTTCTATATTTGATAAATGACAGTTTTTAGTAATAAAAACTGCTTATGTCTGAAAAATCTATATTGAAAGCCATTTGGCGCATACTGCATTCTTATTTCCAATAATATTTATTATAGCATATTATTTTATTTTTGTGTGGTTGTATTAATGAGGTTATTTCCTTTAATATCTTAGTCCAAGGTCTTGAGGCATGTTGACCATATAAAACTGGTATTGCCACTTGCTCCATATAGGCTATTTGTAGCTAAAATTCAAAACTTAAAGTTTGCTCCACATTTGTATCTGCTATTATAATCATAACTGCCATCTATTATATCTCCTTTCTTTTTTATTGTTATTAAATACAAAAGGATTATATAATCAGATGGCTTTTTTCTTTAACCACTAAATTAATACAATCTTATTATTTCCCAAGTATAAAGTTCAAGATACGAATATCAAAGCTTTATGCTTGGGACAGATACATTGGGGTTGCATCTGTCCATAATTACTAGGTAGGAATGAACAGCAAACATTATTATCCAATACCCTCAAAAAGCATAGTGCTTATATATCTCTCACCAGTATCAGGTAATACAACAACAATAAGCTTTCCTGCATTTTCTGGTTTCTTTGCAACTTCTAACGCTGCCCAAGTCGCCGCTCCAGAAGATATGCCCGCAAGAATTCCTTCCTCCTTAGCAAGTCGTCTAGCTGTTGTAATGGCATCTTCATTCTCTACTTTTATAATCTCATCAATTATTTCAGTATTGAGAACATCAGGAATAAAACCAGCACCAATGCCCTGAATTTTATGCGGTCCTGGATTACCACCTGATAAAACAGGTGAAGCGGATGGCTCAACTGCTACTGCTCTGAAAGATGGCTTTCTTGGTTTTATGACCTCTGCAACGCCTGTTATTGTTCCACCTGTTCCAACGCCTGCAACAAGTATATCAACCTTGCCATCTGTATCACGCCATATTTCTTCAGCGGTTGTTTTTCTATGTATCTCTGGATTTGCAGGATTCTTGAATTGCTGAGGAATAAAGGAGTTAGGTGTTTGGCTTGCAAGCTCATTAGCCTTCCTGATAGCTCCACTCATTCCCTCTGTTCCAGGTGTCAAAACTAATTCTGCACCAAAAATAGCCATGAGTTTTCTTCTTTCAATACTCATAGTCTCAGGCATCGTCAAGATTAGCCTATAGCCTCTTACTGCGCATACAAAAGCTAATCCTATGCCCGTGTTTCCGCTTGTCGGCTCAATTATGACTGTATCTTTATTTATTAGTCCTTTTGCTTCGGCGTCTTCAATCATGCTAACGCCTATCCGTTCTTTAACACAACCAAGAGGATTAAATGACTCTAATTTTGCCACAACTGTTGCAGGCATTCCCTCTGTCATTCGATTTAATTTTACAAGTGGAGTATTTCCCACTGTTTTTGTTATATCTTCATATATTTTCATGTTTTGCCTCCATTTCAATACGAAAGTATTTTTTTACTGATGTGCAACCTTTCTTGCAATATCTTTCCCAGTTTTAGTCAAAAAAACCTTATTTATTAGCTTATCTGTATCATCTTTTTGTTTTAGTCGATCACCAAAATTAACTAAACAATCCGCATCATAGACTATTTTGAAGTTGATAGTATCAATTCTACTTGGTGAATGATGACTGCCAATAATTTCACAAACTTCATCTATGAAAGCTTGATTTAAATCATATTTTTTCATTATATCACGTGCTATTGGTGGTCCCTCTATTTCTTGATAATGACCTGCATTACTTCCATATTTCCTTTCTGATTCGGGGATGCCAATATCATGGAGTATGGAAGCAGTAATAACAACGTCTTTATCACCATTTTCACCATTTAATATTTCCTCTGCATATTTTGTAACCTCAATAGCATGTGATATTCTTTTCTCATCATCCCCAAAATATGCCATCATTTCGTTAAGCATGAGTTCTTTTAATTCATTCATTTTGTTACTCTCCTGTTTTTCAGATTATCAGCTTTGGAGACAACAAATATCCCTATTTGAGCAAACACATTTGGCAATATTTTTATTCTACCTTTGTCACCAACAAATGTGGATGACTCAATCTTTATTGCTTTTACCGCACAGTAATCCGTAAAATCGGCAAGACTCAAAAAGTGAAGGTTTGGCGTATTATACCATTGATAAGGTAGGGCATGTGTAATTGGCGCCCTACCCTTAAAAAACATCTGATAGCGCGCCTTATAATGCGCAAAATTGGGAACGCCAACTATTACTTTTTGTCCAACCCTTAGTGCATCTTCCAGAGCATTTTCAAGATTTCGGACTTGCTGAAGGCTTTGGTTTAGTATCACATAGTCAAAAGATTTATCATTATAATCCGCAAGCCCTGAGTCTATATCACCATGAAACACACTAAGACCTTTTTCTACACACTTATATATCGCTTGTTCATCTATATCGACACCTTGAGCCTTAACTTGCTTTTCTTTTACAAGCAGATATAAAAGGTCACCCTCTCCACAACCAAGATCAAGCACAGAAGAACCATTTTGCACTATATCTAATATGGCTTTGTGATCTAATTTAGCTGTATTGTAGTTGTAATTCGTGTTCATCTGTTACCTCATATCCATTATATACTTTCTTAAGAAAGTGTTTGATTAAGTGAGTTTCGTTCTCAACTTCCAAAAGAAAAGCATCATGTCCATAAGTGGATTCTATCTCACAATACGTTACATCAACACCAGCTTTTTTGCAAGCCTTGACTATATCAAGCGATTGATAGATCGGATATAGCCAATCAGACTTAAAAGCGATTACCATAACTTTGGCTTTAAGATTCCTAAATGCCTCATGTAAGGGTTTACCATGTGAAATATCAAGATAGTCCATCGCTTTTGTTATATATAGATAGGAATTGGCATCGAATCTTTTTACAAAATTATTCCCACGATAATGTAAATAGCCCTCAACTTCAAAATCCGCAGTAAATTTGTCTTTTCCTTTTTCACCTTTTCTTTGCCTGCTGAATTTTTCTTCCATTGATTTATCACTCATATAGGTTATATGCCCGACCATCCTTGCAACTGCAAGACCTTTTGCAGGGAGTTCTGAAACATAATAATTGCCATTATTCCAATTCGGATCAGCCATAATTGCCTGACGACCGACCTCGCTTAATGCAATCTGTTGTGGGGAATGTTTTGCAGAAGTTGCTATTGGTATAGCACTTTTAATTCTTTCTGGATATGTAGCCATCCATTCAAGAACTTGCATACCTCCCATTGAACCACCGATAACACAAAGCAATGTTTCAATACCAAGATAGTCAATTAGATGCCTCTGTGCTTTAACCATGTCTTTAATGGTAATTAAGGGAAAATCAAGCGCATAGGGTTTGCCTGTTTTTGGGTTGATAGACGAAGGTCCCGTAGAACCTTTACAGCCACCAATTACATTTGAGCATATAACAAAATATTTATTAATATCGATGGCTTTTCCGGGACCGACTGATTCATCCCACCAGCCAGGTTTATCATCGCCTTCATGGTATCCAGCAACATGAGCATCTCCTGAAAGGGCATGAACTATCAGAATGGCGTTTGATTTGTCCTCATTAAGTTCTCCATAAGTTTCATAGGCAAGGGTAATTGGTCCCAGTTTCTCGCCATTTTCAAGTATAAGTTCATCTGGCGGATAAGCAAAAGTATAATATTCTGTTTTGACGATACCTACGCTATCATTCATAAAATCATCTCCTTATTCTGCGGATTTACACAATGCCTGATCTATATCTGCTTTAATATCTTCAATATCTTCTAAACCAATTGATAGTCTGATAAAATCAGGTGTTACACCTGTTTCTTCTTGCTCTTTTGGCGTTAATTGCTGATGGGTCGTTGATGCTGGATGTATAACAAGAGATTTTCCATCTCCTATATTTGCAAGATGAGATAATAGTTTAACAGAATTAATAAACTTTTTGCCAGCTTCTAATCCGCCTTTTATACCGAAACCAACAAGCGCACCATAGTTTCCTTTAAGGTATTTTTTTGCAAAACTATGTGTTGGATGCTCTTCCAATCCGGGATATGTTACCCATGAGACAAGCGGATGATTTTTTAGGAATTGCGCGATTTTTAAGGCATTATCACAATGCTTTTGCTGTCTTAAAGGCAATGTTTCAAGCCCTTGAAGGAATAAAAAAGCATTAAAAGGACTTAAACATGCGCCAATATCCCTAAGCCATTGGACACGAATCTTAAACGCAAAAGCCACATTTCCAAGCCCCGGAAAATCCTTAAAGGCATCCCAAAACACCAATCCATGATAACTAGGATCGGGTTCGGTAAATTCAGGAAATTTGCCATTATCCCATGCGAAATTGCCAGAATCAACTATAATTCCACCAATTGACGTGCCATGTCCTCCGATAAATTTTGTTGCTGATGTCGCTAATATGTCTGCACCATAATCTATCGGTCTAACAATACCAACACCGACGGTATTATCAACAATAAAAGGGATACCTGCATCATGTGCAATCTTTGCCAATGCCTCAAAATCTGGAACATCAAGCTTTGGATTGCCTATTGTCTCTGCATAGATTGCCCTTGTTCGATCATTTATTAACCTTTTAAAGTCATCAGGATTACGAGAATCAGCAAAAACAACTTTTCTACCTAGTTTGGGAAAAGTATAATGAAATAGCTGATATGTCCCACCATATAAGTTATTTGCAGAAACAATCTCATCACCAACCTGACTTACTGCAAGAGTAGCAAATGTTGTCGCAGACTGTCCGCTTGATACCGCAACAGATGCTTTTCCGCCCTCAATTGCAGATATTCTTTGCTCAAATACATCGGTAGTTGGATTCATTATTCGGGTGTATATGTTGCCAAGTTCCTTGAGCGCAAACAAATTGGCGGCATGATCCGTATCCTTAAACACATAGGATGTTGTTTGATATATTGGAACTGCCCTTGAGCCTGTTGCTGAATCCGGCGATTGCCCCGAATGAAGTGCTATTGTTTCTAATCCAAAAGTTTTTTCTGACATGATAAATCCTCCTTAAAATAAAAAAACCCACTATCGTATAATTTCCGATAGTGGGTTTAGGTTTGTGCAATGGTATTGTTACACTAAGGCTTAACTTCCTCTATCGGAGGGTAGCGCATGTGCATACATACCATTTTATTGTTAATTTTTTCTCTTATCCGTATATTCATTTTATTTGCAATTACATTGGAATTGTTTTCCAAATACCTATTTGAAATTACTTAAAAACACAATAGAAACAAATTTTTAGACATGATGGATAGGGTATAAAACCCTATCCGATTTTGAATTTACAAAACTAAATGCTACTTTGAAGAAGCCTTTGGCTTGCAACTACATTTACATTCCTCATTTTTGCATGTGCAAGTTTGAGTATTGCTAGTGCAACATTCTTTGCAACAATCTTGCGCACAGGAACATCCCGAACAACAGCTAACCGCATAATAATCAGTAGTAGCCTTGTCAGTCTGATCTAGATTTGCTTCGCTGATATAAGGATTTGCAATAACAAAGATTGCTACAAATAATAATATAATTCCAGATGCTAATAATACTCTCTTTTTGTTAAACATTTTGTTTCTCCTTAAAATTCCATTTGATAGAGATATTTAATTATCTCTAATAAATTAATAATGAAAATTCAGTCTAAATATCAAAATGGAGGAGAACAATCTACTTGATATAAGTATAAGAATATTTTCCTTTCTGAAAATTTTTCTATTCGATTATAGACAAAGGGCAAAACAGAAATCAAAACATCTGGTGGCTCAATCATACTTTCTAATTCTTCTACACTAATCTGATTTTTAGTATAGTTTATATAACAAAGTAGTGATGGCGGATGATTTGTAGAGCATGAACAGTCATTATTTTTAAGTTTAGTGCTATCTTTCTCACATTCGCATGTATTGCCACATTTCCTTTGACATTCCTTATTTGTTTGTATCGCCAGAGAATATGAACTAATAGCAAAGAAAATAATATTCAGTATTATAAATGTATGAATCAGCTTTTTGGTCATTTTATCGTCCATTTCTGAGCTAACTGATATTTCAACAACATCTTTTCTGTTATGAAAACAAATGATAATTTATTCTCTACTTATTTTGTAGAGATTATAACATAGACTTTATACATTGTCAAGGAAATAATTTTGCCCTGATTCACCCTCAGTTTTTATAAGACAAAGATACTTCAATGTTTTGAGATGTGAATATGTAAGAAAGTATTGGAAATAAACAAAAAAATAGCATATCCTTTAATTTTACTATTTATTTTACCATGAAAGTATTGGAGGATATGCTATGAAGAAAAAAAATTAATCCTGACAAAATGATACAAACAATTCAAGAATATTTCAAGGATATGTATTATCATAATGAGAAGTCAGGTTAAAGATGTTCAAGTTATTACAATACGTCCAAAGAATTCTCATTGATACTTGTAATTAAAGAAAAACTGAGAGATTCTTGGATTCATTTCAGGCCTGATCCATTCTGGACATTAGATAGTGCGTGTTTCTATGAAGTGTAAAAAACTGAGGGTGAATCAGTTCAGCATACATACTTGACAAAATCCCTGTATTGAAATATCATATATCAGGTATATTAACCTAATTTGCTAATTATAAAAAATGTTCGGCATAAGAATTTATTTATTTTTTTGATGATAATATTTTCATTTACAAGAAAGAGTGAATCCAATATTTTCAAGGCTTTTATTGATTCTCGCTTCCAACCTTCGCTGGAATGATAAAATTATATTATTTTTCGTTATATTGAACTCATGCTATATTAATTTTTTATAAAGAGGGAACTATGTTGCACGGAACAACAATATTATCAGTAAGGCATAAAGGAATTGTGGCTCTTGGTGGAGATGGACAAATAACACTTGGAGATTCTATTATTAAAAGCAATGCAAACAAAGTTCGCAAAATATATAAGGGACGGGTTTTGCTTGGATTTGCTGGTTCTGTTGCCGATGCGATGTCATTATACGAGAAATTAGAGGGCAAACTAGAAAAATATAACGGCAATTTGGTAAATGCAGCTGTTGATCTTGCGAAAGATTGGCGGGCAGATAAGATATTGAGAAAGCTTGATGCAATGCTTGCGGTAGCAGATAATGAAAACTCTTATATGATTTCTGGTAATGGAGACGTTATTTCGGCGGATGATGGAATAATAGCTATAGGCTCTGGTGGTAATTATGCTCTTTCTTCTGCTCGTGCGCTTGTTCGTCATTCTTCTTTATCTGCTTATGAAATTGTAGAGGAATCTCTTAAAATTGCATCAGAAATATGTATTTTTACAAATAATAACATACATATTGAAGAATTAAATTATACCAAATAATTTTTATGACAATTTAAACAATAGAGCAATCTAATGTATTCATCCGATAATTAGGAGGAAAATGTGGGACTGGAAAATGAATTGACTCCACGTCAAATCGTAGAAGAGCTTGACAAGTATATAATAGGTCAAAATGATGCAAAAAAGGCAGTAGCTATTGCACTAAGAAATAGATCACGTCGGCAGATGCTCCCTCCAGAAATGCGAGATGAAGTAGCACCAAAAAATATATTAATGATTGGTCCCACAGGTGTAGGAAAAACAGAGATTGCCCGTAGATTGGCAAAACTTGCTAATGCCCCTTTCTTAAAGGTTGAGGCATCAAAATATACTGAGGTTGGTTATGTTGGCAGAGATGTAGAATCTATGATTAGAGACCTTACAGACCTTGGTGTAAATATGGTTCGTAATGAATATTCTGATATGGTAAGAGAAAAAGCCAGCAGAATCGTAGAAGAACGCATACTTGATATATTAGTTCCCCCGATGCCTGTAAAAAGACGCCGTAGCAATACAAGAAAAATAGGCGAAATGTTAGAAGCTCCAGAAGAAGAAGACTTGCTAAAAAAAACTAGGGAAAAATATCGCAAAAGTCTTAGACAAAAAAAACTTGAGGAGACAATAATAACATTACAAGTAGAAAATCGGATGTTTCCTATGATAGAAGTTTTTTCTCCAATGGGATTTGAGGAGATGGATGTAAACTTTAAGGAACTTTTTGGTGGAATGTTTCCAAAGAAGACGAAAGAACGCAAAGTTACAATATCAGAAGCCAGAGAAATTCTTATGGAGGAGGAATCAGAAAAGCTTGTTGATATGGATAAGGTTATTGCAGAGGCAATAACAAAAGTAGAGAATACAGGCATAATTTTCCTTGATGAGATTGATAAGATTGTTGGAAGTGATTCTAAAACGGGTCCTGATGTATCTCGCGAAGGTGTCCAAAGAGATATTCTGCCGATTGTGGAAGGTTCATCGGTAGTTACTAAATATGGCATGGTAAAAACTGATCATATTCTCTTTATCGCTGCTGGCGCGTTTCATTCAGCGAAACCATCTGACCTAATTCCAGAATTACAGGGACGATTTCCGATTCGTGTTGAATTGAAAAGTTTGGATAAAGACGATTTTAAGAGAATACTTGTTGAACCACAAAACGCACTTGTAAAACAATATATAATGCTTTTGGGAACAGAAAATATAAAATTGGAATTTACAGAAGATGGCATAGAAGAAATAGCCGATCTTGCATGTCAGGTTAATGATCAAACAGAAAATATTGGTGTGAGGAGACTTCATACCATTATGGAACGTCTGCTTGGAGAAATCTCGTTTCTAGGTCCCGAAATAAAGGGTGATAATGTAAAAATAGATGCCAAATATGTAAAAGACCAGTTGGCAGATATTATAGAAAATCGTGATCTAAGCAGATACATACTTTAATTTATCAATCCAAGATTCTCTGATTTGGGCATGGGTGCTTTCATGTAATTGAGGGTCTGACCCAAAGACGATGAGGATCTACAGATTAACCCATATTTGCATATATCATTATGCAGATTTTAAGGAGGATTACTTTGGGCGTTGTTACAATGAAACAATTACTTCAGGCTGGAGTTCATTTTGGACATCAAACACGCAAGTGGAATCCCAAAATGGCAAGATATATTTTTGCGGAACGCAATGGAATTTATATTATTGATCTGCGTCAGACCGCAAAACTTTTAGAAGATGCAACTAATTTCCTACGTGATATTGTATCACAAGGGGAAGTTGTCTTGTTTGTCGGAACAAAAAAGCAGGCGGCTGATACTATTAAAGAAGAAGCGACTCGCTGTGGTATGTATTATGTCAATGAGAGATGGCTCGGAGGAATGTTGACAAACTTTGATACTATTAAATTAAGTATTAAGAAATTGAATGATTTTGATAAGATGGAACAAGACGGAACATTCTCTTTATTGCCTAAAAAAGAAGTAATGGATGTAAAAAAACAGAAAGAGAAGCTAGAAAGAAACTTATCAGGTATCAGAAATATGGGCAGGCTTCCGGGTGCTGTTATTGTTATGGATACACTTATTGAAAAAATCGCTGTTGCAGAAGCAAATAGATTAATGATCCCTGTTATTGCAATTGTTGATACTAAATGCGATCCTGATCAAATACAGTATCCGATACCCGGAAATGATGATGCAATAAGATCGATCAAGCTAATAACTGAAAAACTTGCTGACGCAGTAATAGAAGGTCAATCTCAATTAAATATAATTCAATTTGAGGAAAAAGAAATAAAAAAATCAGATATAACCAGTAGAAAACCAAAGCCAATAGATGACGGTGACGAAGATACAGGAGAATATGAAGCATCAGAAACTCCCAGAAGACGACAAAGACCATCTGGAAGACAAAGATCATAGATAAGAAACAATATAGGTCAATGCTATCAAGCATTGACCTATATATAAATGTAATAGAATTGTATTAGGCTATCAAATATAACAATGGAGGTATATAAAGTCATGGAAATCACTGCCGCAATGGTAAAAGAACTTAGGCAGAAAACCGGTGCTGGAATTCTGGATTGTAGAAAAGCATTAGAGGCAAATGGTGGCGATATGGAAAAAGCTATCAAAAGCCTAAGAGAGAAAGGCACCGCTGTTGCAGAAAAAAAGATGGGACGCTCTGCACGTGATGGAGTTATTGCATCATATATACATGCAGGAAATAGAATAGGTGTTTTACTTGAAGTTAATTGTGAAACAGATTTTGTTGCCAGAACCCCTGAATTTCAGAATCTAGTTCAAGATATTGCCATGCAGATTGCTGCTAAACGTCCATTATATGTAAAAAGAGAGAATGTTCCACAATCAGAAATTGATAAAGAAAAATCAATTCTAAGGACCCAGGCACTTAATGAAGGCAAGCCAGAAAAAATAGTTGATAAAATTATCGAGGGACGTATCGACAAGTTCTATTCTAATGTATGCTTACTTGAACAGGAATTCATAAAAGACCCTGATAAGACTATAAATGATCTTATTGTTGAAAAAATAGCAACTATTGGTGAAAATATAGTTGTCAGTAGATTTACGAGATATGAGTTAGGTGAAGAAGTCGAAGAATCTGCTGAGTAATTAGTTTATTATATGGAGAATCATACATAAATGGGAAATAAACCAGTCTATAATCGTGTTCTCCTCGAACTTAGTGGTGAGATGATGGGAAGTGGCCAAAAAACTATTGATCCAGACATGCTAGAATCCCTTTCATCTCAATTAGGCGAACTTAGAAATTATGGCTTACAGATAGCAATTGTAATCGGTGCTGGCAATATATGGAGAGGAGCTGGAAAGCAAAGCTCAATGAGTCGGCATAGGGCTGATATGATTGGGATGTTGGGAACTGTTGTTAATGCGGTTGCTTTGCAGAGTTCTTTGCTAAATAATGACATACCAGCATCTGTTTTTAGTGCAATAAAATTTGAGCCGATTTTGGAAGTTGAATATATAGAGCCTTTTGTAGCTAGCAAGGCTATAAAACATCTTCAAGATGGCAGGATAATTATATTTGGAGGGGGAACTGGTAACCCATATTTTACAACAGATACAGCTTCAGCACTTCGGGCATTACAAATTAACGCAGATATTTTATTGAAAGCGACAAAAGTTGATGGTGTATATTCATCAGACCCTGTAAAAGATAAAAATGCAAAGAAATTTGATAGCTTAACATGCGATGAAGCAATAAAAATGGGTCTTAAAGTCATGGATACATCTGCTTTTTCCCTTTGTAAAGAAAATAATTTGCCAATAATGGTTTTTAGCTTAATGCCTGAGGGAAATATAAAACGAATAATTTTTGGCGAACCAATCGGAACAATAGTAACACCCTTTTAGAATTCAGATTATAAATCAGGCAAGCCAATTATTAAAAGTAAGGAGTTGAATATGCCAAAAGAGACAATTCAGCAGATGAAAAAACAGATGGACGGAATACTAGAATCAACAGCAAAAGAATTATCTGGTATCAGGACAGGAAGAGCTACTATGTCATTGCTAGATGGCATAGTTGTTGATAATTATGGCACAAAATCACCAATAAATCAGCTAGCAAGCATATCGATCCCAGAGGCAAGGCTCATGGTTATTCAACCTTGGGACAAGTCAAAACTGAATGAAATTGAAAGGGCTATTTTGAAGGCAGATATAGGTCTTAATGTTCGAAGTGATGGGAAAGTCATAAGAGTTACAGTTCCAGAGCTTACCGAAGAGAGAAGGAAAGACCTTGTAAAACATGCAAAAAAGCTTGCTGAGGAAGGTAAAGTTAACTTAAGAAATGCCCGTAGAGATGCTGTTGAAGCAATAAAGAAACTAGAAAAAGCAGGCAAAATTCCGGAAGATGATAGCCGAAAAGAACAAGACAATATACAAAAGATAACTGATGAAAATATAAAAAAGATAGATACTATGCTAACTGTAAAAGAAAAAGATATAATGCAAATTTAGGATATATGCCAAATATGTCAATAGATTGCCAAAATGAAAATGAATTAAAAAAGCAGATTGACCTTAAAAAATTACCAGAACATATAGCCATTATTATGGATGGAAATGGTCGTTGGGCTGATATTCGAAAACTACCAAGAGTTGCTGGTCATAAAGCAGGTATAGAATCAGTCCATGATGTCGTTGAAATTTGCACAGAATTGGGCATAAAGTTTCTTACACTTTATGCTTTTTCAGCAGAAAACTGGAAGCGCCCTATACTTGAAGTCAATGCGCTTATGAAATTATTGCTTGAGCAGATTCGAGGGCAAACACCAGAACTTGATGAGCAAAATATCAGGATCGGCATGATCGGTGATATGGACAGCTTGCCAAGAAAAGTAACGTATGAGCTAAATCGAGCAATTGATATTACAAGAAATAATACAGGACTCTTTCTTAATCTTGCATTAAGCTATGGAGGTCGCCAAGAAATCGTTAGAGCAGTTAGGCTTATTGCAAAAGAAGTTAAAAACGGACAATTAAGGTTAAATGAAATAAACGAGAAGCTGTTTTCAAAGTATCTTTATACATCTGAACTTCCTGATCCCGATCTATTGATACGCACAAGTGGTGAAATGCGGATTAGCAATTATCTTCTTTGGCAATCTGCTTATTCTGAACTATATATAACTAACGTTTTGTGGCCCGATTTTCGCAAAGCGAACTTATTACAGGCTTTAATTGAATATCAACAAAGAAATAGGAGATTCGGCGGGATCTAAATAATAGACCTTTTATTATCCATAATATGTTTTGGAAAAGAGTTATAAGTGCGATAATCTTCGCTTCCATAGTAATAGCAATCATACATAAGGGCGGGCCATGGGGATTCCTTGCGCTAGTTACAGTTGCTGTAATCTTAAGTAGCATTGAATTTTTGGGATTTGTTCCATCAAAAAAAAACGGATTGCTAAATATTATCATCATATCTATCAACTGCCTTTTGTGCTTCTCTCCATTAAAAAATGAAATCATGGACGTTAATTTACTGTTATGTATAGCAGTTATATTGCCATTTATCTTTGTTATTATAAAAAGAGAACCTGAGTTTGCATTAATAAATGTGTCCGCTTCTGTTTTATGCGTGCTTTACATTGGACTAATATTTGGTCGCCATATCGTATTGATTAGACAAATGCCGAATGGCAGAGAACTTATCTATTTGCTTTTGGGAGTAACTTGGAGTGGTGATATTGGTGCATACCTTATAGGCAAATGGTTTGGCAAACATAAAATAATTCCATCAATAAGCCCCAAAAAAAGCCTTGAGGGATATATCGCTGGTCTGATTTTTGGGATCGGGACATCAATTGCAATTTGTTATTATCTAAGGCTTGAAATATCAATAAACCATGCAATTATTTTGGGCTTTATTCTTACAGTGATTGGGCAATTAGGCGATCTTGCAGAATCAATCCTAAAACGTAATGCAGGAATTAAAGATTCTGGAAAGCTCATGCCAGGACATGGTGGAATTCTTGACAGGTGTGATAGTCTGATATTCATAACACCGACATTATATTATTATGCTATTTATATATTGAAATTGGCTGGAGATTAAATATGAAATATATCAGCATACTTGGTTCTACAGGCTCAATAGGTATACAGACACTTCAGGTTATTCAGGATTTAGGAGATAATTATAAGGTTGTTGGGCTTGCAGGAAAAAGCAATGTTGCGCTAATGAAAAGCCAAATAGAGCAATTCCAGCCAGAAACGGTTGCAATAGGAGATGAAAAAAGCGCAGATATATTAAAAAGGCATTTCAAAGGCAGTAATATAAAGATTGAATATGGTAATGAAGGATTAATTCAGGTAGCAACTATACAAAAAGCTAATATCGTTGTATCTGCAATTGTTGGTATTGCAGGACTGATACCCACTCTTGAGGCTATTAAGTCAGGAAAAAACATTGCATTGGCAAATAAAGAAACTCTTGTCACTTCTGGATCGATAATTACTGATATGGCAAGAAAAATGGGCGTTAATTTGCTACCTGTTGATGGTGAGCATAGTGCTATATTTCAATGTCTTATGGGATGTAGCGACCGCAGAAATATAAACCGATTAATTTTGACCGCATCGGGAGGACCATTTAAGAATAAAACCACAGATGAATTAAAGAATGTTACTCTTGAGGATGCTTTGAATCATCCAACATGGAAAATGGGACGAAAAATTACAATAGATTCTGCAACTCTTATGAATAAAGGACTTGAGGTAATTGAAGCAAAATGGCTTTTTGATATAGATGTATCAAAGATCGATGTAATCATTCATCCTCAGAGTATCGTCCATTCTATGGTAGAATTTATTGATGGGTCAATAGTAGCACAACTTAGCATTACAGATATGAGATTACCAATACAATTAGCTTTAACATATCCAGATCGAATAAAGTCAAGCCTACCAAAATTGAAGTTGTCAGATATGCCCAATTTATCATTTCAAGAACCTGATATGGACAAGTTTCCATGCCTGAAATATGCCTACGAAGCAATTAAACTCGGTGGAACAATGCCAACGGTCTTAAATGGTGCTGATGAAGTTGCTGTCGGTGCTTTCCTAAATGGAAAAATCAAATTTTCGGATATACCGTTAATTATCAAAGATGCAATGGAAGAATATAAACAAAAGGAATTTAAGCCACTCACAAATCTTGCATTAGATGATATAATATCTGCGGACAGATGGTCACGAGATTATGTTGAAAAACGCATAAAATCCTAACAAAAAAACTTTGGGGTAATAAAAAATGCAATCTGCTTTAAATATCGCTTTAGACATTATAAAAACATTATTAATTATAGATGTGATGATATTTGTTCATGAGCTAGGTCATTTTATCTCTGCAAAAAAGGTCGGCATAAAGGTTTTACGCTTTGCTATAGGATTTGGTCCCAAGATTGTCGGTTTCAAAAAAGGAGATACTGAATATTGTATCTTGGCACTCCCGTTTGGTGGTTATGTCAAAATGGCTGGTGAAAATCCAGCAGAAATAAATACAGAAGAAAATATACCAGAAGAAATTGAGGGTTCATATCTAACTGCCCCCGTTTCGCATAGAGCATTAGTGGCTTTTTCTGGTCCATTTATGAATATAATGCTTGCGGTTTTTGCATTTGCTTTTGCTTATATGATTGGTATGCCTCCAAGGCTAGGGACCGAAATTGGTTATGTTGAGCCAAATACACCTGCTGATAGGGCTGGTATCTTACGTGGAGATAAAATTTTGTCAATTGATGGATATAAGACAAAAAAATGGGACGATGTCCGTGAAGGAATTGCCATAAATCCAGATAAACAAATAGAGATAGTATTACTAAGAAATGAAACAGAAAAAAAGACTATTTATGCAATTCCTGAACGCATAGAGGGAACGGAATTTGGAAGAATGGGGATCTCTCCACCGATGGATCCAGTAATCAGCCAAGTCAATGAAGGCAGTCCTGCAGAGGTATCTGGCTTCAGATCAGGTGATAGCATAATAATCGCAAATGGTAAGCCAATAAACCATGTTATTGAAATTGTTAATGAAATAGAAAAAATAAAAGGTCAACAAAAATCCATTGATTTGGTGCTTAATCGAAATGGTGAAAAAATTAATCTGAATCTATCTCTGGAACTTGGCGAATCGGGGATTATAAAGTCGATGGATGGATTATCATTTGGTCAGATAGTAAGGCTAAATCCAATCAAAGCTTTTGGTGTTGCTATTCCAGAAACAATAGAAACAGGAGCAAAAATATTTCAATTCTTCAAAAAACTAATTTCTAGGGATGTGTCTGCAAAATTTGTGGCTGGTCCTGTTGGTATAATTCAAATAACAATGTCTGTAGTAAAAACAGGTATCGCTGGAATTTTATGGTTTGCTGCGTTCTTTAGCATTAATCTTGGACTCGTTAATCTATTACCAATATTTATAACTGACGGATGGGTTTTACTTATGCTCTTAATTGAAAAACTGCGTGGTCAAGCTTTGAGCATAAAAAGGCAAGTCCTTATTCAACAAATTGGTATTACATTCTTTATAGTCCTTTTCCTTCTAGTTACTTATAACGATATTCTTCGCATATTTACGAATAAATTTTAGGCAGAAAGATGATAAGAAGACGTGTATCTCGACAAGTTAGAGTAGGCTCTCTTGTGATAGGGGGTAATGCGCCAATATCAGTGCAATCGATGACAAATACTGATACAAGAGATGTCTCTGCTACAATATCACAAATAAAAGCCCTTGAATCAGTTGGATGTGAAATAGTACGTGTAGCTGTTCCAAATATGGAATCCGCATCTGTCATTAATAAAATAAAGTCTGAAATATCTATTCCATTGGTTGCAGATATACATTTTGATTATAGATTGGCATTAAAAGTTATAGAAGAAGGAGTTGACAAACTCCGCATTAATCCGGGAAATATAGGCGATATTGAGAATGTCCAAGCGGTTGTTGAATCTGCAAAGAAAAACAATATTCCAATAAGGATCGGCATAAATTCTGGCTCATTAGAAAAAGATTTGCTTGTTAAATATGGTCATCCAACACCAGAAGCGATGGTTGAAAGCGCAATGCGTCATGTAAAAATCCTTGAAGATTTAGAATTTTATGATATTGTTATTTCACTGAAAGCATCTGATCCAATGAAGATGATTTCTGCATATAGACTCATGGCTGAACGAGTGGATTATCCATTACATTTGGGCGTAACTGAGGCAGGAACAGCATTTTCAGGTGCTATCAGGTCAGCAGTCGGGATAGGAATCTTGCTTTCAGAAGGCATTGGCGACACTATAAGGGTTTCACTCACAGACGATCCAATTCAGGAAATACGCGCAGGATTTGAGATATTAAAATCGCTTGAATTGCGTGAACATGGTGCAACGGTTATATCATGCCCAACTTGCGGAAGAACGAAGATTGATATTATTAGAATAGCCCGTGAGGTTGAGGAAAGAGTTGCGGATATAAAAAAGCCGATTAAAATTGCAGTTATGGGTTGTATCGTCAATGGTCCCGGTGAAGCAAAAGAAGCAGATATTGGCATCGCTGGCGGAAAAGGCAAAGGTATCTTATTCAAAAAAGGTGAACGTATCCGCAGTATTCCTGAGGATAGGCTGGTTGATGAGCTTGTGAATGAAATCAGGAAAATGCTATAATAAAAAGAAGATTATTAGGAATGAAGAAGCATTGAAGGAGTATAATTTATGAAATTCATCGTAACAGTTGATCGTGATGAAGATGGGGTGTTTATAATAGAATGTCCTTCCATTCCCGGATGTGTGAGTCAAGGCAAAACAGAGCAAGAAGCGATTGAAAACATTAAAGACGCAATAAAAGAATGCCTTGTAGTTCGTGCAGAAAGAGGTATGCCTCTTACCGTTAGTATGCGTGAAGTAGAGGTATCGGTTTAATGCCAAAACTGCCAATTCTAAGTGGGCGAGAAATTATAAAAACATTTGAGCGATTGGGATGGGAAGTTGCACGACAACGAAGTAGCCATATCATATTAGTAAAAGAAGGACATATTGCCTCTTTATCTGTTCCTGATCATCATGAAGTTGCTAGAGGAACTTTACGATCACTTATTGCTCATGCAGACATAACGGTTGAGGAATTTGTATCTGCAATAGAATAATTTTTCAGCCATTTTTCAATATAAAAAATAAGGGGAAACAGAATATGGAAGCAATAATAATAAAATCAGAAGAATTAAACCTTCCCGAAGAGATAGCAAAAAAATTAAAAGGCAAGGAACTTGAGATTATTGAGACAAAAGATGGTATTTTGTTAAAGCCAACTAACAAAGCCAAATCAATTAAGGGGCTTTTGAAGGGATATGGGATTTCAACAGAGCTATTTGCGCAATATAAGAAGGAAGAGAAAGAACTAGAAAAATGATGGATGTTTTCATATTGGATGCTTGTGCATTAATTGCAACCCTTAATGATGAGAATGGTTCTGATAGAGTTGAGTATATTCTGCGAAATGCTGAAAATAAAAAGAGCTTTGTCTATATGAATAAACTCAATTTGCTTGAGGTTTATTACGTCATTCATAAGAAAACAGGCATAGAAAAAGCTGATGAAATACTTTTCGAGTTATTAAACTCATCTATAATTGTAATTGATAAACTAGAAGATAATGTATTTAGAGAAGCAGGCAGACTGAAAGCCAAATATAAAATATCATTGGCGGATTCAATAGCCCTTGCAGAAGCTAAGGTAAGAGAAGCACCGCTTGTAACATGCGATCATCATGAGTTTGATGTTATTGATAAAAATGGGGATATTAAGTTTTATTGGATTAGGTGATTTATTTACTGGGAAGGAGATTGATTATTATGCAAGAAGCAGCGGAACTATCAATTCCTTTTGAATCATTAATTGAATGTATTGAAAAGTTAAACACTCAAGAAAAAATACGGCTTTGGGAAATACTGGATGAACAAATATCACAGATTGAGGATGATTTATTGGAACAAGACCCGATTATCAAAGCTGAAATTCAGGAAGCACGTAATGCCTATCAAATGGGAGATTATATAACTATTGATGAATATGTATCCAAACGTAGGAAAAGCAAATGAGCTATCAGATAATCATACCAAAGCCTATGCAAAGCAAAAAAATAAATATGGAGGACTAACGAATGACTGAAATTCCAAAAATATATGAACCAAAGGACGTAGAACAGAAATGGTATTCATTCTGGATGGAAAAGGGATATTTTCATGCTGAGGATGTCTCGGATAAACCGCCATATACCATAGTCATTCCGCCTCCAAATATAACGGGTCCATTGCATAAAGGTCATGCTGTCCCGATGACGCTTCAGGATGTATTGATTAGATGGAAGCGTATGCAGGGATATAATGCGCTCTGGATGCCGGGAACAGATCATGCAGGAATTTCAGCTAATTCAGTCGTTGATAGACAATTGCGAGAGCAGGGAACTGATAGGTTTGAACTTGGCAGGGAAAAATTTATTGAGAAAATGTGGGAATGGAAACACTATATCCACAAAGAGATAACGATACGCCTTCATCGACTCGGTTGCTCATGCGATTGGGAACGAGAAAGATTTACTCTTGATGAAGGATTATCGAAAGCTGTTGCAGAAACATTTGTCAGGCTTTACAATAAGGGACTCATATATCGCAATCATTATATTGTTAATTGGTGTCCACGTTGCCGAACGACGCTATCAAACCTTGAGGTTGATTATAACGAATTAAAGACGAAATTATATTATGTAAAATATCCTTATGCTGATGGTGAAGGCGAAATTGTGGTTGCAACAACAAGACCTGAGACAATGCTTGGTGATACGGGTGTTGCTGTCCATCCAAGCGATGAAAGATATAAAGACCATATCGGCAAAAATGTGATTCTACCAATCGTCAATCGTGAGATACCGATTGTCACTGATGGTTTACATGTTGATCCAGAATTTGGGACAGGTGCAGTGAAGATTACCCCCGGACACGATTTCAACGATTTTGAAGTGGCACAGCGAACAGGTTTACCAAGCCTTGATGTGATGAATGACGATGCAACGATGAATGAAAACGCAGGAAAATATCAAGGCATGGATAGATTTGAATGCAGAAAAGCGATCTTAAAAGACCTAGAAGATGGCGGATACCTTGTCAGGACAGAAGAACATGACTACATGCTTGGCAAATGTAGCAAATGTGATGCTGTTGTTGAGTCTAGATTATCGCTACAATGGTTTGTGAAGATGAAGCCTCTCGCTGAACCGGCTATTAAAGCTGTTGAAGATGGTGATATAAGGATAATTCCAGAAAACTGGACAAAGATATATTATGAATGGATGTATAATATACGTGATTGGCCAATTTCACGTCAAATTTGGTGGGGGCATAGGATACCTGTATGGTATTGCAAAGATTGTGATGAGATGATCGTGGCAACTTCCACGCCTGAAAAATGCAAATGCGGAAGCACAAATCTTGAGCAAGACCCTGATGTTCTGGATACTTGGTTCAGTTCGGGCTTATGGCCTTTTTCAACATTAGGTTGGCCTGAGGAGACACAAGCATACAAGACATTTTATCCAAATTCGGTTTTGGTTACAGGATGGGATATTCTGTTCTTTTGGGTATCAAGAATGATCTTTCAGGGGATTGGATGCACAGGTAAAAAGCCGTTTAGCGATGTATATTTGCATCCGCTTATAGCAGATGACAGCGGGGCAAAAATGAGCAAATCAAAGGGCAACGTCCTTGACTTATTAGAAGATCTTGAAGAATTCGGCACAGACGCTTTTAGATTTGCAATCTCTGCATCTATTATACCTAGCTTGTATATGACACTGCCAAAGAATAGGATACAGGGCTATCGTAATTTTGCCAACAAATTATGGAACGCATCACGTTTCCTTTTGATGAATCTGGAAGGCATAGATACTAATATTGAATTAAATGACCTTGAACTTTGCGATAGATGGATATTAAGTCGCTATAATTCTGTCATTAAGAACGTTACAGACGCTCTTAATTCATATAGATTTAATGATTCTGCACAAATTTTGTATGAGTTCGTCTGGCATGAATACTGCGATTGGTATCTCGAGCTAATTAAGATAAGAATTTATAATAAAGAAGACATAGAAGGAAGGAAGATTGCACAATACATCGCTTGGCATGTCCTTGACGGAATATTAAAATTATTGCATCCAATGATGCCATTCATTACAGAGGAGATATGGCAACATCTACCGCATGATGGCGAAAGCATAATGATTGCACCATGGCCTAAAGAATCATCAGATAAAATTGATGAAAAATCAGAAACCGATATGGTTATCGTTATGGATGTTATCAGGGCTGTTCGTAATATATTATCTGAAATGAACGTTCCCCCGTCAAGCAAGGCTGAAATATTAATTCAGACTACGGATAATGAAATAAAAACACTACTTGGAGAATATAGTAATTACATTTATAAATTAGCTAATGCTTCAAATGTGATTATAGAGAGTAATATTCAGAAACCTGAATCATCAGCTACTGTTGTTATAAGTGGAGGTATAGAGGTTTATATTCCACTTGCAGAACTAATTGATATTGAAAAAGAGAAGGATCGTTTAAGGAAAAATCTTGATAAAGCGATCTCAGATTTAGATAGAATTGACAAGAGATTAGCAAACGAGGAATTTACATCCAAAGCACCTGAAAATATCGTTGCCAAAGAACGTGAAAGAAAAGCTGAAATTGAAGCATTAAAAGTGAAATTACAGGAAAATCTGAAAATGATTGGATAATTAAAAAATATATAATAATCCTCAAAAGCCTTTCTTTTATGAAGAAGGGCTTAAATCAATTTTTCATTAATAAATAATCCAATTAGACATCGATCTGTTCGAGGCTATAATGAAACTCAGGCTTTTTGCTTTCATTTTATCAAATTACTGGATATTAATCTTTTTAATATTTATACCTTATCTTTACTATTTGAGTAAAAAAAGCCTTACAGACCTTTCATATAATCGTAAATGGTTAGTTTTTATTATACGCTCCATCCTAATCTTGCTAATTATACTATCTATTGCAGAAATACAATTCATAAGCAAAACAGATAGGCTATGCACAATATTTGCCATTGATAAATCAAACAGCGTTCCCAATGATCAATCAGAAAAAGCCCTAGAATTCATAAAAGATTCGCTTGATCTAATGAAAGAAGATGATTTGGCTGGTCTTGTTGTCTTTGGCAAGGATGCCTATGTTGAAATCCCACCTAGATTCAAACCAGATATTTCCCGTATATCATCAGAGCTAGACCGACAATATACAAATATCAATAAGGCAATAATCTCATCTATAAGCCTTTTTCCAACTGATATGCGAAAAAGGATCGTTTTGCTGTCAGATGGTAATGAAAATATACGAAAAGCAAGCGATGAAACGACAGTAATGCTCAAGGCAAATGGAATACAATTATATACCGTTCCACTTAAAACAAGACTTAATGGGAAAAAAGAGGTATTTATAAGCAATATTACCGCACCATCTCAGGTGAATCTTGCAAAAACATTTGAGATAAAAGCTATTTTAGTTAGTAATGTTGATACAAGAGCAAAATTAAGGCTTTTCAGAAACAATAATTTCATTGCAGAAAAACAGGCTAATCTTTCAAAATCAGAAAAAAACATTGTAACTTTTTCACAAGTATTAAATAATGATGGAAAGTATATATATAAAGTTACTACCGAGCCAGAAATTGATACGCTTAGTGAAAATAATCACGGTGAATGTTTTATTACAGTTTCAGGAAAAACAAAAATTCTTTATTATGACGGTAACAAGGGATTTCAAACAGATCTACCACAGGTATTAGGACAAAAAGGTATAGAGCTAAATTTGATTAATGATTCTGCACAAATGCCTTCATCACTTGCAGAATTACAAAATTATAAAGCCATTATATTTGATAATGTTCCATCATATTCGCTTACCAATATCCAGATGCAAATGATAGAAAAATATGTCCATGATCTAGGTGGAGGCTTTTTAATGATCGGAGGTGTAAATAGCTTTGGTGTCGGTGGTTATTACGATACTCCCATTGAAAAATTAATGCCTGTAAAGATGATCCCAGAGAAGAAAAAACGTTCTGTTTCGATTGTCCTTTTGATTGACAGATCTGGCAGTATGAATGCTCTGAGTGGTGGAACTAGCAAAATTGAACTAGCCAAAGAAGCTGCAATATCCATTACTGAAATTCTAACAGATAAGGACAAAATCGGTGTAATAGCCTTTGATGCAGAAGCAGAAGAAATAGTGAAACTTCAAGGAATACAGGATAAATCTCAAATAATAGAAAAAATAGGTAAGATCAGAGCAAGAGGCGGAACAAACTTTTATCCAGCTTTAAATATTGCTAATGAATGGCTGAAGGTATCTGATACTCAATTAAAGCATGTTATAATTGTTTCAGATGGGCAATCTTTACAGATGGATTTATCACTTGATTTAGTGAAACAGATGGCACAAAAAAATATCACTATCTCAACAATATCGATTAGTGATGAAGCAGACAAAAAGGCTATGCAAGAAATGGCAAATCTAGGTTCTGGAAGATATTATGAGACAACAGATGCCAGCAATCTACCTAATATATTGATAAAAGAAGCCCTTATGTCTTCAGACCTGATCATTGAGGGGGTATTTAGACCAATAATGACAACAGATAGCGAGATTTTTAGTGGGATAAATACAAAGGCTTTTCCTGTATTATTTGGTTATATCCAGACTTCCTCCAAGAAAGGTTCTGATGCTTTGTTAATCTCAGATCATGGTGATCCGATATTATCAACATGGCAATACGGTCTAGGAAGGGCTATCGCTTTTACATCAGATTCACTTCCCAAATGGTCGCTAGAATGGCTAAAATGGAGTGATTTTGGCAAATTCTGGTCTCAAACTTTGGAATGGTGTTTACCTTCAATATCAGATGATTTTGATATATCAACAACATTTTCAGGAAATAAAACCACATTGGCTGTTGATGCTGTCGACTCTTCTGGTAAATTTAGAAACTTCTTAAATCTTCAAACAAAAATAGTGAAA
This sequence comes from uncultured bacterium, assembly GCA_964564735.1. GTDB lineage: Bacteria > Poribacteria > DTPJ01 > DTPJ01 > DTPJ01 > CAZMCH01. The sequence goes on from CAZMCH010000031.1 coordinate 38,343, forward strand.
CCAGACCTAACCAGCGAGGATGTATCACTCAATCAAACAGGTATTGGCAGATATGAATGCGAATTTGATGCGAGTCAAATGGGAACATATATGCTAAGTGTTGCCGAAATAATCAATGATAATCCTCAAAAATGGCGAAATATTAGCTTTATAGTTTCATATTCACCAGAATATACTGATTTGGAATCTAATACTAAATGGCTTCATGAATTAGCCAATATAACAGATGGTAAATATGATCCTTCTTATAAAGATGTATTTGGCAATAGAGAACAATATATTTGGAGAACGACTAATCTATGGAAGTGGTTTTTGATATTAGCTATACCTTTATTTTTCCTTGATATAGCTATAAGAAGGATAACGGTATCTTATGAGCAAATTGCCGAATTATGGCAAAAATTAGGTCCATTAAAAGAGATTAATGAGCAAAGAATAATTATGACAGAACGACTCAAAACTCGCAAAGAAATTGCAACAATTTCTCAGACCCAGTTAAAGTCATACGAAATCAAGCATACTCAGAAGCTGGATACACCTCAAATTCCATATACATCAAAACTACTTGAAGCAAAAAAGCGTGCAGAATCCATACGATAATGCGTGATGTATGAAATGTAAAAGTCAAAATATGATGAATTAATGCCAATTGCTTATTGAAATATTTCATTAATGGCGTTTATGAAATATGAATATGATGTAAGTGATTGAATCACTGTTTGTGATAGACTGCATATTACAGATGCTACTCTATCTATCAATGGTTCTAGTGTTACATAGACCTCTTAACGTGATTCTCCTTCTCTGGATAGGTTCCCAATACGACTTTCATCTTTTTTATTTTTTCTCATACGTCTTATATGAAGATTCTTTATAACTATTTGTTTATATTTTCAAGTGTTTTGTTTCTTTAATTATGAAATATGCCAAAAAATGCAAGAAAAAATGATAAGAATAAAATCAGTTGGCGATCAATAATTATATCATTTGTCCTTATTCCTCTAAATAATTTCTGGATAATGCAGGTTGAGGGTGTATGGAATACAGGACATTCAACATGTCTTTCGTTGATGTGGCATGTTGTAATAAATCTGTTGATAATAATATTGATAAATGTTTTTATTATTAAGAGATACATGCCAAAATATGCTTTAACTCAAGCTGAATTGATAATCATATATTCTATGCTAACTTTGGGGGCAAGCATTAGTGGAAGAGACATGCTTCAAATATTGATACCTGTGATGGCTTGGGCGTTTTGGTTTGCTACTCCTGAAAATGAATGGTCAGAACTTTTTCATCAATATATTCCTCGATGGTTGACAATAAG
>CAZMCH010000032.1:0-31461 GCA_964564735.1 uncultured bacterium
TATGTCAGCCCCCCCGGTGGAATATACTCAACTATCGATGTTTGCTGAAAAATATCGGGATAGTTATCATGCAAAAGATCATTAACTGCCTTAGGACCGCCAACCTGCATCATTATCCAGTTTGTTGCGGTATTCCAGCTATGTTGAATCATCAATCTAAGGAATCTCTCGCTTTGATTGGTTTGTTGAATCTGCCCATCTCTGACTTTGTGAAAGAAAGCTAATGCAACAAACGGCTTGATCATACTTGCTGACTGCATTGGCAGATCAGCATTTATGGATATTATCGGTTTTTGGTTGACTAAATCATATGCTAACCATGCTGTTCGTTCTTCGGGCTTTATCATGCCTGTTTGATACATTTCTTCAATGAAATCCTCAAATCTCATCTGTAGCTCTGAATTAACATGCTGATCACCACTAACAAGAGAGGTTTCTCTATTAGCTAAGTTTTTTATGCTAATATTTGAAGAAGCTACTTTTTCAGGCTTTGCCTGTAATTTGTATACTGTCTTTGTTAGGCAGATAAAAGCCAAAGTGGCAAGGAAAGCCACTTTGAGCAACTCCCTATTTGCCAATTTTGAAATCTTTCTGATAGGCTTCTTTTTTTGCCGAAATCTTCCCTTAATCAAGATGGCAGATTTTTTGCTTGATGAATATCTTTTTATAGCAGTTTTTTCCATATCATATACCCCAATAATGATATTATGTCTGTTTACCTTCGTTAATTTTAAGATACAAATCCTTCCCCCATTGATGGATAATATCCCAATTACGAAAATCTCCTTCTGGTGTTTTTACCATATTTTTGACAACAAATCTAGCAAGAAAGCCCAACTTTGAATAATCCATTTTTCCTGCAAAATATCCTTCGTCTATCGGTCTGATAATCTGGCGTGCAGACTCAAAATATTTTTGTGTTTCAGCCCGTTTTTCTGGTGTATCTACGCATAAGTTCATGCAAACAAGGAAATAAGCTGTTGGTATTTTGCTTAATACCGATTTATTTTTCTCTATAAAGCCTTTTCCCAACCATGAACCAGCGCGCACAGCCCCACCAACAACAACAGCCTGATAAAATTCTATATTTTTCACTTTACTAATTGGAAGAACCTCCACTTCTGCCCCCGCAGAACGCAATTCTTGTCCAATAGCTTCTGCCACTTCAGCAGTAGAGCCTGCCTTGCTGGCATAAGCAACCAGTATTTTCTTTCCCATGATATTTTCCTCTATATTCTATCTCTATGGAACTAGGTGAATGAATACCAAACTTGCCAAAACTTTTAAAAAGAATCCAATATAGCCCTAACATCCATCTTTCCTGATTGGATATGCAAAGAGCTTTTCACATCGCTAAATAGATCGCCTTGCATTTGCAAGGATACCGAAGCACCAGCGACCTTAAAAACATCGCTAATCCATTCTGTTGGGAAACTAGCAGAAACGTTGTGAATACATAGCTTTGCAGGTGCGATTAACGCCACAGAAGTCTTGAAATCGCCTGCCTTGCGTATATGTGGAATAAACAAGTCTTTTATCCATACATCATCATTATTATAATCAAATTGATCGCAATCTACAATAGTCTGATTTACATTTTCTGCAATACCACGTGCAAGCAAACACCATAATCCTGCCTTTTCCAAGCCGATAAGATCAACGGTATAGGTTTGAGTCAACAGATAGGCTATGCCATTTAGAATATCCTGAAGCCTCAACGCAGTATCGCTTATATTATATGTGTAGAAATGGCTTATGCTTTCATCTCGTTTTAATGATGAAGTTTCGCCTGTTCTATATGTGTCTATGCCAAGCACAATCTTATTTTTTACAAGCAAGCCCTTCACAAGTTCGCTTGGGGAATCGCTATCAGCAAGGGCAGATTTACCTTCGGGGTGAACCACCAAAACTGCACTTGTCGGATGCTCTGGAACAAACATCAATGCAGGCATCCTCTCTCCAACCTCTTTTCTTCCGATAATAAGTCTTTTTAAGTCATAGCCATCCTTCTTTTCTTCATTAACCAACTCAACATTAAGATCACACGCTTGCGGTTGTTTTACGCTTAAAGCATATTTATATGATATTCCGAATAAAATACGATATGCCTCAAGAGTAGTAGAATCTTTTGGTTTAAGTGATTCTATCTGTGCTTCTGCATTACTGATTAAATTTGATACCAGTTGTTCGCCTGTAATGGCATTTTCAGGTAATTTTCCATCAGGGAAGTTTAGCATTGTTTCAGGTTCTGGAATCTCAAAAGGCTTTTCTTTCATACTGCTTCCATCACCTATTCCCAAAAGCCATTTATTAAACCAGCCATAAACCGCCTCTCTGCTAGGTTGATTATAATTATGCTGTGCGTCAACATGGGTGTTAGCAATCTTATCAATAGCATTATACATACGATAGATGCTCTGAACTGCGGGATATTCAACTTCGGGAGTATGACTTGTCCAATCGCCTGTGCATGAAACCAAAATCATGGGTCTTGGTGCCATCATTGAAGCAATCTCCACATTAAAGCAATCAAGGCGTAAGTTTGGTGCGTTTTCGCAAAGGCACCCGCCCTGCATATAGGCTGATACCATGACATTTGGTGATGACACTTTAACACGTTTGTCAATTGACATAAGCATAAAAGTCTGTGTCCCGCCACCTGACGCGCCCGTGCAGGCAATACGATCAGGGTCAACATCTGGCAAAGATTGCAGAAAGTCTATAACTCTAATACTATTCCATAATTGAAGCCCCATCAGGCTTATCCCCCAAAGATAGCCTTTTGGGTCGCCTCCAAATGTATGAGGAACTTGCAGTTTACTGTCGTTATAGCCAATCATATCATAGGCAAATGAAACAAATCCCTGTTTGGCAAAGTTAATACACCTGCCGGGGATAGAGCCTAATTCCTGATGTTCTAATCTTCCATGTGACCAATGACCATGAGGATTGGCAATCGCTGGAAATGGTGCTTGCTTACCCTTTGGGCGATATAAATTACCACAAACAAAAAAACCTGGGAAACTCTCAAAGTAAACATTCTCTATTGTATAATCTTCACCGTCAATTTTTCTAGTTACCTTTGCATTCAAAGGGCATTTTTCAGGCATGGGCATTAGACCGTTGCTTGTGAGGATGCGTTTTCGGATATATTCTGCTCGATCTTCCCAACTTTGACGTGTAGGGTAGTTTGGAAAAGAAAAAACCATGTTTAGATGACGAACTTCATTTCTGCCATCTTTATTAATAAGAACCTTTGTCCAATCACTTGCCATCGCAGTCTCCTTTATAGATAGAATCATCAATAAAAATACTAGATAATACTTCATTAAAATACAACTCCCCTTTTCGGGATATTTATAATCAAGATTATTTTTTGATAGTTTAATCATCTTCTATTAAGCTGTCAATGAGAATTTTCCTGAAGATCAGACATAAGTCCGGACATTTAAATAATCTCTACCTTTGAAAACTTTTTCAAAGTAATAAAATTAAGAAGTCTCCCTTTACAAAAGGGAGATTTAGAGGGATTATCATAGATAATTTAATCAGATAATAAATTGTCCGAACTCATTTTTGATCTTCAGGAGTTTTCTCTTGCTTTTTTGCCGAAATTCATATACAATATTTCATTGATTATGTGATGAATAGATAGTTTATAGCAAATAAAAGGATGGTTATTATTTGGAGACTACTGAATTATCTAATTGTATTGCTCTTGAAGGCATATTAGAGGCACAGAATCTTTTCGGGCATCAGGATACCAATTTAAGAATTATAGAAAACAGTTTTGATGCAAGAATCGTAGCAAGAGGATGCAATTTAGAAATAATTGCTGAAAAAAAAGAATCCGAAAAAGTTTCAAGAGTATTTATAGAATTGCTAAGCTTGCTTCGTAGTGGGCATAATATAAATTCAGATGATGTAAAATATACTATTCGCATGATAAAAAACGGAAAAGACATTGATCTTGATGAAATTATCTCTGAGGGTATTCATGTATTCTCAAATAAAATCATAAGACCAAAAACCAAAGGACAAAAACTATATGTATCCGCCATGCAGAAATATGATCTAGTTTTTGGTATTGGACCAGCAGGGACAGGGAAAACATATCTAGCTATGGCAATGGCTGTTTCTGCTCTTAAAAAAGGTGAGATCGGCAGAATTATCCTAACACGTCCTGCTGTCGAGGCAGGAGAAAGACTTGGTTTTCTTCCCGGTGATATACTCGCTAAAGTTGATCCTTACCTCAGACCGCTCTATGATGCCCTTTACGACATGATGCCTATTGAAAGAATAGAGGCTTTAATGGAAAAATCAATCATAGAAGTAGCACCATTGGCTTTTATGAGAGGGCGAACCTTAAATAACTCCTTTGTTATTCTCGACGAGGCGCAGAATTCAACCAACGAACAAATGAAAATGTTTTTAACAAGATTAGGCTTTGATTCAAGAGCAGTAGTAACGGGTGATATAACACAGATAGATTTACCATTAGACAAGAAATCAGGCTTGCTTGAGGTTCAAAACATATTAGCGAATGTTGATGGGATAAAGTTTTCTTATCTTACTTCTGATGATGTAGTCAGACATGAGCTTGTTCAAAGAATAATAGATGCTTATGAAAATGCTCGAAATAATGATAGAAGCGGATCTCTTTAAATCTTATAAAAAATGGGTATTCATATGAAAATGCCTTGGTCAAAATACAGAAAAATTCTACCTCAAAAACATAATATTAGCGAGTTCTTACCAATAGCCAGAAAGATCAAATTGCATTGGTGGATTACCGGGATAATATCTGTAATAATAACGACCTGGCTGGTTTTTCCATCTGATCAAAGACAAAAATTAATTGATGTTGGCGATTTCAAACTAGGGGAGAAAAGCACAAAGGATGTATATGCTAATATCAGCTTTGAATATCATGAAACAATAGAAACAGAAGAAGAGAAAAAAAATATTCTGGCAGATATGCCTCCTATCTTTAATCTTGATTTTCAGGCTGTTGAAAAGGTTAAAGAGCAATTTAATGTAGTTAGCCAAGTGAAAAAAAATGGTGCTTTGGATAATCCTGCGAAACTAATAAAATTAAAGGAACTATTTTATATAGAACCATCAGACCAAGTTGGTATTATATTACTTGAATCATCAGACGATCAGCTTAGGATAATGCGAGATGAAACGATAAAAATTCTCTCTAATATATTATCTCGTGGAATAATTGCAGATAGCGGAGGGGCAAGTTTTGCCAGTGAATTGTCAAAGATCGATTATCTAAAACCCAAATGGGATATAATTAAAAAAGAAATAGAGGGGAAATTTGGTTTACCACCAACTGATTTACAGATTGCATCTCGAATAGATATACTATTGGTTGATAATAGACCTAATTTTAATTCAAAGAAAATAAAAAGCATTGATGAGCTTGTGCCATGGTCAGATGCTCGAATTATTGCTGGAAATTTAGCAAATGAATTGCCAGAACCAATAAGCGATGTTGTAAAAGAGATGGTTGATCTGATGAGACCAAATCTAATTTATGATCCTATCGTTACACAAAAACAACAACAGCAAATATTAGATAATATATCTTTAACAACTCAAAGAATTGCAGAAGACGACAAAATATTAGGAATTGGGAATGTTATAACAGAGTCTCATATAAAAAAAATTGAGGCACTTGCTTTTGCACAGAGAAAATATGCATTAAATTTGGTTCCGGGAATTTTCCTTTTGGTTGTGGTTCTTGCATTTTTATTTGTTATATATGCAGAAAAACATGAACGCCTATTAACCACGGAACCAAGAAAAATACTTGCTGTAATTATTTCTATACTTCTGGTATTCTCTTTGGCTAATATCATAATCAATCAAAGTCCAAAATTAGGTTTAAAATCACCGGGTTTCCTTGTTCCTAGCGCTATTGCATCTATTATAATAGCGATAATTGCTAATGTTCAATTGTCAATACTTTCTACATGTTTGATTTCAATATTAATAGGTGTTACATCAGGCATTGGGAATGTAGATTCATTTGGCTATGCGCTTGTTGCATTAACTGGTGGAATTGCATCTGCAATATCCGCTTCACATGCAAGAAGAAGAAGGCATCTGGTTATTCCGGGTCTTTATGTTTCAATAACTAATTTGATCATCATACTTGGTTTGGGGATCATTAATGATAGAAGCATTATCGATATTGGAACTGGCTGTTTAATAGGTGCTGTTAATGGTGTAATTATTGCGCTTCTGACACCGGGATTACTTCCAGTATTTGAATATATTTCAAGAACAACTACCGATATGGAGCTTCTTGAGCTTTCAGACCTTAATCAGTCCTTATTAATACAACTTAAGGAAAAGGCAAGCGGAAGTTATTATCATAGCCTTGATGTTGCTAAACTTGCAGAAGCAGCAGCTAATGCAATAGGTGCAAATCCACTATTAGCAAGGGTTGGTGCATATTATCATGATATTGGAAAAATGACAAAACCTGAATATTTCATTGAAAATCAAAAGGGTGAAAATGTCCATGATAAATTAAATCCAAGCATGAGTTCCCGTATTATATCTTCGCATTTAAAAGATGGAGTAAAACTCGCGCATAATGCGAAATTGCCCAAAGTTTTGCAAGATATAATTCAGCAACATCATGGTAATACTCTTATTGGTGGTTTGCGTTTTTATCAAAAGGCAATGGAAGCAGATAAACATAATAGTGTCAGGCTTGAGGATTATCGCTATGGAGGACCAAAACCGCAAACAAAAGAGGCTGCAATAATCCTTCTTGCTGATGCTGTTGAATCAGCAAGGCATGTTTTATTACATGATGACCCATCTTATAGCCGTATAATCAATTTTGTAACAAAAATTATCGAAGATAAGGCAATGGATGCTCAGTTAGATGAGTCAAATCTTACTCTAAAAGATGTTGGGCTTATTAAAGATGAATTTGTTAGAGTCTTATCTGGTATGTATCACACACGCATTGAATATCCGAAAGAAAAACAGGTAGTAACTGTTGGGACAGAAAGCAACTAATTAAAAGGCAATCATTTTGGTTATAATAAGTATCCGTCCTGAATTAAATATAGATGCAGAAATAGAAAATATACTGGAAAAAACGGCAAAAAAAACACTTGAAATAGAAAAAAGCGAAGATTGTGAAGTTAGTATTCATTTAACTAATGATGACGAAATAAAGGAGTTAAATCTTACTTATCGGGGAGTGGATTCACCAACAGATGTGCTTGCTTTTGCCATGCGGGAAGGTGATGACTGCGATATTAATAGCGATATTCTTGGTGATGTCGTAATCTCGATTGAGACTGCAGAGCGTCAAGCAAAAGAATGTAGTCATGGAATAAGGGCTGAATTGTCGCTGTTAATCGTTCATGGTATATTGCATCTGTTGGGCTATGACCATGCCAAAAGAGAAGAAGCGGATTTAATGCAGGAAAAGCAGAAAAAGATATTACTTTCTTTGGGCTATGACTTGTCGGAAGTAAAATTAAAGCTTGAAACTGATTGAGTCGGGGTGTAGCGCAGACCGGCTAGCGCGCTTGGTTCGGGACCAAGAGGTCGGAGGTTCAAATCCTCTCACCCCGACCATCTACGATGATAGATGACAAAATATATTATGGTTTTTCCTTACATCGCAATCATGCTATAGCATATACGATGCAGATGATTATAGAATTGATCGTTGAAATGCTATCTTGGTAATTGTAGATGACAAAGGAGGAAGTTTAATTTGGCATTGGTAGTTCAAAAATACGGCGGCACATCTGTTGCAAATGCAGAAAGAGTCAAAGCTGTAGCCGAACGTGTTATTAAGGCAAAGAAAAAAGGCAATCAAGTCGTTGTTGTTGTTTCTGCGCCTGCTGGTATGACTGATGAATTAATTAAGCTAGCCAAAAGCGTGTGTGAGACTCCAAAGGCTAGAGAGATGGACGTTTTGCTTGCTACTGGTGAACAGCGTTCTATTGCACTTCTGGCGATGGCTATTTGTTCAATGGGTCATAATGCAATTTCATTTACGGGACCACAAGCAGGGATTCTAACAACAAAGATACATACAAAAGCAAAAATATTGAATATAAATGCTGATCGTGTAAGAAAAGAACTAGATAAAGGCAATATTGTAATAGTTGCAGGATTTCAGGGTGCTACAGAAGATGATGCAATAACAACTTTGGATAGAGGTGGTTCAGACACGTCAGCAGTCGCCTTAGCGGCTGGTCTAAATGCTGATGTTTGTGAAATATATACGGATGTAGATGGCGTTTATACTGCTGACCCAAGAATTGTTCCCGATGCAAGAAAACTTAACATAATATCACATGATGAAATGCTGGAGATGGCAAGCTCTGGGGCTAAGGTTTTGCATTCAAGAGCAGTAGAATTTGCAAAAAAATATGACGTGCCGTTGTATGTTTTATCAAGTTTTAATGATAATCCCGGCACATTGGTTGCTAAAGAGGTAGAAAGTATGGAGGATGTTGTAATTAGAGGAGTCACACACGACAAGAATCAAGCCAAAATCACGATATTCGGAGTGCCAGATCAACCCGGCACTGCATTCAAAATATTTAACGAGATCGGAATTGCAGAAATTAACGTTGATATGATAGTTCAGAGCATTGGAAAAGATGGAAAAGCAACTATTTCATGGACAGTTTCAAAAACAGACCTTCATGAGGCACTAAAAATAGCAGAAAAAGTTTGTAATGAAATAGGAGGAACCGAAGTATTAGCAGATGAGAATATCGCAAAAGTATCTATTGTCGGTGTGGGTATGAGAAGCCATGCAGGAGTTGCTGCGAGAATGTTTCAGGCTTTGGCAAACAACAACATCAATATACAAATGATTAGCACATCAGAGATAAAATTATCATGTATCGTAGATGATAATGATATAGAACGTGCAATCGAAGCAATACATAATGAATTTAAACTATCGAACCAATAATATTTTTCGCTAGACAAATAAATCTATCAATGTTATACTTAACAACGGCTTGATGGGTAAATCCCAATATTATAGGTAAGTTATTTGCCTTATTAAGCTATGGGGTGTTAAAATGTTAAGAATTATGCTTGACACGATTGATGAAGGGTCAAGTTTACTAGATTTAGAGATTGTTCCAGAAGACTTAGTTTTGGAATTTGACGGCGTACATTTTACAAGCGATGTATCTGTTAATTTAAAATTTTATAGACAAACTGCAAAAATTTATGTCAAAGCAGTCATGTCAGTAGATGCAGAAATGGAATGTAGCAGATGCCTTGCAAAAGTTCCGATTAAGATAAAAGCTGGCGCAGAGGTTCAATATTCACCTTTACCAAAATTTGTTGAAGATCAGATAGATGATATAGGCATCGGTTATTATACTGATGAATATATAGATATTACAGACGAATTAAGGGAAAGTATACTTTTAGAAATCCCTATGATTATTTTATGTTCTGAGGATTGCAAGGGATTGTGTTCACAATGTGGTCAAAATCTTAATATAAAAAAATGTGACTGTCCTGAATTTGAAGACTTAGGGGAGTCAAAACTTGCAGTTCTTACAAAGTTACTCGATATAAAAGGGAAATTGGAGGTGTAGTCATTGGCAAACCCAAAACGAAGAATATCAAAATCGCAAGGCGGTATGCGTAGAGCGCATCAGGCATTAAAAGCTAAGTCTATTGGTAAATGCCCAAGATGCGAGGAAATGAAATTACCACATATAGCTTGTCCCAGTTGTGGTTATTATAAGGGACGACAGGTTATTGAAATAAAAACAGGCGAATAATTAACATAAAACGTGAAACGTAATAAAATAATATTTTATTGGATACGTATCATGTTTTACAAATCATTTATTATAATTTAAATATGCGAATTGCTGTTGATGCTATGGGCGGTGATAAAGCCCCTGATGCTATTGTAGAAGGGGCTATAATGGCTGCCAAAAATTATTCATTAGAGGTTTTGCTAGTTGGTCCTCAAGATCGAGTAGAGGAACAACTGAGCAAGCACAATCTAGGTAAAGCCAAAATACAGGTAATTCCTTCTTCTCAGTATATACTTATGGATGAACCTCCTGCTGAGGCGGTTAGGAAGAAAAGAGATTCTTCTATGCACGTATCAGCTCGTTTGCTGAAATCTGGCGATGCCGATGCTATGGTTACTGCTGGAAATACTGCTGCTGCACTTGCTGTTTCACGTTCTATACTTGGTAAACTCAAAGGCGTATCACGTCCATCACTTGCCTCAATAATACCTAATATAAAAGATGCTACTGTTCTGCTTGATGTTGGTGCAAACGCAGGTAGCTGTATGCCGATTCATTTGGTAGAGTTTGCCCTGATGGGAGATATTTACTCTAGGAAAATATTGGGAAAAGATAATCCAAGAGTTGGTCTGCTCAGTGTTGGTGAGGAAAAAACTAAAGGAAGTGCCTTTACTTTAAAAGCCTTTCCGCTTTTGGAACAATCCTCATTGAATTTCATTGGTAATGTTGAAGGTTCTGATATTGTAAATGGAAATGCTGATGTCGTTGTCTGTGATGGATTTGTCGGAAATGCAATCTTGAAGTTTGCAGAAGGTGCATCAATAATGTTTTTTAGCACCATAAAAGGTGAATTTAAGAAGAGCTATATAGCAAAATTGGGTCTGTTATTATCAAAAAAGGCATATAAGGCATTTTCAGAAAAACTGAATTACGAGGTATATGGCGGAGCTCCAATTCTTGGAATAAATGGAGCGTGTATAATAGGTCATGGCAAATCAACTGCAAAGGCTATAAATAGCGCAATAAGGATTGCATCTGAATTTGTTGCCTATAATGTAAATGCAACTATTCAGGAAAGCCTTAAAATAATGAATCAAAATCTTGATATTCAGTCATTAAAAACTTGTAAGGAAGAGGACGAAAACGGGTAATTTAATAATGAAGCTTTGGAATTCGGCAATAATAGGAACAGGTTCTTATGCACCTGAGAGAGTTCTTACAAATCACGATTTAGAAAAAATGGTTGATACCAGTGATGAATGGATACAAAGACGAACTGGTATGGTAGAGCGCAGAATAGCCGATAAAGATACTGCAAGTTCTGATCTAGGTATACAAGCATCATTGAGAGCAATAGAAAATGCTGGAATAGAACCAGCAGAAATTGATTTAATAATTGTTCCAACAGTTACGCCAGATATGTTTTTTCCATCGACAGCATGTTTTATCCAGAAAGGTATAAAAGCGCCAAAATGTCCTGCTTTTGATATATCCGTCGGTTGTTCTGGTTTTCCTTATGGACTTGTAATAGCTGACCAGTTTATAAAATGTGGAACATATAGGACTGTTCTTGTAGTAGCGGCAGAGACATTGACCAAAATAACCGATTGGACAGATAGAAGCACTTGTGTTCTTTTTGGTGATGCTTCTGGAGCGGCGATACTACGGAGAACAGATGAAGATAAGGGAATTATCTCTTATTTTCTTGCGGCTGATGGTGAGTATTCCGACTTTGAGTTACTTGGTATCCCAGCAGGTGGATCAAGAAATCCAGCTTCTCATGAAACTATTGATAAAGGGATGCATTATATCAAAATGCGAGGGAAAGAGCTTTTCAAGCTTGGCGTGAAGGCAATGGCAGAGGCGGGGGCAAAGGCTCTCGAGAAAGCTAATCTGACCCTTGAAGACATAGACTTGTGTATTCCACACCAAGCAAATAAACGCATGATTGATGCCATTGCAGAACTTATGTGCATTCCTGATGAAAAGATGTTTGTGAATATAGAAAAATATGGGAATACCTCGTCTGTTACAATGGCTGTTGCTTTGGATGAAGCAATTAAAGAGGGAAAGATCGGTCCGGGGAGTCTGGTGCTTATTGTATCTTTTGGCAGTGGCTTGACTTGGGCTGGTGTTGTTATAAAGTTATAGAAAAATGAATAAAATTAGTGCGGTATTTGCAGGTCAAGGTTCTCAATATGCTGGTATGGGTCTGAAATTAAGAGAATATCCAGCAGGCAAAAGAGTTTTTCAAGAAGCAAACGATGCTCTAGGAATGGATATTGAATCGCTATGTTGTAATGGAACTAATGAAGATTTGGGTGCTACAGAAGTTACTCAACCTGCCATAGTTACTTGCAGTATTGCGATGTATGGAATTATTACATCAGGTAGTATTGATATTCCTGAACTAAATCAATTCGAGGTTTCTGTTTGTGCAGGATTAAGCGTTGGTGAATATTCCGCACTTGTGGCAAGTGGATCATTGAGTTTTGCTGATGCTCTTCGGCTTGTAAAAGAGCGAGGGCGTTTGATGGCAGAGGCTTCGCGGATCAACCCCGGAACAATGATGGCAATAATCGGCTTGGAAGCAGATAAAGTCCAAGCTATTTGTTGTGATGCAAGTTCTATTGGAATTGTTCAGCCTGCAAATTATAATGCTCCAGGGCAGATAGTTATATCCGGCGAAAAAGAAGCGATAAAAAAAGCAGGGGAATTAGCCAAAGAATCAGGGGCTAAAATGTGTGTTCCTTTGGATGTAAGTGGTGCTTTTCATTCCCCATTAATGAAATCAGCAGAATCTGGATTGTTTGAAGCTCTAAAAAGCATATCTTTTTTAAGACCTAAGATACCTTTTGTTGCCAATGTTACTGGCGATTATATTGATGATCCAGAAATAATCAGGCAAAATCTTGCAATTCAGTTATCTAATCCTATTTACTGGGAAAAATCAATAAAAAAGATAGTTGATGATGAAATAACTACATTTATTGAATTTGGACCTGGAAAAGTTATTTCTGGGCTAATTCGTAAGATATACCCAAAAGCAAAACTTTTTAATGGTGAAAGCATTTTATAGACATATTTTGGAGAGATGGATATGGAATTAAAGGGAAAAGTTGCTGTTATAACAGGTTCGGCAAGGGGCATAGGAAAATCAATTGCCAAAAAGCTAGGGCAAAATGGTGCAACTGTGGTTATAAGCGATCTTGCAATAGCAGATGTATCTGCTACTGTTGATGAGTTGCGTGGTGAAGGTATAGATGCGTTTCCTGTTGAGGTTAATGTTACGAATATGGCATCTGTTGAAGCCATGTTTGATAAGGTGATGGAGCAATTTGGCAAAGTTGATATTCTTGTAAATAACGCTGGAATTACCAGAGATGCTCTTTTGGTAAGGATGGATGAATCAGACTGGGATAGTGTTTTAGCAGTAAATCTGAAAGGGACTTTCAACTGCACAAAATGTGTTGCAAAGATAATGATGAAGCAGAGAAATGGCAAGATCGTAAACATTGCATCCGTTATGGGATTAATCGGCAATGTCGGTCAAGCAAATTATTCTGCATCAAAAGCGGGTGTTATCGGTCTAACAAAATCAGTAGCAAAAGAACTAGGACGACGAAATATAAATGTTAATGCAGTTGCTCCAGGTTTTATACAAACTAAGATGACCGAGGTTCTACCCGAAAAGGAAAAAGAGAAAATCCTTGAGCTTATCCCTCTTGGATGTATAGGCTATCCCGAAGATGTAGCCGATGCTGTTACATTCCTTGTATCTGATTCCGCAAGATACATTACGGGACAGGTCTTACAAATTGATGGCGGAATGGTAATGTAATTAAGATATAAATAACAAATAATCAGGAGGTAATTTAGGATATGATTTCGGAAGAACGTATAAAAGAAATAATAATGGAACAACTTGGTGTGGACGAAGATCAAATCACCCCAGATGCTTCTTTCATTGATGATATGGGTGCTGATTCTTTGGATACTGTTGAATTGGTTATGGCTTTTGAAGAGGCTTTTGATATTGAGATCCCAGATGAAGATGCAGAAAAAATCAAAACAGTTAAGGATGTAATGGAATATCTCAATGCGCATCAGGCTTAATAATTAAGATTCAAAGATTTAAGATTGAAGATGTAAAAGATTTGATTAATCTTCAATCTTTAATCTTTAGTCATTATTTGGAGTAAAAAAATCAATGCGACGTGTAGTTGTTACCGGCATGGGTGCAATCACGCCGATCGGGAATGATAAAGAAACCTTTTGGCAATCTTTATGCTCTGGCAAATGTGGGGTTTCGAATTTAACTTACTTTGATACTGAAGGATTTGATTGTAAGATATCAGCTCAGGTCAAAGACTTCGATCCAGCGCCTTTTTTAACCAAAAAAGATATAAGCAAGCTAAAAACTGCCAAATTCATTCAGTATGCTCTTGCATCTGCTTTGATGGCAAGAGATGATGCAAAACTAGATATTTCAAAAGAAGATCCATATAATATTGGCGTTTTGGTAGGATCAGGTATAGGTGGTATTGCTGTAATTGAAGAACAACATAAAAATCTGCTAGAAAAAGGTCCGGGACGTGTAAGTCCATATTTTGTTACCCTTGAAATTGCCAATATGTCAGCAGGTCAGATTGCCATATATCTTGGTATTAGGGGTCCAAATTCTTGCATTGTTACGGCATGTGCAACAGGAAATCATTGTATTGGAGAAGCCTTTAGGATAATCCAACGTGGCGATGCGGAAGTAATGATAGCAGGTGGGACTGAATCTGCCATTACTCCTCTTTCATTTGCCGGATTTTGCTCGATGAAGGCTATGTCTGTGCGGAATGATGATCCTAAACATGCTAGCAGACCATTTGATAAAGAGAGAGATGGTTTTGTTATGGGAGAAGGTGCTGGAATAGTTATTCTGGAATCTTTAGAACATGCCCTTGAACGAGGTGTAAGGATCTATGCAGAGATTATTGGATATGGCATGACTAGCGATGGTTATCAAACAACCGCCCCTTTGCCAGAAGGTGATTCCGCTGCAAAATCAATGTTATTCGCTATCAAAGATGCGAAATTAAAGCCTGAAGATATTAGCTATGTTAATGCACATAGCCCCTCAACCATTCTGGGTGATGCAGCAGAAGTCTCTGCATTAAAATTAGTCTTTGGTGAACACATCAAGTCTTTACCTATCAGTTCTACAAAGTCAATGACGGGTCATCTTCTCGGTGCAGCAGGTGCAGTTGAATTTATAGCATCAACAATGGCTATATATGACGATATAATGCCACCAACCATAAATTATGAGTATCCAGACCCTGAATGTGATATTGACTGCATTCCGAATGTTGCAAGAAAAGCTGTTGTCAATTCTGTTCTTACTAATGCGTTTGGCTTTGGTGGACATAATGCCACTCTTATTGTTAAAAAATACACAAATTAAAAGAAAAAATACCACTTATTTATATCTAAGTATAGTGCATAATCAGGAATAAAAAGGAATAATAGGAATTTTGTAATGTCTCATGAAATCGCCGAAACCGATGGTGGACTAAAACCAGATACGGAAAGTGATTATAAAGCTCCTTTTGAATTGTTAGAAGAAATTATCATTGATAATGAACGATTTAGGGAGCTTTATGCTTTAGAATATAAAATCAATTACATTTTTAAAGATATAAAGCTTTTGGATCAATCAATGACTCACAAGTCTGCCATATCGAGCAATGATATATACTCTTTATGTAATGAAAGAATGGAATTTCTAGGTGATGCTGTTCTTGAACTCTTAATTAGTTCTTTGCTATATGAGGAATTTCCTAGCTATACAGAAGGTCAGTTGTCTAAATTGAAGGCAGTTATCGTAAGCCAATCAATACTGACTTCATGCGCCAAAGAGATTGGTTTGGGAGAGTTTATAAGATTTGGCGCAGGTGAAACCTTGACAGGAGGCAAAGAAAAGTCATCAAATTTGGCAAACGCTTTGGAAGCACTGATTGCGGCGATATATCTTGATGGCGGTCTGGAATCAGCAAGAAATTTCGTCCTAAAAATATTTTCTGAAGAGGTTCGCGAACTTGATAAAGACGAGATGAAAAGGGATTACAAATCTGCGCTTCAAGAATATTGGCAGGCAAGTTTTCAAAAACCACCTGTCTATAAAGTAATAAATCAGACAGGACCTGATCATGATAAGCGTTTTGAAATAGAGGTTATACTTTCAGGTGAATCCTATGGCAGAGGAATAGGAAGAAATAAAAAAGAAGCAGAACAAAAAGCGGCTGAAAAAGCTCTGGAAACTATATTTAACAGAAGGAGGGAAGAAGACACAGAATAATTATTTGATTGCTGATTAATGTCTCAAATCTCTCAGACGATCAAACAGTTGAGTGTCTATTTAATATGAATTTTGAATTAACAGAAGAACAGAAGACGATTGTTGATGCAGTGAAAGAAATATGTGATACTGAGCTTGCTCCAAAGGCTGATGAAGTCGATGCGAAAGGAGTTTTTCCAAAAGAGAATATAGAGCTATTAGCTAAATATGACCTAAGCGGGGTTTGTATACCTGAAGAATATGGTGGACTTGGCGCTGATTTTGTAACGTGGGCATTAGTCGGAGAAGAGATTGCAAAGGCTTGTAGCACTACGGGAGCAATATTTGGTGCAAATATTCTTTGTATTTATCCGATATATATGTTTGGCACAGAAGAACAAAAAAAGAAATACCTTGTTCCACTTGCCAAAGGTGAAAAAATTGGGGCGTTTGCTCTTACAGAACCAAGTGCAGGATCGGATGCGGCAAGTGGTATCGCAACAGCAGTAAAAGATGGTAACGAATACGTCCTTAACGGCTCAAAGATGTTTATAACTAACGCAGATGAAGCGGAAATATACGTCATAACCTTTAAGACTAATATTGATCGTGGTGCAAGGGGTATGACTTCGTTTATTGTTGAAAAGGGAACGCCGGGATTTACATTTGGTAAGCAAGAAGAAAAGATGTGTTTTCACGCATTGCCAAACTGTGCATTATCTTTTCAGGATTGTCGAGTCCCTGCTGAAAACCTACTAGGACAAGAAAATAGAGGCTTTCGTATTGCAATGGAGACTCTGGATATAGGAAGAATCGGTATGGCTGTTGGGGCTATTGGACTTGCAAAGGCAGCTCTCGAGAAAGCAATCAAGTATGCCAAAGAGAGAATCCAGTTTGGTCAGCCAATATCAACCTTTCAGGCAATACAGCATAAAATTGCTGATATGGCTACTGCTATTGAGGCTTCTGAATTGCTTGCACTAAAAGCGGCGTGGATGAGAGATCAAAATATACCTTTCGGAAAAATAGCCGCCATGGCAAAGCTATTTGCATCAGAAACTTGCTCTATGGTTACTGCCGAGGCTGTTCAGATTCATGGCGGATATGGCTTGGTTCGTGAATATTCAGTTGAAAGATATATGCGTGAGTCAAAGCTATTTGAGATCGTAGAGGGAACATCTGAAATACAGCGTTCTGTTATAGCGGGACATGTGTTGAAATAGTGAGGATCAATGGTGAACTATGAAGCCCATCAAAATATAGTAAATAACAACCTCCGAGATAAGAAAAAAAACTACGGTATGTTTTTCACTCCTGAGAATGTTATTGACTTCATGGTTGGGCTGGTTGATTTTAGACAATATAAAAATAAGAAAGATATTGCTATATTAGAACCTGCTTGCGGATTAGCTCAGTTTATATTTGGAATAAAGAGGAATCAACCTGATTTCTTTCAGCAAGCCAAGATATTCGGTATAGAAATTAATCGGGATGTTATTGACTATTTGGATAAATTAATCATTGATGGCAATATTGAATTAATCAATGCCGATTATCTTCTATGGCAAACAGAAACATTATTTGATCTAATTATAGGCAATCCACCATACGGGATTCCAAGCCTTTCTGACCATTATACAATAAAGGTAAATAACGATACAAAACAACAATATAAATACCTTTATGAGACTTGGTTTGGTAAATATAATGTCTATGGGGCATTTATAGAAAATTCTATCAAGCTGTTAAAGTCTGAAGGAAGATTGATCTTTGTTGTCCCAGCTACATTTATGATTCTGGATGAGTTCAGAAAATTGAGAAAGTTTTTATCTCAAAATGGTAAAACGAGCATAATCTATTTAGGACCTAATGCGTTTAAGCCTGAAGCTGATGTTTCCTCAGCAGTGCTAGATTTTCATAAATCTGATAAAATTGCTTCGTATCTGGAACTTTCGGAATTTCGTGATAATGAAATTTGCATAATAAAATCCGATTCTGATTGGAATGGTGAAGTAATCAAATTTAAGACGAATTATACTCAGGCGTTAGGGAATACTTGCTCTTATCAATTAGGCGATATTTACGATATTAGGGTATCTCTCCGAACATCTGAGATTAAAAATAGTTCCTACATAGAAAAAGAAATGCCTATTCAACAGGAAAATTATCTTCCGCTTTTGAATGGGCGAAATCTTAAATGCAATAAAATCATCTATGATAACCTGACGGGCTATTGGATTAAGAAATCTGATATAAATAAACTCAGAGGATATTTTGAAAAGCCTCATATCGTTGTTGGTTTGGGGTTTCGGGAAAACGGAAAGGTTGCTGGCGCTTTAGATGAAAAATGCTATCCATGGATGGGTGATATTTATCATCTATTGAAAAAAGACGATCTCTTTGGTTCAGAATTTGACATGAACGAAAGGGATGTTGTAGAATATATAAATTCCATCTATGTCCAAAAATATGTAAAAGACATATATCGGGAAATCACTTATCATTTGAGCATTTCCCAGTTGAAAAGCTTGCCATTGCCTACGAAAAGCGAATGGGAATCAATAAAGCTATGGAAAAATCTGTTAATTAACCTAGAAAATAACGAATGTCATAGGGAAATCAAATGCGCATAATAGTTTGTATAAAACAGGTTTCAGATACAGATCAGATGAAGTTTGATAAAGAGACTTACTCTCTCATACGTGAAGGCGTGCCGTTTATCATAAATCCGTTTGATGAAAACGCCCTTGAAGCTGGATTGCAGATAAAGGAAAAGTATGGCGGAGAGGTAATCGTTATCAGTATGGGACCGCCACAGGTTGCGGAATCGCTTCGTCATGCAATAGGGATGGGTGCTGATAAAGCAATACTCCTAAGCGATAGGCGTTTTGCCCTTGCAGATACGCTTGCAACGTCTTACACGCTTGCTACTGCCATAAAAAAGATAGGTGATTTTGATCTTGTCTTGTTCGGCAAGCAGTCTGTTGATAGCGATACGGGGCAAGTTGGTCCCAGTGTCGCAGAATTGCTTGATGCTCCACAGATAACCTATGCAAGAAAGATAGAGATAGCAGACCAAAAAATAATCGCTGAAAGGATGTTAGAGGGCTATTCCGAGATTATAGAATCCCCTATGCCTGCTGTTGTGAGTGTCGTCAGAGAGATAAACAAACCAAGACATCCCTCATTAAAGGGTGTTCTAAAGGCAAAGAAGGCTGAGATACCTGTATGGACTCCCGATGATATTAATGCTGACCCATTAAGGATCGGGAAAAATGGCTCTGCCACTGTCGTTACTGGAACATTTACGCCATCATTAAAGGGCAAAAACGAGATATTAGAAGGCACTCCAGAAGAAATAGCGGAAACGCTTTTTTCTAGGCTGAGAGAGCAGAATTTGATCTGAAGGTGATATAGATGATTAAGTCATTAGACAAGCCCGTTGAAAAAATGACCTTGCAAGATTTACAGGATATAGTCAGACAAATTATTCGTGAGGAATTATCATCTCGTTGGCGTATTGATGATGAAGGTAATATTATATTCCTCTATGAAGAAGATTATATAGATTACCTTGATAAGCGCAAAGGGGAAATTCCTAGCGAAATTAATGCTTTTTTCGTTAATGATCAGGGCTTCACTGTTCGATATGCAGATGAAATACTAACTTCAAAAGCAAAAAAACGTATTGAAAAAGCAAAGCAAGAAATAGCAGATGGTAAGGGATTAACCCTTTCAGAAGTCAAACAAAGAATTAATGCAAGATGATAAGCAAAAATGGGAAGCCATAATATCGCCTTTGGCACTACGCAGGCTTGAGCATTTGCCAAGAGAAATCGCACAAAATATTATTGATAAAATCGAGTGGTTATGTTCGGATGTTAATGCAATAAAACATTCACGATTAAAAGGTGGAAACGAATTTAGCCTTCATTCAGGACAATATCGGATCATATATTTGCTAGATCATCCACATCAGCGTATTGATATTTTGGATATTGGCAAGCATGATGAAACTTATAAAAGATTACAAAATAGGCAAAAAACATAAAAACAAATATGGATGAGTATAGTCTTAAATGGAAAACATAACGGAAAAAAATCTTAATGAATACAATGGTTTTTGGGTATTTGCAGAACAGCGTAACGGAGTTCTGATGAACGTTGCGTTGGAATTACTTGGCGCAGGTCGGGAATTGGCTGATATATTGGGCGTGCCATTGTCCGCAGTCCTTCTCGGCAACGGAACTGACGAGATGAGCAAGCAATTGATCCATTTCGGTGCAGATAAAGTCTATGTTGTTGATCATCCGTTACTTAAACAATATCAAACCAACGCATACACAAAAGCAATAGTATCATTAATTAACAAATATAAGCCTGAAATAATGCTTTTTGGTGCAACGATTTTGGGTAGAGACCTTGCCCCTAGAATTGCCACAAGGTTACAGATTGGTCTTTCTGCTGATTGCGTTCAGCTTGCGATAGATAAGGAAAAACGCCTGTTAGAGCAAACAAAACCAGCATTTGGCGGAAACGTCATGGCAACGATTGTTATTCCTAATCATCGCCCACAGATGGCAACCATACGTCCAAACGTTATGAAACGTCTTGATCCGCAGACATCTCGAACAGGTGAAATTATCAAAGTTGATGATGTATCTATTCAGGCTGATGATCTATTCACAAAGATAATAGATATTGTCCAAGAGACAGAATCAGCAGTGAATATTCAGGAAGCAAAGATAATCGTTGCCGGTGGATTTGGGCTTGGTAAAGCAGAAAACTTTGGTATGTTAAAGGAACTTGCGGATTTGCTTGGCGGTGCTGTTGGTGCTTCTCGTGCAGCGGTTGATGCTGATTGGATACCATCATATCATTTAGTCGGTCAGACGGGTAAGACCGTCCAACCGAAACTTTATATTGCCTGTGGTATTTCGGGCTGTATTCAGCATATTGTCGGAATGCAGTCATCAGAGACAATTATAGCAATCAATAAAGACCCAAAAGCACCAATATTTAATATTGCTACTTATGGAATAGTCGGTGATGCAATGGAGATTGTTCCTGCCTTAGTAAAAACCTTTCGTGAGAAATTAGGGAAATGAAATCATCTCAAGTATTTCTCATATACAGCTTTGACAGCTTTTGTGCCATCTGAACTATCAATTCCGTAAACTATACACCTTTCTTGCGACCCTTGTGTTATAAATTTAATATTTACGCCTGCGTTTGCTAATGTCAACTGAATTTCTGCAGAAATGCCCCTATATCCCTTCAACCCCTTGCCTGCAACGACCAAAGAACCAAGACGCTCTTGAAATTCTATATTCGCATCGTATCCTGTTATCATCCTGAGCTTTCTCTCTATCTTTCCAACACTATCACGTTTTAGCTGGCTTTCTTTCAATACAATGGAAACGTCATCTATTGCACTAGGGATAAATTCAACAGATATTTTATCGTCCTCAAACACCTGTAAAATTCTTCTGACAATGCCAACTTCTTCGTTTAGACCGAATCTCTCAATATTAAATGAGCAAAAACCATCCTGATACGCAACACCAACAATGGGCTTATCAGTATCGCTAATCCTGTCTTGAAGTATGTATGTTCCATCATTGGGATAATTAAAAGTATTTCGAATATGTATTGATACACCCTTTCTTGCAACAGGTTCCATAGCTTCAGGGTGCATAATTGTAAATCCCGAATATGCAAGGTCGCGCATTTCCCTAAAGGTTAATTCTGGAACTTTATGAGGGTTATCTACGATAGCAGGACTTGCAGCAAGAACGCCATCGGTATCTGTAAAAACTTCATACATAGCAGCGTCAATAGAAGCGGCGATATATGCTCCTGTAACGTCAGATGCGTTTCTGCCAAATGTAGCAATCAATCCGTCTTTTGTGTATCCATAAAAACCCGGCACCACGCATGTCCAAGATATATTTGCCATTCTTGTTGCAATCATAGACTCTGATACAGGCTGTATTTTTGCATTATCGAATTCATCTGAAACAAGGAAAAGCTCTATCGGATCAATATATTCTGCATCAAGATATTGGGCAAGTAATCTCGCACATGCCTCTTCACCAAATGCCTTCAGCGATGCCAAATATTCGTCTTCATCTAGTTCTCTCTCAATACGTTCATTTAGTAATTTTGATATATCATCAAGAGATTTATCAGGCATGATTTCTTTATATCTACCAATGATTTTATTTACCAAAGATTGATCTTTTGTTTTTGCCAATTCTATGAGCATGTCAGTAACTTTTATGTCATCTTTACTGCGTCTGCCGGGAGCAGAAACAACAATAACTTTTCTTTTTGAATCATCACTTGTTATTTTTTTTATTCTCTCAAAATCGTTTGTGCATGTAATTGAGCTTCCACCATATTTACTAACAATAACATCCATCATTCAATCATACTCCTTTTCTTATTAGTCATATTTATACTTATCTTTATAATATAATAATTTTATTATGAATTACATTAGTAGTCAATGGGTAATACGTGACGAGTGATGGGGATGGGTGAAATGTAAAAGGTAAAGGATAATATAGCTCAACATCTTAATAAATTGTGTTCCCATTTTTGCTTTTATCTCTAATCTTTTTTCTGACTATAAATATAGCACGTCTATATCTTGATCTTGTTGCTTCATAACCTAAATCAAGTTTCTGGGCAATTTCAATAAAAGACAAGCCCTCGCTATGTCTTAGTATTAGTATTTCCTTATATTTACTCGGTATTTCCCGCAAAATTTGTTCAATTACAAGATCATTATTCAGTTTTTCCCATGGATCAAATATTTGTTGAGCATATATGTCACTTATATTATCTCTATTTCTTGATGTTTGTCGATGGTAGTCAGCGACCTTATTCATTGTTAATCTGTGAAACCAAGTTGCAAAGGCTGATCTTTCCTCAAAGCTATATATTGAATTTATAAGTCCTATAAATATATCTTGTGTTACATCATCAACATCGTATTCTGGCACAAGATTATTAACTCTGTTATGCACTTTTGGCAGATGCAGTTTAACAAGAGCTTCTAAACAATCTTGATCGCCGTTTTTTATTCGTCTTATAAGTTCCTCATCAGATAATCTAGTTTCCATTTTTTATTATATTATCTATGTTTTATATATTTTGTATCATTTTTTATTGTATAGGAAATTATACTTTTTGTATTGATTCAAGAAGACCCTTCACTTTGTTCAGGGTGACACTTTGCTGTCATTTTGAGTGAAGCGAAAATCTTTTTTATGTTTTATATATCGGTATATTGCTATAAAACTTTAACTTGATTCAGGGCATATATTTCTCACTAAAGGAAAAAAATTCCCTCAAGAATATGCGTAACTTAGCCGATAGGTATAGCATGAAAAAAAATATAAATATGATCATTTGAGAATAGTTCTATTATGATTAATAGTATATTTTGTTTGATTGTTATTTGATTATATTTTAGGATAACAGCTATTTCTATTGGCATATTCTTTGCTTTGTATAATAATTGCTTGTTTTCTAAGTTAGATTTTTATATCTGATAAGCCTTTTTTCTGAATGATGAGGTTACGATAATGTGTTTTGATAAGACAATGAATTTACTTTCGGCAGGTATATATTACAGTGGTTTGAGGCACAAGGTTATTGCAAATAATATCGCCAATATTAATACCCCAAATTATAAGGCAATGGATATTACTTTCAAAGAACAACTTGCATTATGTGCAAAATCCAGTAGTGCGGAAGGTGTAACCATAGGTTCTCTTCCTCCACCAACGAGTATATATTCAACATATCTGAGTGATCAGAGACCGTCAATTGATCTAAACACTGTTGATATAGATCAGGAACAGGTTAAGTTGGCACAAAATACGCTTTTTCATAATTCTTGTCTTCAATTATTAACAAGTAAACTTCGCATAATAAAAGCTGGAATAACAGGCAATACATAGAGTAAGGTGATTAAATTATGGATTTTTTTAATGCAATGGATATAAGCGCAACGGGGCTTATAACTCAAAGATATCGTATGAATGTATCTTCTGAAAATTTGGCTAATATAGATTCAACAAGGACCGCAAACGGTCAGCCATATCGTAGAAAACAAGTTGTTCTTGAGGCAGTTGGTAATATTTATGAGCCATTTCCACAAATAATGGGAAATTTGGGCGGGGCAAGAGTTGTAGAAATTATAGAAGACCCAACACCTTATAGACAGGTAAACCGTCCCGGACATCCTGATGCTGATAAAAATGGAAATGTTCTAATGCCCAATGTTAATGCAGTTCTAGAGATGGCAGATATAATGTCTGCAACGCGAGCATACGAAGCAAATATAAATGCTTTCAATTCTGCCAAAAGTATGATTACAAAGTCTTGGGAGTTGTCGAAGTAGGAGAATAAGAAGATGAAAATTGATCAGCTAGTTATTTCAATGGATCAATTGAAAAATACTCAATCAAAAAAAGCTGATGAAAATGAGACAAAACGGGCTTCTTTTTCTAAAACGCTTATGGAATCTATCGAAAAAGTCAATGCCATGCAAAAAGATGCAGATAAAGCTATAGATGAGCTTGTAATAGGAGATAGCAAAGATATTGTTCAAACAATGATCGCTATGGAAAAGGCTGATGTCTCATTTCGTATGATGATACAGATACGTAATAAAATACTTCAAGCCTATGAGGAAGTTATGCGAATGCAAGTTTGATTGCTTATATGTTGATCTGGGGGAGATAGGTGTTAAGCCCAAAAGAAATTATAGATCAAGGAAAAACGCGATGGAGTCAATTGCCACTCGGAAGAAAGCTGGCGATAGGATTAATCGCTTCTGCTATACCAGCATTGATTATTGTTCTGGCTATAATGGCAGGCAGACCTGATTATGTTGTCCTATTTTCAGGTCTATCACCAGAAGATACACAAGCGATACAAGATGAATTAAGGGGAGTAGGAATCCCTAGCAAGCTTTCTGATGGTGGTGGATCAATATTAGTTCCATCTTCTCAGGTATATGATGTTCGTATGAGACTTGCTAATAAGGGATTGCCAGAAGCAAGTAGCACTGTGGGCTTTGAGGGATTTGACAAGACAGATTTTGGGACAACGGATTTTGTCCAAAAACTTAAATATCAAAGGGCTTTACAAGTCGAACTAACAAGGACAATTACACAATTAAAGGAAGTTTCTTCTGCACGAGTTCATATAGTTCTTCCAAAAGAAAGCGTTTTTACAGAACAAGAACAACCAGCTAAGGCTTCAATAGTCTTAAAGCTTCGCCCCGGCACAAGGCTTAATGAATCACAGGTAAATGGCATCACTCACCTAGTAGCAAGTGCGGTTGAAAATTTAGACAAAGATAATATTACTGTAATTGACTCACATGGTAATGTCCTATCTGCTCCGGGGCAAAATACCTTTTTAAGCGATAGCCAGTTAAAGTATAAGCAAATGGTGGAATCTGAGTTACAAACAAAAGTTCAAAGAATGCTGGATAAAGTTCTAGGACAGAATAAATCTACTGTTCAGATCGCTACAGAGATAGAGTTAAATACAACTGAGACTTCATCAGAGATTTATGATCCAGATAAGGTTGTTGTGAAATCAGAAAAAGCCACAGATTATAGCTCAACGGGAGGGACATCACCTTCGGGGGTTGCTGGAATAGCTACGAATATTACACCAAATCCACAAGTAAGAGGCGGTCAAGGTCAATACAAAGGTTCAGATTCAAGCACCGAATATGAGTTAAGTAAAACGATTCAAAAAGTAATAGAACCTCCAGGGAAGATAAAAAAACTATCTGTCGCTGTTGTTGTTGATGACAAAATTATTGATGAAAAGCCAGTTTCATGGACTCAACAAGAATTAGATGATATAAAAAAGCTTGTAAAAAATGCAGTTGGATATGATATTGCACGTGGAGATCCAGAAGTCGAGGTGAAAAATATACCGTTTGATACATCATTACAACAAGAACTATTAGATGTAGAAAAGGCGATGAAAACAGATAAACTGCGTAATATGATAGTAAAGGCAGTAATAGCAGTTGCAATTGCAGGCATTTTAATCTTCCTACTTA
Source organism: uncultured bacterium (assembly GCA_964564735.1). Classification (GTDB taxonomy): domain Bacteria; phylum Poribacteria; class DTPJ01; order DTPJ01; family DTPJ01; genus CAZMCH01. The sequence continues at coordinate 26,222 of CAZMCH010000032.1, forward strand.
GAAAATTATTCAAAAGTGGTCAAGAAAGCAATATTAGTGAACTAGAAATGGGAAGAGAACATCCATTTATTCTTAATCAATCAATACAAGAAGAACCAGAACCAATAAAACAACAGCTATTGGAAGTAGAACAACCACCAAAACTTGAAATGACTCCACAACAAAAGATCAAACAAGAAATAATTAATACTCTTGAAAAAGACCCTGATATGGTTGTTCAGGCAATAAAGGATTGGATAGCAAAATAATATGGAAAATACAAAAGAAATCATCACAAGACTTTCTGGAATGCAAAAGACTGCTGCTCTTTTAATTGCTCTTGGGGCGGAAGCCAGCGCAAAAATACTTAAGATGATGGAGAATGAAGAAGTAGAGAAATTGGCAGGAGAAATAGCAAAAATGAATCGTCTGCCTCCGGAAGTGGCAGAGGCAATCGTAGAGGAATTCCACGAAAAAATCTCTGCAAATTCTGTATCAAGTCAAGGTGGTCTGGCTTATGCAACGGCAGTTTTAAGTAAAGCACTTGGTGCGGAAAATGCAATGAATGCCATTGACCGTATTCGTGAAAACACAAGTAATAGACCATTTGATACTTTTATGATGTCATCAGGAACGAATGATGCGCTAATAGAGATGTTAAGAGATGAACATCCGCAAACTATAGCTCTAGTCCTTTCACATGTAAAAGAGCAAAGATCAGCACAGATATTGGCTTCTCTATCGCCTGAACTACAAGCTGATGTTATTATTAGAATAGCAAATATGAAAACAGTTTCTCCAGAGGTTTTATCGCAAGTAGAAAATTCTTTGAGAGAAAAAACATATGGACATGAACGAATACATACAGGAGGTATAAAAACAGCTGCTGGAATACTAAACCGTGCAGATATTGATATAGAGAAACAGATAATGGAATTTATCACAAAACAAGATCCTGAACTTGCCGAAAAAATTTCCGATCTTATGTTTACCTATGATGACATAATTCTTATTAATGATCTTGGAATTCAAAAGCTATTACAGGAAATAGATGAGAACGATTTGTTAATGGCTCTGAAAGCAAGCACCGAAGAGATAAAAGCCAAACTATTTAAAAATATGTCTGAAAGAAGACGACAATCAATACAAGATGATTTAATGACTATGCCACCTGTGCGTCTTAGGGATGTTCAATCAGCGCAAGGTAGAATACTCGCCACCGCAAAAGAAATGATTCAGGCTGGACTTATTGAAATTGTTAGAGATGCTGTTCAAGAAGTTTTTGTCTGATAAAGATGGGATTGATAAATGGGTAGATGGCAAAGGGTGATACAATGCGATAATAATAAAATTGATTCTGTAGAAACAATGAAGTTTGACTCATTTGGAGATGAACTTGATATTGCAGAAGATTATCTAAGTCAAGATGAACCAGAAACGCCAAATGTAGAAGAGCAAGCAATTATAATGATACAACAAGCACAGATCGAAGCAGAGAACCTAATATCAAATGCTCAATCTGAGGCTGATAAGATTAAAAAGAAGGCTTACGAATCGGGCTATGAGGAAGGAAAAGCAACAGCAGTAAACGAACTCAAAGAAACAACCATAAAACTAACAAAAGTATTTAATAATGCTGTGAATGAAATAGCTACTATAAAAGATGAAATTATAAACAACGCAGAAAAAGATATTATAGAACTCACGATTGCAATTGCAGAAAAGCTTGTTTGTAATGAATTAAAGATAAATCCTGACCTTATTATTGATGTGATTAAAGAAGCAATAAGAACTGCAAGAAGCGAAAATAAAGTAATTTTAAGGGTAAACTCAAATGATTGTGCAATTCTTGAGAAAAATGCAGATGAATTAATTGAGCTAACGAGATTAGTGAATTTCAACTCTAATATGGGTTTGATAATAGAAAGTGATGAGAATCTCAATCAAGGTGATTGTTTAGTAATAACTGATACAAATATTTTTGACATGACTTACAAATCAAGGCTGGATTCAATAATTGAAACAATTAACTCATATCAATCAAAAGTTGATATTTAGAATATTGAAGCAAGATTTAGTATGAATTTGACAAGCATTACAGAAGCTATAGTTAAATCATCTGCAATAAAGCGATATGGAAAGATAACACAAGTTGTCGGTTTAGTTGTTCGAGCAATTGGAATTAACGCATCTATTGGTGACCTATGCACGATTTATACATCACAAGACACTATAAAGGCGGAGGTTGTCGGTTTTACAAAGGACGAAACATTATTGATGCCATTGGGAAGTATTCATGGGATAAGGGCTAATGATAGGGTTATGGCAAATAATCTTGCATTTAAGATCGGTGTAGGTGATTGCCTTTTGGGCAGGACTGTTGACGCATTAGGAATGCCAATTGATAATGCCGATCTGGAAGCAAAGGGATTTGATTCATGTATGATTTTTTCCGAAAGTTATTCAGTGCATAACGATCCGCCTGATCCCTTTGAGAGAAAGCGTATTAGTGAACCACTGGCTACTGGGATAAGAGCTATCGATGGGCTTCTAACGTGTGGAAAAGGTCAAAGAATTGGCATATTTGCTGGTTCTGGTGTTGGAAAAAGCGTATTAATGGGTATGATTGCAAGAAATACATCGGCAGATGTGAATGTTATTGCGCTAGTTGGTGAGCGTGGTCGTGAAGTTCGAGATTTTATAGAGAAAGACCTTGGCGAAGAGGGATTATCAAGATCGGTTATCGTTGTTGCTACCTCAGATCAACCTCCTTTGCTTCGGTCTCTTGCACCATCAACGGCTATGGCGATTGCGGAATATTTCAGAGATCAAGGAAATGATGTTTTGTTAATGATGGATTCAATAACTCGTTATGCTATGGCAGAAAGAGAGATTGGGTTGGCAATAGGAGAACCTCCAACAACTAAGGGATATACGCCTTCTGTATTTGCCAAATTACCAAGATTGCTTGAAAGAGCAGGCACAACTAAAGATAAAGGCACTATAACAGGTATATATACAGTCTTGGTTGAGGCAGATGATATGAATGATCCTATCGGTGATACTGTTAGATCGATCCTTGATGGGCATATTGTTTTATCACGGGATTTGGCAATAAGAAATCATTATCCTGCAATCGATATAAACCAGAGTATTAGCAGGCTTATGGCCGAAGTTACTGATCAAAAACATAGAATATTAGCCGGAAAAGTGAAAGAAACTCTTGCAATCTACAATGATTCAAAAGACCTTATTGATATAGGCGCTTATACAAAAGGGAGTAATATAAAAATAGATTATGCACTTAATAATATTGATAAAATTGGTAATTATCTAAGACAACAAATCGAAGAAAAGGCGTTTTTTGATGATACAATATCATCACTAGAAGGACTTTTGAGCTAATTATGAATAAACCTAATAAGCATGGATTAAAGACTCTATTGAAATATCGCAAATCTATTGAAGAACAACGAAAAATGGAACTTACAAATCTAATGGATAAAGAGCAGATAGAACATCAAAAATTGAATGATATAAAGGAATCTCAACGCCTTATGCAAAAGAAATTACATACAAATAAAGAAAAATCATGCACCTATATAGCATATCTAGATGGTTTGTCAGATCAATTCGTTATGCAAAAAAATGCTATCATAGACATAAAAGACAAAATAATTACAAAAAGAGAACAGGTCATTGAAGCATCAATGGCGAAAAAAATAATAGAGAAAGCCCAAGATAAAAGGGTCAAGGAATATAATCAATTTCTTATTAAGCAAGAAAACAAAATACTTGACGAAATGGCTACTAACAGATATTCAAGAAAGGATAACTAAATTGAAGTTAATTATTATTTCAGGAATATTGGCTTTTATTCTTTCAGTTGTTGCTACTATGTTTTTTACAGGAACATTCAAAAGTAATAAAGAACAATTAGAAACTGTTGAAAATACTACACAAGCTAAGAATGATACTATCAATAAAAACATTATGTTAGATAAAAATGCAAGCAATAATGATGTTGAGCAAAAAAAGACTGATTTAGTGAATCATGAAGCATCTATGGAAGATACTGAAAATGATATTGAGCAAGTCGATACCAAACAAACAGAAGCATTATTAGAGAAAATAGAGACTAAAAATCCCAAAGATTCGAAAGAATCAGAAACCAAATATGAGCAATTAGCAAAAGTATATAGCGCGATGAAAGCAGAAAATGCAGCATCTGTAATGTGCGAATTAGAACCAAACCTGACACAAAAGATATTATCCAAAATGAATGAAAGAACCGCAGGTAAGCTAATGAATGCAATTGCAGATAAAGACCCTTCTTATGCAGCAAAAGTTAGCAAACTGCTAGTTAGCATGGATAAAGGTTAAAATTACCTATGATTAATCTAATGGAAAATTTTATCAATCAATATTCAAATAAAGGCATTATAACATCAGCTCTGCAGAATAATGATACTCAAATGAGTTTGGTTGATAATGTGGAGAACAATATTAATTTTTCTGATGAAATAGCATTCTTTATGAATACTATGACAAATATGGATTCGAAAAGCTCTCAAAAAGAGATTATTACTCCTGCTAAATCTGATATAAATGTGATTCAATCTACACAATCAGAGAAAATATCTGCCCCCAAAGAGATTTTAAAAGCATCACAAAAAAACACAATAAGCCAAAAGGAATTGCTGTTTGCTCAGTCAGATATATCAGAAAATCTAGCTGTTCAGTCATTACTCATACCACAACAGGTAGTTTTGAAACAAGGCAATCAATCAAATGATAAAATAGAAATTTATGAAGATGGAAATTTAAAAGAACCTTCCATAAAAGCTCAACCGTCTTTTGTAAATAATATTGTAATTCAAGAAAAAATGACATATCTAAGTATGGAAAATCATCCAAAGCAAAATGAATCGATAATCCCATCAAGGCAAGATAAGATAATGCAGAAAACATATAATCTTATTGCTGATAATGATGGTATAGAAAAAATTGATAGGAAAATTTCATATTCAGATACAACAATGCAGAATAAGCCAATAAACAGAACAGAAATTGGCAATATCAATAGAAATGATGATAAAACAATTATTACTGAAATTAAATCAATTTTTGTAAAGAACCAAATTTCTTATAAAACACAGACGGATATTTTGCCTGAAATAAAATATTCAAATGCAAAAATTCAGCTGAAACAAGAAGATTTTTTGATTGCACCAAAGCAGGATATTGTAATGCAAAATAAC
>CAZMCH010000032.1:31561-39528 GCA_964564735.1 uncultured bacterium
AATTTCATTGATTCATCCATAAAAGCACAGGAAGTATTACCGATTGATGAAAAAAGTTTTATTCAGACAGATATCTTGCCTGAAATAAAATATTCAAATACAGAAATTCAACCGAAACAAGAAGATTTTTTGATTGCACCAAAGCAGGATATTGTAATGCAAAATAACTTATCTAATTTCATTGATTCATCCATAAAAGCACAGGAAGTATTACCGATTGATGAAAAAAACTCCATTCAGAGTGAAAAAGGGGAAATAACAGAGATAGATATGGAAGATGATGGAGATATACTTAGGAATCCAACTATTGATCATGAAAAAGTAGTATTTATTGATTCAAAACCAATATCACACGATAGTCAATATGAAATAAAGCTTCAGAATATTCCGCAAAGAATTGAATCAGAGAATATTCTTAGTCAACAAATCAAACAACCAGAAATTACAAAAATAATTGATAATCACTTAACTTATAGGGTTTTTATGCCGAATATAAATATAGAGCAATCAATGAGGGTTAAAGAACAGGAACTAGAGCAAAATAATAATATTGATATAGAACAACCAATACAAATAATGAAAACTACTGAGAATAATAAAAATATAAATGAGGTAATGCCAAATATACGACATGAAGTTATTCAACATTCACAAACTGTTGCTATCACAAATGAAAAGATTTATCCAAAGCAAAATGAGACAACCGATAAACCTAATATAGAATCATTTGATATACCCATTGAATTAAAGCCTAGCTCTTTTATATATCAAAGTTCCATGCCAAAAAATGAATATCCATTAGAAAATTTAGGAAATGTGATAGTATCCAATGAAAAAATAAGTAATGGTAGTCAGAATCTTATTTATTTCAATAATACGCCAATTCAAAATGAAGATGAAATGATAAAATCAAATATTGCTGTGTCAATTATTCAAAATCAGAATGAGTATGAAGCAAAATATCTGCCAAACATTACAAAAAATCAGTCAGGAAAAAATATAGAAATACCTAATGATAGTATCATAAAAATAAACAATTTGTCAGCAAAATTTCCTGATTTTTCAGATAATATGAAAATAACAGAATCTACTCAGAGTGTCAATATTGGCAAAAAGACAGATGAAATAACAAAACAAGGGAATATCACAAAGCAAAATGAAATAATGTATTCTGATAGGTCTGATTTTGTTAAAAATAATAATGAAAAACAAATCAATGTGTTTGATAATTTGAGATTAAGACAGGAAATCAATAATGAAGGACCTAAGTTTCTTGATGATGATTCGAGTTTATCAGCCTCTGCTTTTTACAAAAAAGATAATGAATTCATTATTACTAGAGAAGCAAGTATTCAGGAAAATAATGATTATAATATTAGACAAATTAAATATGAAGTCCCAAATATTAGCATGGAAATAGCCAAAGAAATGGAAAATTCTGTTAAAAATGAATCAATAAATTATAAGCCATTAGAAACTAAAATACAGGCAAATCAACGAAATATTAATATAGAACTCGCACCCAAACAAGATAGGCTGAAATCATTAGATGCAGATCCAAAAGTAGTTTCACAGAACCTTAATCATTCAGATAGCTTGGAATTGAAGATAAAACAAGATGATCATATAGAATTAGAACAAATCAGTATTAAAGACAATATACAAACGATTAATATAGAACCATTAAGAGATGTTAACTATCAATCCAAAGAAAGAATTAGAGATAATTCTCAATTAGAACTGCCAAATATGCCATTTACAGATAAAAGCATATCATTGGAGAATCTTGATAGACCCAAAAATGAACAAATAGATGATGAAATTAATAAATATGAAATAGAGATACTGCCAGAAAAAATGGCTGAAACGGAGATCCCTATAACTAAATTGAATAATGATGAAATAACAAGATTAGAAAACTTTACCAATATATCAAATGTGAAATTTAGTGAAAAAAATGAGGATGCTGTTAAAGTGAAGCCTGAATCAATAAAAGATGAAGCTCAAAAAATTGTAAATATAAAGCCTGAAATAATCTTTCAAAAAAATAATCAGATGGAGTTTTCGCAAGAACCAAATGTCGAAATTAAAGTTGATGATATAGCAGAGGAAATAATAAATGTAGATAATTTAACACAAAATCAAGTTAAAATAGATGCCAATAACATAAATTCAGGTAGTCCAGATAATAAGGGATCAAAGTGGATGCCATATAATAATAATATTCAAGCACAAGAAGATCAAAAGACTGCTATATCGGAAAATGCAGAAATACAATATAAAAATACATCAAGTGATATAAAGGAAGTTGGGAATAATGAGATACCAAAAGAACAAAAGAATATATTTAGCCGAATCAACATCGAACAAATGGCACAAAATCAAGAAATTGGTTTTACAAAAGACAATATCACAATGAAAACCAATATAACTTCAAATATTGTGGAATTACCTAATAAAATAGCTGAATATATCGACTTAGTTAAGTCCACCAATGAAGAAAAATCACATTCCATAACGATTCAGCTTGATCCACCAAATTTAGGGAAAATCAGGCTAAAAGTGTTTATAGGGCAAAATAACATTTCAGCAGAAATGAATGTAACGAGATTTATAGCAAAAGAAATTCTTGAAACACAAATACCTGATATAAAGAAAAGTCTTATACAGCAAAATATACAATTATCAGAATTTAACATTAACTTGGAATATGACAATCAAAAACTTGGCCCCCACAACCAAAATACGTCTCATCAAAACAGATGGACATCAAGTTCATTAAATTATAATGGAGAGAAAGAGCAAAATGAAAATCACAATAACCAAAGAAAACAATATATGAGATATACAAATAATAATTCTCTAATTGATTTTCTAACATAGATGCAAAAGGAGGGAAAAAATGGGCATTGAAATTGTAAATAACTTACTACCAAGTAACAATACAGGTAAACCTTTACCTACGCCAAATAATAGGCTTGGCAAGAATGATTTTCTTCAGCTTCTTGTTACTCAGTTACGCTATCAAGACCCAACAAAACCAATGAGTAACGAGCAATTTATAGCTCAAACCGCAGAATTTTCGGCACTTGAGCAAATGCAAGATATGAATACTAATATAAAGTCCTTGATAGATATACAGAAAGCATCAACAAGGACAGAAGCTTTGTCATTAATCGGCAAAAATGTGTCAACAGAGACAATAAGTGGCATAGTAGAAGGCATAACAATAGAAGATGATCAGGTTTATGTTTCAATCAATGGGGAAAATTACACCTTATCATCGGTAAAAAGAGTTCAATAAAACTGTGAAAGGAAATTATGTTAAACAAGATCAACAATATAATAATCAATAATCCCTCACAGGCAAATAAAAACACAAAACAAGATAATACAATTAACTTTGCAGATGTTTTGGCAAACAAGCAAAGTGAAATGGAGGTGAAATTTTCTGGTCATGCCAAAGAACGTCTTAGACAACAGAATATAACAATATCAGAGACAGATCTTAATAAAATAAACTATGCAACAAAGATGGCAGAAAAAAAGGGATCAAAAGAGTCACTAATGCTACTTCGTGATCTTGCCTTAGTAGTGAATATTAGTAATAAAACGGTAATCACTGCTGTTGATAAAGAAAGACAAAAAGACAAAATATTTACAAATATAGACAGCACAATAATATTATAGGCTGGACCTTGTAAAAGGAAGCCCTATAGATCACTTCTCGACTAGAAGGGATTTTAAGAAGGAGGCATACTTTATATGCTCAGATCATTGATTTCAGGATTATCAGGTATAAGAACACATCAGACCTCATTAGATATAATAGGTAATAACATAGCAAACATTAATACACCATCATATAAGGCATCACGTGCATCATTTTCAGATGCACTCTCTTTAACGCTGAAGGGTGGAACTCCACCAACTTCATCAAGAGGGGGATTGAATCCGTTTCAGGTTGGTCGTGGTTCAACTATCGATAGCATAGATACATTATTTTCACAAGGAAGCCTTGAGACTACCGGTAATCCAACTGACCTTACTATTGCAGGTGATGGTTTTTTTATACTACGTCATGGAGAAGAAAACCTGTATACCCGTGATGGTAGCTTTGCGGTTGATGCAACAGGAACTCTGATAGATCCCAATACGGGCTATGCCGTTCAAGGTAGAATGGCAGATTCGTCAGGCAATATATTGTCCTCAACCCGAATAACAGATATAAGATTGCCAATAGAATCTTTGTTTCCTGCACGAGCAACTAGCACAGCCTCATTAACAGGAAATTTAGATGCAGATGCAGGAACAGGAAGAGTTCCGTTTATTGGTAACACGGCAAACGCATCTTTTTCAGGCAACCTTAATGCTACTGGAACAGCAACAATTCCAACAACTTATGACAAGCATATAGTAATATATGATTATCTTGGAAATGCCCATGATGTTACAATACAATTTAAGAAATCAAAAGATTCAGCAGTTGGTCCTCCAACTGTGCTTGATGAATGGACTTGGACTGCAACTGACTCAAGTGGCGATGTATCAGGAACAGGAGCCATAACTTTCAAGTCAGATGGTTCATTTGATAATGTTGTTGGTGCTACAATAACTTGTGCATCATGGGGGACAGGTGGAACAGATGACATAACCGTAGATATCGATTTTGCAGAAATGACACAAACAAATGGACCTTTTTCTCCCATGTTAACATATCCAATGGCAGATGAAACTTATCAAACATCGATGTTAGTATATGATTCTTTAGGTGGCACACATAATGTTATTATAAATTTTGAAAAAGACCCATTATTGAATAACACATGGAGATGGTCAATCGGTGTTTCAGGGAATGATGAAGTCTATATAAATGATCCATCAGGTCCACAGTATTCCAAACAACTTGTGTTTAATACAGATGGAACAGTAAAAACTGGTGCTACAGCAAACCTTATTATAGAGGGACCTGGAGGTTTTGCTGATGGAACAGCTGTATTAAGTAATCTTGAAAATGGGTCAAGCCCGATAAGAATAGCTCTTGATCTTTCTCAATTAGCTCAATTCGCAGGTGCATTTACACCTGTTCCATCAGCAAGAGATGGACATGGAGCAGGTTCACTTGATAATATAACATTTGACGATACAGGAACATTAATTGGAACATTTACAAATGGTAGTAGTCAGCGACTTGCCCAAGTTGTTTTGGCAGATTTCTATAACCCTGCAGGTCTTGTTAAGGTTGGTGGGAATTTATATAGCGTTTCAATGAACTCTGGTTCACCAGTTATTGGGATCGCCGGCTCGGGTATACAAGCAAGCGTTATATCAAATGCCCTTGAGGGATCAAATGTTGACTTAGCCAATGAATTTACAAAAATGATCATTGCCCAACGTGGTTTTGAGGCAAATTCAAGGGTTGTTACAACAAGCGATGCTATTCTTGGTGAATTGATTAACTTAAAGAGATAATTACAAAAAATAACATGTGGGTTCTTTTCCAAAAGAACCCACTGACAATGGATAATAATTATGGATATTGCTACAATTGTAGGGATATTTACTGGTATAGCATGTATACTCTTTGGTATTTTTATCGGAAGCAGTATAACGACATTTATAAATATACCATCATTGCTTATTACTGTTGGTGGAACGTTTGCTGCAACATTGATGGCATTTCCTCTACCCGAAGTCTTGAAAATGTTTAAGGTTGCTCTTAAAGTTATCCGTATAAATGAATTCAGTGCATCTGAAATAATACTTTCTCTAATTTCTTATGCAGAAAAAGCAAGACAAAGCGGATTATTAAGTCTTGAAGGTGAAGTTGAAAATGTAAAGGATGATTATCTTCGGACCGGAATGAGGCTTATTATCGACGGCACAGACCCAGAAGAGATAAGAAATATTCTGGAGACAGAAATTGACTGTATGAGTAGCAGACATAAAAGGGCGCAAGAGCTATTTATTACGTTAGCAAAGTATTCGCCAGCTTTTGGAATGATAGGGACTCTTATCGGATTGATAGCGATGCTTAAAACAATGAATGATCCATCAACTATAGGTCCCTCTATGGCAGTATCCTTAATAACAACTTTTTATGGTTCTATTATGGCAAATTTGCTTTTTACACCAGTTGCAGGAAAACTCAAGACTCGCACAGCAGACGAGGTGCTTGTAAAAAATGCAATCATTGAAGGTCTGATTATGATTCAGGCTCAGGCTAGTCCACGATTTATAAGACAGAAGCTAGTGGCATTTTTGCCACCATCCATGCGAGAATCAGTATCAGATAAGAAAGGTAAAAAGGCTTTAGAATATGAGCAAGCGAAAGCTTAATGAAGAGAATGAAGAAGGCGGTGGAGACGATTGGCTACTCACCTATGGTGATCTAATGACACAATTGGTATGCTTTTTTGTCCTTATTGTGTCATTCTCTTCTTTAAATGCTGCAAAATTTCAGGATGCATTAATATCTATACAAATAGCACTTGGTGGAGGAGCTCCATCAGGAGTTCTAACAGGATTACCCACCGCTATTGAAGATTTACCACGTAGTGCCAAACTTCATATTGAAGAAGGTGATTTCTTGGAAATTAAAGGGAAAATAGATAAATATATAGAAAAACAAAATTTATCGGAATATCTGGAGACATCAATGGGTCAAGAAGGTCTTCATATAAGGCTTAAACAGCATGAACCGTCTGTATATTTTGATTCTGCAGATGCTCGTATAAAAGAAGAGGCATATCCAATCCTAAATCAAATTGGTATATTTATCAAAAACTTGCCAAATAATATACGCATTGAAGGACATACTGATATTAGACCAATATCTACATATCAGTTTCCATCAAATTGGGAATTATCTACAATGCGAGCAACTAACGTTCTTAAATATCTAAGTGAAAATACTGGTATAGTCCCCGAAAGGTTTTCTGCGGCAGGCTATGGACCATATAAGCCCATTGCAGACAACGATACCGACGCTGGAATGTCAAAGAACAGGCGTATTGAAATTATAATTTTGAAGAAAACTAATAATTCTAATGGCTCAACAAATGATCTATTGAAAGTAAACAAAATTGACATACAAAAATAGGCTCATAAAAGCTTTTGTCATTTCATAGAAAAAGAAGGAAATTGAGAATGAAAATAATGATTATTGATGATTCAGCTACCATGAGAAAAATAATCAAGAGTTCACTTGAAGCAATTGGAAGTTTCGATATTCAGGAAGCAGAAAATTGTGATGATGGACTTAAGTTACTTACAAATGGATTAAGCGTTAATCTCATATTAGTTGATTGGAATATGCCCGGAATGACTGGAATTGATTTTACCAAGTCGATTAGAAGTAATCCAGCATTATCAAAAACTCCTATTATTATGATTACCTCAAATTCGGAAAAGGAGCATGTATTATCTGCAGTAATGGCTGGTGTAAATGATTATATGTCAAAGCCTTTTACACCAGATATATTTGTTGGAAAGATAAAAAAAGTATTAAGCATTTAGGGCATGTCAATAGTTTTGTGTAAGTTTCCATTTTACCATATTATAAATACTTATTAACCCTTTCCCCAAAGTGAGTTGATAGCTTGCCAATATCCTATTCCAGTTGGGTAGCCTCACTGATATATCATCAGGAAACTGACGCTTAGGGCTGGAACCTTACGAAATTGACTGTGAACACTTTCTATGGCATTGGTTGTGTATATCAACTTCCTGATCTCATCTGTGAATCTATGCATTGCCGATATTCGTCCCCAGTTCCTATCCCACATACCAACTGCCAATGGATATTCCTTACCTATCTATGTTATTGTATTTTATAAATTCCTTTATTGTTTCTCTATCATTCCAGTCCAGCATATTTCCTCCTCAATCAAACCTTTATGAATGTTAATAGAAATCTATTTTATCACAAGGAGGAAACTTACACAATTAATTATACACTCACGTTT
>CAZMCH010000033.1:0-22175 GCA_964564735.1 uncultured bacterium
TGATGGTGATGGACATTCGGAAATAATAACCATATCACATGGTGGAATAATCTTTGCCTATGAATCAGATGGAAGCCTAACTCCGGGTTGGCCCGCTATGGTAGGAGATCAGACATCATCTTCTCCGCCTGCGATTGCAGACATCGATAATGATACAAAAGCTGATCTTGTTTATCTTTCTGGAAACGGGAATGTCCATGTTCTTTCGCTTATGAGCAATATCGATGATAGCCAAATTTCAGGTTGGGCTACTTTTTTGCATGACGAGAGACACACAGGTTCTTATGGATCAAGTTCTATACTCCCCCCTGCCCCAAATAATCCACAGGCTTATGATACGCCAGATGATAAAGGTGGAAGCATAATAATATCTTGGGGATTCCCATCTGGCGATATTAATATCACTAATTACATAATCTTTAGATCAGATAAAGCCGACGGTAAATATGCAATAATCGGCAAAACAGAGAAAAATAATAATATATTTATAGATAACAATGCAGAGATCGGCATAACATATTGGTATATGGTAAGATCAAGCAATGGAACAAATATGTCTTCTAATACAAATTCTGTAAGTGCATATTCATTTAATAATTTTTCGCCTAATGTCCCTGTTTCTGTGTATATAAACAATATAATTATAGATGGTGTTATTGATATTTGGTGGAAAATGAATGAAGAGCCAAATATAGCAGGATACAAAGTATATTTTGGCACTAAATCTCAAAATTATGATAAAATTTTTGATGCAGGTCTAGTTAATCATTATGTTGTTACAGCTTTAGAGAATAATAAGGAATATTATTTGTGTGTAACAGCCTATGACAAAGATGGAAACGAAAGCCTGAAATCAATGGAAGTTTCAGCCATACCAAAAGATGAAGATACTGACCCTCCTGTATTTTCATCATTTTATCCTAATGTCGTTGTTGAAAACAGCGAGTTTTATATTAGATGTGAAATAAAAGACGAATCAGGTATTTATGATGATAATACAACAGATAAAGGGCAAGGCGTGTATTTAATATGGGATGTTGGCGAATTATCAGAAGATTCAAATATTGTTGGTATGAGTAAACTTCGTTCTGATGAATATGTAACAGATAAACGCATTCCCGGACAAAATCTTGGTAGTCATATTATCTACAGAATTGTGGCGTATGATAACGATTTTGATTGGGGAAGATTAGACGATAGAACAAAAGGAATTAGTGAATTACAGAAAGTTGAGTTTACCTCTGCGCCCAAGAAAGTATACAACTATCCTAATCCGGCCCCTTCTGGTGCTTATACAGACAGCACGATATTTCATTATTACATTGATTCAAGCTCACAAGTAACAATCAATATATATGATATTTCGGGTAATCTTGTTGATAGTCTTAATGAACAAACAACTTCAAGTGGTCACAAAGAGACAGAATGGAACATATCAAATATCGCAAGTGGGGTTTATATTTATACGATAGAAATTCAGCCAGATTCTGGCAATAAGCAATTATATAAAAGTAAGTTGGCGATCCTTAAATAGTGCTGTTTTGTAATTCTTATTTGATTATCTTACTGTTAAAGTCATCTTTGTTGCGCGACCTTCATCATCCATACACACAATCGTATGTTTTCCGGGTTTGGGCGTGATAAAGACTTTTTTCATTGGAGAACCATTAAATATCATATCAGAATTAACAAACCAGTATATATTCCTACAATCATTGGAAACAGATGCTTCTAAAAGGATTTTTTGATATTCAATATCAACACCCTGACGAATGATATATTCTGATTCTGCTGATGGAGATCGTATTATTGGACCATCGCCAGATGCAACAACGGAACATTCTGTAAAATGCGGGGGCAATCTATCAACATTTATACCATTTCGTTCCTTCCATGTTGCTATCTCGGGCGGAAAAACAATAAATGTTTTTGTTGTATAAGCCCTTCCAATTCGGCATTTTGAACAAAGCCTCATGCCCGTCTCATTATCTATAGCAATTGCTCTGTGCATGTTACATTCCTGATTTGGTGATATACCCGGAATATAATGCTCATTTTTTGATGTATGGCAATGTTTTGACATCACCATTCCGCTTAGTGAGCAGACTTCTCGTTCTTGAACATCAGACGGCTGAATATACCACTGATCACCAGAGCTTGTAGAAAGGGCATTGAACAAATCAAATAAGATAGGTGCTGCGGATTCTGATCCAACAATTGCCGATGAACCAATACCATTGAAATTGCCAACCCATACACCTATCGTATATTTTGGATTATAGCCAATACTCCATGCGTCCTTATGACCATAGGAAGTGCCTGTCTTCCAAGCAACCTTTGGTAAATTAACGGTAGATTCCCAACAGATCGGAAGATCGGGGCGCTCAACTTCTGAAAGTATTTCTGTTATTATATATGCTGTTCCTTCCCTTAACAGCTTCCTTGAT
Organism: uncultured bacterium; assembly: GCA_964564735.1. Lineage (GTDB taxonomy): Bacteria > Poribacteria > DTPJ01 > DTPJ01 > DTPJ01 > CAZMCH01. The sequence continues at coordinate 2,448 of CAZMCH010000033.1, forward strand.
ATGCTTTTATCCAAATGTGGAGGAATAATATCACCTTTATTTTGGTTTTTTTCACCTAATATCAGTTTATATGGTGCAAAATTTCCCATATCTGCAAGACCCGCATATAGATTCGTCAACTCCAGCAAGGTAATATCACAACCCCCAAGTATAAGTGATAATCCATAATGCTCTTTTGGTTTTGTCAGCGTAGTTATACCAGCATCTTTTAAAAAATCATAAACTCCTTCACTACCAAGTTTTGCTGAAATGTTAATTGCAGGCACGTTTAAAGAGTGTTTTAGGGCTTCTCTTGCAGTTACAGCACCACGAAATTTATCATCATAGTTTTCTGGTCTGTATCCACCATAATCAATTGGCACATCACTTAATATGGATTCAGGCGAAATAAGCCCTCGATCAATAGCAAGCGCATAGGCAAAAGGTTTCAATGCAGAACCCGGAGAACGCATCGCCATTGCACCATTTACTTGCCCTTCTGATTTTTCATCAAAGAAATCTGCGGATGCAACCATAGCAAGAACTTCCTTAGACTTAGTATCAATAACCACAACTGCACCATTTGAAACGCCGTGATTCTTCAATGGCTCAAGCCTTTTTCTGAGAGTATCACGCGCAAGCAGTTGTATATTTTGATCAAGCGTTGACATGATACGATTTATACCAGAATATCTTTCTTTTAATTTATATGCCAACTGCGGTGCGATAAAGGGCATGGGGTATCTTTGTGTAGGTATCGGTTCTGATATTGCCTCGTTATATTCTTGAATACTTATCTTCTTTTTGTCAAGAAGCCTTTTTAGCACTTTATCTCTGGCTTTTTTTAATGGTATTGCTTCAATATCCACGCCTGCATAGGCATCGGGTCTTAAAATTGTTGGTGAGTTTGGTATCGCTGCGAGTAAGCTTGCTTCACCAAGACTAAGGTTTTTTTGCTCTTTGTTAAAATAAAAATATGAAGCAGAAGAAGAACCTACTATATTTCCACCATAGGGAGCCATGTTAAAGTAAATTTCCAATATTTCATTTTTACTAAAAGATAACTCGATTTGTATTGCTCTAACCAATTCAATTAATTTGCTTTTTATTGTTCGGGGCTTTGGCTCCATCATGCGCGCTACTTGCATTGTGATTGTTGAGCCTCCACATAATATCTGTCCTGCTTTGGCGTTAGTTATGCCTGCGCGTATTATTGAAATAGGATTGAATCCGGGATGAAATCTAAACCATCTATCTTCATAGTTTAAGACTGCGGTGCGTAATCTCGGTGAAACCTCATCAATACGGGCATATATACGCCACATTTCATCTGGGGCAGTAAATCCTCGTAATATTTTCCCATTACGATCATAGACTACGACTGATGGCATTGGCTTGAGGCGATACATAGGAAGAGGAAAGAATATCCTGCTGACCACTGCAAATAGCAATAACAGTATCAAAAATATTACGCTAATAAAACTACAGTAAAGACAGACTTTTATTGTAGAATATTTTAGCTTTTTTTCTGATTGATTATTTTTATAGCGCCATGGCGTTATTATTAATATTAGCTTATTTAGTAATCTCCAATTCATTTTTTGTCAGTTTGCGGAATTTGTTTTGGTACTGATGGGGATTTTTTTCTCCCTTTTGTTCCAATAATCGCACATAATATAACTAAAAGCAACCCGATAAGCAATATTGCTACGCCCCATTGAATTTTTACGTGATCCATAGCGATATTTGTTACTTTATCGGCTATTTTGTCTGTGAGGTTCTTACCGATTAGCCCTTCTGTTTTTGATTTTACTTTTAATAATTTTCTTGCAAGCTGTATTCCCGTTGCAGACATCAAAGCCATTATTGCAATGTTTGAAAACCATAGCAGAGAATATCTTTTTGCCAGAATAAAAACTATGGAAATTGCGCTTAGTGCAATTATTACTATAGCTTCTGCTTGATTATTCTCATAAAAGCTAATACTTCCCAGCAAAGGTATTTTAACTAAGGGTAAGAAAAGTCCAGCTATTAATAATATAGCCCCAATAATTCCCAGTAGTTGTTTGCCAGTCATAAAAATCTCCTTCTTATTCAATTATTGTAATTAATTATACACCGTTGGGCGTCGGATTCCAAGTATATTAGTAATCTGTTCCGCCACGTCTGAAGCTTTCTATATGCTTTTTGCATTTGGCTTCTTCTATACGCCTTTTTAGGTTTTCTTGCTCTGCCTCTGTCATTGTTGGTGAATATTTATAATGAGACGCTCCTTGCTGACTGACATGTTTTGATTGTGATAAAAGCTTTAATTCAATGACATCAGAAACATCAACTTCATAATTTGGTTCGCTACTGCAAAAGAAAAAGAAATCATTAACCATAAAGGGTTTTAATCCCTCATAAAGCAGATGTTCAGGATAATAAAGATGATAGGCAGATGCCCTTGCTGCGTCAACGGTATTAAACGCAGACATACTATGATCAGTTTTATGCCATTGTCTAAAATCTCTGCCGGGGTCAAAACTTATCACTACATCAGGTCTATACATACGGATAAGCCTTGTTGCCTTTCCACATAATTCTTTAGGGTTTGCATATTCTAATTCACCATCGTCATATCCAAGCCAAATTATATTTTCAGGCTTTATGCCAATGACAGTGCAGGCTTCCTCTTCTTCCTTTTTTCTTATCTGTGCTAATCTTTCGCTTGTCATTTCAAGATCATGAGAGCCTTTATTGCCATTAGTATAGAACACAATTATAACTTCGTTTCCATTTCTAGCTAATATTGCAAGAGTTCCTGAACAATAATATGCGTCATCGTCAGGGTGCGCACAAAATGTAAGTATTGTTTTACCTTTCATTTCTTCTAGCTTTTCACTATTAGGCATTTTTTATTCCTCCAAATATAGTTTAAGTTTGGACAAATTCACTTTCATAGCTATATAAAATCGTTTATTCTCTAATGTTTGAACAACATAAAACAAGGATGATAAACGATAGATTATTTATACATCATTTTAAATGCTTTTCGCTATTTATTCAATACTCAAAGTATTGGCACAGTTATAATGTCTTTTCCATAGGAAAATATCAGGGAGAAAATGTATTGCATAAAACAAAAAGATGATACATTCTTAATAATACTAATTTAAAAATTAATTACTTATCATTATCTATTTGAATCTGCTCAAGTATCCATGAACAGCCACATAGTTGACGAACCTTTTCTCTATCATCGATGTACTCATCTATTATCTCCAACAGAGCTGATTTATCCTCCTGTCTCTTCCGGAGTAGATTCTCTATCGCGGTCATTATAAATCTTATCAATGATTTTTTATCTTATTGGATAAGTGAACTGATCGCCATGAGAATGGTCAGAATAATGGAAATCAAATAAAAAACGAGATTATCATGCAAAACCTGACAAAAAATGGGAAGAAATATCATACAGAATCGGATGCAAAATTTTTCAGGAAATTGCTTAAACAATGCTGGATTATACGGAAGAGAAACTATTCCAAAATAGAGATAGAAAATGGAAGGTCAGTGTATCTATGCCGGTTTTGGCTAGTCAATATTCCACAAACCCTATGTTAGAGTGTTAAGGGATTTGACCAAAAATGATTACCCAATAATTTAGGACAGGTACGTTCACCAATACAAACTTGCATGAATCAACTTAATAGATTATTATTACTTATTGATACGTTATTTTGTGTTTTTCGTTGTTTATTCTTTTATAATTATTAAACGGAAAGGATAAAAACATGTTTAAGGTTGGAATTATCGGTTGCGGTGGACGTGGGCGCAGTCATGCGCAAGGCTATACTGCATCCAAAGATGTCAAAATTGTTGCTTGTGCTGATCCAAAGAAGGAAAATGCAGTTGAGATGGCAAAGGTGCATAATATTCCAGAATCAGGAATATATTCAGACTATAAAGAAATGCTTGCAAAAGAAAAACCAGATATAGTCAGTGTTTGTGTTTGGACGGGATTGCATTATGACATAATAATAGATGCAGTAAACGCAGGTGTTAAAGCAATACATGCGGAAAAGCCAATGGCTCCGACATGGGGAGAATCAAAACGAATTTATCAGGCATGTGTTGATAAAGGAGTTGTGATTACATTTTGCCATCAAAGGAGATTCGGAGCGCCTTTTGTAAAAGCAAAACAACTAGCAAATGATGGCACAATCGGTCAACTCCATCGTGTTGAGGGATATTGTCCTAACCTGTTTGATTGGGGAACACATTGGTTTGATATGTTCCATTTTTATAACAATGATGAACCTGCAGAATGGGTCATGGGACAGATAAATTGGGAAGAAGAAAGAACAGCATTTGCCATTCAGCTTGAAACTGATGGATTGTCTTATGTAAAATGGAAGAATAATGTCTATGGATTGCTTGTTACTGGTCGATCAACAGGCGGTGGATGTAATAACAGGCTTATCGGAACAAAAGGCATGATTGAGGTTTATGTAAATAATGGTCCAGCAATAAGAGTCATGCACGAGGGCGCTGCTGGTTGGCAGATTCCAAGCCTTGATGATGTTCCGAAAGGTGATGATACTGTTTTATCAGTTCTTAATCTTATTGATTGCCTAAAAACAGGTAAAGAACCAGAATTAAGCGGAAGAAAAGCATTGCAGGCAACAGAATTGATTTTTGCATCATACGAATCAAGTAGGAGACGTGCTAGGATATATCTTCCACTTAATATAGAAGATTCGCCATTACTTTCTATGATGGAAGAAGGCGTTATTGGTCCAAAACGAAAAGATTAAGGGCTAATGTATATATTTTAATCACAGATAAAAATTGATGCTATAAAATGTAGAGATAGATTTCAAAACTTGTCATTACCATAAAAATAAAAGGATTGAAACTAAATACATAAAAAAAGCCGTAATCAATTGCTATTGACTACGGCTTTTTGCGTATCTAATAAATTGCGTATATTTTATTGCTTAACCAAATCAATTATTTAACACAAGATCAATCGTAATAATTTTCTTTGGTGGTACATCAAGAGTTATAATACCACCAATACATTCAATTTTTTTCTCTCGTTCTTCTGCCAAATTGCATAGATAAGCTTCTTTAACTGGCATAAGTATATTCATTGTTCCTAATATCATCTCATCATAGGGATTATAGAATCTTATGATTAGGCTATCACGTTCTTCTGCCTTTTTGATAGATGAAATTACTAATTTTTGCGGTTGAAGGTCTATAAATGTGTTTTTTGCAGATAATTTCCCTGAATTTCCACTAATCGAAGTTGCTACCATTGGAGCATTAAAAGCCCTTGCATCAATATCAGCAGTCGATAGCTCAAGTTTATTTGCATGTGGAATTATCGCATATTCAAAAACATGACGCCCAATACATTGCGCTTCTGGTGTTGGAAAAACTCCCCAATCGCCTAATTGATGTATTGAACGCAAAAGAGTAATCGCAATAGTATTCTTTCCGTCCTGTAAAATCTCATATTCGGGCAATCCACGATTAGCAATTGTCAATCCTTTTTCATCATCAGAAATATCAACAAAAGCTTGCTGCGGTTGGCAATTTGATGGATTTTTCCATCCTTCCCATGTCGCTATTTTCCTTTTTACGACATCAAACTGACCATCTGCGGATGCGTATTCTGTATTAATATCGCTTGGGAAAAGAACTCTCAAACGATGATTTTTATGCTCATTTACGACCTCTGTTCTTATATATAATGCTCTGCTACTATCAGGTAATATAAGTGTAAATGAAATATCCATAGGCTTTCCACTTAAACGAAGCTTTGTTTCAATAGTGCATTCAGAATAAACACCGTTATTTAGGATTGGACCAATCTTTGTATCTGAGGCATAAGGCGTAATTATCTCATCATCTTTCGGCGCTCTATAATTGTATTCATCTCCAATATCTATGCTATCTTGATATTGATTTAAGCCATTGAAGGTAATACCTGTAGTTTTGTCTATAATGTTCAATCTTCCATCATTAAGTATTTCAACACTCAGATATTCATTTTCTAATGTTTCAGTTTCATAAACTTGGCTTATTTCATCTTCTTCGTCATCAGCAGGAATTGCCTGATATGTTGCATATCCGATGCCCGAAACTCTTGCGAGAAAAGCCACTTTTAATCTTCTCACATTATACGGAATTCTAAAGCCAACTTCTGGAAGTTTATAATCCCATACAATGCCCATATCTTCCAAAACAAAAGATGGTGTTATATTCCCATCACTATCAAGCACCATTAAATCGCATAAATCTTCATTTTCAGGAAAATCAACTGTTGTTATAACCATTTCTTTTCGAGGGAAATTCATAGGATTAAAAACAACTATTTTTGCTGAATCCTTAATTAATCCATTAATATCAATATTTTCAGCAATTGTCTCAAGAGCATCGTTTGCCAGTTGTTCTGACAATATTTGGCACTTTTCAAATCTGGTATCCATTTCACGATGAACTTCATCACAACTACACCCACATATACTATCGTGAGGATGATTTTGCATCAGCGTTTTCCAAGCATACCAGATCATATCGCTGTCATATTTTCCGCCCATTATTGACGCAAATGCGCTGAAAGGCTCAACCCATTTTTCAAGTAATGTCTGACATCTCCAGTTTGCTTGTTTTTGATAAATTCTACTGCTCAAAACGTTGGTTAATGTTCCCCAACCGTCTGTGTATTCGCTTCTTAACTCACCGACTTTGACCTGCAAATCATGTGCTTCTGATTTTACGCTTTTTATATAGTCAGCAAAGTTTGAATGGATCATTATCGCATCATCAAGTTTTTCATTAGCGATTTTTATTGCCTTTGATACGTCTGGTTGTGAAGGCGTATGATCACAGCCATTCATAAAAAGCAAGTGTGATGTAGTTGCATATCTCATACATGCTTCACGCACACGATTTACATAATCTAATACTTGATCTGGATCAGTAGGAATCGTCATTGCGTTTGCATACCAATTAGCCATGAATATCCCAAGCACTTCTGAACCATCGGGAGATTTCCAGATAAGTTCAGATTTATAGCCATCTGCTTCTGAATCGGATTTGCCATTCCAGCGATTTATTCCACGCCCAAAGACCGCATTATCAATTCCAAATCCAGCCAATATTTGCGGCATCTGCGAAATATTACCAAAGCTGTCTGGAAGATAGCCTAATTTAATCGGTTCACCATATTTCTTGGCAGATTTAAGCCCGAAAATCATATTTCTGATATTTGCTTCTCCGCTTGTCAAAAACTCGTCTTGCAAGACATACCAGGGACCTAACGACAGCCTACCATCTTTTGCTGCTTGTTTAATTCTGTCAGCTTGTTGGGGTCTAATCTCAAGATAATCTTCTAGCGCAATAACCTGACCGTCCATGTGAAAATGCTTGAAATCAGGATCATTATCTATAAGATCAAGCAAAGAATCAATAAGCATAACTAGCCTTTTGCGATGCTTCTCAAATGGCATATACCATTCACGATCCCAATGTGTATGAGAAATAACATGAATTGTCTGTTTTGACATAAAAAATCTCCTTATTTATAAGATTCATTAGTTTCTAATACGAAGTGTAAGTTTATCATTGGATATAATTTCATCAGTTTTGTTTATAAGATTATCAAAATCTTGCATTACAAGTATGTATCGCCCTGTCAATCTATCATACTTACCGCTAACAAGATTCAATATGGCTTCTGCGACTTTTTCTGGAGGCGCATCATGACCATTCTCAAATATCTTATCAAATTCAGGTCGCCATTTTTTCCCACCTTCATCAAGCATAATAAATTTTGTCATATCAGTAAGCACTGCAGGCGGTGCAACAGCAAAGACCTTTATTCCATGTTCCTGAATTTCTTTAGCCAAACCTTCTGTAAGACGCATTAGACCTGTTTTTGAACTCGCATAGCTAGTTGAGTAGGCATGTGGGTCACCAACGCCCCCAGAGCTAACTATGTTAATCACATATCCACTTTTCTGCTTGATCATCTCATTAGTAATGAAATGACACATAAGAAAACTTCCGAAAAGATTCGTCTTTATATCTCTGAACCACATTTGGGGATCGACTTCCCAGACAGGACCTATTACTGAAAATGTCCCAGCATTATTTATAAGAATATCAATCTTCCCAAATCTGCTTTTTACTTTATCAACAAGATATTTTACCTGATCTGAATCAGTAATATCAACGACAAATGAAAAAGCCCTTTCACCTAATTCATTTGCAGTTTTGGTAAGTTCATCTTTAAGTATATCTACAACAATAACATAAGCGCATTGATCTATAAAAGCCTTGGCTATTATTTTTCCAATACCCCTTGCACTACCAGTTACAACTACAACAGCATTTTCCAGTTTCATATCGGTGATAAATCCTCCCAAATATCAATCATACGCATATAATTTTTATATTCCTGCTCATTTATAACAGGCGAATGCGCCTCTGTTTGAGTCAAAATAAAACGATATTTGCCACCTTCAAAGGCATCATATACAGCCTTTTCTATAACATTCTCGTTTTCGTTACACAAAATACGACATTCAATATTACCACCAAGAGTGATTCTACCTGCTGATATTTGTTTTGCCTCTTTCATAGTTATATTACCATCGGGAGGCGGTTCGACGGGTTCTGTATAATCTCCGCCTCGTTCAATTGTTTTAGGTAAAGCATCTTTGATCCTACCATGACAGTGTATATGCGTTATTGCATCAAATTTATGAACATAGTCAATAATTTCTCTCTCTTGCTCTTGAACTAGCGCATCATATATATCAGGTGAAGCCATAGGGGGCGTTATCCATTCACTGCCTCCGATCCATACATATTCAATTCCCGACTTAGACATTAAAACTTTCATACAATCCATTATACGTTCTTTGCAGATTTCTGTTAATTCTAGCATTAAGTCGAATTCTGTATAGCAATATTCAAGAAACTTCTCATAATCCATCATTGCAGATACACAGACAAATGGTGATGATATGTTTGTTGTCATTATCCCTCTTTCAAAAAACTCATCGGGTAAATCATTCATATCTGGTGGACTTAAATTGATAGGCAATTCCCAAGAAACAGATTTTATTTTTTCTATATCTTCCATACTTTCAACGGGATACTTTACTGTCCAACTTGTTTGTATTATAGGATTCCATATTGATTCATAAGTGAGTTTGCCTTTTGGTGTATCGATAACCCCAAGTATTTGTGTATTGCCATCAGGAAGAAGCTTTTGCTCTGTTTTAATTCTCTGAGTAGGTGTAACTAGCATACGGTTTATATGTGATGGGACTTGCATTGTAAAATGTGTCTCATCAATAACACGTTTAATCAGTTTTTTCCTTAATGGATCATTTATTTTTGACATATTATCATGTGACTGACACATAAATCCATGTAATATAATTGGCACTCGATCTATTGATTGACCGCGCATAGCTCTCAAAAGCCTATCTCTTGGGTTCATCAAAACTCCTTTATGAATAATAATAAAATATAAGTAAAAAACTCATATCTTTGATAACAAAAATTGTTAAATAAACATAACAAAAAAACTCATAATAATCAATGCAATATTCGTTGACAATAAAAATATCAATATGAGATAATAGATTTGTTTCTATTTTGTTTGAAAAAATATCTACTAATTAAGGAGATGATATAATAAAAGTCAAGATGGTGACAAGAGACTCTGGATAAATTAAGATAAAAGAAAATATTCGGAGTAGATAGGTAATAGGTTGAATTTTTTTGGAACACAGATTCCGTTAAGGAGTATTAGATGATTATTGGCTATGGTGGAACGGATGTAATTATAGACTCATGTAAGAGAAAGGAATTAATCGAGGAAGCATTAAAGAAGATCGGTAATTATTCAAAAATTTTGGTTTTGCCCCCTGATATAACTCGTCTTCACTCAGGCGCAGGCGAAATAACAAAGATAATATACGATAAAATTGGCATAGATGCGATAATGCCAACGATAGGAACGCATGAAGCACTTACAAGCGAACAGCTAGATATAATGTATCCAGCTATTCCAAAAGAACTTTTTTTAGTGCATGATTGGCGAAATGATGTTGTGGAGATCGGTGTTGTTCCTTCTAATTTTGTTAATCAACTATCGGAAGGCAAACTTGATTATGAGATACCCATTCAGGTTAATAAAATCCTAATGCAAGGCGGGTATGATCTTGTTCTTTCCATCGGTCAGGTTGTTCCACACGAAAATACTGGATTTGCCAATTATAATAAAAATATCTTTGTTGGTATTGGTGGAGAGCAGACGATAAACAAAAGTCATTTTCTTGCAGGTGTTTATGGCATGGAACGCATAATGGGCAAGATTGATACGCCTGTCCGCCAAGTTTTCAATTATGCTGAGGAAAGATTCCTGAAGGGCATTAATATTATTTACATAATGACGGTAATGGGTAGAGATGATAACGGCAAACTTGTTATGAGAGGCTTATTTATCGGTGATGATAGGGAAACTTTTCAACAAGCGGCAGAATTAAGCCAAAAAGTCAATTTAACTCGCCTAAAAGAGCCATTAAAGAAAGCTGTCGTTTATCTTGACCCAATAGAATATCAAAGCCATTGGTTAGGCAACAAATCTATTTATAGAACAAGAATGGCGATGGCTGATGATGGGGAATTAATCGTCATAGCACCGGGCTTGCGCATGTATGGCGAAGACCCAGAAATTGACAGATTGATTAGAAAATATGGCTATCATGGGACTGACAAAATATTACAAGAAGTGAAAGATAACGAGGAATTAAGAAAAAATCTTGTTTCTGCTGCGCATCTTATTCATGGTTCATCAGAAGGACGATTTAATATTACTTATGCGCCCGGTTATTTGAGCAAAGAGGAAACAGAAAAAGCAGGCTATAAATGGGCTGATGTAAATGAATTGATGAGAAAATACGACACATCAAAACTTAAAGATGGCTATAATGACGATTTTTATTTTATTAGTAATCCTGCATTAGGGCTTTGGACTGTAAAAAAAGATATATAGAATGTAAATTAGGATAAATACAATTACATTACCCTAAACCTTGACAGCGATATATTCGTTATGATATACTCAAACACAATGAAATACTTACAATCGAGGACTTACAAGGAGCCAATTGACAATGATCCATAATGTTGTTTTTCGCTTGCTTTTTGAGTCTCCAATCCTCGTCAAGCTTCCTCACCGATTAGCTGTTTTATCAAAAAAGGTAAAAAAAGCGCCTTTTTTTGCCTTGTTATTTTTTGCTATCCTATGTTTTTCATCTAAATATTGTATAGCAGAAATGCAAGATAGCTCATCAGCAAAGCTGATTAGTTCTGACGCTAACGGTGCAACCATAGAACTTGATCTGAGTGATTTGAGAACAGAAAATAAAGAAATAGATGGCACAAATTACCATCTAATTAGCTATAAAGATTGCTCTTTTACATATGAAACAGGCAAACCTAAATTACCTGTTACGAATGTTTTTTTAGGTGTTCCGCCTTCTGCTTCTATATCTATTAATATCATTGACTCAAAATATACAGATATTAAAGGATATTTGCCAATACCTGTTCCATATCAGGTATTAGACAAATCGCCGAATGGGATAGAGTCAATAATTGATAAATTCACAATTGACAGGGATTTTTATAGACAAAATACCTTTTATCCTTCAAAAATAGCACTTATAAACTATGAGGGTAACATCAGAAGACAGCGTGTAATAGTTCTGCAAATACAGCCAGTTCAATATAATCCCGCTTTGCGATTGTTAAGAAAATATACAAAAATCACTTTGAGGCTTAATTTTTCTTCGGGTAATTTTGCCCCATCAAAATTGACTAATAACCAGGATAAGGAATTTGAAAACGCATATAAAAGCCTTTTAATTAACTATGATTCTGCTAAAAATTGGCGTATATCCACAACATCACAAAAAGCCCCATCTAATCCCAAGATACAATCCCCTTCACAAGCCCTAAAGCTATTTATCAGCAAAAGAGGAATATATAAACTAGACTATGCAACATTAAAAGGCACAGGCATCGAGCCATCAAGTATAGACCCTAGAACATTTAAGATGAGTTTTCTCGGTTCAGAAATTCCCATTTATGTTTCTGGTGAGGTTGATGGCAGATTTGATAAAGATGATTATATAGAGTTCTTTGGTTCTCAGCCAACTAGCATATATACACGATGGAATGTTTATTGGCTGACTTGGGGTGATAGCAAAGGTATAAGAATGGTTCAGAAAAGCGGAATTCCTTCTGCGCAATCTGCAACCGAAGTTACATTCTTTAAATCAAAGGTTCGTTTTGAAGAAGACCGTCTCCATCACAAATTACAGAACGTTGCACAGGAAGCCAATGATTTAGATGGCTGGTTCGAATCACGTGATCATTGGTTCTGGACAGGCATAGAAAATGGTTCATCCAAAAACGAGGTTACAGTAAAATTTCCTGTTCATGATTTAGCACAAAGTCCCGCTAAACCTGATTTCAAGGTTGAGCTTGTTGGATGCACAAATATAGACCACGAAGCAATGATCTCTGTAAATGGTAATAGAGTCGGTGAAGAAGCAAAATGGAATAGCCAAGATATATATAGCTATGATGGACAAATACCATCAACCGCCATAAAGGAAGGCTTTGATAATGAATTAAGGATAACCCGCATCGGTTCAAATCCTGCTGATGGAACAGATATGGATAGCTATCCATATCAGATATATCTTAATTGGTTTGAGATCGGATATTTCCGAAAACTTATCTCAGTTAATGATATTCTTGAATTTTCTACACCAGAACAGAAAACATCAAAGCCCATTGCCACTATTGGTCTTGAAAACAGGCTTAATCTTGATAGAGGCAAAATAACACCCGAATTGGAATTGAGGCTAAAAATTGCAAAGGTCATACTTTCTGAAAATGCCAATATAATTGTATTAGAATCAGGCAATAAATGGATGATCGTTGACGGTCAACATACATATTTAATCATAAAAGAAGTGGATGCCCTAAATATCTATGCAAATGAAATAAACAATTATACAGTTAGTGGTTTCATTGACAAGAATATTGAGATTTTTCAAATATCAAACTCTAATGCAATAAGCAAGTTTAAGGATGTCGTCATTAAAGAATACAAGTTGAATCAAGAAGACAGAAATAGGTTAAGGGACATAGCTTTGCATGGAAACGATGATCGTTTCTCGAAGATACAAATTCCAGAAACTGCCTATTCAGTAACATTTGAAGATATGGGAAATCTACCTTTTGAATATATAGCGGTTTCTTCAGCGAGTATCCTTAGACCTGACAGAATAGAACTAGACACCCCATCAGAGTTAAAAAGTCCGCTAAATAAAGCTGATTACATAATTATTTCTCACCCAGTTTATTTAGAATCTGCAAAAAAGCTTGCCGAATGGCGTTCTGGAAATCTTGGTGGTAATTTTACGACAAAGGTCATTGATGTTACAGATATTTATGATGAGTTTGGAAATGGAATGGTCAGTCCACATGCAATAAAAAGCTTTTTGACTTATGCTTATAATAATTGGATACAACCTTCCCCTGCGTATGTTCTTATATTTGGTGATGCGACTTATGATTTTTTAGGTATCGATAAAAAAGTCTATAAAGAAGCACCAGAGCTTACAGGATTTATACCTACCTTTTATATCAAGACGACATTTGGTCAAACTTCTGTAGATCATTGGTATAGCACTATTGACGGCAATGATGGCTTTCCCGATATATATCTTGGTAGAATACCTGTTGCAAATATAGAAGAAGCAGATGACGTTATTTATAAGATTATCGCAAATGAATCACAAAAAACAAACGGGGAATGGCGCAAGCAAATTGTCTCAATTGCTGATGATGAAACACACGCCGCAGGAGATGAAATCTTCCAGATAGGTCTTGAAGATGTATGGACAAATTATACTCCGTTTGGATATGATACGACAAAAATATACCTAAGGGAAATTATAAAGCAAGTGCAGAATAATCCAAATGAAACAAGGATACCTTCTCATGTTACCCAAGAGATGATTAAAGATGCCTTTGCCAAAGGCTCAATTATAGCCCAATATTCTGGACATGGTGGCAGGCATGTATGGGCGCATGAGATCATATTCAGCATAACTAATATTGAGGAATTAAAGGAAACAGAGATATATCCATTCCTTTTAGTTTTTAGCTGTTATAATGGCTATTTTGATGTTCCCGGTGAATTAAGCATGGCAGAAGGGATGCTCAGAGCAAAGCGAAAGGGTGTTGTAGCGATGCTCAGTGCAACAAGGCTTACTTATGGACATGGAAACGTTGTCATGAATAATCTTTTATTCGAAGGGATATTCAAGGATAAATTATTAAGAGTAGGACAAGCAACTGCTGTATCAAAAACTAGATTGCTAAAACAAGAAGGTTCTGTCTGGTTAACGCAGATGTATGAATATACACTATTTGGTGACCCAGCATCAAGATTAAATATTCCTGATTATGAAGCGCAGATACAGCCAAATAGTTTATCTGTCAGTTCTGGTGGCAAGCTTGAGGTGGGAACTGCAAAAGTTGTTAATCTTCAAGGACAGTCATCGGGTATAAGCGTCAATACATCAGCAAGGCTTGTTTTACCTAACGGCAATCAGGAAACCATCCCTGTTAGCATATCAAATGGAAATACGCCAGCATTGTCTATTAATATTCCTTCAAATGCAACAAATGGGACAGGATTTTTGAAGCTTTTTGGTGAAATTGGCTCAGAAGCAGTTATCGGAGGCTTTAAGTTTAACATCGGTATTCCATTTATAAAAAGTCTGGATTATGAAATAAAAGATGGTAATCTGCAAATATATGCAAAAATAGATGATGATTCAGGCAATTCAAAGCTAAAATCAGTCGTTATTTCTTGGAATAGCGGAACAGGACAGAATCAATCACAGATGGTTTATGATCAGGCAAAAGATGCCTATAAACTCCAAGAATCCATTAATGTAAGTAATTCATCAAGGGATGTTGTATATAAAATAGTGGTTACAGATAACGATAATAATGTTGTTAATACCGATCAAATGGTTATAAGCCTTTCGTCCAGAACGAATCTAGTTGTAGCACAAACAGAACTTGGTAATTATCCAGACATCAAATACATATACTCAGCCAAAGAGCAAAAATGGGGATTGGTTGTGGGTTTGCTAAATTCAGGAAGATCAAGTGTTTCTTGCCCTGTTGATGTGATGGCATTTGATGGCAATCCTGATGGAAATAGCGATGGTAAACCAGACACAAACGCAAGGCTACTTGGTAAAGCTAGTGTTCAATTAGGCGATTGGAAAACATTAGAAAAAGGAACACAAACAGCGAATATATTTGTTCCCTGCACTTTGACAAACGGAAGGCAATTTGTTTTTGTCTGGATTGATCCTCCAAATAGTGATGGTATTAGTCAATGTAGCGAAGAAAATAAAAATGATAATTTATCTAGCAGGATATTAGATATTGCAGATGTTTTATTGATAGCCAATCAGGAAATAACTATAAAAGATACAAATAATGCTATTCAAGCCATAATTCCATCTAATAGTGTTAATCAAAATAAGCCATTAAAGATCAGTAGTGTTAAAGATATGAAGATTCAAAATAACCAGCCATCAATATCATTTGTTCCATTACCAAACGGACAAAATGCTGGATTTATGCTTTCTGATCCACTATTAGAAACATTAGAGATATTTAATTTTAACAAAACGGTCTCTATAAAGATGCTCTATGAAATTGCGCCGATATGGAATAAAATCAAAAATGAAATTGGTTTAGGCAATATTCCTGATAACAGTCTTGAAACTGAACAAATAGAGGTATTAAATAAAACTTTTATTGATAGAGTATCCAAAATGGGAATATATCGTTGGTATGAATCTGCAAAGAGATGGGCTAAAATGCCTTCACGACCTATATATGAATCAGGTGAAATTATAAGTAAAAATATATATGCCTTTGTGATCGAAAATGACAACAATCTTGGAATAATAAGCCATTTATCTTTGGATAATAGCGCAAATACACCCATTGATGATTGGCGTATAAATTTTGTAGATTCTATTCATTATAACGTCGAAGGTACCAAAACGGGCAGAATAAAACAAAACGATCAAGATTATATCGGCACTGTCGGCAATGAGTTTTTTGATGTCAAAACTGGTATTAAACTTAAAGTAACCGCAGGTATAAGCCCTTTTATTACTGGTAATCAGCTACGATTTAAAACAGTAGAAACAGGAACAATAGAAGCAGATATTAACCAATCTGGAATTTTTTGCCTTATGATGAATAGCGATAATCGCCCTCCGAATATAAAGATTGATGTAGCTAACCAAAAATTTGCCAATGGTGATATTGTATCATCTGAACCAGAAATTCATGCGCTAATATCTGATGATAATGGAATTGATTTATTGTCACGCAAAATAGATATTTTGGTTAGTCTTGATGGTGGAGATTTTGAATCAGTAAAACCTGAAGATTATGTTTATAGATGGGATAATATGTCAAATGATGTTGCGCTAAATTACAATCCTAAAAAACTCGAATCTGGAAGCTATGAAGTGAAAATAATGGCTTATGATTTCAATGGAAATTTAGGGATAAGGTCGATCCGATTTGACGTAAAAAGCGATTTCAAGCTAGAAGAAAAGTCCTTAATGAATTATCCAAATCCATTTGAACGAGAGACAGACATAACATTCCATATTAGCTCAGTTGCAGATGATGTTATAATTAAAATATATACTGTTTCTGGCAGATTAATAAGGATGCTTGAAGATCATAATGTTATAAATTTCGTGATGATACATTGGGATGGCAGGGACGAGGATGGTAAGGAAGTTGCCAACGGTGTTTATTATTATAAACTCAGACTCAAAAGCAGAGGTAAAGACGATATTGTTGAAATAGGAAAAATGCTGAAACTCAAATAACTGATAGGAAGTGCGAAATGCGCGTTACATATATAATTTGCTTATTATTTTTGTTTATATCAATATCTGCCTATGGTGCAGAAAAATACGCAGGTGAATTTCTAAGTCTTGGTGTTGGTGCAAGGGCATTAGGAATGGGAGGAAGTTTTGTTGCTGTCTCTGATGATGCAACTTCTGCCTATTGGAATCCCGCAGGTCTTGGTGGATTAGATCGGACTGAATTAGCATTTATGCACACAGGGCTTTATGGCTTGGATAAATACGATTTTGTCAATGTAGTTCATCCATTTAGCAAGGCAGGGACGCTTGGTCTAAGTTGGATAAGACTTGGGATAGATGATATTCCCATGACACAACTGGCAAAGCCCGGAGAGATGAGTGCATCCAATCGTCCATTTATTTCAGGTTACATGCAGGATACAGAAAATGCCTTTTTGTTGTCTTATGGCAAAAATGTCGAGCCTAGTTTCTTAAAAGGCAATAACATCCAACTTGGCGGAACATTTAAGTTTATTTATAACTCAATCACTGGAGCAAATAGAAACGCAGTCGGTTTTGGGGGCGATTTAGGACTTATATGGAGAGCTAGTTCTTTGTCCAAAGAAGATAGCCATCCTTCTGCTGATCTATCCATAGGGTTGATGGCTCAGGATTTTTTTAAGACAAGACTATTTTGGAATACAACATCATCGCCATCACATACGGATATAGTTCAGCCAAACATAAAGACTGGAGTTGCCTATTCACAGGAATTAAAGAGCATATCTAGCCAAATTGTTTTTTCTGTTGATGCAAACACAAGACACGGTCTTGAGATGAATTATGGATTAGAGTATGTCCTTGCTGATTTACTTGCCATTCGCACAGGGATTCAGGGACACGATTTCACTGCTGGCGCTGGGACTAATATCGGTTTTAAAAGCGGAGACTCCCTGTTAAGTTTCATTGTGGACTATGCCTTCCTCAGTCATGAACTTGGCAACAGCCATAGAATATCTGTAATGACTAAGTTTTGAAATAGCTATCTAGCGAGAATTTGTTGTAAGAATTGGGGTTACCAGATTGAATATTAGAAGATTGGGAACATACTGGTAAACCGAATTAATTTTTTTAGGAATAGAACGCGAATGAAACGGATTAAGCGGATTGACGCTGATTTGGTTTGTAATAAGTGAAGCGTAATGAGTAATGAGTTTTACTTTATTATACTTTACCTTTTACGTTTCACACATGACATTTTACGATTTCTCTATCCGCTTTAATCTGCCAAATCCGCCTAATCAGCGTTCTATAAATAATTAATTTGCTTGACCAATACAATCTTGAAAGTCTAATCTTTAATCACTTGCGGGACTTTGTGTTTTTATTGTCTTTGTGGTTCATTCTTATATCGAACTGACCTTAAATAATGTTGATTTTTTGGCGATGCTGTGGTATTATAAAAATGCGGTTTATATCTTATACTATCTATGATTTTTTTCATTTGGAAAGGAGGGAAGCTGTAAGTCAATTTTGTTAGATGTTAAAATTGTGTTAAAAATAATTTATGGCTTTCCAAATTGCATCATCAAGCAAATTAACAAAAGGGAGTGAATGATATGAAAGTTTTGCTTATAACTACATGTATTTTGTTTTTTTTATGTTCAATATCATTGGCACTTGACCCGAATGATAAATCATTGGTTGGTGTGTGGCTTTTTGATGATGGAAAGGCTGATGTCTTTGCAGATTTTTCGAAAAATAAGAATGATGCAGTGGCAAATGGCGCATTTAAAGTAGATAAGGGCAAATTTGATGGATGTGTGATAGCCCCTGGAGGCGGAAGTATTGATGTGAAAACATCAGATAGTATAAATAGTATAACAAATGCTATTACAATTGCTGGATGGTTTAGAATTGATGCTGATTCTGATACAGGCATCAGACGACAAAATGCCTATCTATTAGAAGATCAGTCTGCTAGTGAACCTGTTCCTGATGGTTGGTCTTTTAGGATATGGACTAGCAATGGAATCAGTCCGGGTGCTTATGGCACAACCAAAGTAGTAAAGGGAGAATGGACACATATTGCCGGAACTTACGACGGCAAATTAATGAAACTTTATATAAACGGGGTTGAAGAAAAAGAATTAAAGACCGATGGTAATGCTAATTTTAATGGTGAGTGGGCTGGTAAGATCGGAGTTCCTGCGGACACATTACAATTAAAATACGGTTCTGAATCATATACAGGCGGGATGGATGAAATTGTCCTATTTAGCAGAGCATTAAGTAAAGATGAGATCGTTCAATTGACAAAAGGATGGAAACAGGCATTATCATCGTTAGAATCAAAAGATAAACTCTCTGTTACTTGGGGAGATATTAAATCCCGTTAATTATTCATAATGGCATAGCGTTGCTATGCCATTAATTATTATATTACAAAAACATACAAGATGGATATTGACAAACTAAGGACAAAAACTCAAAAAATAAGTGATATACTGGAAAATGAGTTTGGTATACCAGAACGAACAGATGACGAAAAACCATTGGATACGCTGATTCATACAATATTATCTCAAAATACAAATGATGTTAATAGTGGAAAAGCCTATGATAGACTTATAGAAAGATATGCTTCTTGGGATGAAGTTCTAAATGCTAATGTAGATGATATTTCCGACACTATAAAAATTGGTGGGTTGGCAAAACAAAAAAGCATTAG
>CAZMCH010000033.1:22185-39171 GCA_964564735.1 uncultured bacterium
TTACTTGAGTGGATAAAAGAAAACTACGGACAATTAAATATCGATTTTATTTGTAACATGGACACAAGAGATGCTATTGAACTTTTTACAAAACTTAATGGCATTGGTCTAAAAACAATCAGTGTTACGCTTTGTTTTGCCTGCAAAAAAGAAGTTTTTCCTGTAGATACTCATATATTTCGTGTTAGTAAACGTCTTGATCTTATTCCATCAAATTCTACGCCTGATAAGGCACATGAAATTATGGGTAAATTATGTCCATTGGGGAAGGCTTTTTCTTTGCATGTAAATATGATAACCTTTGGTCGTAATATCTGCCATGCACAAAATCCAAAATGCAAAATATGCCCATTAATTAATTATTGCATTGTTTGGCAAGATTTTATAGATAAATAGAAAGGATTAATATGAAAAAACGCTTGTTAATTGCAATTAACATGATAATAATCAGTGGATTTTTGATTATTGGTGCTAATGCTTTTCAAAAGGGCGAAAATCGAATAGGCAATGGTTCTTTTGAAACTGATAAAATTGGTGATTTACCTTCTGAATGGATAATAAAACAGGGTGGTTGAGGCTGTGATCCAGAAGGCGTGTATCGTCTTATAACAGATAATTTTACAGCTCATAGTGGAAAAAACAGTGCTTTTGTTTCATTAAAAAAACCAAGTGCTAATGCTTCAAATGTTCAAATTCTAAAGCATAATATACCTTTTGAGAAAAGTAAAACCTATACACTTAAGTTTTGGGCAAAACTCGACGTTAGAGATGGCAGATTTAGAGAATTTGATCTAGTTATGCAAGCGATGGATAATCCAGTTACAATACTTCTATATGAAACTGTAATTCTTGATAGTATTGATTGGAAAGAATATGTTTATACTTTTAAAGCTCCAGATGATTATAATGGAAAAATTTGGCTAGGTTTATGGGTCGGGCTTTCGGATATTGATTTTTGGATTGATGATATAAGATTTTTTGAGGGTGAACCTTCTGATGAAATTGGGAATATAGAAACTATAAAAAAACTCCTGAATAAAATATTAAATAGCGCATCTTGGGGAGGAATCAAACGCCCATAAAAGATTCTTTAACTATGAATTCATTACTTTAATTAAGGTTTCCTGCAAGTCTTCTATTCTATATGGCTTTAAGATAAAGTCTTTAAAGCCATATTCTTTATAATTTGCAATTACGGGATCATCAAAATATCCACTTGACACGATTGTTTTAATTTCAGGATTTATTTTAATAAGTTTTTTAATCGTCTCTTCACCACCCATACCACCGGGGACGGTCAAGTCTAATATAACTACATCATATTGTAATCCCATCTCTATTGCTTCTTGGTAGGATTTAATTGCATCTTTACCATCACAAACAGCATAAACATTATAACCAACCATGCCTAAGGCTTCAGAAACTAAATTTCTAATAGACTCTTCATCATCCATTACTAGAATTTTTCCTGTTATTAATCTAGCTTCTGGAAATACATTATTTATGCAATTTTGCTTTGAGGCAGGAAGATAAATGTCAAATACAGTCTTTACCCCCAATTCTGAATTAACAGTTATATATCCACCATGCTTTTTAATGATTGAATATGTAGTTGTTAGACCCAGTCCTCTTGATTTTTCTTTGGTTGTAAAGTAAGGATCAAATACCTTCGATAAATTCTCTTTTGAAATTCCTACTCCTTCATCTTCAATAGATACCTTAACATATTCACCGGGTTTCATTATATTAAGATCATTTTCATTAATAATTATATTTTCACATTTGATATATATTGTTCCTCCGTTAATCATAGCCTGAACAGAGTTAATAATTATATTATTAATAGCATGGCATATTTGGCTTTCATCAATATCTACAAGATACATGTTATCAGGAATACAGAATTCACATTTGACATTTGAACCACTTAAGCTAAAATTAACAGAATCTCTGATAGATTTTACTATTGATGTAGTTTTGAAGATTGGCGAACCACCTTTGGAAAATGTTAATAGCTGTTGTGTCAGTTCTTTTGCCCTTAATGATGCTTTTTCTGCCTCAACAAGCCTTTCATAGAGCTTATCTCCCTGCATAATATACATTTTTACAAGAGATATGTTTCCTAGAATTGCAGTTAATATATTATTGAAATCATGAGCAATTCCACCAGCAAGCGCACCAAGTGAATCTAATTTATCTGCCCTTAAAATCTCTTCTTCCATATTTCGCTTATCTGTAATATCATTGAGAAAATTTAGGATTGCAGGTTTTCCATTCCAATCTATGACAACAGCATTAATTAAAACCCATCTTACATTCCCGTTTTTGTCAAGCACTCTAAATTCATATTGAGAAGGTATATCTTCGCCTTTAAGTCTCCCAAAATGATTCTTTATAACCATATTTCTATCGTCAGGATGAATAAAACTATCAAATGGAGCCAAAATAAGATTGTAATTATCAATATTCAAAAAAGAAAGAACTTTGCGATTTGCAAACTTTATTAATCCATCTTGGATAACAATTATCCCTTCGTTAGCATTTTCAATTAATGAAAGATATTTGTCTTCTACTTTTTGTAATGACTTTTTGGTGTTGCTATTTTCAGTTATATCACGTGCTATACCAAATAGCCCAATAATTTCCTCTGAATCATTTCTTAATGGTGTTTTTATAATACTATAAATCCTTATTTTTTCCTCAATTATAACGGTATGCTCTGTTTCCACTGTTTCACCGTTAATAACTTGTATATCGGCTTTTTTAATAGTTTTGGCTATCTCTTTATCAAATATTTCTTCATCGGTTCGTCCTATCGGTTCTAGACATAAGGTATTACAAAAGGTTTCCATAGACGGATTCATAAAGACATATTTCAAGTTTTTGTCTTTGATGAAAATCAAGTCTTTGGCAGTTTCAAAGATGGCTTGATAGCATTTAGATTTTTCTAATATATGATCATATTTTTCTTTTACCATAATGCTATCTGTATCATAAACATTGCTCATATCTTATACCTTAACAACGAATAATATCAATTAGATTGTGTAATAATATTATTAAGAATTGAACTCAATTCCTTTATTCCATAAGGTTTAACAATAACGCCTTTGAAGCCATATTTGGCATAGTCAGTTATTATTGGATCATTAAAATACCCACTTGATACGATTGCTTTGACATTTGGGTCTATTTTGTCTAGTAGCCTGATTGTATCTTTAGCACCCATACCCCCGGGTATTGTTAGGTCCATTATTATTGCATCAAAAGGTTCATTTAGTTCTAGTGCTTCTTTATATATCTCAATTGCTCTTATCCCTTCATCAACAGTATTTACTTCATATCCGAGATTACTGAGGACGGTATATGTAAGGTCTCTGATTAACTCGTCATCATCAAGTATGAGAACCTTTCTTTTTTCACGATTTGGGCGATTTGTTGATTCTGTAATTTTGAGTAAAGCCTTTTGCGAAGACGAGGGAAGATATATATAAAAGGTTGTTCCAATGCCTACTTGTGAAGAAACTGTAATATGCCCTTTATTTTCATTAATAATTGATAAAGAGACAGTAAGTCCTAGACCACTGCCATTTGGCTTGGTTGTATAATATGGCTCAAAAATCCTGTTTATATCATTATCTTTTATTCCTATTCCGTAATCTTTTATTGATATTTTTACATATTCGCCTTTATTTAATGGTGGAAGCTCATCATCATTTAAGACCAAATTTTGGATAGAAACATCTAGCATGCCTCCTGAAGGCATAGCTTGAATCGCATTACTTACGATGTTAGTTATAACCTGATTTATTTGATTTTGGCTTATATCAACCATCCATAGATCATCTGATATATTGAATCGTCCTTTTATATTTGATCCAGTCAGCATTAAATTGACAGATTTTTTTACTACCTCGCCAATAGAAGTAAATTTATCAACAGAAACCTCATTTTTTGAAAAATTGAGCAACTGATCTGTCAAATGTTTGGCTCTATCTAGTGATTTTTCTGTTTCTGTTAATCTTTCAAATATTTCTTTTGGGTTCGCCCCATACTTTACCAAAGATATGTTACCCAAAATTGCTGTTAATATGTTATTGAAATCATGAGCAATTCCACTAACTAATGTTCCAAAAGATTCGAATCTTTGTATTTCTTGTATTCCACTTTCGATCTTGTATTTGCCAGTAAAATCTTCCATATTAACCACCATGCCTATAATATCGCCGTCTTCATTCTTAAAAGGTGTAATATAACCTGTTACTTGCTTATTGCGCTTAAATTTATCCATCATCAGAGTATGTTCAGAAAGTTCAAAAGTCTCTCCTTTGTTTATAATCCTATCTATATCTTCTTCATAACTTGATTCTGAAAGCCAAGTTGTAAAAGGAATTATCGCTTTTATCGGTTTTTCTATTGCATCTTCTTTTTTCCAACCAATCAATTGTTCTGCTGAATGATTCATAAATATAACATTTGTGTTTATATCTGTGATAATAATTGCATTTTTTATTGATTGTAAAGCTAATATCAGATACCTAGACTCTTTATCAAGTTCAATCTTATTTTCAATCCAATTTCTTTGAAGATATGTTTCTATTGACAAAGTTTCAATATTTTTATATCTTTCTCTTTGCATTGAAACTCCCCTTATTATCAAAATTATAATGGATTTGATTCAATATTGGTCTTATTTTGGACATTCGATTCTTTATCGGTATAATGACGATAGAACTTTAGTCATAAAAGTAAAAAATGGAGTATATAAATGAAAAAACGTAAAATTGTCTTGATTGGTGCAGGAAGCGTAAAATTTACTCAGGGATTGATTGTTGATCTTATTCAATCAAAATCATCATGGGAACTTGGGCTTGTTGATGTTGATCCAAAGGCTTTGAGTATTGCAGAGGGTCTATCAAAACGAATGATAGAATATAAAAATGCGGATATTTCCATCGCTTCGTCAACAAATAGATGCGACTTGCTTCCTAATGCTGATGTTGTAGCAACAACAATCGGTGTTGGTGGAAGGCGTGCATGGGAAGCTGATGTCTTTATTCCACGAAAATATGGAATCTTTCAATCAGTTGGTGATACTGTTATGGCTGGCGGAGTATCAAGAGCAATGCGCATGATTCCTGCAATGGTGGATATTGCTTATGATGTCGTTGATCTATGTCCAGAAGCATATTTCTTCAATTATGCGAACCCGATGACTGTGAATTGCTGGGCTGTGCGCAAAGCCACTGGTGCAAATGTGATTGGACTTTGTATTGGTGTTCATGCCATTGTTGATGATCTGGCAAGGATTATCGGTGCGCCTACTGATGAAGTAACTGCATTGGCTGCAGGGCTTAATCACTTTACTTGGATTTATGATCTTCGCTGGAAAGGACAAGATGGGCTTGAATTATTACGCAAAAAGCTTAGAGAAAACCCAGGGCGAGGTGGTCGTCTTTGTGAATGGTTATTTGATCATTATGGGGCATTTCCTGCTGTTGGTGATGGGCATGTAATGGAGTTCTTTCCAGAACGATTCCGAGATGGCGACTGCTTTGGAAATCCAATAGGCAAAGAAGGGCATTTTGAGAACATAATAAAGTATGATGATGCAAGTTATGCAAATATGGAGGCTTATGCAAAAGGCGAAATTCCGCTTGATGATGGCATATTCCAAAGATCGACAGGTGAGCATACAAAGCTATTATCCATTTTGAGAGCCATTGATGACGATACAAGAGAGATATTCTTTGCGAATTTGCCTAACATGGGCGCAATACCTAATCTTCCAAATGATGTATTTTTGGAAATGACATCAGTAGCAACATCACAAGGACTAAAAGCAATACAGGATAACGATTATCCTGATATTTTGGCAGCTCCACAACTCCGTAAGATTGCTTCTGCATCCATAACCGTTGATGCAGCGTTGACAGGTGATAGAAAGCTATTTGTTGAAGCATTGTTAATTGATGGATCTGTATCAGATTCTTTTGACGCAGAAAAACTAGCTGATGAATTATTAAAAACTCATGAGCAATATCTGCCACAATTCGCATAATTAGTATCAGAAAAATCAAATTACTTTTCAGATTTCTGATGTTATAATCAGAAATCTGAAAGTATTGATGCAGAAAAGACATTTTTGGCGTATGTTCCACCTTCTACTCCAGACCGATTTCTGCGCAAATCGTATTGCATCTCCAATGCGACACGCCTTGCAATGTCCCTTGATATTTTTGTTATAAATACATTGCGTTCTTCATCTTCTATGTCAATTTGTATAGAATTTGTTTCATCTAAAGATGATTCATGCTTTCTCGATCTAAATAATGCGTATAACTCTAATGTTGTTTTATCTGATATTGCTTTTGCCATCAAGATAGAAGCCATATAACCTTTATATGAATATCCAATTGCATTAGAATTATTGTTTTCATAGGAAGCATTGAAATTTATAAGAAGGTATTTATAAAACTGCCCACCTACGTTTATAGTGTCTGTTACATCATTTCGCAATTTTCCTTCAGTATCCCATTTATTAAAATTCATTTTCTCTCTGGAATACTGGAAATTAATGAAGGCATTTGGCAAAAGTCTGATATTTGTTTTGCACCCAAACTCATATCCACGACGATCAAATGGATCAAAATCCTCAAAATTCGTTGCCTTATAATTAAGAAAAATTCTACTAGAAATATCGCTAAAAATCATTGCCTTCAAAGCCACTCCTGCATTGCCACGCATGTATGATTCCTCACTTGAGATTATTTGGCTTCTGCTGTGCATTGATGTTCGGCTTCTGATTTCACCACAAATATCAGGCGTTAGGTGTTCTGTAATCTTATGTGTAAAGCATAAATCCATGCTATTAATTAATATACTTTCATTTGACAGGGATTTGGCATCATGATATTTTAGCCCATCTTGGATCTTTATTGCTAATGAAGATTTTGTAGTAGGATATAGATTGAAGTCAGAATTGATATAAAGTTGCAGGAAATTGCTTTTTAATGGGTCATTAACCTTATCAGAAACGTTGCTATCATATCCAATGGCTAATCTTGCTTTTGAATTTATTTGCGATGCTGTTCCTGATGCAAGAACACTGGAAGATAATATGATTGATATGAAAATAATTAGAATATGAGGGAATAAAGGGCATAATTCAAGCTTAAGGTTTACCTTCTGTTTTGTTTTTGGTTCCTTGTGGTTTTGAATCTTGCTTTTTATCGCTTGTGTTTTGGGTTTCAACAGCCTTTTTCCCTGTTTTTTCTAATTCATCAGCCTTTTTGCGAAAAGAATCCGCTTTATTTGTTAGACTTGTCAATTCTTTTTTTAGTTCCTGCTTTTGTTTTTCAAGGTTCTTTAATTCCTCTACAAGTTTGGACTGAGGAACTTCTGTATATTCAGCCGATAGACTATTGCTTTTCATAACTGACTTGATGGATGTTTCGCTTGTCTTTATTGTTTTATCATCAGAAGTATCTAATGTCTCTGGTTGTCTTGTTAGTATTATTGGGTTATCTGACTTAGTTTTTGCATCAATTTCTACGTCTTCTTTTAACTGATCACCAGTTGCTTTACTGACAACCTGACCTTTTGCAACTCTTTCTCCAAAGAATGATATTTCATCTGCAAATTCATCTAGCTTTTTCCTCGTCCTTAGTTCATCCCTTAGCTTATTTATTCTCAAATCTATTGATGATATTCTTGCATTTGTCTTATTTGCAATGTCTATAATCAGATCAGCTTTTTCTCTTATTTCTTTTGGGCTATCATGTTCACTAATATCAATTTTTGCAATATTAATTGGTTCAGATTTTTGTTTTTCTGATCTTTTAAGCAGATTCCTAGATGACTGGTATTCTGATATTTTTCCTAATAAAGCCTTTTTTTCATTAACATTGTTTGTTTTTCCAGCTTTTTGGATAAGAAGATTAATCTGGGTTTCATATTCCTTTGTTAATGAGGATTTTACCTGCTCGATTTGGTTATTTAGGCTATATATTTCCCTATCAATATTTTGTATTTTCTCAGACAGATTTTGCGCTTTTCGTAGATTCTGAGATAATCTAAATCTTCCGATAATACCCAAACCGCTTTCAGATTGCCTTTTTAAGTCTTCGATCTTATATGATAAATTATCCCCCTCGTTTACAAGTGACAATTTCTCTGATTCTAACTGGCTTTTTCTAATTTCGAGAGACGATAATTGACCTTTTAGTGTTATAATCTTATCTTCTGCAAAAGATAGTTGTGCAGAAGCAAACACCAAAGCAATCAATATCTGTAATATTATAGCTTTTTTCATATTTTATCTCAACCTCTAATTATAACAAATTATATTTTTCAAGTTTATAATATAGTGCGCTAGTTTTTAAGCCCAATATCCTTGCCGCTTCCGTTTTTACGCCCTTTGACTTTTCTAGCGCCCGACCTATCAATTGGCGTTCAAGGTCTTCCAGTGCATTATCAAGGGTAAGGTCTTCTCTTGGAAGACTAAGTGTAGTTTTATTCTGATCGCCAAGTAATATTGGTAAATCACTTAATCCGATTTCATCATCATCGCATAGGACAACCGCGCGCTCAATAACATTTTCTAATTCCCGAACATTCCCAGGCCAAGAATATTTAATTAATTCTTTCAACGCTTTTTCACTAACATGGGGTTGCTTTTTATTTAGTTGCAAAGATTTCTTTTGCAAGAAATGTTCCACAAGCATCGGTATATCTTCAATTCTTTCTCGCAAAGGTGGAAGCTCCATCGGTATTACCTGTAATCTATAAAACAAATCTTCCCTAAATTTGCCTTCTTCTACCAACTTCATAAGATTTCTGTTTGTTGCAGCGATAACCCGAACGTCAATGGTTAATGTTTCTTCTCCGCCAACACGTTCAAATTCCCTTTCTTGTAATATTCTGAGAAGCTTAACTTGGGTAGATAAGGGAATTTCGCCTATTTCGTCAAGGAAGATCGTGCCTTTATCTGCTAATTCAAATCTGCCTAATTTTCTCTTAACCGCGCCTGTAAAAGAGCCTTTCTCATGTCCAAATAACTCACTCTCAAGCACGCCTTCTGCCAAAGCACCGCAATTTACCCTAACAAATGCCTTGTCATGTCTGTTGCTCTGAAAATGTATTGCTCTTGCAACCATTTCTTTGCCTGTTCCACTTTCACCATATATCATAACTGATGAGTCAGTCTTTGCAATTTTTTGTAAACGTTCAAAAACAGACTTCATTTTTTCGGATGCACCAACGATTTCACCAAAATTATATTGAATCTCTATCTCTTGGCGCAGGTACTTATTTTCTTCATCCAAGCGGATACCATTCTTTTTTACTTCACCAAATTTTAATACTTTTTCAACCCTTAACATAAATTCCGCAGGTGTAAAAGGCTTCGTTGTATAGTCTGATGCACCTTTCCGCATTGCTTCAACAGCCATATCTATTGTTCCATAGGCAGTTATAATCAAGACTTCTGTTTCTTCATTGATAGATTTTATCTTCTCAAGGACTTCTATTCCATTCATGCCTTCCATTTTATAGTCTGTAATTACAAGGTCGAATTTTTCCTTTTTAAAAATCTCTACGCCATCAATGCCATTTGAGGCAGTCTTAATATCATGTTTGGCTCGTTTTAGCACTTGCGTCATGCCATCGCGCATTGTTTCATCGTCTTCTATCAGCAATATCTTGCTCATATCTATCTCCATCTAACTATCTTTGCCTTTTGGTAAGTGTATTATAAATGTTGTATGAGTTGGTTCGCTTTCTACAGAAATATCACCATTGTTATCATCAATTAGCTTTTTTACTATTGAAAGACCTAAACCAACACCTTTCTCTTTGGTTGTAAAAAATGGATCGAATATTTTTTCAAGATTTTCTTTTGGGATTGATGGTCCTGTGTTGCTAATGGCAATTTCAACTAAATCATCATTAAAATTACTCTGAATTTTAAGCTCACCACCATTGGGCATTACTTGAAGGGCGTTTTTGAAGATGTTTATAAAAACTCTTTTTATCTGTTTTGGATCAACATAAATCTTAATTTTATAATCAACATTAGATAGAAATCTTACATCTCTTTTTTGAAACTCTGGCGCAAGTAAGAATTTTGCATCATCAATTATTGAGTTAAGTAAAACATTTTCCTTAATTGGTTCAGCAGGTCTTGCATATTCAAGAAACTGGGTAACAATCTCATTTAGATTTCGGACTTCTTTTATAATCTTTTCAACATACTCTTTTGATTCGCCATCAAGGTCTTCGGCAAGCAAACCTGCAAATATCTCTATCCCCCCAAGAGGATTTCTTATTTCATGAGCAACTCCCGCCAACATCATTCGCATCCTATTATCTCTTTCTATAATACCATTACGCATCGTTTCCAGAGCATTTCCGAGATAACCGAGTTCATCTTTTGAATCAATTTTTATAACCTGATCAAAATTGCCTTTGCCAATCATCTCTGTTGCATTAACTAGCTTCTCTATTGGTTTTGTTATAGTCTTGGCAAATATAAATCCTATCGCAATAGTTATCAGAATACTGACAACGGCGAATATTACAACATTTCTTCCAAAAGCCCTTATTGCCTGCATAAAAGTAGCACTTGTATCAACTCCAACAGCAGCAACAACAACGCCATTAGCTTTAATTGGTGCATAGCCCGATTTATAGTATATATTATCATCGCCCTTAAATAGAACCGTATGAACGGATTTACCACTCCAAAGGCTTTCTAATTCTGTTTTTTCAAACCTTAGCCTGATATATTCCGTTCCTATTGGAACATTCTCATCTGTATCAACAAGACTTCGGTTATCTTTATTAAATATATAAAGGCGTTTAATATCAGTGGCTTGCTTAACATTGTTTAGCTTGTTCAGTATATTTGCATAAGTCAAAGTTCTTTCATCACCCGGAGCCAATTGAATAATAAAGAGTCCATCGATTTGTGTTGTAACTGCCTGTGAAATTGCTACCAGTTTCCCGCCAAGCTCCTCATCAAGACTATTTTTTGCTGATCTATAAAGAAACCATCCTGTTGATCCAACAAAGATTGTTACAAACAAAACAAATGTAATGACAAGCTTATTTCCAATACGACCTTTATAGGTATATTCTTTTCTCATAATTATAAAATGAGCAATATTTATGCCAATCTATCAATGTGTTATTGAAGCTACAGGTATCATGCAAATAAATACCTATAGCTACATTAAAATCCGTTAAATGCTTCTTTTATTCCTTATTGTCAACCCAGTATGTTGCGTATTTATCTAATGCTCTTACACAGGCTTCTATATTCTCAATAGGTGTTCCGGGATAAACTCCCCAAACCATACTCAAACCACCGTTTGGAGAACCAAGTGTCCTGATGCAATTTAGTATATGTGCGTCAACCTCATCTGGAGTTCCAAAGACCGTTATTTTCTGACGATCTATATCAAGATGAATATAGGCTTTGCCCTTTGCAAGACGTTTTATGTTTTCAAGCCCGTTCACAAGGTCTTGTGGGTTTACGCTTGAAACGCCAAGCTCAATAAGCTCAGGAATTATATCATTTATATACCCGTCAGAATGTAATGATGTATGAACACCATGCGCCCTGCAATATGACATGATGCGTTTATATGACGGCTTTACATATTTCCGCCAATCCTCAAGGCTTATGGGCAAGGACGTTTGCATACCCATATCATCACCAAAGCCGATTGTTGTAACACCACATTCAATCCAGCGTTTGACAACCTCAAACCAATAGTTTTCTACGATTGCTATAAGATCATAAAGCTCAGGTCGGTCATCGGCAATATCCATCATGAGATTATTAAATCCCCTCAGATATGTCATTCTAAGAAAGATAAATCCATGATCCGTTCCGCCATGACTGACATTTCCTTCTTTATTTGCCTTCTCAATGTTCTCTTTTTGCTGTTTCCAATCAGTAAATGCATCTGGATCGGGTGGAATGTATGTTTTCAGCTTGTCCCATGATGAAATGGGATGCTCAATACAAATACCATCAAGTGAATCAAGAGGATATATCCATTTTTCATGCCATTGATTTACAACTTCGGTATTTGCCTTAACTCCCGGTGATTTGCTGATACCAACTCCAACATACTTTGAGAATCCCACCATCCAATCTAGCCTATCGCCATATTTTTCGTATACTGGATGCGTTATCCCAACACCTGTTCTAACGATTGGATCATCTTTTTCTAGTGCCATTTGAAAATAGAATCTTTCTTTTCCTGTCATTTAAACCTCCAATTAAATCATAAAGAAACATAAGTTTATAATATTCTTTACCAGTCCTTAAACGCATAGGTCGGTTTACCTGTTAGCAAGCCAATTATACCCCAAACACTGCCAACAACAAAATCGCCAAGTATCAAGCCCATAAACAGCGGAAAAGCCTTTCTATAAGCCTTTATTCCGCCATATTTTAATATAGCCCATTTTGTCAGCCAAACTACAAAAAAAGGGAACCATAGCTTATCAAAATGGTAATATCCCGCAAGTGGATAACCCAAAGGATGAAGACTCCACCACAAAAATCTCAAACGCATAAATGTATTAATAAGAACAAATATAAAACCAATAAAAGTTGCTGTCAAGAATGTTGTATCTGTTTCAATGGGATTGACTATCCATCTTTCGATTGTATCATAGGCAGTAACTCCCCGCCATGCAGCAATACCACCCAATTTATAGTTAAATTGAAGAAACGCCCATGATGTTATAAGTAAGCCAACATAAACAGATACCATCATAAGTATCCATAATTTTTTAGTATTTATGCCCGATCTTTCTGCTAATTTAAAGCTTTCAAGCTGAAATGGTGTTGGGCTATTTCGAAACTCCTTTGTCATTGTCCAAAAAGGTGCTGAAACAGTTAAGGTCTGCGCGGATATTTTTCTGCTACCGATAGTTGCAATTATGAGTTGTAGTGGTCCCGAATAATGTATTCCCTGCAACGGAGGACCAAGCTCTGCTCTCATTCTTGTATATGCAAATGAAATAGTAAAGTATATCAAAAAAAAGCTGATTGCGAAAAGTGCAGACATACCCGCTTCATAACAGAAAATCACCAAAAAAGCCATACCTAAAAGTGTTCCAATAACTGCAAAACGATAACTCATAGGCACTTTTGAGTCGTTAGCATAGTCTTGATTGCTTAACCCAAGAATACGTCTTATCACTTGAGAAAATGGCTTGCGAAACATCCAAATTGATACTAACGCTATGCCAAGATATGCACCAAGTATCTGTTGATCTTCAAATGGATAACCCGGAAGGTTTAGTCCAGCAATACTCCCAAAAATTCTTTCTAATTTCCATACCAAATAAAAGAACCAGCATGAAAAAAGCAAATCAAGCGGTATTGGAAACGCAAGCCCTAACGCATAAGGCGAAATATATAGAGATGTTGCACCCACAGAATTCAAAGGACGTTCGGAAAAGTGTGAACCAAGGTCATATTTAATAGGTATCTTTGGAAATATACTTGAGAAAAGGCTGAGTCCATTAGACATGCCGATACACAAAGCAGCACAAAATCCAATAAGAAGCAATCTATTTCCATAGAAACTCCTAAACGAATCCATACGTGTCATTTCATAAGGAAGTTGAGTTAATGGATATGTTAATTTTTCTCTTTCGATCCATTGCTTTCTGATTATAACATTTATACAAATTGTTACAAATGTAATCACTGTTAGAAAAAGCGTCCACCATAGCATAGGTTTTAGCCAACCTTTAATATGTGATACATTAAATATAGTCGACTCACCCTCATAAAAGCCTCTTAACACCTTATCATCATTAACGCTTAACCATGATGGAACATATCTCCAAAAAAGCGATTGCCATTCATTTTCGGGTGTTGCAAACCATTTTGAAGTTCCCAATGTGCAAAAAAGGCTTTGACTAAAATCATGTCCACTAACAGTAACAGACATTATTAATATGGTATATATTGTTAACAATTCCCTTTGGTTAAGAGCGTGACTTTTGATTATTTTCTTTATGGCAAAATTAGCGATAACTGCAAACATAAGGCAAAAAACAGCATTGAAAAAAATCGCCATTGTAGTTGGATATTGCGCCCCCCATACCGATTCCCATTGCACAACAAGATAAACATTGACTGGTATCATCGCAAAACCAATTAGAATGGCGCGCAACGTTACTCCATCATTTGATCTATTAAGCATGTTTTGATATTGTTCCATTCCACCACCTATCATATTTTTTGATGTTGAATAAGGAATAAATCGCTAGTTTTATAGGGCATAATTATTGGGTATGACTATATCTAAAGACAAGGAGAGTTAGATCATCCTCTGTATAAAAGCCATCTGCAAAGGCTTCTGCGGAATATATCATTGACTCGATAAAAGCCTTCGGAGATATATGCAAATTATGGCTTATGGCTTTTTGCATTTCTTCTTTACCAAATTGTATGCGCTCATTATTAGATAATTCTACCAAGCCATCTGTAAACATGAATACCATGTCAGAATCATCAAGCTGAATCTCATAGCATTGATAGCTAACATCAGGCATCATACCAAGTGCAGAACCTATCTCACCAGATAACTCCATAAAATTATCTGCCTGAGTCTTTATGATATATGGTCTAGGATGACCAGCATTTGAGTATGACATGATACCGCTATTTGTATCAATTATAGCGGTAAATGCTGTTATAAAGATAGGAAGATTACTGGATTGCATTAAACTATAGAACTGCTGATTTAATTTTAATAATGCTAAATCAGGAGTTATAACCTCGTCTTTTAATTGAACCAACAAGGTTTTTACAATACCTGTTATCATTGCCGCCTGAGGTCCATGACCCATTACATCACATATTATAACAGCAACCTTTGACGGTGTAAGTCTTTCAATATCAAAGAAATCTCCACCTACTATAAGTGATGGTATATATCTATGGCAAAACTCAATATTGGAGACTTCGGGATAGCTATGGGGCATTAGTGCTTGCTGAACTTCTTTTGCAAGTGCGAGTTCTTCCTCAAATCGTTTATTCGCTGCTATTATTTCGTCCTGTAAGTTTTTTACACGCAATAAAGATCGGACTCTTGCAAGCAATTCGTATCGGTCAAAGGGCTTTTTTATAAAATCATCAGCACCATCATTTAGCGATTGTATACGTTTTTCTGTTCCACCTTCATAGGCGGTTATCATAACTATTGGTATCCAACGATTTCGCTGTTTTTTCCGAATTATGCGACATACCTCGTTCCCATCCATTGCAGGCATCATTATATCAAGCAATATAAGGTCTGGGTATTCAGATTCCACTTTTTCTAAGGCTTCTTGACCATTATAAGCAGGTATAACTTCATAGCCTTCAGATTTCAAATTTAGCTCAAGTAATCTTACATTTTGAGGAACATCATCAACAACTAATATTCTGGGCTTTGTGCTTATTAATGCCATAATTTTAATATGAAACCAAAGCATTATTTATTAATCTTTGGTTTACTGATTATCTCCGCAATTTTAATAGGTAATTGGCGTGTATCTATTGGCTTGCTTATATAGTCATCACAACCAGCCTCAAGGATTCGTTCTTTATCCCCTTTCATTGCATAAGCTGTAAGTGCAATTATGGGAATATCTTTTGTTTCTTTTTGATCCCTGATTTTCTTTGTTAGCTCTAAACCATCCATTTGTGGCAGTTGAATATCCAGTAATATCAGATCGGGTATATTTTCTTTTAGTTGATTTATTGCTTCCTCTGCTGTTGTTGCCTCCATAAGTTCATAGCCTTTGGATTGTAATATTATCCTAACAAGCTTTCTATTTTTATCGTTATCTTCTACAACCAATATTTTATTTGGCATTTTGATCACCTGTTTTTTTGATAAATCTCAATACGCCTTATTTCTTCTAATATGCTAGTTCTAATATCTCCGCCCTTATTTATTATTGAAAGGACTTTGCTGTTAAGCCTTTGTCTGTCCTCTGCATCTAGTTCTTTCATCGAGCTTATTATTATGGGAATGTTTTTTGTTCCAAAATGCTCTTTTAATGCTTTCACCACATCAAATCCATTTACGTTTGGCATTATAAGATCAAGTATAATTAAATCTGGTTTTACATCAATGGCTTTTTTTATTCCATCGTTGCCATTATCCGAATGTAAAACAATATATCCTTCATTTGATAATATTGATTCCATTAATCTAATGTCTTCATAATTATCATCTATTATGAGTATAACGGGATTTCCATTTTTTTGTTGTGTCTTGATCTCTAATTTATTAAGTATGCTTGTAAGTTGATCTTTATCTATGGGCTTTACAAGATACCCAATTGCACCCATGCTAAATCCAAAACCTTGATCATCAACAATTGAGATTATTATTATAGGTATATCTTTTGTTTCTGGATAGCCTTTCAGCTCTTGCATTATTTGCCAGCCATCTTTTTTAGGTAACATTATATCGAGAGTTATTGCAAAAGGCTTTAGCTCTAAAGCCTTTTTTATAGCCTCATCTCCATCTGCAACTATTTCAGTTCCATAGCCAATTTCATTTAGATATATGCTAAGCAATTGGGATGCGTGGGGATTATCTTCAACAATGAGTATTATTTTTTCTTTGTTTTGTGATGGTTTTATCTTCATTAATTCATGTGCTTCAGCACTAATTATCGATTTATGCAAGGTATCTTCGCTATAAATTCTTGGTATTGTAAATATAAATTTACTCCCTTTGCCTAATCCTTCACTTTCAACCCATATTTTGCCTCCATGAAGTTCTACAAGCCTTTTTGTCAAGGCAAGTCCCAATCCTGTCCCCTCAAATTGACGTGATTGTGATGAATCAACTTGCTTAAACTCATCAAATATCACTTCATGATCTTTACGATCTATACCTATACCTGTATCAGATACAGATACTATGAAATTATCATCGTCATATTCTAAAT
>CAZMCH010000034.1:0-38445 GCA_964564735.1 uncultured bacterium
AATACGAAGAATTAGCTCTGAATTGCCAAATAAGCCAAAAGTAATCGCAACAGGTGGATTTTGCAATAAAATAGCTAATAATTCAGGTTTAATTGATCATATAGACCCCGATCTTACACTTAAAGGTTTGCGCCTTATTTATGATCGTGTAATCCTTGACAAACTTGACTAGATCGTATTATAGTATGCAGAAAAATGAGCAATATATATGAAAGTAGATAATTCAGGAGGGCAGTATCATTGAAAAGCAAGTCGTTTGTTTTACTTATTATGCTTATTGTATATATACATTCATTGGCTTTCGCAGTCGATCTTGATCCCGAAAAGTTTATGACGACTGATAAAATAAAGCCCGGTATGAAAGGAATTGGAAAAACAGTCTTTTCTGGAACGAAAGTTGAGGAATTTCAAATTGAAGTTTTGGATATTTTAAAGAATGGTTTGGGACCAAAGTCAGATGTAATTTGGGTATTATGTTCAGGAGGACCATTAGCAGAGACAGGGGTTATGCAAGGTATGAGTGGGAGTCCTATTTATATAGATAACAAATTAGTCGGTGCGGTTGCATACACATTTTCATATTCAAAAAAGCCTATAGCAGGGATAACTCCAATTGCAGATATGCTTAGTATAATAGGAAAAGATTCCAATATCAAATCAACAAGCATAGGTGCGATTGATGAGTCAGATATGCCATTTCCAAATTCAGAATTTGCAAATGAAGACAAAGATAAGCAATGGAAATTCGATAATTCAGAGAGTAATACTCTAGGTTACGAAAAAATACAAAATCCTATTATGATGTCTGGATTTAGCACCAAGACAATAGAATACATATCACCGATGCTAAAAAAATACGGTATGACACCTATTCAAGGCGGAGGTGGAGGATCCAGAGACAATTTGGAAGATATAAAAATCGAGCCGGGTTCTGTTATTGGTATACAATTTGTTCGTGGAGATTATAACGCATTTGGATATGGGACAGTAACTTATATTGATGATAAAAACATTCTTGCGTTTGGTCATCCAATGAGTGGATTGGGACCAATTGAATTGCCTGCTTCTATTGGTGAAGTTAATATTCTCCGACCAAGCCTTGTTATATCATCTAAACTCGCTTCTCCTGTGAAAACAGTAGGCACTCTGACCTATGATAGCCAATATGGCATAATGATCAATACAGAAAAACAACCTGAATATATACCCATGAAGATAAAAATAAGAACTCAAGGCAATAATTATCAGGAATTTAATTTTGAGATATTGAAAAACAAGTTGTTTGCACCATCTTTTATCGCTTCTACAGCAATGGATGTTGTATTGGTTGCGACTAAGCAAGTTGGCGATTACACAATGAAAACACACGCAGAAGCAAACATAAAAGGCTATCCCAAGATTGTTATGGATAATATTTACTCAGGTCAATCAACAGACATTTTTTTATCGGATTTTGCTAATCCATTTTTTGCAATTATGCGTAATAGGTTTGAGGAAGTCGATATAGAAAACATTTTGCTGGAAATTGACTTTGAAGATAAGCGAACAAACGCTTCCATTGATAATATTACGATAAACAAATCAACAGTCAAACCGGGTGATTCTATTGATATTTCAATGTCAATTACACCATATTTACAGGAAACCATAAAAAAGGAATTTAGTATTACGGTTCCCAGTGATGTTCCAGAAGGTCGTGCATTATTAAGAATATCAAACGCATCTGCTAGTATGGCATGGGAAAATGCGAGAGCACCAAGAAAATCTATACCTGTATCCGTTTCACATATAATAAAGCAATTACAGGAATCGGAAATGAATGATAATATAATCATAGAGATATTTGTGCCAAAGACAGGCATGACTGTAAAAGGTGAGGAATTACCTGCATTGCCTTTGACTGCCATTAGCATCATTGATTCATCAAATCAAGCTGGAAACAGCACACCTACTCTTGGAACAACATTCTTAAAAGAAAGAATAAAAACTGATTATGTCTTAATAGGAAATGCTGTCCTGCTTTTGACAATAGACCAAAATGCGCCATAATTATATTTGGTAGGCAAAAAGTTGCATCTAATTGCCGATTATAAGGAAGAATGATAATGAAAATCAAAAAAAGTGTCAGATACAAAAAACCTCCATTAATTCAAGCACAATGTGAATTTCGGTTTCAGAAAACAGAAATGATACCGCATATTGTTATAGGCAGATTTTATGAGAAAATAGAACCAGAATTTCCAACTGTTGAGACTCTTAAAGGTATTGAAGTTCAAACAATCGATGAATCTTCTTCACCGACTCTTTTTATGGAGGAAAAAACACAATTTGCCAATAAAGGCAAAACGAAATTCATACAGATAGGAAGTAACACCCTTATTATTAGCCAATTAAAGCCCTATGAAGATTATTCATCATTTAGGGCATACATTGAGCAAATATTGAGATTATATCGTGAAACTGCCAAACCAAAAGATATACAACAGATCGATCTTAGATATACAAATAGGATTGATATAAAAGAAGATCAGGATTTAGATGATGTTTTTGAGATTGGTTTTACAATACCAAACGTATTTAAAAAATTTCCAGATCCATATCTTTTGAGAATGGAGTTTAATTATCACAAAGATCGAGATAAATTAATAATTGTCCTATCGAATATGCCTCAAGAGAAAAAATCACAAAAATCTATAAAACTGGAATTCGAATACTCGCTATTAAAACCTGATGAGATTGATAATATGCTTCTTTCATGGCTAGACGAGGCACATAGTGAGATTGAAAAGGCTTTTCATGCCTGTTTGACGGAATCATTTAAAAAAACATTTGAACCTGAATGATAAAATGTTATCAAAGGAGATTTGCTAATGGCAAAAAATATGTCTGTAAAAGCTATATGTTTTCTATTTTTAGCTTTCTTTGTATCGAGTGCATTTTCTGTAACTACATCAATTTGGGAACAAAATACTTTTAAGGATTTCGCTTCTGGAAAGCCCAAGAATGTTTCTCTAACAAGCCGAGATCAGATCACCTTGTCAAAAGTTTTGGAGGCAATTGAGGGTAATATCCCAGAAGTCCGAATATGGTGTATTTTGCGAGATTCAAAGGGAGATATGTATGCAGGCACAGGTGATAATGGCAGAATATATAAGATTTCGTCTGATGGCAAAGCAACCATGATCTTTGATTCGCCTGAAACTGATATAATAAGTCTTGTCATTGATAATAATGATGTCTTATATGCGGGTTCTTCGCCTGATGGAATAATATACAAAATAGAGCAAGATCGAGTTCCATCTACTTTCTTTAAGTCCAAAGAAAAATATATATGGTCAATGATATTTGATGATATGGGAAATTTATATGCAGGAACAGGCATAAACGGAAAGCTATATAAGATTTCCCAAGATGGAAAAGGTGAAGTTGTTTATGATTCAAGCGAAACACATATAAAATGCTTGTTGAGAGATAAAAATAATATATATGCTGGTAGCGAAAGCGGAGGTATTATTTATCGAATATCAACGGATGGCAAGGCTTTTGTTCTTTATGATACACCGGGGAATGAAATATCAAGTCTAGTAATGGGTTTGGATGGTAATATTTATGCAAGCGTAGTATCTGGCAGAACAAAGCCTCCAACACGAGAATCTCAAGAACAAAGCTCTCAAGGCAAAGAGGAACGGGAATCTGTTATATATCAAATAACTCCTGATGGCGTTGCCACCCAAGTATGGCAATGTCTTGATCCAATAATATTTACGATGATAGCTGACGGTGAGAATTTGATAGTAGGAACTGG
This sequence comes from uncultured bacterium, assembly GCA_964564735.1. Lineage (GTDB taxonomy): Bacteria > Poribacteria > DTPJ01 > DTPJ01 > DTPJ01 > CAZMCH01. The sequence goes on from CAZMCH010000034.1 coordinate 3,806, forward strand.
TGATGAAGGGGATATATATTCAGTTCAGAAAAATGGAGATTGGACGCTTATCGCTGATTGTGAAGAGTCTCAAGTATTATCTCTATACAAGGCAAAAAATGATGGCGAAATCTGGTTAGCGACAGGTAATCCCTCGAAAATATACAAGATTTCCTCAAATTATGTAAAAGAAGGAACAATTGAATCTGATAAATTGGATACATCGGTAATATCGAAATGGGGCAATATATCATGGAGCGCAGATGTTCCTGAAAATACAGGTATAGCTTTATCAACTCGAACTGGAAATACTGAAAAGCCAGATGATACATGGAGCGCATGGTCAGATGATTATTTAAGCACAATGCAGAACACAAGTCCTCCTGCCAGATTTATACAATGGAAAGCTAAGATTACTTCTAATGATGGCATAACAACACCTATATTAAAGAGCATTTCTGTTGCATATCTACAAAAAAACTTAAAACCTGTAATAGATTCAGTTACAGTTACTTCAGAACAGGATAGACCAGAAGCACAACAAAGAAGACCACCTGCTCAGAATCCTGCTGGATTAAGCCAAGGTAAAGATAATACCCCGATGAGTGGAAAGAAAAATATCAAATGGCAAGCTAAGGACCCAAATGAAGATACGCTTGAATATAGTGTATATTTTCGTGGTGAAGATGAAAAAAACTGGAAGTTGCTTAAAGGCGAATTAAAGGCTACATCATATCCGATAGATACCGAATCATTCCCAGATGGTGCTTATTACATCAAGGTTGTGGCAGTAGATTCCCCTAGCAATCCGAGTAATATGGCTCTTTCAGAAGAAAAAATCAGCGAACGCTTTGTTGTTGATAATACTCCGCCAGTAATACTTGATCTGAAGGGAGAATTAATGACAAATGAAACAAAATATATAATAAGCGGAAGGATAGAGGATAACATAAGCTACATAAAAGAGATTGTCTATTCAGTTGATGGTGCAGATTGGAAGCCTTTATCATCAATAGATCAGATTCTTGACTCAAAAAATGAATCTTTTTTATTTGTAACTGAGCAACTTGGTGGCGGAGAGCATACTGTTGTTATAAAAACAACAGATTCCGCTGGTAATACTGGTTCTGCAAAAGCAGTAATAGGAAAATAAAATGGCAAATGAAAACCAGTTTAGGCTTAAAACAAAATTCATTGCTACAAGAAACGTCAAGGAATATAGGGAAACAATACCTGTATTGGTAAATGAAGATGATGTTGTGCTTGAAATTGGATGCGAATGGGGAACAACTACACAAATGCTTGCAAAGCACTGCAAAGAGGTTATCGGCACAGACATCAGCCCTGAATGTATAGAACGGGCTAGAGGGTATAGTTCAGATATACGTTTTGAGGTGCTTGATGGCTTTGATGTTCGTTCTGCATTGGATTTTGGGAAGCAGTTTACAAAAATTTACATTGATATTTCTGGTATGTCGGGCTATCGTTCATTGCTGGATGTGATAGCCCTTCTTACGATGTATGCTACAATATTACGTCCCGAAGCCATAATCGTCAAAAGCGGATCGTTGAAACAATTTGCGTATAATTGTGTGGCTTGGAGAATTGAGGATACACAAGCAAAAGACAAGGATCAGAATAAAGAATGTTAGTAAAGGATCAAATCACAAATCAATATCTCATAGGCGACTGCAAAGATATTCTTGCGGAAATTTCGGATGATACCTTTGATCTGATCGTTACCTCTCCGCCCTATGCTGATAAGAGAAAGAATACCTATGGCGGGATACATCCTGATAAGTATGTCCAATGGTTTTTGCCCAGATCAGAACAATTATTAAGAGTTTTGAAACCTACTGGAACATTTATTCTAAATATAAAAGAAAAAACGGTTGACGGAGAAAGACATACTTACGTTATAGACCTGATAAAAGCATTTAAAGAGCAAGGCTGGCTTTGGACTGAGGAATTTATCTGGCATAAGAAAAACACCTATCCCGGAAAGTGGCCGAACAGATTCAGAGATGCTTGGGAAAGATGCCTTCAATTCAATAAACAAAAGAAATTCAATATGTATCAAGAAGCAGTTATGATTCCTGTTGGTGATTGGGCAAAGGGTAGGTTAGCAAGATTAAGCGAAAAAGATAAAATTAGGGATATTTCGGCAGTAGGAAGCGGTTTCGGCAAAAATGTATCAAATTGGATAGGCAGAGAATATGTTTATCCAACCAATGTCTTGCATTTAGCAACTGAGTGTGGAAACCAAAATCATAGTGCTGTTTTTCCAATAGCATTGCCATCATGGTTTATCAAGCTATTTACATTGGAAGGTGATCTTGTTCTTGATCCGTTTGCAGGTTCAGGAACAACAGCATTAGCCTGTAAGCAATTAAACAGAGATTATTTGATGATAGATATGATGGAAGAATATAAATTGATGGCAGAAGAACGCAATAGCAATTTTGCTATTTAATGAAAGAAAAACTATATGAAGAATACACAAGAGAAATATGATACGGTAATTTATAAAAATACATATTATTTCTATAACAAGGATTTTGAAGAATCATACGAGGCAGATATTAACTCAATTAAAGATTCTTTACTTAATCTGAAAAACCAAATTAATACATCTGGTCTAAGAAAAGAGCTGTTTGAAGAATTGATCCACAAAAAAGAAAATGGTCTAAAATCTTTACTTACGCTAACTGGTTTTTCAAAAGAAAGCTTGAAAAGACTTATAACATTTATGAGAATAGTTGACGATTCCGAACTAGATACGCTTGTTTATAAAGAAAAATGGATAACGGAATCTGATGACAAATCCAATATTAGTGAATGGTCTGATACAAGGATTCAGAAAGAGATAAGACAAAACAGATACTTCCGAAAAGGGATTATTAATTTGTTTTTTGAGGGATCAACAATTCCTATCCTATGCAAAACATTACCACTTTTTGAGGTAAAAAAGCTTAGTATATCAAAACTACGATTTGATATTGATGAACTAATAGATACATTGGTACGTTATAAAGAGAAAGGCTCTCGTTCGGGTAAATCAGGCAATAATGCTGAAACAATTATAGTAGATATTCTTAAGGAAATGAAACTCCAACATGAAAAAGGAGATTTGCGTGAGCTAATAAGTAATGCTTCGGATACAAAAAGAACGATGGATTTTATTATTCCAAATAAAGCAGACCCAAAAGTGATTATAGAATGTTCATATCTTGTTACAACCTCATCAGGTCAAGGAGATAAATCAAAAACTGAAATTTCAATTGATTCATTGTTAAAAACACATTATAAAAACGCTCATTTTTGGGGATTCGTTGATGGTATTGGTTGGTATGTAAGAAAGAATGACTTGAAAAGAATGGTTGTTGCTTATGAGGATGTTTTCACATTCCATACCGAAGAATTAGAACGATTTAAAATATCATTGAAAAAGGTATTTAATAAATGATTGACAAATACATTAATAACATAATTCAGGGCAACTGTCTGGAAATAATGCGAGGTATTCCAGATAACAGCGTGGATGTTACTTTTGCCGATCCACCATTTAATTTGAAAAAGAAATATAGCGGATATAAAGATAACATAGAGATAACTGAATATCTGGAATGGTGCAAACAATGGATAAATGAGATGGTTCGGATTACAAAACCAAGTGGCTCAATATTCGTCCATAATATACCAAAATGGTTGACGTATTATGCAATGTTCTTAAATGAAATAGCCTATTTTAAGCATTGGATCGCTTGGGATGCGCCGACTTCGCCAATGGGAAAAAGCCTTCAACCTTCTCATTATGGTATTTTGTATTATGTTAAGGACCCAAAGCAGACAAAATTTTACGAGTTAAGATATTCGCATAAAAGATGCAGAAAGTGTCAATATCTTCTAAAAGATTATGGTGGTAAAAAAGGCATTTTACATCCTTTTGGTCCCTTAATTTCAGACGTATGGACAGATATTCATAGAATCAAACATAATAAATATAGGGACGAACATCCATGCCAATTGCCTATTCACCTATTGGAAAGAATAATATTGATGGCTACTGACAAAGATGATATTGTATTGGACCCTTTCATTGGAACTGGCACAACTGCTATTGCAGGCAAAAGACTTGGAAGAAAATTCATAGGGATAGACATTGACGAAAAGTATGTCCAAATAACGTCAGATAAGCTTTTACATGAGTCATCCGACTCCAAAATTGATGATATATGGGTCAGTTTTTATCTAAATGAAATTGTAACTATAAGGGATAAAGATTGGGAAAAATTATCTCACTATTATTCAATACCTGAAAATATAAAAGATATAGATTTTGCGGAAATAAAGCCCAAACCAAGATTTAAATTAACAGACGAAAAATTATTCAGATTTGCTGGTAACCTTAAAAGGACAGACTATAAATAAAGGTGAAAATACTATGGAAGCAATTCGTTTTCATAAAATAATAGAAAAAGATGGTGAAATATCAATAACAGGATTACCTTATAAAAAGGGACAAAGTGTAGAAATGATTATTTTACCCGAATCATCTACTGTTCCAGAAGGTAATTACATGACTGTTAAGGATTTGCTTGAATCAGGGCTAGTTGGTATGTGGAAAGACCGAGATGATAACATTTAATCAAAAACACTATGAAATTATACCAAATTTGCACACGATTCAACCCTACGAAAAGTTAGAATCACCAAATAGTAATATAAAATAACATCAGGAGGATTTTTGTGTGAAACCAAGAGTTATCGTCCTCAGAACAGCAGGCACAAACTGCGATTACGAGACATCACACGCCTTTCAATTAGCGGGTGCTGATGTTGATTTAGTGCATATTAATCAGTTAATCAGAGGGCAAAAAGACCTATCACCTTATCAGATACTTGCTTTGCCCGGCGGGTTTGCTTATGGAGATGACATCGCCGCAGGGAAAATATTAGCAAATGAATTAAAATATAAACTCAGAGATTCTGTTGAAAAGTTCATTAATGATGGAAAACTGATGATTGGTATCTGTAATGGCTTTCAGGATTATTGCCCGGTTTTGATGGTATAAGCGATTATCAAGAAACAACGCTTTATACTAACGACTCAGGCAAATTTGAGTGCAGATGGGTTTATCTTAGAACGGAAGAAAATAGCAAATGTATTTTTACCAAAAATATTAAGAATATGATATATTTACCAATTGCTCATGGTGAGGGCAAGTTTACTGCTATTGATGAAGGCATTATCGATAAGCTAGAAAACAATGGACAGGTAGTATTCAGGTATGTTAATGAAAATGGTAATATCGCTGGCTATCCATATAATCCAAATGGTTCAGATAGAAGCATAGCAGGTATATGTGATTCAACTGGTCGTATATTCGGTATGATGCCACATCCCGAAAGATTCGTTAGTAAATATAATCATCCCAGATGGACAAGAGAAAATCTTGATGATGATGGTGACGGATTAGCAATTTTCAAAAATACAGTTGATTATGCAAAAGCGGAATTAATAGGTTAGTTTGATGGTGGCGGTGCTGAGATTTGAACTCAGGACACCCCGGGTATGAGCCGAGTGCTCTTGCCACTGAGCTACACCGCCAAATTAGGACAATATTATTATATATTAACTAATAATAAAGGTCAAGGATAAAAACATATAGATTGGTGAGATCGAAGAAAATCCTCTCAACGATCCACAAGCCTTTAAAAAATATTATACAATGAGAGGAAATCATAATGAGCAAAATAGTCATTATTGGTGCTGGAAGCGTCGTATTTTCTAGAGGATTAATAGCTGATATTGTTATGTCAAATGAATTGAGTGGAAGCACTATTGCTTTATGTGATATTGATCCAAAAGGGCTTGATCTGACAACACAACTTGCGCAAAGAATGGTATTAGAAGCTGAAGCAGATATAACAATAGAAAGCTCAACAGAAAGAAATGAAATTCTTCCGGGGGCAGATTATGTTATACAAACAATCGCCATAGGCGGAAAAAACGCATGGGAAAAAGATTTAGAGATTCCAATGAAATACGGAGTTCTACAAACTGTTGGCGATACAGTCGGACCCGGTGGAATATCACGTGCATTGCGACTAATACCTGTTGTCTTAGATATATGCCATGATATGGAAGATATTTGCCCTGAGGCATTATTGCTTAACTACTCAAATCCAAATTCATGTGTTTGCTCCGCTATACATCAATATAGCGGAATAAAGGCAGTTGGGCTATGTCAAGGGCTTTATGAAACTCATAAAGAACTCGCTAATTTTCTTAATGTTCCGATTGAAGAAACAAGCATCCTTGCTGTTGGGATAAATCATTTTAATTGGATATTGAATTTTTTTGTTCAAGGTATGGATGGTCTTGCAATGTTGAGAGATAGATTTGATCTTGTTGATATTCCTGATAATATGAAGGTTTCTGCAAATCTATTTCGTGTATTTGGCGCATATCCTGCGTCCGGCGATAAGCATGTAGCCGAGTTTATTCCATATTTTCTTAGTCGTGATGCTGATCATGGGAGGAGATACGGATTAGAACTCATGCAAGCATATGGTCAAAGCCCTGAACATTGGGAAATAATTCGAAATCATCTTGACGGATATATGCCTGTTGATCTTTATTTAAGGCGTTCCAACGAGATAGCTATCAGTCTAATAGAGGCATTGGAAAGTAGCAATTGGGCGATGAGTGCCTTAAATACAAAAGATCCATTTTTCAAGGTAGTTCGCTATTTTGATGCTGTTAATATACCAAATTATGGGATTGTTACAAACGTTCCTGAAGGTGCGATTCTTGAAGTTCCAGCTATAGTTAATAACAATGTTGTGAGAGGCGTTTTCATTGGAGATATACCATCTGGAATCGCAACTCTATTAACACAAAGGATATATCAACAGAATCTCATTATGGAATCTGCAATTAACGGCGATAGAAACTTAGCATTACAAGCGCTTCTTCTCGATCCACTTGTGTCTTCAACAGAGGTTGCAGAATTAATACTTGATGAACTTCTTGAGGCACAATCAGAATATTTACCAAGATTTTTTGATATGAATGAATAATCTTAACAAACTTATTTCTTTGGAGGAAAAAATGTCAAATTACATTCTAGCAGTTGATGTCGGTGGAAGCAGATTACGTCTTATTTTATCAAATAAAAAAGCTGAAATTATAGCTGACGAGATAGTTGAATTTAAAGATAAGATGACTGTTGAGGAAGCAAATGATAAAGCTATTGAAGGAACAAAAAGGCTTTTTAAGGCAAATAACCTTACAGAATCAGATTTCATGGGCGTTACGATGGGATCTGCTGGCGTTCCTGATATGGAAAATATGGTGCTGACAAATTCCCCGAATGTTCCTAAATCGATGAATGGTTTTATAAGTGCAGTGCCTGCACTCGGAAAGGCATTTAATTGGGAAAAAATGTATATATGTAACGACTGTTCAGCGGCGGTTGAGTGTGCAAAGACATTCGGGCATGACCGACAAGAAATAAAGCTTGGTGATCCTTATGCAAGCGAACCTTATGCCTATAGATTTGCAAAAAGACCCGGTGATGACAAAAGGCATGATTATGATGTAGTCATTTATTGGACAATAAGCTCAGGGACAAATATTGGAGTAAAGATAGGCGATATTAGGTTTAATGGTGAATTCGGCACGATCCCTGAATTCGGACATCATTTTCATATTGAAAAAGACCCTTTCGGTAATGATCTAAAATGCGGTGATGGGGCAACTGGACATATAGAAGCTGTTTTATCGGGTGGAGGAATATCAAAGATTATCCGTAATGCAATAAATTCTGGTGCCATTTCAAAAGGTGATTTCTATGAAAAAGTTGTCAATGAAAAAGAAGACAAAAATCTTCCGATTATAATGTATGATCACCTCGAAGATGAAAATGCAAAGAAAATTGCAGATTTTGTATCTTTAAGCCTTGCAAGAGAATTGGGCTTGATTATAGTTAGCTTTGGTCCCGGAAAAATTGAGATCGGTGGCGGAGTAATGAAAAACTTCCGCAAGGTTCTAATTCCGGCTATTCAGCTTCTCGATGAGAATAAGAATAATGCTTTCTTTCTCCAGCGTGATAAAACAAGCCTACCAGATATTTGTGTTGCCAAAGGTTATGGAACTGATTATGTCTGGAAAGGAGCAATCGCTGGCTTTCTTACTAAGTTTGCTAAATAAAAGAAAACAATAGCTTTTCCCCTCTTGGGAGGAGATTAAGGGATGGGTTAATAGTGCGAAAGAGAATAATTCCATATAACCCAAAATTAGTAACTCTAGCCAAAAACCTTAGAAATAGAGGCACAGTAGCAGAAATAAAACTGTGGCAATGCTTAAAAGGCAAGCAGATACTTGGTTATGATTTTGATCGCCAGAAACCCATTGACAATTATATAGTGGATTTTTTCTGCAATGAGTTAATGTTGGCAATTGAGATAGACGGAATTACGCATGATCAAAAGCTTGAGGACGATAAATTAAGACAGCAAAAACTGGAATCTTTCGGCATTCGTTTCTTACGCTTCTATGATAGTGACGTTAGGAATAATCTTGATGGTGTTTTAACTGCTATTAGGGATTGGATAACGCGCAATGTCAGAAGAGAACCCACCCCTTAATCCCCTCCCAAGAGGGGAAAATGCTTTTGAATCATTTTTCTGAAAAAATGTCGGTGCGCTGTTCTGATAAGGAGGGTGAAATATGGCAAAATCAGATGAAGTAATTGATGCTTTTGATATTGTGCTTGGTGAGGTAGAGAAGGCTGTTAAAGACCTAAACAATGATGGAAGTCAAGCTTTTCAAAGTGGGGATTATGAGAAAGCAAAGAATTTGACAGATAAGGGTTCTAAAATGACTGCCTTTCGTGAAAAAGTATTGATTCTGAAAGAATAATGGAATAGCCTCTCAACTATTATTATAAAATCTCCTGAAAAATCGAATATTTTAATCCCTGATAGAGCAAATCGAGGCTCAAGAACCCCCGAAAGTGATTTTTATTTCCCAATTTTGCAGGCACTTGTGGAGTTTAGGGGTTCGGCAAAGGTATCAGATATTATAAAGAGGGTTGGAGAGTTAATGAAAGATAAATTAAAGTCTATTGACTTTGAGGGTTTGCCAAAGCATCCGAAAGAAATTCGCTGGCACACAGCAAAGTTTACTCGCAAAAAAATGATTGATGACGGTTTGCTTAGATCCGATTCTGCTTTTAATGTTTGGGAAATATCAGAAGAAGGAAGAAAATGGCTTAGTGATAATATGAAAAATAGATAATTCTGTATGCAATATTAACTATATCCAAAAGAATAACATACAACGGCTTTTCCCCTCTTGGGAGGGGATTAAGGGGTGGGTAAAAAAATATGACTACCAAAAACATAAATGTTCAGCAAATTAATATAATTAATGCTGATGATAATAAACTCATGCAGATCAGTAATGAAGGCACATTATCGCTGAATCTTGCTGAAATGAAGGCTATCCAGAAATATTTTGCAGGTATCGGCAGAAACCCGACCGATGTTGAGCTTGAAACGATTGCGCAAACATGGTCGGAACACTGTGTTCACAAGACTTTCAGGGGGCTTGTAGAATATAAAGAAATAGAAGATGGTAAAGAGAAAACTGAAACAATAAACAGCCTACTGAAGACTTACCTTATGCGCGTAACTAAGGAATTGAATAAAGACTGGTGTTTGTCAGTTTTTGAGGATAACGCTGGCATTATTGCCTTTGATGATGAATATGGAGTTGCCTTTAAAGTAGAGACACATAACCATCCATCAGCCATAGAGCCTTATGGCGGTTCAGAAACAGGCATAGGAGGAGTCATAAGGGATACACTTGGAGTTGGCTTGGGTGCAAAGCCGATAATGAATACTGACGTTTTTTGTTTTGGTCCTCATGATTTACCTTATGATGAACTTCCAAAAGGAACATTGCATCCAAGACGTGTATTTAAGGGTGTTGTTGCTGGTGTTCGAGATTATGGAAATAGAATGGGCATACCAACTGCTAATGGTGCGATTCTATTTGATAAACGCTATGTTGGTAACCCTCTTGTTTACTGTGGGAATGTAGGGATAATACCGAAAAATAAAGTGAAAAAAGAGGTAAAAAAAGGTGATTTTATAGTTGTTATTGGTGGACGGACAGGCAGAGATGGTATTCACGGGGCAACTTTCTCATCTATAGAACTTGCAGACGATTCTGAAGTTACTTCGAGTGGCGCGGTTCAGATCGGAAATGCTATTGTTGAAAAAAAGATGACGGACACTATCCTGCAAGCTCGTGATAAAGGCTTGTATAATGCCATCACAGACTGCGGTGCTGGTGGACTTTCATCCGCAGTCGGTGAAATGGGCAGTAAGACTGGAGCAAGAGTCTATCTTGAAAAAGTGCCGTTAAAATATTCTGGACTTTCACCTTGGGAGATATGGGTCTCAGAAGCGCAGGAAAGGATGGTTCTTGCTGTTCCACCTGAAAAGATAGACGAGTTGCTAAAAGTCTTTCAAGATGAAGATGTAGAAGCTACTGTTTTAGGTGAGTTCACTGGTGACGGAAAATTGCATTTGCTCTATGATAACGAAACTGTCGCTGAAATGGATATGGATTTCCTGCATGATGGTATCCCCAACGTAAAAAAACAAGCGGTCTGGGAAAAGCCAATCTATGAAGAGCCATCTTTTGACGATCCATCAGACCTAACACCTTATTTAATGCAGATTTTGTCAAGCCCTAATGTAGCAAGCAAAGAATGGGTCATCAGACAATACGATCATGAAGTTCAGGGTGGAAGCGTTATAAAACCATTACAAGGTGAAAATAATGATGGTCCTGGAGATGCCTGCATTATTCGCCCTATTCTGAGTTTAAAGAGAGGCATAATTATATCCAATGGCATTAACCCAAAATATAGCGATATAGATGCCTATTGGATGTCTGCATCTGCCATTGATGAGGCATTAAGAAACATTATTTGTGTTGGTGGTAGTTTAGAGCAGACCGCAATATTAGACAATTTCTCTTGGGGCAATCCCGATAAACCCGACAGGCTTGGAACTCTCGTCAGGGCGATCAAAGCCTGTTATGATATTGCTACTGTCTATGGAACGCCATTTATTTCAGGTAAAGACAGCCTTAATAACGAATATCGTGATTCATCAACAGGAGAAACGCTTTCTATTCCACCAACTCTTTTAATATCGGCAATTACTGTCATTTCTGATATAAGCAAAGCGATTACTATGGATGCAAAATCACCGCGGGATATTATCTATGTTGTAGGAAAGACCTATAATGAGATGGGTGCATCTCATTATTACGATATAAGGGGATTCATTGGCAATAATGTGCCAATGGTTAATGCTGTTGAAGGCAAAAAACTGATGGATAAACTCAGCGAAGCCATCGCAAAAGGCTTGGTAAAGGCTTGCCATGATTGTTCAGAAGGCGGAATCGGTGTAGCAACTGCAGAGATGGCTTTTTCTGGTGGATATGGCATGAATATCAACCTAAAAAATGTTCCCTATTTCGATGATGTAAATAGAAATGATACAATACTTTTTTCTGAATCCAACACACGCTTTATTGTTGAAGTATCAAAAGAAAAGCAAGCAGAATTTGAAAAGCTAATGTCTGAAACAGCTACATCAGCCATTGGAGAGGTTGTTGATAGCAAAGCCTTTAATGTCTATGGGATCAATGGCGATCTTGTTGTGTCTGCGAATATATACGATTTGAAAGAGGCTTGGCAGAGGACGTTCAGGTGGTAAAGAAATATAGCGCTAATATACTAATAAAAGAGAAAGTGCTAGAAGAAATTGAGGAACTTAGCCCACAGCAACTATAGCTTAGTTTTATTTATAATACAAGTTTTTCATTTATAGAACGCTGAATTTAATGCGTAATAAGCTATGCGTAACGGGTGAAACTTAATGAGTATTTTTATTACGGAACAAATCAGCAGGAATCTGTCTAATCAGCGTTCTATTATTTTTCTGGCTTAAAAAAGTCAATAAATATAGTATCAGCTAAAAAACCCTTGTTTTGAATTGTTCTGCTAGTTTTTCTGCAAACTTTTTATTAGCATCTGCGGTGCGACCTGCCTCATGTGGCGTATGGACAACATTATGCCTGCCAAGTAATGGATCATTAAGAGGTAATGGCTCAATATCCCAAACATCTGCTGAAAGAGCTATCTCATCAGCTAGAACTCTCTCACGAATTGCCTTCATATCGCAAATATTGGCACGTGTTACAAGGACAACAAGACATCCCTTTGGCAAAGCGTAAATATGCTCTGCAGTAATGATACCATTTGTTTTCTCTGTTAACGGAACCATCGGAGCAAATATCTCTGCATCTTTAACAAGATCGTCAAGATGCCATTCCTTTCTAGCACCTGCTCGATGGAAACAGGGTTCACTTGCAAACGGGTCCCATATTGCCACATCAGCACCTAACATACTGCAAAAGCTTGCATAACGACTGCCGATATTCCCTGCACCTACAACACGAACACGCTTCCCTTCTATTGTGCCATTTGTAAATCTTGGGTCATCGCAGAATTGATGTCCTTTTGTGTTTGGACGACCTATACCTTCTGCGGGGCTATAATCCCAGGGCTTGAGTGAGGTTAATATTTCATGGTGTAATTGTGGGATACGCCTTAATCCGCAAAGCGTCAGAGCTAGCCCAAATTCTGAAACGGTCTGCCCCCAAAATCCCTCTGTCGGCTGGTAATATAGAGATACGTCAGCATTCTTCAAGTAATCTCGGACTTCTTGTGATGGTGATGGATCAAATGTTGCTTCTTCAAGACTTGTGAATTTTTTTATACAATCCAATGTTGCAGAAACACCCCAGCATACCATACGAACAAAATCGCTTGGATTTTCTATAATCTCATCAAGTTGGCGTTTATCGGTATGTTCTAACCTAATAAATTCAACATCGCCTTGTTCTTTCCATAGGTTGTGAAAATGGTCTGCCGAACAGGGCCAACTCGCCTCAAAATTTGGATGAACGATAATTAGGCTTTTCAAAATATTTACCTCCTATGATTATATCAATAAGTGCCATACTCTCGTGTATATTTGATAAAATGGTCAACATTTTCAATAGGCGTATCATCACAAATGGGACTACCTGTTCCCATGATGAAAGCGCCGTCTTTGCCTGCGGAATCAATCTGTCTTCGGACTTCTCGTTCAATGTCATCTTTACTACCATGCAAGAGGACATTTTCAGCATCAAAATTGCCAAATATACATTGACTTGGACCAACAATCCTTCTGACTTCACCGATGTCCATAGGTTGCCCTTTTCTGCCTTCTTCGATAGTAAGGGCATCAGCACCAAGCTCACACATTTTGGGAAGTATTGGCAATAGATAGCCTGTTGAATACAGAATAGCTTTTAAACCGTTTTTTTGTGCCTCTTGTATCGCCTTTTTCTGATATGGAAAGGCAAAATCGCAATATTGCTGAGGAGAGATAATATCAACAGATGCCCAGCTTTCTGCTATAAGCATTGCCTCATAGCCAAAGGCAGATACATGCTCATAATGTGGCAGACTATCTTCATAAAATCGATCCATCATATAGATAAAAACATCGGGATTTTCTTTCATCATGATTAATGAAGTCTCAAAACCAAGTGTATAACAAGCCTGAACAAATGGTGATATTCCTCCCCCTGTCATTAACACAGTATCACCATATTTATCAATAAGGCGTTTTTGCCAATTATCTTTTGCAATTTCAATCTTTGTCTTTTCTCTGGGTTTTCGGGGGCTACCCCATAGTTTATCAACATCGGCTTTTGTTTTTATGTCTTTGCTGACAATGCCTGTGTTTGGCTGTTGTGATTCTTTTGCATCGATACGAACAAGCTGATGACCATCGTTGAGAAATTCATACTTTGTGCCATTTGAATCGGTTATAAACACTCGACCGTTTTTCTTTTCTATGGTCTTACCTTTAAGCCAATCGCTACCAAAGCCATGAACGCTTATCCAGTCGCATGGTTGTCTTTGCTGTAAAACATCATTACCAATAAATGCCATCTCTCTATCACCATATAGAAGCTCCCAGATTTCTACTCCGACAACTTTCCATCTATATTCTGCACCCCAAAAATAAGGTGCAACAGGGACAACATCAGGTTTTCCGCCAGCAATGGCTGTCAACATTCTTTGTTTTGGTGTCATTTTTTTCCTCTTGTAGTTTTTTGTTATTTACGGATATATAGATTTCCTATACCAACAGGGGTATAGTTATTAATTACATAATTCTTTGTCTTTTCAGGCAAAGCGCGCATATCCCCATCAAATATTACTATTTTTGTATTGCGTTCTTCTGCACTGTCAATTATATCATCCGTAAGTTGTTTTTCATTTAGCATTGCACGCATTTCACTATGCAAAAAATAATAATAATAGGCATTAGGTCTCAAAAATCCAAAACCAGACCATCCATCTAATACTGATTCTGATTGAGAAGTGTTATTTAAAACGTATTGTATACTGGCAATCTGTGCATCATTTTTTTGTGAAAGCTGATTTATCATCTGATCCAATGGATATGAAATAATACAAATAACAATTAACATAACAGCATAGTTTCTTTTCTTTAAGATAAACAAAACTATTGCTGATATTGTGAAAGGTCCCCAAAGCACAATATATAAAATATTAGGTTTAAGGCGAGTAAATTTTAGGAATTGAGCCAGATTATTCATCAATGGCTTGCTTATGCGCAAAACATATATCATACCAATTACGATTAAAATTAAGATGAATATTGCGAAAATTAAAGGAAAAATGCGTTGTTTTCCTGCTATTATATCAGATTTTATTTTCATAATATCGAAACTTGCGACTTTATTTAGTATATAGGCGGAATAAATTGCCAGTAATGGCAAAAATAACTGATAATATTGTCTATATGGAACAGGAAGTACAAATAATCCAGCGATCACTGATATTGTGCAAAAGATCGGAATATATATTCCTTTTGATACTTCTTCTTGTCTGTGAAGCCAGACAATATTAGCTAATAATCCTGATAAGCTTAGAACAACAAAAAACGGATTTTGTGTAATTAATTGAGTTATATACCCTTTTGGCGAAAATCTAATTTTCCATTGCGAATTTATTATGAAGTTGCAGTATATAAAATCCCATAACGCACCATGCGCGAGAAAAAATAAGCATGTTAAGCCGATTGGTATTGCTATACCCAACCCAAAGAATAAAATAAACTTTATGTTTTGCTTCCAATTAATACTGATACGATGATCGATAAATGGATAAATAAGAGAAAGGAATATTCCGGGCAATCCAAACATGCTTTTTTGTGTAAACATGAGTGCAACACCCATTGAAATTCCTGAATATAAAAATAGCTTTTTCGTTGTTTTGATTTGAACACCCTTAATCATTAAAACCATGGATCCAAGCCAGAAAGCAACAGCCCCCATGTCAGGTCTGATCTCAACAGTCTTTTCCAAAAACATGAGAACATAACTCAAATAAAACACTGAAAATAAGCCTGTATCGATATTGTATAATTTCTTTGCCAGAATGAATGTAAGAATCAATATGGCAATGGTGAACAAAAGCATAAGGTATCTAGCTACATCCAGTATTATTACATTTTCGCCAACAATGGGATAAAGCAAAGATAAAATAAAGTGAATAAATGGCGTATGATGATCAAAATAATCTCTATATGGGATTTCACCATAATATATCTGACGCGCACCATGAAGATGCTGAAACTCATCAGGATCATAATATCTAACCTGAAGAATCGGTATTCTCAGGGCAAAAGCAAGCAAAATAAAGATCAAGATGATTATATGATATGGACGCATTATTTTTTTGAGATACCTAACATTTGGCATATTATATCTATCCTGCACTACTGCTTCCACCGCCTCCGCCTCCACCAGAAGAACTTCCACCACTATCAGAACCTGATGAAGATGAAGGAGAAGAAGGCAAAACTGATGAAAAAGAATGTTCCATTTGTGATATTCCACTAGAAAAATTAATGAAAGAAAATGTATTATAATCAGAGCTTGTCATATACCAATCGGATGGGGCTGTGTAAATATGTGCAAAGCGATTTGCCCATGCCAAAGATACCCCAAAGACAATTGCATAGGGAAGATATTTGTCAAATGTTTTTGGATCAATATTTGATTCATGATGGAATTTATCCGAAGTCATTAAATATTCTTTGAATCCAAGTGAATGCCATTTTATTTCTGAACCTTTTTGAGTTTTGTGTGGCATAACATTGCCAAATATCAATATCATAATTATGGTTACTATAATTCCAAATATGCCTGTTATTGGTATTACATGCAATACACCCAGTATTATCGTTATTATAATTGCTATTGTGCCAATAGCCATATATTTTGCTTTAACCTTTTCAGGATTTTTTGTAAAATAACCATCCCAAGTTGTTTGTTCAAACAAAGATTTTCTAATTCCTGCGATATTAGTATAGAATTTTTCTTTTAGATCATATAAATCTACTTTATCATAAACCCCAAATATGCCATTGAGTATGAGTTTTTCATGTCTTTTTAGTTTATTATCTTCTATTATGTCTTTTTGTTTTTCAAAAGTATAATTATCTGAAGTGATACCATTATCGATGATTTTGAGATAACCTTTATAGGCAAGATCAATTATAGTCGCTGATATATACCTTACATTAAGTCTTTCAGTAACAATAATACCCATTTCTGCAGGAGTAAGTCCTTCTGGTGGTTCATGCTGAGGAATAATGACATTTCTTACAATTTGTTCTTTGACCCTATTCTGCCATCGTCCAAACAGGAATAAAAAGGATATAATAGGAATTAGAAACCACAAAAACGGGTATATAACAGGTATCCAATCTTTTTCTACTATACCCTTTGGAAATGAACCAACAATTGTAAAATGTGTATGTGGAGGGATGTTCTGTCCCCAATAGGCGAGTGTGCGATCATCAGCAACCAAGTATGTATTGGATTCATTTCTTGAGCCTTCGGGACCAATAAATAATTTTTGTCTTAATTTTGCTAATGGGACTGATTGAGGCAAATGAACAATAACAGTTACATGATCAATGCTAACATCACGATTTTGAGAGATTGAATTCCAGTATATTTCATCAAAATCATCAAAAAAACCTATACCACCATGAACTTTATATTCAAATGTCCATGTTCTTACTTCATCTTGGGCGTTAAAATTTATTCTTATTACGATCTCATTACCTGACCTTTTAACACTATACTGACTGGTTGGCAAAGGATTCATGATTTCATCATATATGGCGACATCAGAAATTTTCCTGATATTGCGTAATTCGATGCCTCTCTGAAAAAAACTAAATTGACCGACAAATTGCACAGATTGGGTTTCTCGGACAATAAATGTAGAATCAGGATTAATTGTAATATCACTTATCCATTTTACAAAATGCCATGATTTTGCAAATGACATATTTGGAAATGAAAATATAAAGATTATTAAAATAATAATAACGATTTTATAATTATTTAAATTTTTTGCTATCATATTATAATACTAGAAAAGACATATCTTTTATTGCCATTCCAGCGAAGGCTGGGAGTCGGAATCCATAAAGTCTCCCTTCCCCAAACTTAATTTGCGGAAGGGCTTTCTTACTTAAAATTACACTTTTTTCCCATTTTTTTAACTTTAACGCTTTATTTGTCCCCATTGAATAGCAAGTCTATCTTGCGGAGAAACTTCAAGAATCTCAGAAGAAATAGTGTTTATATCTTTTTCACTCAAAGCTTTTCCATATATTGCTACCATGCTTATAGAACCGCCATAGTATTCAACATTATCAACTTCACTACCAGAATTTTTCGTTCTTGCACCGATTAAAAAATATGGTGGTGCTGCATATACATATCCAGCAGTAGTACTCGCTATTTGCTTTCCATCAACGTAAAGGTGTCCTACTGCATCTTCTCCGACTTGCGCCACAATATGCCAGTTGTTATCTGCATAGTTGGTTTGTGCTTCTGCGTAAAAATGTGCATTCATATAAAATCCCGCACAAAAATTACCTGTTGTTTCTCTCCAACCTACCGGACCTTCTGCCCCACCTGAGCTACTCGGTTTGGCATTGTCACCCCACATCCAAAGAGGACCGTTTTTAGCATTATTAGTCTTGAAACGACAAATTGCTGTGAATGGTATAACATTGTTGGTCCTAACTTGAAGCGCAGGAGTTACTACATAACCATCTTTGCCATCAAGTTCGATAAATCCTCCACCTATCTTTGCACCGCCATTAATAGTGCCATTATTGCCGTTTCCGGACAAGTCCTTAGCTGTATTGACATTGACACCACTTGCATCAAAAGAATAATGCAAAACCAAATCATTCTTTGGTATTGCAGTTGTCTTTAATGCAAAAACAAAACAAAATATCATAATAGTTACAATAATAGCTATTTTATTCATTGTATATTCTCCTTGTATAGTATGTATTGAAAAAATAAGTAAACATTGTCTATTCTTGAAAAACGTAACTATTCTATCATAGCTTGATATTATAATCAATAATTTCTTACAGGTTTATCAATACTGCCTTGCATGAATTACTTTAATAGTTTATCATTATTTATTGTGAAGATGATTATTTATATATTGCAATTTTTCCTTAAAATACAAAAGGATACTATTTTTCAGGAGGCAATCATCATGTTAGAGAAGATAACCAGAAGAGATTTTATAAAGAAGGCTGGCGTAATTACTGGACTCGCATTAAATGGAATTCATAATATCTCTGCAATGGATGATACAAATATGGAAAATGAATCCATGCCAAAGAGAATTTTAGGAAGGACAGGTGTTGAGGTTTCTATATTGGGATTAGGTATAGGACCTTTGGGAATAAGCCGAAGAGAACAAATTGAATTTGATAGACTTGTTAACTTATGTATTGATTTTGGAATCAGCTATATAGATAATGCGCCCGTCTATGGCGATGGTGAGGAAAAGCTTGGTTCTGTTATGAAACAGAGAAGAAATGAAGTTTTTCTTGTAACTAAGGTTGAAGAACAGGACAAAAATGGATCATTAAGACAGATCAAGGAAAGTCTAACGAAAATGCAAACAGATTATATTGATGCAGTGCATCTTCATGATTTTGGTGGACTGAACATTGAATTTGTTTTAGGTGAAGATGGTGCGCTTGCTGGATTAAGAGAAGCAAAGAAACAAGGCTTAATTAGATTTATCGGAATAAGTGGGCATCAACAACCAATGAAATTTCTAAAAGCATTGGAAACCGACGAAATAGACCTTGTAATGCCTGTCCTTAATTTTGCCGATAAGCATACATATAATTTTGAAGAAAAAGTTTTGCCCGTAGCAATAGAGCATAAATCAGGAATTGTAGCAATGAAGGTGCTTGGAGGGGCAGTTGGTATGCAATATGAAAAACCAATGCCTTCGCTTATGCCAGAGGAATACTATGATTTTGCGATAAGATATGCGCTTGGTTTACATGGAGTTTCTACAATTGTGGTTGGCTTGAAAAATGAGAACGAAATAAAACAAGCTGTTAAAGCAGTGAAAGCCTATAAGCCTCTTTCTGATGATGAAAAAGCAATTATTGAGAAAGCAGGTAAGGAATTATCAGAAAAATGGGGAGAGCATTTCGGTTCTGTATAGAATATTTGAATTTATCAGTCGTTGACATACTTATAGATTATTGATATAATCGCCATTAACAACTAGGGCAATTGATTATTTTTATATAACAGGGAGTTTAACTTAAATAACTATGGAAACAAACAACGAAAAAAATATACTTGATACATATACTGTATCTCACAAAAGATCGTCTGAGATATATCGAAGGGCAAATGATGTTTTCCCTAGTGGTGCAACACACGATTCCAGATTTCTTAATCCATTTCCTATTTACATCAAAAGAGCTTTGGGGTCAAGAAAATGGGATGTTGACGGGAACGAATATATAGATTATTGGATGGGTCATGGCGCGTTATTGCTTGGTCATAGCCATCCAAAGATAGTTGAAGCTGTAACATCACAAGTAACAAAGGGAACGCATTACGGCGCATGTAGCGAATTAGAGGTTGAATGGGGAGAACTTGTCAAAAAGCTTGTTCCGTCTGCCAAAAAGGTAAAATTTGTAAGCTCTGGAACAGAAGCGACAATAATGGCAATACGTCTTGCAAGGGCTTTTACAGGAAAGAACAAAATTGTAAAATTCGAGGGACATTTTCACGGATGGCATGATTCTGTTATGCCGGGGATAAAGCCTCCCTATGATACTCCAGCATCACCGGGTATTCCGCAAGCTGTCCTTGATAATACTATACTTTGTCCACCAAATGACGAAGAAAGATTAGACGAGATACTTGAGCAAGATAATGATATTTCCGCAGTCATTATTGAGCCAACAGGCGGATCATTCATTACAATTCCTACTCGTGAGGGATTTTTGCAATCTTTGCGTGAATTAACAAAAAAACGTAATGTTCTGCTAATATTTGATGAGGTTGTGACTGGTTTTAGGGTTTCTCCCGGCGGGGCGCAGGAGTATTATAGGGTTTTGCCTGATATAACCGCTTTGGCGAAGATACTTGCTGGTGGATTGCCCGGTGGTGCTGTTGCTGGACGTGCAGACATTATGGAATATCTCGGCTTTAAAGATTCAAAATGGAATAGATATAAGAAAATTTATCACCCAGGAACTTTCAACGCAAATCCTCTTTCAGCGAGCGCTGGTGTTGCAGCGTTAAAGATTGTATCCACAGGTGAAGACATAAAGAAAGCTAATGCGATTACAAAGCAGTTAAAAGAGGAGCTAAATAAAGTTATAGATAAGCATAGCCTTAATTGGTGCGTCTATGGTCAATTTTCGGGTTTCAGGATATTCATGGATTATGATGGTGACAGGAAAAATGGCTTTGAATCAGATATGTGGAAATATGACCATGCAAGGCTCAAGAAAAGTGCAAGCCCTGAAATTGAATCAGCATTCAGACGAGGTATGCTTAATAATGGCGTTGATATGATGCCATCCTTTGCCCTTGTATCCTCAACACATACCGAGAAAGACATTGAAAAGACTGCCAAAGCTCTTGATACAACGATAACTATGATGAAAAACGAGAAGGTTATAGGTTGATATTATGGATAGACCTGAAATTCCAGATGAATTACAATCAGAATTTGATGCTTGGGAATTAGCAAGCGATGAAGATCTTGCTGAATTTGAGAAAGCTCTTATTATAAAATAAGAAGTTCAAACAATGCAACTAACGGGTGGGGAAATTATAGCGGAATAACCAATAGTCATTGAAGGAGTGATTATAAATGTCCTCAAGCGCAATAAAAAAAATCAGTGATGAAATAGAAAATTTATCGGAAAATGAGCAACTGCTTCTAGTTAATATGATAATTGAGCGGCTAATAAACCGAAAAGAAAGCAAAAAGCTTGATATACGTGATCTCCGAAATACGGGACAGGGAACATGGTCAAAGGAAAATATCAAGGAATATATTGATAGTGAGCGCAATCAATGGGAAAGATAATCCTGCAAACCAATCAAAAAGTGGCGCTTGATACTTCGCCATTTATTTACTATATAGAAAATATAGAACCATATTCTGTATTGTTACAAGATTTGTTTGATTCCATTGCCCTTGGCAATAATCCTGCCGTAACGTCAGCTATTACTTTAATTGAAGTATTAACAAAGCCAATTAAAGATAAACAAACCGAATTGGCAGAGAAATTTAGATTTTATCTTATCAACAGCGAGAATCTTGAACTTATATCCATTACACCGGAAATTGCTGAGCAATCTGCATATTTAAGGGCGAAGTATGGTTTACGAACTCCTGATGCTATTCAAGTCGCAGTATCAATAATTTCAGGAAGCTATTTGCTCATTACAAATGACAGTATTTTTAAGAGAATAAAAGAGATAGATATATTGATTCTCGATGATCTACTATGAAATATAGAGGAGACCAAGTAATGCAACTAACGGGTGGGGAAATTATAGCGGAGTATCTTATTAAGGAAAATGTGCCTTATGCTGTCGGGATTCCCGGACATGGCATACTGGGGGTTGTTGATGCTTTAAGAGATCGTCAGGACAAGATAAAGACTCTCATGGTGAAGCATGAGCAAAGCGCAGTCCATCTTGCTGATGGATATTATCGTGTTACGGGACAGCCTCTTGCTGTCTTTACATCCATTGGTCCCGGTGCGATTAATACTGCGATAGGCGTTGCGACATCCTATGTTGACTCAACTGCGGTGCTTGTTATCACAGGCGATACGCATACGCACATGGTCGGCAAAGGCGTTCTTCAGGAGATTGAGCGTCAACATAATTCCAATTTTCCACGTATATTAGAACCTATTGTCAAAAGATATTGGCAGGTTACTGATCCTGCACAACTTCCACAAATCATGCAAAGGGCTTTTGGATACATGATGACAGGCAGACGAGGACCCGTCCTGATTGATATGCCGATGGACGTTCAATGCGACTCCGCTGATGTTGTGATTCCTGACCCTATGGAACGCAAGCCTTATGGCAGAATATCACCCGATCCAAAAGCTATTGAATCCGCAGTTGAATTGCTTTCTCGTTCAAAACGACCTGTTATATTAGCTGGTGGTGGAATTGCCTCATCAAATGCTTACAAGGAGCTTCTTGAACTTGCGGAACTTCTGGGTTCTGCAGTCGTAACAACCATGATGGGAAAAGGCGTATTCCCTGAAAATCATCCGCTATATGGTTGGCATACAGGCTCAAAAGGAACTTCATGTGGAAATAAACTAACTTCTTCGGCAGACGTTATTCTTGCTGTGGGATGTAGATTTGCTGATGAGACCACATCATCATATAAACATGGCGTAAGTTTTGCCATACCGCCAACAGAATTGATACATATTGATATTGACGAAAACGAAATCGGAAAGAACTATCCTTGCAAAGTTGGTATCGTAGCAGATGCAAAATCCGCTTTAGCTCATATAATTGAAGGCATAAAAAGTAGCCCAAAAACGGATAGGATACATTATACTCTTGAGATTCAGCATCTTGTTAATGAATGGTTTGAGAGCATGAAGGATTTTAGTGAATATGATAAAACCCCAACTAGCATTTCAAGGATGTTAAAAGAATTAAGAGAATTTCTTGATGATGATGCGATAGTCGCTTGTTCATCGGGTAACACACAGGCTCAGATATTACAGGAATTTCCATTTTATCAACCTAGAACATGCCTTACAACAGGTGGATTCTCAACGATGGGATTTACTGTTCCAGCAAGTATTGGCGCAAAATTGGCTTATCCAGATAAACAGGTTGTTGGCGTGCTTGGCGATGGCGATTTTATGATGACAATGCAGGAACTTTCCACCGCAGTTCAATATAATGTCCCAATTGTAACAATAATAGCTAATAATATGGGATGGATTTCAATAAAAGACTTGCAATCTGCGGTTTATGGTGCTGATAGAGTATTTGCAACAGATTTTATAAAATTTGATGGCAACATATACACACCAGATTTTAAGATGATCGGTGAAGCATTTGGCTGTTTCAGTCAAAAGGTTGACAATGGTGATGATATTAAGCCTGCTTTAAGAAAAGCCTTTGATTCAGGAAAACCATCTCTAATTGAAGTCATTGTTGAAAGAGATTTGCCTTTTTCAGGTGGCAAAGTCGCTGGTTGGTGGGATGTTCCAGTGCCAACATATCTAAGTGAAAGACGAGAAAAATAAGAAAGAGAAAGGGCAGAAGAAAAACTCAGTTGATATTAATGGAGATATTAAACCATCTGAAATATTGAAAACATACTTTTCTATGATAGTTTTGACACATAAAAACGTTGGCGCATTAAGAATGGTTTTTGCTTATGTTTTCATAATCTTTGCGCTAATATGTTTCTGGTTTACTATTGCTGTTCCTGTAACAAGTGCATTTAAGCCACCGACAACAAGTGAAAGTTTGGGATCAAGATTCATCTCTGGTGGAATGATGATAGCGAATCTATTTGCATATAGTATCATTATGACATGGAAACGAATACATCCAGCACCTCTGCCAATACGTATTGCATTTATTGCTTTGGTGCTTTATATTAATATATCGCTTATAGGTCGTATTGCATACCAAATTTTAATTGAAAGAAATTTCTTGTAGTTAAAAACTAATATTTGTGAGATTTATTTATGCACAGAGAGCTTTTTATCGCATCGATAATTATAATAATTTCTGCATTAATATTCCTGCTTTTTGCCACAATCGGTATTATACTGATTGTTAAAGGAAAAAGAAGACGTATTAAATCTGTTAGAGTTCGGGGGATTTTCCTGATATTTTTGGGCTTGATAATTGCGTGTGTAGTATTTTGGCCCGGATTCTCATATTATTATACTGAATTTCTATGGTTTAGTGGTTTGGGATATGAATCGCTGTTTTGGAAACTGAGTAACTTACCATGGTCATTATTTATAAAATTTTGTTTGATTGCCTTAGCATTTTTATTAGCTAACTTTTTTCTTGCTTGGAAACTTTGTCCGATTCCAGGGTCATTTAAAAGATGGGGTGCAGGCAGAACTAACACTGTAAACCGTCTTTTGGTTTCATCTATAATATTTATCTCAATAGTAATGGGCGCTATTTCTATACCAATGTGGGATGAGTTTCGTAGATATGAAGACCGTGAATCTTTTGTGAAATATAATCCGAATATCAAGACTGATGAACTTATCGTTGATCCTTTGTTTGGCAAAGATTTGGGATATTATTTATTTACTATGCCTGTTCGTAATTTTGAGAGCCAGTGGTTTAGGACTTTAGTATGGATAACTTTTTTGATTGGTATTATCCAATATGACTTTTATCGGCGTAGGGATTCTCAAAATAATATATATTTTAGGACGAGAGGGGTTTTTCATCTTTCTTTTCTTGCCTTAATTGTCTTGGCTTCATCAATCTGGCGTAATATTGTAAATATTCACAGGCTTGTTTATTCTACAAAAGGCTTTGCCTTTGGCGCGGGATATACTGATATTCATATTCGTATACCATCATATTATATATATATGGGTATAATTGCTTTAGTTGCTATTTCGGTAATTGTTAATAGTTTCATGAAAAAGAAATATCTTATAACTGTTCCAGTTGTAATATGGATTGGTAGTTACTTATTACTAATTTGGGCTATTCCATTCGTGTATCAATATATAAAGGTTTCTCCTAATGAACCGATTTTTGAGCAAGAATCTATAAAACGCAATATAGAATATACCCGTTTGGGATATGACCTTGACAGGATAAAGGTTAGCGAGATTGTTCCAAAAGTTGCTGAACTTGAAAATATACAAAAAAACACAAATACATTAAAAAATGTTCAATTGTGGGATCGCAAGGCAACAAGGGATTTTTTAAATCAAAATCAGGTTTTTCGTCCATTTTATAGATTTTATGATGTTGATGCTGACCGTTACTATGTTACTGATCCCGTAACAGGAAAAAAAGAATATCGCCAAGTTATGATTACAGCAAGAGAAATTGATACCAGCAGACTTGATCCAAAATCAAAAACATGGGTAACAGAAAAATTAACATATACACATGGATACGGTTTATGTCTTGGACCTGTAAATCAATTTACAAAGCAGGGCGAACCTTATTTATGGATTATGGGTATTCCACCGAATATTTCTTATCCAGAATTAAATGTAACAAGACCTGAAATATACTTCGGTGAAATAACAAAAGATTATATATTTGTAAATACCTCTCAACCAGAATTTGATTATCCTGCAAAAGAAGCAGAACCAACAAAATCCCAAGATCGATATACAAATTATGATGGAACTGGAGGCGTTCCTTTGGTTTCTCTTCTAAGAAGATGTATGTTTGCCACACGATTCAGGGATTTTAGGATAATAACATCAGCATATTTGAAACCAGAAAGCAGGGCAATATATAATCGTTCTGTAATGGAAAGTCTAAAACGCCTTACTCCATTTCTGCTTTTTGACGATGATCCATATATAGTTATAGGAAAATCAGGGCGTTTATGGTGGATCGTTGATGTTTATACAGCTAGCAAATCATTTCCGTATTCAGAGCCATATAATAAGAATTTCAATTATATAAGAAATCCATTTAAGGCTGTCATTGACGCATATAACGGCACAGTTGATTTTTATATTTGGGATGATAAGGAAATAATAACGAAAGTATATAAAAAGTCTTTCCCAGAACTTTTCAAAAGTAGAGATCAAATGCCTGACGGACTATATGATCACAATCGCTATCCAACAGACCTAACAAAAATTCAGGCTGATATGTATTGCACATATCACATGAACGATCCGCAAAGCTTTTTTGCGAGGGCTGATCGCTGGGATATTCCTCGTGAAACATATTATCAGTCAAAGGCGGTTGATGAGATAAACAAAGAAGGGCAAAAAGACGCAAAGCAAGAAGCCAAAACAGTTGAGCAAGTTATTGTTCCTGTTTCTCCTTTGTATGTTATGATAAGTGTTCCTGATGTAGCAATTAATGTTCCAGAATTTGTCAGCATAATATCTTTTACTCCATGGCCAACAACCCAAAGACCGAACATGGTTGCTTGGATGGTTGTTCGAAATGATGCGACAAGATATGGCGAAATTTTAGTATATGTTTTTCCAAAGGGCGAGGCTGTCCCCGGACCGGCGCAGATTGAGTCTAAAATTGATACGAATCCAGAGATGTCTGAAAAACTGACCTTGTGGGATGAAGGAGGGTCTTCTGTCATTAGGGGCAATATGCTTGTTTTGCCTGTTGATAATGCGCTATTTTATGTTGAACCAATTTATCTTAGAGATCAGAATACAAAAATGCCATTACTAAAGCAAGTCGTTGTTGCTGCTGGTGATAAGATCGCTTGGGCAGAAAATTTTGGCTTGGCAATGGAAAAAGTCTTTGGGGTTGGCGAAGAAATTAGCTCGATTACTGGAGCACCTTCTGATAGTGATCCATTGATTTCGGCAGTTAATAAGGTTAATGAACTGCTAACACAATATAAATCTCAGATACAGAGTAATGATCCCGAAGCAGGACAGACTTTTGAGGAGATCAAACGCATAACATTAGAACTTGAGAAGTATAAAAAATAACATGAGATTGGTATAGGAATTTTATTTCTATCACCAAGACATAGAATAATAGCTTGACAAATTCGGCAAAACAAGAAAGCAAGTTTTGACAAGACAGGAGGCTAATATGAATAAAATAGACAACGCAATCCGTTGTTTTAGCAATGGATTCAACTGCTCTCAATCAGTATTTTCTGCTTTTGCGAATGAACTTGGGCTTGATAAAAAGACTGCATTAAAGATTGGAAGTCCTTTTGGCGCAGGTATGGCTCGTATGGCTGAAACATGCGGGGCGGTTACAGGTGCTTTTATGGTGATTGGGCTAAAATATGGAAAATTTAAAATTGACGATAATGAAGCAAAAGAAAAGACCTATAAACTCGTTCAGGAGTTTGTTATAAAATTTAAAGAACGAAATGGCTCTATTGTTTGTAAAGAATTACTTGGTTGCGATATAGGAACTACCGAAGGAATGAAAATAGCAAAAGAAAAAGGTCTATTTAATACTGATTGTCCCAAATTTGTTCGTGATGCAGTCGAAATTTTGGAAGAAATATTATGAATATAGATAAAAAATCACCTTTCTAAAAGGATTTTTTATAGATGAATAGCAAAGACGAAATAACCAAAGCATTATCAGCACTTACAAAACGGATAAACACATATACAATAATAAAGTATATCTCGTTATCGCTATATTTTGGTATGTTTATTCTATTAATCACTATTATTACAAGTAAATTCACTCCAATTCCTCTTATTTCATCTATAATATTAGCAATATTTTTAAGTTTCATTATAGGATTTTTTATAGGAATAAAAAGGAGAATAACAATTCTTGATTCTGCAAGGATTGCTGATAAAAAGCTAAATCTTGGTGATCGCCTAACAAGCGCAATAGAACTTATCAACGGAAAAATAAAGCCTTCAGCTATGTCTGACCTTCAATTAAATGATACAAATATATATGCCAAAAACCTTGATCCAAAAACTGTATTTCCTCATATTGTTCCACTAATCACAAAATTTTTGCCCATTATGATGATAATGCTATTATTGCTTTTGTTTATACCAATTCAGTATGGCGAATCAAAGGAAATCCTGCAGGTATTAAATCAAATTGGCATGAATATAGAAAGATCAGCAAAAGAAATTGACAAGGAATATTTATCTGAAAATATGTCAAAGCTGATTACTGAAGCCGAAAAACTAGGTAGCGATATTCAAAAGAAAAAACTAAGCGGAAAAGAAGCATTAAGCAATATATCTGACCTAAACCGTAAATTTGAGAATGTAAAGTTACTTAATGAATTATCAAATAATCTAAAAGATGAGATCACTCCTGAAAAAAGACTCTTGCTAAAAGAATTATTGGATAAATTATCAGAAAATATAAGAGATTTTCCAGAGATGAATGAGTTTGAACAGAAGATCAAAAATGTTCAACAGTCTAACTTATCAAATGAAGCTATTAAAGAGCTTATAAAATCTCTTGATGAGAAAAGGCTTGCACCAGCAGACATAAGCGCGCTTCAAAAAATCTCTTCTGAATTGAAAGAGGGAAAACAGGAAATAACAACAGCTTTTCGCACCCAGTCAAATTCTAATCAAGTTGCGAACCTTGATCAGAAAGGAATTACAAGATCAGGCGAAGGTTCGCCAAGCAACGAATCTATGAAGAACACTGAATCAGAAGTCTCAAGAAGACTAAATAAGAATAATAATGGTCAGAAATCGGAACTTGATGGAAAAATATCTACTGACGGCTCAATAATACCATCGGAATCTAGTGAAAAATTCGAAAAAGGTATTTCCACTGTTCCTTATGAGAAGATATATTTTGAATACAGGGAATCTGCTGATGATACTATTGCTAGATCAACGATTCCAAGAGTATATAAAGAACAGGTTAAAAGATACTTTGATGCAATAAAACCAAAAGAAAGCAATTAAAATCAAGATTTATGGGAGGATAAGAAAATGATGATATTGGAAATGATATTCATGGCTACATTGGCGGAATATTCCGCAATGGGACCTTTGAAGGTTAGTGAAGATAATCCAAGATATTTCGCCGATAATGATGGCAAAGTCATCTATCTAACAGGGGCGCATACTTGGAATAACCTTAAAGATATGGGAAATACTGATCCACCAAGAGCATTTGATTATGAAGGCTATCTTGATTTTTTGGAAGAATACAATCATAACTTCATTCGTCTTTGGACATGGGAATTGACGAAATTTAGATATGATGAAAACGCAACCTATGCAGAACCTTTTCCTTGGCAGAGAACTGGACCCGGTGATGCTTTGGACGGAAAGGCTAAATTTGATCTTACAAAAATTAACCAAGAATATTTTGATCGCCTGCGTTCTAGGGTTAAATTGGCAGGTGATAGAGGTTATTATGTCTCAATAATGCTGTTTGAGGGACATGGCTTACATGCCTCTCAACCGCCTTTATGCTGGGATGGACATCCATTTAATATCAATAATAATATCAATAATATAGATGGTGATCCTGATGGCGATGGCAAAGGCTTGGAAACGCAGATGCTCAAGATACCAGAAATCACAATGATACAAGAAGCCTATATACGCAAAGTCATTGATACGGTTAATGATTTGGATAATGTGCTTTATGAAATAGTCAACGAAAGCGGAAAATATTCAACAGAATGGCAGTATCATATAATTGATTTTATACACGAATACGAAAAAGGCAAACCTAAACAACATCCTGTTGGTATGACATTCCAATACTGTGGAGGAGATTTAAGAGGGTCAAACAAAACTTTATTTGAAAGTCCTGCTGATTGGATTTCACCAAATCCAGAGGGTGGATATACTGATAATCCGCCAATAGCAGATGGAAGCAAGGTTATATTAACTGATACAGATCATCTATGGGGTATCGGTGGGAATCAGGCTTGGGTATGGAAAAGTTTTTGTCGTGGACTCAATCCGCTTTTTATGGATCCCTATCTTGAGGTTAAAAGTGAGGGTAAAAGCGTAATTTGGACAGAATATATGTCATCTGATCTTCAGCTTGATTCGAAATGGGACCCTATACGAAGAAGTCTTGGATATACGCTTTCTTATGCAAAGAGAATGGATCTCGCTAAGGTAATTCCTAGAAATGATCTCTCATCAACTCAATATTGTTTGGCAAATTCTGGTGTTGAATATTTAATCTATTTACCTGATGGTGGGGATGTTGAAGTCAATTTATCAGACGCTTCAGGAGAATTTAATTTTGAATGGTTTAACCCAAGTAAAGGAATTGTTTCAGATAAAGGCAAGATTACAGGTGGAAAAATAGAAACCTTAAAGGCATCTTTTGACGGAGATGCGGTTCTTTATATATCAAAATAATAATGCTATGTCAAAGGGGAAAAAATGCTAAAAATCATTTTGCTGGTTGTTGGTGGTATAGTGATCGTTGCTTCGGGAATGGCTATTTGGGCATATTCTGATGTTGTTAAATACAAAGATATATCTATTGGTGAGATAGATCTTAGCGAAATGCCAAATGGGGAATACAAAGGAACTTTTAACGGTGGCAGATTCACAAACTCCGTAGAGGTAATTGTAATAGACAACAGGATTGAAAATATAAAACTAATCGATTCTGAAGGGAAAGCTGAAAATCTATATAATCAGATATATGATGAAGTGAAGAAAAAGCAATCTCTAAAAGTTGATACTGTATCAGGTGCGACAATAACGACAAAGACTGCACTAAAAGCAATTGAAAACGCATTATCCAAAAAAGGGTAGGATGAAAAAGATTCTTCGCTACGCTCAGAAGAAGTGAAGGATTTTCTTAGGTTAATATAAGCCATCACAAAGAGGTTAATATTATTCGTTTTATGTTTGGTATTAAAATACAAAACAAGGAGATATATAAGATGAAATATGAGGCAAATTGGGAATCAATAGACAGCAGACCTTGCCCAAAGTGGTTTGATGAAGCCAAATTCGGTATTATGTTGCATTGGGGCGTTTATTCAGTCCCAGCATGGTCACCAAAAGGAACATATTCCGAATGGTATTGGGCATCAATGAATAATAAAGATGGCGATACATGGAAATATCACATCAAAAATTATGGTGAAAACTTCAAATATCAAGATTTTGCACATCTTTTCAAAGCAGAACTATATGATCCAGACGAATGGGCAGAGATTTTCAAAAATTCAGGTGCAAGATATGTTGTGCCAACATCCAAACATCATGACGGTTTCTGTCTATGGCAAAGCCCCCATAGCTGGAATTGGAATAGTGTTGATATTGGACCCCATCGTGATTTATTGGGTGATATGACAAAAGCTATGAGAAACAAGGGCTTGATGATGGGCTTTTATTATTCAATATATGAATGGTATCGTCCACTTTATCTAGCAAATCCAGAACGATATGCAGTAGAACACATGATACCACAATTAAAAGATGTAGTGACTCGCTATGAACCATCAATTATCTTTACTGATGGTGAATGGGACCACCCAAGCGAAATATGGCATAGTTGCGAGTTTCTCCAATGGCTATTTAATGAATCTCCATGCAAAGATGAGGTTGTCATAAATGATCGCTGGGGAAAAGAAACTCGAAGCGTTCATGGCGGATATTTCACAACCGAATATGGCGAAGTTGGTTGGGGCAAGGAACTTACAAAAGGGCGAAAATGGGAGGAATGTCGGGGTATTGGGCGTTCCTTTGGCTATAATCGCAATGAGGCGTTGAGTGATTATGCAACAGCAAAGGATATTATACATTTGCTTGTTGGTATTGTCAGCAAAGGTGGAAATTTAGAGCTAAATGTGGGTCCAACCGCAGATGGTCGCATACCTGTTATTATGCAACAACGCCTATCAGAGATCGGTGAATGGCTAAAAATCAACGGAGAAGCCATCTATGGAACAAATACTTGGAGACAGATAACCGATGGTGAGTCTGTATGTTATACAGCAAAAGATAACTCTGTATATGCTATTTGCAGAGAAATACCTAAAGGTGAGTTGATCCTTACAGCACCAAAACCAACCGCAAATGTCTCTGTAAATATTTTGGGTGTCAATAAGCCTTTGAAATGGAAGCATGAAAACGGCAATTTCATTATTGAATTGCCAGATTCAATAGCAGTAGAAATACCATCATCTCACGCATGTGTTTTCAAATTATGCGGTGTAGAATAAATGAATTTAATCTTGCCTTCTCCCTTCGATTAGGCATTTTAAAATTAAATATAAAAACTAAACACGGAGGCACAAAGACACGAAGTTTGGGAGGAATTGAAATAATTTTTTACTTATTCCTTTATTCCCCGTGACTCCGTGCCTCTGTGTTTTGACCAAATTTGACGATGCCTTAAATTAAGGAGAAGGTATCTTCTATGATAGAGATAAAAACAATCTTAATAATCAGTATTATATGTTTTATTCTTTATCCTTATATTCCTGATATTAAAGCGGATATTTTGCCATTTGAACTCGATCGCCCTTTATATGTCGGCTCACGACCTATTAGTATGGGTAATGCCTTTATATCAATTGCTGATAGTGCAGAATCGGGATTCTGGAATCCAGCAGGACTAATACAAAATCAGGGCGTAAGAATTTTTTTTGCAGGTAAAATATGGGATCGTAAATCAGATATTTTTGATTCAAAGTGTATTGCTTATTGCTATCGCAATAGTGCATTCTTTTGGGGCAACAAGATCGCGCTTCGGCTTGATAATGATGAGACTCCTGATTTCAATTATTATTCGTATGCACATAAGATAAACTCTTATATGGCAGTTGGACTTAGCATTAAATTCAAACGAAAACATCCAAGTGATTATTACCAATTTTTTGGATATGATCCCGCCTATGATTTGGGATTTTTACTAAAGGCTGATGGGAATGATTCCGTTGGATTTCTTATACAAAAACTAAGTGGGGAAAAGCAATGGATAGATATTGCAAATATTGGTTTTTCCCACAAATTATATAGAGATTTGTTAGCATCTACAGACTTGGCTTTCTTACTTAGTGAAAAGAAATTAGAACCGCATATAGGTTTCGAATATTTTATAAGACAATGGTTAGCAATAAGGTTTGGAGTATCTAATAAGCTTCCTTCTGCGGGTATTGGATTTATTTTTGGTAGATTAATTATTGATTCAGCTTTGATTCGCATAGATGATAATCTATCTGCATTTTTATCTGCACAATTTCAGTTATGAATGACAAAAAATTCTCTATAAAAATTATATCAATAATTATTGTCTTTATATTAGTATTTCCACTTAATATCTGGTCTGATATTATAAGTAAGAAAAATACTGGTAAACTGACAATGGTTTTAAGCCTTTCTGCTATGGCTTTTTTCGTCAAGAAAATTGTCAATAATGACATCAATAAAACCTTAGCAATTCGCAAAGAACTAGGCAAGCCAGACAAACTTATTGTATATCAAGAAGGTTTTGATAATTGGCGTTTGGAATGGCATGGAAATTATATTTATGTATTTCGAAACGGGATTTTCTCTCATAAAATAGAGACTTAATATTATGGTGTTTAATATGAATCATAAGTTCTCAAAGACATTTTTTTTGTTTTTGATATTTATATTTTGCTTTTTATCTATAGTAAATATTTCCTATGCTGGTAGGATTTCTGATATTGATAGAGATATATTCGGCTATGTGCATGAAGATATGAATAATAAATATCTTGATGAAGTAACCCCTATTATTCAATAT
This sequence comes from uncultured bacterium, assembly GCA_964564735.1. GTDB lineage: Bacteria > Poribacteria > DTPJ01 > DTPJ01 > DTPJ01 > CAZMCH01. The sequence goes on from CAZMCH010000034.1 coordinate 37,773, forward strand.
ATGGGCGATCCGAGATTTTATTTTGGTTTATGTGCCTTTTTATGTGCCTTTGGAGATGAAAAAATGTCTGAAACTGGAAAACTGGCATTTACGGGCTATTTAGGGGCAGGCGGTATAATATATATCTTCAAAGAAACTATCAGCAGACCAAGACCTCTTAATATTATAGAAAAGAATTCATTTCCTTCTGGTCATACGACCTTTGCATTTACATTGGCAATAATAGCAGGACATCAATATCCTAAACTGCGTATTCCACTTTATTTAGGTGCAGTAGGAACAGCTTTTTCACGAGTTTATCTTGGCAGACATTATCCAAGTGATGTTCTTGCAGGAGCAATTATAGGCGTTTTAACTGGGGTTGGCATTATATATTTTAATGAACCAATACTACGCTTTTCGTTTTGATGAATTGCCAAAAGCTTTCTTTTAAATAATACAAATATTAGGCTTATAGTATAACGTGAGTTCGACGTAAAAAATTATATTTACCACCAAGACACCAAGACACAAAGCAAAAAATAAGATTGAAGATTAAAAGATTGAAGCTTTTTAATGCTGCAAAAAAGGAATAGACCGCTGATTTTCGCTGATTTTTTAGCCAGATGAAATCAGAGTATAGACTATTGAAAATAAATGGTTTTCTTGTAAAAATGCAATGTTAAAGATTTAA
>CAZMCH010000035.1:0-36839 GCA_964564735.1 uncultured bacterium
AAGAGTTCGGATTGACCTACCCTTTAAAAACTGAACACATTGTTAAGAAAGTTTTAGAATAGAGTGTATATTAAAAAAGTGAGGTAAGTATGCAACGTCGTATGTTCAAACCTGAATTCAAACTGCAATGTGTTCTTAACGTATTAAGTGGAAGAAAAAGCCCAGCTCAAATATGCAGGGAAAACAATATAAGTGTTTCTGTGCTAAACAAATGGCGTCATCTATTCATGGAAAAAGCACCAAGAATATTTGAGAATGGTTCATCAAAGGTAAGTGCAGAATCTCAAAGGATATCAGAACTGGAAAGACTGGTAGGCAAACTGACCCTCGAACTGGAGATGTCAAAAAAACTCTCAAGTAATTTCCCGTCATAATAATAGAAAAAGGGAATTGGTCAAAGAGCTATCAAACAAATATGACATCAAAATGCTGTGTAACCTGATAGGAATACCAAGAAGCAGTTACTACTATATATGCGGTAGCCATGAAAACAAGGGAATCATAGATTTCATAGAGCGTGCTTGTTTGAAATATCCTCGATATGGATACAGAAGGATAACATCAATTCTCAAGAGAAATGGCATACATATTGGCAAAGAGCGTGTCAGATTGATTATGAAGGATATGGGATTACAGGTCATCATACAGATCAGGGGAGTCAGTATAAATCCGATATTTATGGCTCATGACTTTTGGATTTTGGAACGAGATTGAGCGTGTCCGGCAAGGGAAAGGCATGGGATAATCCATTTGCAGAGATTGTCATAGGTCATCTGAAAGACGAGGAGATATGGTTAAAGGAATACTCTGATTTCAGAGAAGCCTATACGAATTTGAGTTATTTTCTTGATGTTTTTTACAATCACAAACGCATTCATTCATCGCTGGGATATTTGACACCGGCGGAGTTTGAATCACAATATTGGTCACAAAGGAAACAAAAATCATAATTCAATCATAATTCAACACAGAAGACTTTCTTAAATTAATTTCTACTTTATGACAAATTTATACTTGGAAATTAGTTTATTATAATATAAAATATCTATGGTTTCTTAATTCTTAATATTGACAATATTTTTTATGTGCAGAAACCTGTATTTGTTTATTATACTGAAAAATTTATCGTTAGGAGGAAAAATGAAAGTATTAGTAACTGGTGCTAGTGGAAGACTCGCTGGTTATGTCGTCAGAGAATTGGCAGATAAGCATGAAATTGTGCTTGCTTCTAGGCGTAAGCCTTCAGAGGAATTATCAAGATTTAAATGGATTCAAGGTGATCTTTGTAACTATGAAGATTGCCAAAAAATGATGGAAGGTGTCGATGCAATACAACATCTTGGAGCGCAACCATATCCCACTGATCATCCAGAATTAAGGAATCAGGCAAAAAAATCAGGCATACCTTTTGATGCAACATTTAAGTCAAACATGCTTGGAACATATTACCTAATGCAATCCGCTGTCCAAGCAGGTGTAAAAGTAGTTGTTATGGCTGGTAGTAATTGCGCATTGGGGCATGGATACCGTATCAGCAAAGATACATTTCCAATACAAAAATTACCAATAGATGAGACTCATCCAACTTATCCAGAAGACACATATAGTTATTCCAAACGTGCAGGAGAAGAACTTTTAGCAAGCTATACCCGTTCTTATGGTATAAGAACTTACGTTACACGTCCAGCAGGGATCACACCAGAAGAACGCAGAAAACAAATGGCGTTAAATGCAAGACCTGCTGGTGGATGGAATTCTTGGCTTTGGTGCTGGGTCGGAAGTGAAGATGTCGCAAGCGCACATCGTCTTTTAATGGAGTTCGCAGACAAACTTCCGCCAAATGATGTTTTTTTCCTTAATTCAGATGATACAACTGCATTGGAAACTACACAGGAATTAGTTGAAAAATTTAATCCTGATCTAATGCCACTATTCCTACAAAGCTATATGAAAGATCATCAATCATTTATAAGTAATGAAAAACTCAAAAAAGCTGTTGGATGGGAACATAAGACATCATGGAGGATGTATCTATGAGTAACATAGTTCGTATGGGTGTATCTGGTGCAGGAAGTATTTCTGTTAGGGGAATTATGCCTCATCTTGCTGAGGATGATATAAAAGATAGAGTGATAATGACCGCAGTATGCGATCCTGTGCCAGAACGTGCAAAAGTAGCAGCAAAAAAGTTTGGTATTCCAAATACTTATGAAAGCTATGAGGAGATGATCAATTCTGGCAATATTGATGCTGTAACGCTTGCATCACCAATAGGTGTTCATTATGAGCAAGGGAAGCTTGCCATAGAAAGAGGCATACATGTTCATTTTAACAAGACGATGACTACTACTGTTGATGAAGCAGATGACTTGATTAATTCTGCAAAAGAAAAAGGCGTTAAACTTGTTGCATGTCCCGGGCAAATGCTTCGTCCTATATACCAAGAAATGAGACGGATGGTGCTTGATGGTGCTTTGGGAATACTAACTTGGGCTGTAACTGGAGCAGCATTTGGCACATATCACGAAAAGGAATCCGTCAGACAGGGTGATGATATGCTTTCAAACATCAACCCCGCATGGTATTTCAGAAAACCCGGCGGAGGACCTTTGTATGATATGACCGTTTATGGTTTGCACACCTTAACAGGCATACTCGGTCCCGCAAAGCATGTTACAGCCTTCTCCGGTGTCCGTATCCATGAAAGAGAATTCAGGGGTGAAATGCTTCCATGCGATATGGATGATAATACGCTTATTTTGATTGATTATGGTGACTCATTTTTCGCATTCGTTTATGGCGTTGCTTTTGGTGGTTTACCAAACATGGGTATTCCACTAATATACGGAACAAAGGGCGTTATCAACGGAGATACTTTCAATGGAAAGTCAATTGATTATCCTGGGAAAGAAATCGCCGAAAGCGAAGGTCAACTTGCAGTTTTGCCTCATGTCGTTGGCAATCATCGCAAGATTCAAGAAGCTCATGTCTTTGAGGACATAATGCAACTTGTGGACTGGATAAGAGAAGATAAACCAACGATTGTTACTGCTGAACATGCAAGGCACGTTATTGAGATATTTGATTGTGCGTACCGTTCAGCGCAAACAGGACAGGCACAGGATTTGAGAACTACTTTTTCAATAGATTAACTATCTCGGAAAGTAGATAGTGATTGACCAGATTAATTATTGCGTTTATCTGTTGTTTTTCTATGCTTATGACTTGCGCTAGTTCCTGCAGATCAAGTAGTAACGGCACTTTGTAGCCCAGCCTTTTAAGCTGGCTTTTCGAAAAACAAAGACAGAATCTTGGGTTAAAAAACAATTAGCAAAATTCTTATGTTTGTTATTTTATGAGAAAGGAAATTTACATGAAGGAAAAGAAAAGATTCCTTGTAGATGTAGGAATAAGAGATTTGCCTTTTCCAATGAAAGTAATATCTAAGTTTGAGCCTGATGGTCAAGCAACCATCGCGAATATATCAATTTCTACTCGCATAATGTCAGAATTTGAGGCAAGATGGATTGACAAATTTATACAGATAATCCATGAACACCGAGACAGAATAGGCACAAAGACTCTAAAAGCAAACATTGTTGATTACTTAAAAGAACTTCAGGCTACCGCTGTGAAAATTGATTTTGATTATCCATTCTTTATAGAAAAAACGACACCTATGTCAAAGCAAAAATGTCTTGTTAGGCATTTATGCACTTATTCAGCCAAGCTATCGACAATTGATGATAAACCAAAAGTTATCTTTAAAGTGGAAGTTCCTATTGTGACTACTTATCCCGGATCATCACCAGAGAAATCCGGAGGACTTTTCGGACAACTCAGTCTAGTCGTTGCAGAAGTAGAAGCTAAAGAAGATATATATCCCGAAGACCTTATTGAAATGATTGATAGGCATGCTTTGTCCCCCATATATTCTTTCCTAAGCGAAGAAGATCAAGCTTATCTCATTCAAAAAGTGCATACAGAAGAAAAATATAGTGTAATGGTGATCGATGAGATAAAGGAGGAACTTGCCCGTAATTCAAATATTGCTTGGTATTCGGTTAGAAGCTCAAATTATGGTATGCTTCATTCTTACAGTACAATTATTAGCACAGAAAAAAGCATGTGGGTCCCATTTAGCAGTTATGATCTATAGCCCACAATTTCATGGAGGAAAAAACATGATTGAAGATATTGGAAAATCCGCTGGAATTATATGGACATTTTTAAATGAACAAACAGAACCTGTTACCTTATCAAAAATAAAGAATAGCGTTGATCTATCCGCAACGCTAATTCAGATGGCGTTAGGCTGGTTGGCAAGAGAAGGCAATATAATTATTGAGATGCCTGAGGATTCCTTTTCATATAAAATATCACTGAAAAAATAAAGCACTGATTTAACTATTGTATGAACAATATTAATTTTTTGGAAATGGAACGCTGATGAAACGAATTAATCGGATTTAGTTCTTAATAAGTAAAGCATAATGAGCTTTACTTTATTATTATTTACTTTTTTTATTCGCGCTAATCTGCCAAATCCACTTAATCAGCGTTCTATGAGTATTTAATTTGGTCAATCGCTAATTCTATTTTTACAACAGTTTTGTAATTTGATCTGATAACTGCCTATTCAACCTATAAACGGAATCTGTCTTTTCGTCTGGAAGTGGATAGGTAAAAATACTTTTTAATATTTCATATTTTAATGATATGAGCAGATCTTTGAATAATTTTGCAGATTCAAGTCTATAATCTACTATAACGTTTTCTTTGACATAAGACCTTAGCATTATAGAATTATCAAACTCACTTTGATATGATAAGTAATCTGTCCATGCGGTATCTAGCTTTTCTATCATTATTGCCTTTGTTAGCTTTTTGAAAAAATCTTTACCAAATGCAAATTCACGAATAACAAGGGCTTTTTCGAAATCATCTAATATAAATTTTTTCACTGATTCTGGTTCAATATTATCAAAATTTTTGATAGATATATTTACATTCAGAGATTGAAAGATATGATCTTCAATTTTACCAAATGAAAAATAAGTTGGATTTGTTGGAACGATACTGTCAACATAATCAACAATAAATGATTTAAGCTGTTTTATTACTTCATTATCCGCAAGAATCTCCTCACGCATTCTATAGATAGCCCTTCTTTGTTTATCTATCACATCATCATGCTCAATTAGATACTTGCGCATTGCATAACTTGTTTCTTCAGATTTTCTCTGCGCTTTTCTTGTTAATGCTTTAATTTTAGCCATTTGTCCATTTTCAATTGCTTTAAATAACTGCGACTTATCATCATCAGCGAATAGACGGAAAAGGTCATCCTGCAAGGATAAATAAAATCTTGATAACCCCGGGTCGCCTTGTCTGCCCGATCTACCAATAAGTTGATCATCGATACGGCGTGCTGTATGCCTTTCTGTTCCTATAACGTATAAACCTAATTTAACATTCTTTCCAAGAATGATGTCTGTTCCACGACCTGCCATATTTGTTGCAATAGTTACAGAATAGGGCTGACCTGCATTTTTTATTATCTCTGCTTCTTCTGAATGGTTTTTTGCGTTTAAGACATTATGAGATATATTATTTTGTTTCAGCATTTTGCTTAAATGCTCAGATTTTTCAACTGACCTTGTTCCGATAAGGACAGGGATACCTTCACTATGGCACTCTTTTATATCGTTCAAAATCGCATCAAGTTTTTCTTCTTCTGTTTTATAAAATTTATCTGGTAAATCTTTCCTTATGACAGGCTTATTGGTAGGTATTCTTATGACCTCAAGCTTATAAAGCCTTTTAAATTCATCTGCTTCTGTATGTGCTGTTGCTGTCATACCTGCTATTTTTTCATAAAGACGAAAATAATTCGGATGCGTTATTTTTCCTGTTACAAGGTTTTCTGGTGTTATCTGTAAACCTTCTTTACATTCTATTGCTTGATGTAAACCCTCTTCATATTTCTTTCCAAAAGCAATACGCCCTGTGAATTCATCAACTATTATGACATTACCATTAACAATAATGTAATCTTCATCTTTGCGATAAAGTGTATATGCGCGCAGAAGTTGCAAAAAATTTCGTATTTGCTCGTTTTTTCGCTGATCAACATTTATATTTCCATCTATAAATGACTGGTTAGTGCGAAATTCCAAAGTGAAAAAATCTTTCCATAGTTTTTCTTCAATAAACTTAATACCAAGATCCGTCAATTTTACGGTTCTGTGCTTCTCATCCAATATATAAAGTAAATCTTCTTCTAGTTTATATTCTGATCTACCAGCGATAAATTTGCCATGTATAATATTCATCTCCTTTATTAAATCCTTGTTATTGCTAAGATAAGTATGCAATTTTTCATTTGACTGATCAGCCATTTTAATCTGTATAAGTCTAATTATCTTAATCTCGGAATCGTTTTCTGTTTCGAATTCTTTGAATAAATCTTCTACAATTTCCTTTTGACGCGCTATAAGGGCTTCTATAATATCCTTAAATTTCCAATAATCACTGGTACTATCATTTGGCGCACCGGATATAATGAGTGGAGTTGCTGCTTCGTCCATAAGTATACTATCAATCTCATCAATAATTACATATTCTAGTTTGCCTTGAACTCTATCAGATAGCCTGTTTTTTAGATTATCTCTGAGATAGTCAAATCCAAATTCGTAATTATTTCCATATACTATATCAGCTTTATAGGATTTTCGCCTTTCGTCATCTTGCATATAGCTGAGGATGCAATCAACCTCAAAACCGAAGAATCTATAAACAGGCGACATCCAAATACAATCTCTTAATGCAAGATAATCATTCACAGTTGCTATATGAACCTTTTTTCCGTTTAATGCCCATATACAAGCAGGGAAAATAGCTACAACTGTCTTGCCTTCACCTGTTCCCATCTCTGCAACCTTGCCATCAAGCAATGCTAATCCACCCATTAATTGCACATCAAAAGGCATGAATTCTAATTTATCATTCGCTTGTTTGAATTCACGCACTTTTTTATAAAACGAAGCGTCAAGGTGAATCTTTTCATCATCAATTGATTTGCGCTTTTCTCTGACAATATTATAGATTTCCTTTATCTCTTTTATATCTAGGTGATTGGGCAAATCATTATCAAATATCTTCCAAATTCCTAATCGTCTATCGATAGCTTCTTTAATGATGGCGAAAATCTCGGAATTAGATTGATTTTTCACTTGTCTGAAACGATTTAAAAGATCATTGTCATCATAGTTAGCAAAATCAAATCTGTTTATTTCTTTTATGGTATGCTGATATTTTCTAAGCATCTTTATTTATCTCATCTTTTTTATCTTCTCACTGATACGAGTTTTTCACTTATAGAAAGCGGATAGAGGATTCAAGGATTGAAAAATTGAAAGACTAAAGATTGCATTTCCCAATATCAGAATCTCAAATATTAGAATCTTGAATCCATTATCAATTTTATAATCAGCAAAAATCCGCCAAATCCGTTCAATCGGCGTTCTATTTCCTCTAACTGAAAAAGTCGTATAACTAAAAAATCCCTATAAATTATCCTTTGGGAAAGGGTGATTTATAGGGATCAAAACTCTCGCTGGAATGACAAGAAACGATATGGTTTTTCCTTACATCGAACTCACGTTACTTATATTTATTTTGTCAACAACAGCGATTATTAATTCACATATCGGGGCATTTTTTATGCCGAATACTTCCTGAGCAAGCCCTGGAGTCCTTGCAATAAGCACTTTATCTCCCTCGCCCGCACCAACATAATCTATTGCAATAATGTCTGAACCAACAGGACACATATTTAGGTCTAATCGTTTAACAATGAGCAGTTTTTTGTTATCATAGGCTTGATGCTTAATTACAGAAACCATCTTACCTATGACTTTTGCAATATACATGATTACTCCTTGTCAGAAACAGACAAAGAATGGACAATACCAACTATCGCCACATCAACGGGCATTTCACCATGCTTTGATACAACAGAGGCATCTCCACCCGTAACAGTAAAAACAATCTCTCCATAGCCAGCTTTTGACTCAACATCAACTGCAACAACAGGAATGTCAACTTCCTTCATATCATTATCCAAAGGTTGAACCACGCATAATCTTGTTCCAACAAGGCTGTGATGCTTTTGTGTTGCGATAACCGTGCCGATTATCTTCCCTAGTTCCATAATTCAGACTCCCTATTTCTGATATATTATGTTGCCATTAATCTCTAGAACATCAACGATAGCCATGATAACGGAGTCAATAGGCTTTGATTTGGTTACTTCTGTCATTCTTGCAGAACCACCATGAGCAACCAGCACAACCTCACCAACACCAGCTCCTACTGAATCCATAGCAACTGCATAACGATCTTTCGGCTTTCCATCAACACCCAATTCCTGAACGACAAGCAATTTTCCACCAGTCAGCTTTTCGTCTTTTTGTGTTGCAACAACAGTTCCAATAACTATTCCAAGAACCATTTTTATCCTTCTTTCGCATATTACGCATTACGTCTAACATGCCTGCAAATGCGTTTAAGAGCCTCTTCCAGATTATCCTCTGACACTGCAAAGCAAATCCTTATATAGTCTTTTCCCATTTCACCAAAGGTATCACCGGGAGATACCGCAACCCTTTCTTTTTCCAGAAGCGACATTGTAAATTCATGCGAACTCATGCCAGATTGTGAAATATCAATAAGCATATAAATTGCGCCCTGTGGAGAATAAACAAACATATCATTTTCTTTTAATATTTCAACTGCAATATCTCTGCGCTTGCGATATGCGTCAACCATAGTTTTTTGGCAATCCTGAGGTCCCGTTAATGCGGATTCCGCTGCCTTTTGTGAGACAGTGCAAGCGCAAGATACATAAGGCTCTTGAATGTCTGCAATCAATCTTGATAATGAAGGCGAAGCACAAACATAACCGACTCGCCAGCCTGTCATTGCATAGACTTTTGAAAAGCTGAATATACTCAAAACACGACCTTCTTTATCATAGATTGCAGGGCTGACATGCTCTCCATCAAATATTATCTGATCATAGGTTTCATCTGACATCAAATAAAGGTCGTATTCAGAAGCGATCTCAACCATCTCTTGTTGAATCGATCTTGGAAAAACTGCACCTGTTGGATTTGATGGACTATTGATAACAAGAATCTTGCTTTTGTCAGTTATCAAACTTCGCAAAGCCTTCATATCAGGCAAAAAGCCTTTATCTTTCAACAATGGGTATCTGATTTGCTTCCAGCCATTAATAGCAATGATCATGTCATAATCAGGCCAAGATAGATCGGGAATCAATATCTCTTCGTCAGATTCCATCAAAGCCATAAGTGATGTTGCGATTGCACAAACTCCGCTTGATGTTACGGTTACATTTTCAATGTTTGCATCAATTTTATTATATCGCCTTAACTTGTTGGCTATTGCCATTCGCAGAGAATTTAATCCTGCATTAGGGGCATATTTAGTAAATCCATTCTTTGCAGAATAACAGGCAGAATCAACAACATGCTCAGGCGTTGGGAAATCGGGTTCGCCGACTTCCAGGTGAATGACACCATCCATTTCCATCGCCATGTGCATTATATCACGAATCTTTGATCTGGGCATCGCCAAAGCGTTTTTTGAAAATGGTTTCATATCTTAACTTGCCATCCATCCGCCATCGACGAATACCACCTGACCTGTAACATAATCAGAAGCATCAGAAGCCAAGAAAACAGCAATACCTTTTAAGTCATCTGGTTCACCCCATCTTTGCATGGGTATCCTGCTAAGAATCTTTGCAGACCTTTCTGGGTCATCTTGTAATGGCTGTGTTAATGGTGTTCTGAAATATCCCGGAGCAATGGCGTTGACGTTTATATTGTATTTTGACCACTCAACAGCCATACATTTTGTAATCTGGGCTATACCGCCCTTCGCTGCTGCATAAGCAACAGCTTTAGGACCGCCTATCGCACTAAGAAGCGATGCTGTATTGATTATCTTCCCTTTTCCTTGCTTGATCATGACTTTTCCGACAGCTTGCGCACAGAAAAATGCACCTCTTATATTTAGATTCATGACTGTATCCCATGCTTCTTCTGTAACATCCTCAATATTCTGCCTTATTGTTGTGCCTGCATTATTGATGAGAATATCAATCTTGCCAAATTTATCAAGCGTTTTCTGGACGACATCATCAATCTGCTTTGTATCTGTCATATCAGCACTTATAGGAAGGGCTTTTCTTCCAAGTGATTTTATTTCATCGGCAACTTTTATAAGATCAGGCATACCACGACTTATAATGGCTAGATCAGCACCAGCTTCTGCAAGTCCAAGCGCCATTGATCTTCCTAGTCCTTTGCTTGCGCCTGTAACAATACCGACTTTGCCATTTAGGCTCATCTTGTCTAAAATCATCTCTATCTCCTGTAAAGAAATTTGAAAATCATCTATTCGCAATACCTAATAGCTCATATTTATTTTATGATGGGATAAATATAGCTATTAGACTAACTTTGGAATTCTGATCATAGGAAAATCCTATGCCTTCTATATACCAATGTGAAAATGTTTCTTCATCAATATCGTCTGGTTCGCCGAATTCGTTTTTTACGCTGGTGATAGTACTACCAATGCCATTTCCGCCATTAGTAGCAGATTTATTGGGTTTTACTGCGAATATTCCTTCAACAAGCCCTCTGTTATTAAAAACAAGAACAATTCCAAAGTCCTCATAAAAGCTGTATGTATAAGGGTTTTCGAATTCCTTTTCACCTTCACCGTATATTGATTCAATATTGTCAATTGTATCCCCAATTTTAAAGCCTGCTATTTGTTTTCCGGGTATAATAAGCCCTTCTGTCTCTTTTTGTTGTTTCTGTGTTACAGTAACATCTAAACTACTTATAGAAAATTCCTTTCCATCACTGACATTTACCTTAACTGAGTATTTTCCCGGAACAACAGGAGCAGTCCATTTTACAGTAGCACCAGTGCCATTTATAGTTCCAGCACTCGGTTGGTATATGTAGGTCAAAGCATCACCATCTTCGTCTGTTGCTAGAACCGTAATGGTTGTTTCTCCGCCAACTTCAACAGTATTTGGATTTGCCTGAAATATATGAATTACAGGAAGGGAGTTATCTTCCTTTGCGCATCCATTAAGAATAATAATGAGAAATGCTAAAAGGATAATCACTTTTTTCATAGAAAAAAACCTCCCAAAATTGTCAGAAAGATAAATTTGATTTATATATTACAAGCTTTTTTTGCCAAAATTCTCAATAACAATTTCAGTATCCAGATTATCTACTTTTTTATCTCTATTGACATCTGGATTATGATCTAATGGGTAATTTTCCTTCCCAAAATATAAATTAACAAGAATAACGTCAAGAATATTCACTATTCCATCTCTATTAACGTCCCAGCGATCATTTATAGCTTCTACATCTATTTCTATTGTTGCGGTTTCGCTATTAGCTTTTCCATCATTAACAAGGAATGTGAAACTGTCAACTCCCGTAAAATATCCATTTGGCTCATATTTCAATTTTGGTGGCGTTCCGCTGATTTTTCCATTAGTCGGTTGGGTTACTATTGTAAATGCTAATTTATCATTATTAGGGTCTGTTCCTGTAAGTATAAATTCAACTGGAGTTATTTCATTAGTTTTGAATATTTGGCTTATAGCAGTTGGTGGATCATTGGTTTTATTAACCTTGATTGCTACCTTCGCAGGTTCACTTTTAAGACTGCCATCGCTAACAATGAAAGTAAAGACATCCTCTCCGTTAAAGTTTGCCTTCGGCGTATATATCAAGTTGGGCATGTCTCCTGCAAGAGTTCCATTAGTTGGCTGATCTATAATTTGATAATTAAGTTCATCTCCGTCAATATCATTTCCAATAAGTGTAATTTTTATTGGAATGTCCTGATCTGTTAATACAGATTGCCCTTGTGCAACAGGCGGATCGTTAACTGGTTCAACTATGATAGTTATTTTGCCCTGTTCACTTTTTAATTTGCCATCATTTGCAATAAAGGTGAAGGAATCTTCACCATCAAAGTTTTTATTTGGCTTATATGTTAGCTGTGGTGGATTTCCTGTAAGAGAACCATTTGAAGGCTTAGTTATAATCTCAAAAGAGAGTTTATCGTTTTCTGGGTCTTTGCCTGTCAATGTTATTTTAACTTCTGAGTTTTCATTGACTTTAAAGGTGTTTGATTCAGCAATAGGTGGATCATTGACAGCAATTACCCTAATATTTACAGTGCCGGGACTGCTTTCTGCTTCTCCATCACTAGCGATAAATGTAAAACTATCATTTCCGTTAAAATCCCTATTCGGTGTATAAATAATCTCTTTATCTGTTTCTGTGATAGTTCCATTTTTTGGTTGGGTGACAATTTTGAAAGTTAATGGGTCTTTATCTGCGTCAGTTCCTGCCAATGTGATACTTACTGGCGTATCTTCATTGGTAGTAATTGATTGTGAATTTGCAAAAGGGGCATCATTGACTTTTTTAACTATTATCGTTACTGTTGCTGGTTCGCTATCTACATTACTATCATTGACAACAAATATAAGCGTGTCTGTCCCAAAAAAACCAAAGTGTGGTTTGTATTGAAGATTTGGTGGGTCACCACTGATATATCCATTTGTTGGGTATCTTGTTATTCTATAAGTAAGAGGGTCTGACTCCATATCTTTTCCAACCAAAGTGATATTGATTGCGGTATCTTCGTTTGTTGTTAATTCTTGTGAATTAGCAATCGGAGGATCGTTAATTAGTTTTACTTTTATTGTTATTTTAGCGATATTGCTATCTAATAATCCATCATTGGCAATAAATGTAAATGAATCATCACCAAAGAAGTTTGGATTAGGTATATATTCAATATTAGGCTCTATTCCCTGCAATTTGCCATTTGAAGGATTACCAACGATTTTATATGTAAGTTTATCACCATCAGGGTCGCTTCCAGAAAGGGTAATTTTGAGAATTATATCCTCGTCTATTTCCAAAGATTGTGGATTTGCAACGGGAGGATCATTAACAGGTTCAACAATGATTGTCACTGTTGCGGGATCACTCTTTAAAAAGGCATCTTGGGCTGTAAAAGTGAAGCTATCTGTCCCATAAAAGTCTTTATTGGGCGTATATATCAAATAAGGAGCTTTACTTGACAAAACACCATTTTTTGGCTTTTCAACAACCTCAAAGCCAAGTGTCTGTATTTGTGCATCAATATCTGTGGCTGTTAATGTAATTCTAACAAAGGTGTCCTCTTGGGTTGTTACCTGCTGTGAATGTGCTATTGGTTTATCATTAACAGGATTTACAGTTATATCAATAGTTGCCTTTTGGCTTGTTAAGACTCCGTCACTAACTGTAAATTTTATTTCATCTTTGCCATTAAAATCAGGTGCTGGAGTATAGATAATATTCGGCAGAGCTCCTGTAATAGTGCCATTTTTCGGTCTATCTGTGATTGTAAAAGTAATTGGCTTTCCTTCGGGGTCTTTTCCTGTTAGAGTAATCTGTGCAAAAGAGTCTTCATCAAGCGTTATAGAAGCAGAATCAGCAATTGGAGGGTCATCTACTGGAATAATTGTTATATTTACTGTGGCTTGAGGGCTATTTGATGTTCCGTCATTTGATACATAAGTGAAACTATCCACACCATTGAAATCAGGATTAGGTGTATATGTGACATTTGGCAGAGTCCCAGAGAGCGTTCCATTTTGAGGATTATTAATTATTTTGAATGTTAATGGATCATTATCAGGATCACTTCCCGTAAGAATAATATCCACTGGTTTATCTTCATCTGTTGTAACAGATTTTGAATCCGCAAAAGGAGCATCGTTTAAGGCGCCGATTGTGATCTGGATTATTGCAGGTGTGCTGTCAGCATATCCATCAGACGCAACGAAAATTATGGTATCTTCGCCAGTAAAATCTGGATTGGGTGTATAAATTAAGTTGGGTATATTGCCAGTTAATTTCCCATTTTTTGGTTGGCTTGTAATTCGGAATGTTACAAAACTTCCGTCAGGGTCTCTTCCTGTTAATGCGAACTCAATGGGTGTATCCTCAAAGCCAACTAAAACTTTGGGATTTGCGATAGGTGGTATATTTCCTGCAGCACGAGTATATACCTTTATACACTGATTGCCTGTATCAGCGATATAAACTGTCGAACCAGAGGCATCAACAACTACATCATAAGGAGCTCGAAGCAAACCTATAGCATCACCTTCTGCCCCCCATTTGCCAAGAAATTGCCCATTTGAGTTGAATTTTTGTATTCTATTATTGCCCGTATCTGCGACATAAACATTTCCAGCATTATCCGTTTCTAAACCCCATGGTGTCCAAAAATGTCCGTCACCAGTTCCAATTGAGTTTCCAAGTCTGCCCCATTTACCAAGAAAAGCCCCTCCTGATGTGAATTTCTGGATACGATGGTTATCTGTATCGGCAACATAGACAAATCCCTGTTGATCAACTGCGACTCCTCTTGGGCTAGAAAGATCCCCATCTGCACCGCCTAATTTACCCCACTTTGTAATAAAACCTCCATTTGAGTCGAATTTTTGTATTCTATGATTAAACCAATCTGCGACATAGACATTGCTAGATTGATCTACTGCTATACCAAATGGAGACATAAATTGACCGTCAGCAGTTCCCGATATCCCCCATTTTGTAAGAAAACTTCCATTTGCACTAAACTTTTGAACTCTGCAGTTTCCTAGATCGGTAACATAAACATTTCCATTTTTATCAATTGCAATACCAGATGGAAAAGAAAATTGCCCGTCACCTGAACCTTTCGAACCCCATTGGGATACATAAAACCCGCCTTGACTTATTTTCTGGATACGATGGTTATTTGTGTCTGCAACATAAATATTGCCATTTGGGTCCATAGCGATACTTTTTGGCATAATAAACTGACCATTACCAGAACCACTTATACCCAACCTTCTAACAAATCCACCATTTGAATCTAATACTTGTATGCGATTGTTGCCCCAATCAGCGATACATATATCACCATAGGGAGATATTTCTATACCTCTTGGATTATTGAATTGAGCGTCACCGACACCAAGAGAACCCCAAACAGCAAGGAAGTTGCCTTCTGAATCAAATTTCTGGATTCTACTGTTTCTTGTATCTGCTACATATACATTATTGTCTTTGTCTGTTGCAACGCCGCGAGGTCCTATAAACTCACCATTTTTGAAGCCTTGTTTGCCCCAATTTTTTAGGAATTTACCGCTTGGGTCAAATTTTTGAATACGACCATTCCAAGCATCTGCTAAATAAACATTGCCTTCTGAATCAACTGCTATCCCTTCTGGATAAGGAGTTTGTCCGTCTGATGTGCCATTAGAACCCCACTTTAATAGGAATCTTCCATTTGAATCAAATTTCTGTATTCGATTGTTATCGGTGTCTGCAACGTAAATATTTCCCTGATTGTCAATTGCTATGCCAGTTGGTCTTATAAGTTCGCCATCACCAGAACCACGTTTGGCAAATTTCATAATAAAATCGCCATTTGACGAGAATTTTTGAATGCGATGATTATCTGAATCAACGACATAAACATATCCTAGTTTATCAACAACTGCACCCCAAGGTTTTTGAAATTGACCGTCATTAACCCCCCATGTCCCCCAAGATGCTATAAGATCACCAAATCTGCTAAATTTCTGAACACGATGATTATTTGTATCTGTAACATATATGTTCCCCGAACCGTCAACAGCAAGATCATAGGGATTATCAAAACCAGGTCCATCTGGAATTGAGCGTAGATAAACATATCTATCTTGCCCTAATGATGCGTGTGGATAAATTAAAACAAGCAATATCAAGCTTGCCTTTACGAATTGAAAAGTAACAATTCTCTTCATTTTCACTCCTTGCTATAAATTTATAAATAAATGATATAATAACAATTAAGCTCTAAATAATTCACCCATTCTCTTACCAAGAAATCTACCAGCAAAAACAAGACTAATAATCAAAAGAATCATACCTAACATACCCATTGCACTTGCAATATAAGGACCATCACCAATCCTACCAAATAAATAATATATAGCCTTTGTTATTGGGAAAAATTCCTTTTTCATTGCAAGTATGAGGCTACTGCTGACCTCAAGCATAGCAAATGCAAATGAAAGAATACCACCTGCAACTAGATTGGCAATAATCAGAGGAAAAGTTATTTTTCGCATGGTTCTCAATGGCGATGCACCAAGACTTTGCGATGCCTCCTCCAAAGCTATGCTTGTCTGCTGGAATCCCGCATAGGCAGATCGAACCATATATGGCAATCTTCTGACAGCATAAATTACAATAAGCAAAGCAGTAGGATTTTCTCTTGGATCAAGAAAGCTTCCAGAAAAACATGCTACATATCCAAAAGCCAATATGAGTCCCGGTAATGCCAAAGGTAACATTGACATAAGATCAAGAACGTCTTTTCCGGGAATTAGCTTACGCGCAAGGATATATGCAATCAAAACTCCTACAATAATATCAACGAAAGTGCTTATACTACTATAAATAAGGCTATTTTTTATGCTAGGTAAAGTCAATTCGTGTGATGATATTTCACGATAATGATTTAATGTTACAGATTCAGGAAATATCGTTCCCGACCATTTATCAGTAATAGAAAGCAAGACTACGCTTATATGTGGTAAAACCGATATTAAAATTATTCCTAAGACAAAAACATATATAATGGCTGTTCCGAGTTTTCCTGCTGAACGTTCACGAATATCAACATGTCCCCTTGACATCATCTCATAACGCTTACTTCCCATGAATTTCTTGGATAAATAGAAAAACACCAGTGACAAGAGTATAACAACCACTACAAGCGAAAATCCCATTGGATTTGCTCTAATATCTGCAACCATATTGAATATCTGTATAGGTATAACATTCCTGTATTCAAATATAAGAGGTGTGCCAAGATCAGTGAAAGCCCATATAAATACAACCGATGCTCCTGCAAAATAACCGGGTATCATGAGAGGGAGTGTTACAGTCCAAAATAGCTTTATTTTTCCTGCACCCATGCTTTCAGCCGCTTCCTCAAGAGATGGATCGACATTAGACATCGCAGCAGCTATATTCAAATACATTATAGGATAGAGATGAAGCACCTCCATAAAAACAACACCCCAGAATCCACTACCAAACCAGTCAATAGCGTTTACTGGGTCTATAATACCGAGTTTCATTAATATAAGATTGATACTGCCCATTCTGCTAAAAAGCTGTTTCATGCCAATAGCACCAACAAAAGGAGGCATAACCATTGGAATAAGTATCAAACCTTGAAATAACGACCTACCAGTGAAATTATAGCGCACCAGACAGTATGCTAATGGCAATGTGAGTATCGTTGTCGCAAGCGTTACAACAACGCCAAGAACTATGCTATTTATTATACTAACTCGCTGGACTGGATTTGTTACCATGAGTTTGAAGAAACCAAATGAGAACTTACCTTTAGAATAAATATTTAATACGCCGTCTTCATTTCTGATTAAATAGGTTTGTCCTTCGCTATTGATTTCCCACTTATTGCCTGATTCTATTGAGGTTATAACCGCTTCTGATGGTATATGAATACCATGATTTTCGAATTCATAAATAAGGTTTTCTGATAAAATGCCTGTATCCAGATCATTTTGAATATCAGAATCAGTATAGAATAGCTTAGAACTGCTGAGATAAAATGCCTGAGAAAATACATAAACGATAGGATATATTAGAAAAACAGCAAAGAAAATTACCAATATTATCAAAAATATCGATGTTGTTGGTGATAGATCGTATTTCCTAAATAATGAACCTGTCCCCACTGAATAAACCTCACTTCAAACAAGAATTAGATTTAATTTGACAACAATATAGCATCTTCAGGCTGAAACTGGATATATACCATATCGCCTGATTTCCTTTCATAAGTTCCCGGATTATTGATAACCGCTTTGACATCCCATTGATTTTTTACTTTAAGCCAGTATTCCTCAATATCACCAAGATATGTAACGCTTGATATTCTAGCCTCTAACTGATTTGGGAGATCATCTTTGGGCATATCCAAGACATTTATTGATTCTGGTCTAACCGAGCAGACAAGATTTTGAATCTCAGAAATATTGACTCCTGTTGTTCTTATTTCACCTATTGATGTCTCAAAAATGAAGTATCCGTTTGTTTTTGTCTTTATTTTACCATCAATAAAATTTGTTTCACCAATAAAGTCAGCGACAAATCTATTTATAGGAGTATTATACACTTCACGTGGCGTTCCAAGCTGTATAATTTTGCCATCTTTCATGACAGCCATTCTATCTGCAAGCGATAAGGCTTCTTTTTGATCATGTGTTACATATACAGAGGTAATTCCTGCTTCTAAGTGTATTCTTTTTATTTCCTGTCGCATTTCAAGACGGAGTTTTGCATCGAGATTGCTTAAAGGTTCGTCCAATAGCAATATGTCAGGCTCAATAACCAATGCTCTTGCAAGTGCGATACGCTGTTGTTGTCCACCTGAAAGTTGATTTGGATTCCTATCAGCATATTTCTCCATCTGAACAACTTCAAGGACTTTTTTTACTTTTTCTTTTTTTATATTATTTGGTAATTTACGAATATTAAGCCCATATTCAACGTTTTCATAGACTGTCATGTGAGGCCAAAGGGCGTAATTCTGGAAAACCATGCCTATATTGCGCTTATGTGGAGGGACGTTGTTTATCTGTTTGTCACCGAATAATAATTCGCCTTCGTCTGGCTGATAGAATCCAGCGATAGTTCTTAGGCAAGTCGTCTTCCCACAGCCCGACGGACCTAAAAGAAAGAACAATTCCCCCGATTTAACATCAAGTGAAACGCTATCAACCGCCCTTGTTTCACCAAATAATTTTGATACGTTTTTTAAGTGTAGTTCAATCATCTCCAATTTCCTCAAGGATTTTGATTACTTTTTTTAATAATTCCTGTTGTGACATTTATCAAGCCTTTTGAGATCAAGCTTTTGGAAATCTTCCTCTGACAAGTCAGGGAATCTCTTCCGCAAACCATGCCTGAATAGCTTTTTTGAGAACTCTGAAAGTTCAAACGCTTTATTCAATCTCTGTTCAGGGGTCATTTTTCTGAGTGTTTCAATGTATATTTTGTGGTTAGGATTTTTCTTTGGGTTCATGTTTGTATTCTTTTTTTGCATTATGACGATATTGATCTTTTAGCGTATTTCTCTCCCAGAAAATGCCATCAGTATAGCCCTGTATAACCTTGTCCCTATCCGCAATTTCAAGACGCTTTTCTGCAAGACAGCAATATAACTCATCAATTTCAACGCCGATATACTTTCTACCAAGTTTTTTCGCAACGACTGATGTTGTTCCTGAACCAAGAAAAGGATCAAAGACTATATCATCAGGATTAGAACTTGCCAATATAACTTTTGCTAACAACTTCTCAGGCTTTTGTGTCGGATGATCTGTATTTTCAGGCATTGACCAAAAAGGAACGGTTAAGTCTGTCCATATATTTGATGGGTGTGTTATACGATATTTTCCTTTATCCGTATCATCCCAGTCTTTTGGTTTACCTGCATCATCAGTATAAGGGGCGTTGACTTTTCTTTTCAGTTTCACATCATCAAGATTGAATGTATAATCATTAGAGACAGTGCAAAACCAAATATCTTCTAAGCAATTTTTCCAGTTTGCCTTTGCTCCTCTGCCTTTTTCCCGCTCCCAAGTGATACGATTGCGAACTTTGAGATATTTTTCCGTAACAAGATGAATAGACGCTGATGATTTCCAATCTCCGCAGATATAAACTGACGCATTTGGTTTCAATATTTTTATCAGCTTTGAAAACCATGACTCAAACCATTCAGCATATTCCTCGACAGAACGCTCTTGAAACGTTTCTGAGTTAAAAGATTTTGTCATATTATATGGTGGATCAATAAATAGCAGGTCAACAAAAGATTCTGGAAACCAGCCTAATATCTCAAAAAGGTCTTGGTTAATGGTTTTATTTTCTATCTCATTTTGATTAGTTCTGCCTAATAGTTTAATAAGTTTATCTCTGTAAAAAGGAATTTCCTCATCTGAGATTATTATTGTCCTGTTTTTATATGGTTTTATTTCTGTATCAGTCATATACTATTTTTGAAAATAACTTATTTTGCTAGTTTGGATGCCTCTTTATACTTGCTCTTTGCAAATTTCACCCATTCTGCAATTTTGGTATTTCTAAATTCCTGATTTTCCCATCTGGCTTTGCCGATATTTATTAGCTCTGCTTCTGATATGGGAACTTCTGTTAGCTTTTTAACTGCTTCAGGCTTCATTCCACCTTTTTTTACAGCATCCCAAGCCTTTGTTAAATCATCATGGACATCAATTGTTAATGCTCCAATTAGATCATCAATAATGCCTTGCCTAGCAGAAGCCTTTTTATAATCAAATATCATGGGGGATTTCCACTTAAATGGATTCGTTGGAACATCAGCTTTATTTCCTAATACTTCGTATATATGTGGCATTATACTCATACGCCTTAAATTATCTTTCATCGGTCCTCCAGGCTGACCTGCTTTAAGCATCCAAAGCTTTTGTCCGGGTTCACCGACTACAAATTCAACAAATCTTTGTGCAATCAATTTATTAGGCGCGCCTTTGAGAATTGCTATTGGATCACCACCTATGACGGTCTCTCCTTCTGGCATTACATAGCCGAGTTTATCTGAACCTGATTCTGCGATTTTAGCTAAGGCATATATATCGATGGCAAGTCCGCAAGCTGTTTCGCCTAGATCAACATCTCTTGGAATATCGCTAGCACCCCTGCCAAAGACTTTTACATTTGCATTCATTTTTGTTATTACTTCAAATCCCTTTTCCCAGCCATAGCTTTGGAGTATAATTTCATACATCTGATGAATGCTTCCGCTTTGACGAGGGTCGGATGAACTGACCCATTTTGCAAATTCAGGTTTTGCCAAATCAGACCACTTAGTTGGCCTTGGCAGTTTAAGCATATTAAATAATTGCTTATTATAAAGAATTCCAAATCCTGAGAAACAAGCACTATACCATTGAAATTCTGGATCATAAATAGGATTACCAGCATAATTTGCAGGTATCTTAGATAATATTCCTTGAGGCAATTTATATGCTTGTAAAGAACCGTCTTTTTTGAGTTTTATATGAGGCGTTGTTCCACCACCAAATAATATATCAACATTTATTCCGTTGGGTTTCTTTTTGAATTCAGATTCGATAAATCTAACTATGTTTGATGTCCCACCTTGATCTAACCAGACAAGCTCAACATTTGTTTTATATTTAGCAAGATGCCATTTCTTAAATGCGGTAGTAAATTCCTTCTGTATGGTTTCTTGATGTGGAGAAAGCAATATAAGCTTGTTTTCATTTGCACAAATAGAATTAAATGATAATAAATTAATGAATATAAAAATATTAATAAAGAAAATCACTGATTTTATCAAAAAGCTATTAATGCTTGGATTTTTTGTGTGTGAACGATAGAGCATTGCAGGACTCCTTTGTAGATTATTATTTTTTTGCTAGAGACCAACCATGATTAATAATAACATAAGTATATTATAAGTTCAAGGAATCAGACAATAAATTTTAGATAAAAATGTAACTATTTTTATGGAATCTATCGAAATGGAAATTTGATTTGTTAATGTGAAGCAGGAAGAATAAGGAAAAATTAAGCTCGACAATGCCGTTGCTGACCCGGCTCCCAGGTAATAGTTACAGGAGTAAAAGGACCCTCATGGGCGCTTCTACATAAAATCCCCGTGATACTATAAAACAACACTGTCGAGCAAAAAGATGGCTGGGGAAGAGGGATTCGAACCCCCGCATACAGGCTCCAAAGGCCCGTGCCTTACCGCTTGGCGATTCCCCATCATATTTCTGATATTGAAAAATTGGAAGTTTTTGTTATAATGCAGTATTCTACAATTTCAGCAATGCTACTATGGACTTCATTGGCGACTTTTTCGTCATTAGTGATAGCAAAAACAGTTGAACCGCTTCCTGTCATCATAGCACCTAATACATTATGTTTAAGCATTTCTGTCTTTATTTTTTCTATAATAGGATATTCTTGTATTACAATCTGTTCGAAAACATTATGAAAATGGCTGCCAATATCAGTCAAATCACCTTGCTGAATTTTCTCTAATAATATATTACCATCTTTTCTATTTCTAGTCAACCCCAAATTAGACAACTGCTTATAAGCCCATGCAGTTGAAATTTCAATTACGGGATTTGCCAGCACAATATAAGCATTTGGAAATTTCCCTATAATTCTTAGATCTTCACCGCGTCCTTTACCAAGCGCAGTTCCTCCGATCATGCAGAATGGAACATCTGAACCGAGTTTGACACCGAATTTGAGTAGCTCATCAAAGCTATACCCAAGATCCCATAGTTTGTTTAGCCCAATCAATGTTGCGGATGCATCTGCACTTCCACCAGCTAATCCGCCACCGATTGGTATGTTTTTTGTAATATGTATATTGACACCAAAGTCCTTTTTACTATCTTTTAGCAGAATATCAACTGCTTTATAAACAAGGTTTGTTGAATCTAATGGAACTTTTGGGTTATTGCATGTAATATTGATAGATTCAGATTTCTGTATTGTCAATACGTCATGAAGGTCTATGGATTGGAATATTGTTTCTATATTGTGATAACCATCTGAGCGTTTGTCTAATACATCAAGAAAAAGATTTATCTTAGCATTTGCACGAAGTTTTATTTCATTCATCGATTATTTAATCAAATCCTTAATTAAACTATTCAGCAAGCCAAATAATGCCATTTTCTAGAACTTTGCGAAAATTTGGATCAGAATAGGCTAGATTGTCATGTCCGCATTGATAACAAAATACTTTGGAGTTTTTGTATTGCCTAGTCCATGCAAGCGTTTTCATGCTTCTAGAATTATCGGTAGTTAATAAGATTTCGCATCCTTCTTGGGCATCATTCATAAGGTATGTTTCATCTACCATCTCCCAATCGCTTAATCCATTTGTGATAGGATGATTAGATTTAGCAATTTGGGTCTTGACTTTTTCACCTATATAAAAGCTAAACTTTCTGTCTTGTATTCCACAAATATTAGCCCAAACATCCCATTTTGGAAAAGCAAGTATCGCATGATGCAAAAGCAATATTCCCTGTTTTTTTTCTCCCAAATGCTCAAGGGCATCTTTCATGCCTTTATCCCACCAATTTTGCTCGTTGCCCGGTGTTTCTTGATGAAAATTATAAAAGACTATTACATCATATTGATCACGTGTATTTACGGAGTCTGATATAAAATCTTCCATATGTTGGGGATAAAAATCAATTTTTTGCATATTCTTAAAGATTGCATAAAAATTTGGTACATCGTAGGGATGCCTTCCTGTTACTACAGCAGTTCTTATCTTTTCTGAATTTGTCATATAACACCTCGATAGAACAAAGGCGAAGTATAATTATCCAATACTTCGCCTATATTTTTAATATCTGATTGATAGATAATTTTTATTATAAATCTATCAATATTATTTATGATCTTCTTCGATCTGTTTGCTCTTTGGCATCATCAATTCTGACTTCACGTCCTTTGAGTTCTTTGCCATTAAGAGCAGATTTTGCTTTTATTGCATCGTCTTCATTGGCAAATTCTACAAAGCCAAATCCTTTTGAACGACCAGAAACGCGATCTTTAATAACTACCGCAGAAACAACTTCACCGAACTCAGCAAAAGCTTCCTTAAGTTCACTGTCAGTCATACCAAAAATCAAATTACCGACATAAAGCTTTTTAGCCATAAAAAAACTCCTCTTTTTGAAACATTTTGTGTTAATAAAAAACAGCAACGGACAATATTTTATTTTTCCGTGCTTCTAGTTGCTGAAGGCTGATTATCCTTTAGCAAAAATTTTATAGAAGCCTTCTCTCTTTCTGGTTTGAGCCAATTTCCCAAAGCCTCATCCATTTCTTTTTGAGAGAGTGCATCTTCTATTTTTGATTTTACTTCTTCAATTGCCAATTGTCTGCCTGCTTTTTTATCTTCAAGTTTAATAATATGATAACCAAATTCTGTTTCAACAATATCACTTACTTCGTTCGGTTGCAGTGCAAAAGCGGCATCTTCAAATGGTTTTACCATTACTCCGCGACGGAAGTAATCCAAATCTCCGCCCTGTTTTGCGGTAGGACATTCTGAGTATTCTTTTGCCAATTCAACAAAATCTCCTCCATTTTTTATCTTATCAAGTATTCCCTGTATCTTCTCTTTGGCAGAGGATTTTGTTTGCTCATTGGCATCAGGTGATACTTTAATCAAGATATGCCTAGCTCTTACTTGTTCGGGTTCAACGTATTTACCTTTATTTTCTTCATAATAACGTAAAATATCTTCTTCTGTAATTGGTTTTATTGTAGGTTGTATCTTGGCTTCTATAAATCTTCGTATGGTTAAATTTCGTTTTATTAGTAAAATTAGTTTTTCTTCTGTTAGTCCAAATGCCTTTAATGCTTGTTGAAATTGCTCTGGAGGTTGCATACTTTTTACTTTTTCTAATTCTTTATCAAGTTCTTCCTTTTGTGGTTCTAGTTTCTCTTTTTGACCTGCTTGATAGATGATTTCCTGATTTATAAGTGAATTCAAAATCTGTTCACTTAGCATATTATATGTTGCAGTATCTTGTCTGTTGACTCTACCACCTGTAAGCATATTCAATTCTCTTGTAACATCTGATAAAAAGATCGGTTTTCCATTAACTTCTGCAGCTATGATCTCTACTGGGGTTTTTGTGGTTTCCTGTTTTTCTTGATTTACTTGTTCTTCTGTATAAGCAAAACAGGGCAATAATAAAAATATGAATACTAGACAAATATAATATTTCATTTAGTTTCTCCAAAAAAGATGTTTAAATTGTTCTTGATTAAGATTCTGGATATGGTAAGAACTTGATACATTCAAATTTTTGCTACACCACAGCAATACCTTGAATATTAATTCTCTATATAGTCTTTGGCTTTTAATATAAAGAGATGGGAATCTCTGAGGTAAGATAACTATCGTTTTATACACCACCTGTGAAGACCGTTAAGCCTGAATCAGAGATTCAAGTCTAACTTTATATAAACAGCAACACAGGGAACGGTATAGAGAATCGGTGGTGCAATAAGAATAGATTAGCCTGATGAGAGGGAAACTCGTATAGCTTATTTCGCAACCAGATTTCTATAGCGATGCCCGAACATATTATTAATCCAATGGTCATAATAACATAAAAGACTGTATGTGTCAACAGAAAAATCCTGAGCTCAGTATAAATTTCTTGACCACATCATCTTTTTGTGTTATTCTATTGAAAATAAGCCAATGTTTGCACTAATAGTGGAAAACAACCCCCTTTATCCCCCTTTTTAAGGGGGAATAGTGAGTGGGTAAAAATGAAAATACAAAAATACATTCTAGTAATGCTTCCTTTAATGTTTATAAGCATAAGCCCTCTGTATGCCAAGGCAAGAACAAATGTCACAGGAACATGGAACTTAATAATAACAGAGCAGGACCTCCAGAACGGTGCTGGTAGTGATCTTAAAAACACCTATGAAAGCCCTTCTGATCGAGTGATTGTTGATATTGATATGCAGGGCGTTGGCTCTGATTCATGGATTATATATACAAGGAAATCTCCTCCCGATGCTAATTGGCCTAGTAGATTCCGTCTCTTTATCAGAAGGTCTGGCAATGGTCAAGGACCTCCACCAGGGAGTATATCAGGTGGAACAACATATCAAGAATTGACAGAAAATGATGTTTTTTTCTATGAAGGTGTAAAACAGAGAAAGAATATTCCTCATCAATTTAAACTTACTGGCATTTCTGCATTAGTTCCGGCAGGGACATATATAACAACAGTTTATTACACTATAGTTTCGGATTAATATTATGAAAAAATATATATCACTATCGCTTATTTTGATCTTTGTTCTTATAGCACACCAAACTTACGCAAATGTTGCCATATCTGGTGGCTTAACGCATGAAAATACAGCCAAGCCCGGCGATACCTATCAGGGAGCAATAACCCTCACTAACCTTGATGAAGAACCGCAGGACGCAAAGTTATATCAGACAGATTATACTTTTTTTGCTGATGGTAGGGCGATATATGGCGATCCGGGAAGCATAGAACGTTCAAATACAAGCTGGATAACATTTAGTCCTAGCCTTGTTACCATTCCGCCAAAGGGTACATCAGAGATAATTTATACTGTGAAAGTGCCTTTGAGCAAAGAATTAATTGGAACATATTGGAGTATGATCATGGTTGAAGGCATCCCAAAGATTACTCCAGAGGAGATTGATGACGGCAAACCCAAAGTTGGTGTTAAGACTCTTATAAGATATGGTATCCAAATGATAACGCATATTCAGGATACAGGCACAAGAAGATTAAAGTTTCTCGGAACAAAACTAACAAAATCAGAAGAGGAAAGAATATTACAAATAGATGTAGAAAATACAGGTCAAAGAATGCTCAGACCTACTATATGGTGTGAAATATATGACAGCAAAGGAACATTAGTTACCAGATTAGAAGGCAAAAAAGCAAGGACATATCCGGGAACTTCCATCAGATATAATGTCAGAGTTGTCATAAAGCGACAGCGTTTTAGCCTTAATAAAGAACAGATTGAAGACGCAAAGTTTACAGAATTATTAGACACAAGCGTTATGCCTGATTTCATAAAAAGAAACTACAAAGATCGCCTTATATCAATAGCTGATGACGCAGTAATTCAAGTAGAGGAAACAGGAAATAAATGGGTAATATTCAGCGGTGATGATGAATATTCCATTGCAAAAAATGGAGATAAATTAGAGGCATTTCAGCATTTTGATGTCCCATCTGGAACTTATAAGGCATTAATAATAGCCGACTGTGGTGATGATTATGTCTTTGGTGCAAAATATGACCTGAAGATCGGAGAATAAAGGACAACTGCTTTTTCACATGATCAAAGGTGAAGTGATATTATTTATAAACCTCTATGGTTAAGACCAATTTAATAAAGGATCTGACCGTGGTTTATTTGAAAGATGAATTTATCAAACACGCCAGAATATATATATGCTTCCCGAAAGTATTTATGATTATACTTTTATTTGTCACTATCTCAATCTTTCCTGCCAATACTACTCAAGCCCAAGAAAACCCAATAGAGATCATCTATTCTGGTAACGACTTAATTGATGTAAATCCTAAAACAATTATTACAACTGCCTTCATGGTAAATAACAAAAGCAAGCAAAGCTTATCTGTTCAATCAGAATTGCGTTTGCCTAGCAACTGGGCGTTAATCACTGGAGAAGGCTCTTTTGATCTTGGCGCCGAAGAAAGCGATATTCAGCTAATATCTTTCCATGTATCTCAAAGCGCCCTTGCAGGAAAATATGAGATTGTCTATACAGTAAGGGATACAAAAGACTATTCAAACAGCGCATCTTACGTTATTAATATCAATGTCTTGCCAATTACAAAAATAAGCATAAAGGCAGTTGATACGCCTGAATATGTCATTGCAGGCGAAATGTATAGGATAAACTTTATGCTCAGGAACGATGGCAATATACTTGTAACCCTTGATGTCAGCGCAACAAGTGCCTATAACTATCCCTTCAGGATTGATACAAGCAGGATAAGATTATCGCCAAACGAATCCAAATTAGTGAGAGTCCTTGTTAATACTGATCGTGAAATAAAGGCAACATTAAGGCATCAAGTCATAGTAAAAGCAAATATCACATGGGATAAGCTATATGAAGTCAGCGCATCAAGTAATGTAAATATTATATCAAGAACAACTAAATCAGGCGACCTATTCATTAGATACCCAATAACACTAACAAGCTCTGGATTTAGTGGAATAAGTGATATTAAAGATGGTTATGCTTCTGCATATCAATTTGAATTATCTGGTGATGGTGGTATAGACCGTGATAATAAAAAGCAACTTGGTTTTGTTGTGAGAGTTCCAGATACCCGCAAAAACAAAGGTTATGGCACTTATGACGAATATGCCCTTAATTTCAGGACAGACTCCTATAGAATCGCTTTTGGTGATGAAAACTTCACGCTTTCTGATCTGACAGGAAGAAGTAGCTATGGCAGAGGAGTTGGCGGAGAAGCATCTTTTGGTGATTTTTCAATGATGGCATATCATCAAAAATCACGCTGGGCATCATCTGATAGAAACTCATCTGCAGGGCAAATGAGATATAGTATCGGTCAGAAAGGTGATATATATATAAACTATCTGCGTAACAGAGGATATAACGATGCTGGAATTACAAGCCTGTCTGGTCAAATTAGCCCCGGTTTCAATACAATTATAAATGCTGAATGTGCTGTTGGAAAGAAAAAAGATATATATGATTATGCCTATCAACTCAAAGTTTATGGACAAAATAGGCTATTTCAATATAATTTAAGCTATTTACATGCTGAACCAGATTATCCGGGATATTATAAAGATATTGATTCCCTTTATTTAAGGTCTTTAATCAGGCTTGCAACCAAATTAGAGTTATATGGTGGTTTTTCACAAATGAAAAACAATATAGAACTTAACACAAAATTCTATTCCGCAAAGCAAAACAGAATATATAGCACAGGTCTAATGTATCAACCATTTAAGATTTTTGGGCTTCGTGTTGGCTATAATTATGATGAAAATAAAGATATGCTTCCTAACATGAAATTTAGTTATGTTTCTCACGAAATTAGCACAACAACGAATCATAACATAAACAATCTAAACGTTAGGGCATTATTTGAGCATAAAAAATCAATAAATCTATTAGAAAGCAAGCACTATAAATCAAACACTTATGGAATATCAAGCTACTATATGCTATCAAACAGATTTGGCGTTAATGTGGATGTAAAATATCAAAATGATGTCGATTCCGATAGCAATAGCTTTCGAAAAATACAAACCTATCTATCCAATACTGTTTATCTAAGCAAAAAAATCCCAATAAGCATTTATGTCTATAACTATCATTATTTGAATGAAGGCTTTGAAGATCAATCATCAATATATGGAATGATTGAATATCTGATTTCAGAAAGCCATAAATTTACACTCCAAAGCCAGAATATTATTAGGAAAAGACTAAATTCAAATGATGTAATGTTTCGCTATACTGCAAAAATCGGCATACCAATTCATAAAAAAAGAAGTATAGGAAAAGCTAAAGGACGCATATATTATGACGAAACCAAAAGGGCGATACCAAACGCAATAATCACACTTGAGGGTGTTCCAGCAGTAAGTAATGATAAAGGTGAATTTGAGTTCCCACTTATTACTACAGGTGTTTATAATTTGAATGTAAACACTCAAAGAATAGGTCCCAATTTAATTTTTAGCAAAGATACAGCCGAAAAAGTGCTTATTGCTGAAGGAAAGGAATCTATTATCAATATTGGTCTAACAACTGGTTCTAGTGTGTCTGGGAAAATTATTGTTTATACATTTGCAGGAAAAAAGACAGGTATCGATAGTTTGAATCAAGAGGAAAAACTAGAGGAAGCCTATGGATTGCCAAATGCAGTTTTAGAAATATCTGACGGTGTAAAGAAGAAATTACGTTTTACTGATGGAAATGGCTATTTTATCTTTGAAGGTTTACACCCCGGGAAATGGACATTAAGGCTTGTTAGCTATGATGTGCCTGATTTTTATTATGTAGAAGAAGATACATTTGATATATTCCTTTTCCCAAACGATAAAGCTCAAAAAGAATTTAAGATTCTGCCAAAGAAAAGGATCATACGCATAATAGAGGAAGGCGGAATAATAGAAGAGGAAAAGAAATCAGAATGATTACAGAATTGACAAAGACAGCTTTTTAATCTAAAATATCATCAATCAAAGTTAATCCAATTACAACAAAGGAAGGATTATGGCAAAACACAAACTAGCGATATTGTGCGATTTTGATGGAACTGTCGCAAAGGGAGATGTTGGACACAGCATTTATACTCGCTTTGGTGATGAAAGATGGGAAGAGATTAACAAACGATGGAGAAAGGGAGAAATCTCATCAAAAGAATGTTTGATCGGTGAATATGCACTCATGGACGCTAGTGAAGATGAGGTTCGAGAATATACTTTAACAATGGAAATAGATTCAGGATTCAGCGAGCTTGTCAAAACGTGCAAGGAAAATGATATATCAATTGCAATAGTCAGTGATGGCTTTGATTTTTACATAAACACGATACTTGAAAAATATGGACTTTCTGAAATAGAGGTATTATGTAATAATCTGATATTCAAAGGTCGCAAAGTTGAGCTTTCATTTCCTTATTATGAGTTAGGTTGCGGTAAATGCGGAAATTGCAAGGTTTTGCATGTGGAAAGACTTAAAGATAAGGATAAGACCGTAATTTATATTGGTGATGGGCTTTCTGATAAGTATGCTTCTCAGGCGTCTGATATAATATTTGCAAAGGATGAACTCATGGAATATCTTGAAAATAATAACATAAGATATAATAAATTTAGGGGTTTGAGTGAAGTAAACAATTGGTTGATTGGCTTAATTTCTGGAAGCGTTGAAGTTCCAGAATCATCAAGAAAAATTGATTCAGATTGTGAAAGAAAAGAGGAAAAAAACATAATAAGAAACTTAAGAATGATAAAAGAAAAAAAAGATATGGGAGATGGGCGTTATATTATATATTATGATTGGAAGGAATGATAGGACTATATTATTCTTTTCTATTATCAAATGAATTAAATTCTAGAGGAGTATAGCTGATGTCAGAACTTCGTTGGGACCCGGTGCTTGAGGAATGGGTAATAACAGCAACACATCGTATGGCGCGCCCAGTTGTGCTTAATGATCCGAATGCCTGTCCATTGTGTCCCGGGGTGCTTGAGATACCGGGTGATTTTAATATTGTATCGTTTGAAAATAGGTTTCCATCGCTTCATGCGGAGCCACCCAAACCAGATTTGGATGATGATGAGCTTTATAGGGTTCGTGATGCAAAAGGAATATGCGAGGTTATAGTTTATTCATCTAAGCATGATGGAAGTCTTGCAGAACAAAGCCTTCAAGATGTCTATAATCTTATTCAAGTCTGGAAAGATCGTTATGAGGAACTAAGCAAGCTTGATTTCATTGATTATGTTTTTATCTTTGAGAATAAGGGCAAAGAGATTGGCGTAACAATGTCGCATCCTCATGGACAGATATATGCTTTTCCATATATACCACCTAAAATACAAAGAGAACTAGACTCAAGCAGAAGATATAAAGAAAAAAATGGTAAATGCCTGTTTTGTGAAATATTGAAAAAAGAAAAAGCTGATAGTAGAAGAATTATAACGGAAAATGAAAGATTTACTGCATTTATACCATTTTTTGCACATTTTCCATACGAGGTGCATATATACGTAAATAATCATCTTGGTTCGCTTGCGGATTTTGATGAAGAGCATCAGAAAGACTTTGCAAAGATTTTAAAAATAGTTATAATGAAATATGATAATTTGTTTAATATCTCTTTTCCATATATGATGATAATGCACCAAGAGCCAACTGATGGTAAAGACCATAGTTATTTTCATTTCCATCTTGAATTTTATCCACCATATCGTAGTGAAGGCAAGTTGAAATTTTTGGCGGGTTGTGAATCTGGTGCAGGTAGCTTTATTAATGATTCTGCGGCGGAAGTTAAGGCGAAAGAATTAAGAGATAAACCACCATATAGTCTGTAAAAGGAGGGAGTTACTTTTAATGAATGAACGAGTTGATAATTTGATTGAAATTTATAAGAATAAATTTAGTGGAAATCCTGACATAATTGTCCGCGCTCCGGGAAGAGTCAATCTCATTGGTGAGCATACAGATTATAACGATGGTTTTGTATTTCCAGTAGCTATTGACAGGGATATAATGATTGCATTAAAAAAACGTGATAATCAGATGGTTCGGTTATATTCAATGGACTTTGATGCTTCTACTGAATTTTCATTAGATAATATACAATCTGATTCTGTAAATACTTGGAGTAACTATCTAAGGGGCGTTGCGCATTTTCTAATAGAAGATGGATATAATTTGACAGGAATGGACGCTGTAATAACAGGTAATATACCAATAGGTGCGGGTCTTAGCTCATCAGCGGCTATGGAAGTTGCTACTGCTATGGCTTTTGAAAATATCTGCGAATGGGAAATGGAACCGCCACAAATGGCTTTGTTATGCCAAAAAGCAGAAAATAAATTCGTTGGTGTCAATTGTGGAATAATGGATCAATTCATTTCTCGCATGGGAAAAAAAGATAATGCGCTTTTGCTTGATTGTCGGACTCTAAGCTATGAGCTTGTTCCGCTCAACCTAGATACGGTAAAGATTGTTGTTTGTAATACGGGCAAAAAAAGAGGGTTGGTTGATTCTGAATACAACGCTAGACGAAGCGAATGTGAAAAAGGCGTAAAAATTCTTGAGAAATTTCTTCCAGGGATTGAAGCTTTGAGAGATATTGATATTAACGATCTAATAAAATACAAGAGCCATATACCAGAGATAACAGAAAAAAGATGCCGATATGTCATAAAAGAAAATGATCGTGTCATTGAAAGTGTTGAAGCATTGGCAGAAAATGATTTGATCAAATTTGGTGAACTTATGAATCAATCACATATTGGGCTTAGAGATGAATATGAGGTAAGTTGCCCTGAATTAGATAATATGGTTGATATTGCATGGAGCATTGATGGCGTAATTGGATCAAGAATGACTGGGGCTGGATTTGGCGGATGCACTGTCTCGCTTGTTGTTGAGGATTCATTGGAGGATTTTATCAATATTATTAACGAGGAATATCCCAAACGAACAGGCTTACAACATGAAATTTATGTTTGTAGCGTTGAAGATGGTGCGGGGGTTGTAATGTGTGAAACGTAATACTTATGTATTACGTTTCATTAGTTCTGTAAAGATGAAGCTTTTGCAAGCCTCATTTCGCCATTATTTTGTTCTGTAAGTAATTTGAGGAGTTTGGCAAGTTTTCCTGTTGGCGAAGGCTCCCAAGTTTCTATTCCTACGCCATAAATTTTAGTATTTTTATTCAATTTCTTTACTTCTTGTGCAATGACTACCGGATCAACTTCTCCGGCTGTTGGCTGTATATCAGTAACAAGGACAATAACAGACGGTTCCATACTCAAGGCATATTTCAGCGCACCCAATATATCAGTTCCCACATTATTTTCTATATTTCTTGTGTTAATATTATTAAGAAATTTGGTTGCTTTTTCTACATTACTGAAAGTGGCTGGGATAGGTTGATCTCTAAAACCCTTTATAACTGAGTAAAAAGTTATTATATTAAATTGATCTGAATCATCAAGCTGTAATAGAGATTCCTTAATTGATCTTATGGATAAATCAAGTTTTGAGCCGATAGACATACTAGATGACACATCAAGGCAGTAAATGACTTTTTGTGATCCGCCGAGTTCATCAAGAAAGTCAATTATACCAAGTTTATCACCAATGAGTTTTCCTATTCCATCACCTTTGCCACTTCCTCTTCCTCCACCGCTACCAGTCAGACCATCACCCGAAGTTCCGTCACCTCTGCCTCCAAGTCCAAGAATAGTAGCACCGCTTCTTGTCCCTTCTCCACCTGTCCCTTTTGCCCTGACCTGATTACCAACTATGCCATCACCATCAACGGGACCTACTTTTGTTGAAACAAGCTGAGATAAATTAGATTCATCCATTTTTAGCTGTGCAGAAGTCAAAATATCAGGTATTGCTTCCCGCTTTGGAAATTTATTAATCTCAACGCTTCTCTCCACTTTTCTATCACTCTTTTGTAACACCCATGTTACTTTACTTGCGGATGCCAATACAGTTTTCTTTCTTGAACCATCTTTCATATCTTTTTGGGAATCTTTTTTCAAGTTAATTAACTCTTTTGGTGGTTCTGCCTTTTTTAATACTGGATCGGGAACATCTCTCACCCAAGATACATTGATCGCTTTCCCAACTTTTACCGCTGCACCATGAATTGGTATGCTCATTATAGATAAAGCAACTATTATATGTATAGCAATTGAAATTATATAAGGAACGCTGATTTTATTATGTTTTTGTGTATTCATCTTTTTATCGCCTGCCTTCAAATTAATATAAAATATGATGATTATATATAAATGCTTCTTCTATTTCTGTCAAACAAATAATAAAAATGTCTTATTCCTTTTTAGATTTATTATTAAATTTCTATATGTTTAAACGAGAATATATAAATTTTGTTGACACAATAATTATAATGCTCTGAATATTTAATTGACAATTTATTATGTCAAAACACTAGGTTATTGATCACCTTTTTAGGAATAGAACGCGGATTAAGCGAATTGACGTTGATTTAGTTCGTAATAAGTAAAGCGTAATGCGTGATACATTATGGTAACACGTTTTACGTCTTACGTTTTACGCATTACATTTTTTATTCCCCAAATCCACTCAATCAGCGTTCTATAGATATTTAATTTAGTCATCCATTGGAAAATATAGAGCCAACTGATCTAAATACTACCAAATATTATAATGCACTCTAGATTCATCATAGCGATTGGCAGGCGGTTTTTGTTCTGCTGGATAGCCGATTGAAAGCAGGGCAAATGGTATAACTTTTTCGGGCATCCCAAGCAGTTTTCTTATCCCAACAACCCGATCTTCAATAGGATAAACACCAAGCCATACTCCGCCTAGTCCTATTGCATTCGCTGCGATTAATATATTTTCTGTTGCGGCTGAACAATCCTGCACCCAATAGCCTTGATATTTTTGTAAAGTTTCATCACCACATATAAGTATTGCTAATGGTGCTTCTTTTAACATGCCAGAATATGGGTGTATCTTTGGAATTTCATCAAGTATTTTATGATCGGTTATGGCAACAAAATGCCAGGGTTGCTCGTTGCCTGCTGATGGTGCGCTCATACCCGCCTCAAGCAGTTCCTTTACTATTTCATCTGATACTTTTTTGTCTGTGTATCTACGAATGCTTCTTCTTGTCAAAATCGCTTCCATTGCTTCCATAATTTTTCCTCCTATGATTCGGAATTAATAACCTGTAATAGTGCTGACATATAGCCAATAGCATAAGCACGACCTATATATGACCAAGGAAGGTCATTTGTCATGTGAGGGACGTGATCGGGTATAAGTATGCCCTTAAAGCCGACTTCCTTATATGTTTTCATGGCTTTGAACATATCAACATCCCCCTCGTTGATAAATGATTCTTTGAAATGAGGAACAGACCCAATAACGTTCCTGAAATGGACATATAAAATCTTTTCCCCACCAAAATAGCGTATAACGGAATAAACATCCTCGCCCATTTCTGCCCATGTTCCCTGACAGAATTCTAAACAATGACTGGGGCTATCAATTATCTCCATTGCCCTTTTAAAATTCTCAAAATTCCTGAATATTCTTGCTATACCTCCGAGAGATTCAACAGGTGGATCGTCTGGGTGGATACCTAGCTTAATTCCTGCCTCCTCTGCAACAGGTATAACACCTTTTATAAAATATGTATAATTGTCCCATATTTCCTCTTCGGTATAGACTCGCCCATGTGTCAATGGTCTTTGTTTTGCAACTTCATAGTCAAATGCTGTAGCCATTGCACCACCACGGACAGGCTCAGGATCGGTTCGCCAAACAGAATTTGGCATCCAATGGTAACCAAATATAGGCACACCAGCTTTACCCATATTATGGATTGTCCATTTCATATTCTCCAACTGCTCTTCACGCCCCGGCAAGCCTAGCATTATTTTATCGTAAAAATGTGTTGGAACATTCTCTATCGCACCCATGCGCAAACCAGCATTTTCAACTTGTTTTCTCAAAGCTAGTATATCTTCATACTCCCATCTTTTATCTCCAGGTAGTTTTGGAAAATGTATGATAACATCTTCTACACCAACTTGCTTGATATAACTAATACGCTCTTCATTTAAATCATTAAATTGACCAAAACCTAATCGCATCGGCAATTCTTGCATGTTCATCCCCTTTTCTAAAAAGGTATAAAATATATGGCTAACATGACAAAGGTATCTTTTATATTCTAGCATAACATAAACTTGTGATCAATGATCAGGTTCATTATCCGTTGACATCATATATTCACTATGTTAGAATCTGCTATAACAAGGATAAGGGCTATCTTCATAGACATTATTAAAAAACATTTGGGAGTGTGAAATTATGGAGTTTATGGATGTTATATCAAAGAGAAGAAGCATAAGAAAATACAAACCAGATGCAGTTTCGGATGAAGATATTAATTATGTTCTCGAATCAGCAAGACTTGCACCATCTTGGGCAAATAGCCAGTGCTGGAAATTCATTGTGATTAAAGATAAAAAAATAAAAGATGACCTTGCAACTGCTGGAAATGGCTGGATCGCGCATGCGCCTGTCATAATCGCTGCTTGCGCTGATCCGACCAAAACGGGGACAAAAGGTGATCAGCAATATTACATGCTCGATATCGGTATTGCTATGGAGCATCTGATTTTGGCAGCAGTAAACAAAGGCTTGGGAACTTGATTGATAGG
>CAZMCH010000036.1:0-36777 GCA_964564735.1 uncultured bacterium
GTCAGTTCGATATAAGAATGAACCACAAAGACACTAAAACACAAAGTATCACAAAGGATTAGAGATTAAATCTTTAACATTGCATTTTTACAAGAAAACCATTTATTTTCAATAGCCTATCCTCTGATTTCATCTGTTTAAAAAATCAGAGATAATCAGCGTTACACAGTCAGCGAAAATCAGCGGTTTATTCCTTTTTTGCAACGTTAAAAAACTTCAATCTTATTTCTTGCTTTGTGCCTTTGTGTCTTGGTGGTAAATACAATTCTTTACGTCGAACTCACGTTAAATAATTATTTTTTATGATACGGACAGGTTTGGATACCTGTCCTTACATCTCATAGCATCAAAAACTAATCTGGTTAAGCACTAGACAATATCAGATGTTGGAATTCCTTCTTTATTCCAACCACGCATATCGTAATATTCTTGAAGCATTTTTTCTATATTTTCTTGTGTAATTCTTGTGCCTTCTGATTGTCCACCAGTCAAAGGTTCTTCCATTATCCTATACGGAAGTAGGTCGTCCTTCATGGTTACGCCTTCCCTAGTAGCAAGCAGACGTTCAAGGTTGTATATTCTTGCACCAATTGTATCTATGTCTTCAACTTTCCAGCCAAAATCAGTGACCGAATTAATTAACTTGACAATCCAGTCTTTTGTAATAGCCCTTCCAGCAAAGAAGCAGACTATAAGGGAATCCAGAACACTTCTCAAATCCTGTATGCCTTTAACAAGACCAGCTTTTCCCTCAGTAGAAATCGGATCGAAATTCTGGAATTCAGAAGCAACTGTCCATGATTTCAAATGACACGCCCCTCTGATTGATGTTGCATAGGTTAATCCCATACCCCATACACC
The DNA here is from genome assembly GCA_964564735.1 of uncultured bacterium. Classification (GTDB taxonomy): domain Bacteria; phylum Poribacteria; class DTPJ01; order DTPJ01; family DTPJ01; genus CAZMCH01. The sequence continues at coordinate 862 of CAZMCH010000036.1, forward strand.
TCTTGGATCATAGGCAGGAACTTCCATGCCTTTGACGTGCAAGGCAAATTTCTCGCTTTCATGACCGATCTTCTTGGATGCTGATCTTACACCATCTGCCAGAATATCACCAAGCCAATCTTCACGTATTCCTATCTTTTTTATCATACCCAATACTGCTTCGGAACTTCCCCATCTAAGCAGATTACCATCGACCTTGTTTTTATCCAATAATCCCTTTTGGTAACATTCCATTGCAAATCCAATAACTCCACCAACAGATATAGTATCTATGCCATATTCATTACAGGCTTTATTTGCTGCAATTATATGACCATAATCTATAATACCAACGTTTGCCCCTAATGACCATGCTGTCTCAAATTCAGGACCTTTTGTTGGTTTACCAGCCCATTCTCCGCGATCTGGTGTTACTACATGACCCGATTTTATTGGGCAGTTAAGGCAATTGACGAAGCTAGCTTCCTCATCTTTGGTAACCTCCTTCTCAAAACCCTTTGTATCAATTTTTCCTTCAATTTCAGGATAGGTCAATATTTCTTGGTAGTTTTTTGATGGTAGTATACCAAACTCAGCAGTTGTATCCATCCAGATTATTGATCCAAATTTGGGAAGCTGTTCACCTGTAACAGCATTGGTTTTCATATCTTGAATAAGACCATGAAGCGTTTCTTTTAGCCCTGATAAATCATATATTTGAAACGCATCTTTCTTTTCTGTTGAATTAACTGCAATCGCTTTGAGATTTTTGCTTGCAAATACAGCTCCCAATCCGCCACGTCCAGAACATCTCAAACCATCATAAACACCAGCAAATTTGACAGGATTTGGTAAGTCAGCAGATAAACCAGTGCATACGACTGTATCCGCACCTGATCTCTCTTTTATGGAGTTTTGAACTTCTGAAACCATCTTACCCCATACAAAAGAGGCATCACGAATCTCAACATTATCGCCATCAATATAGATATATTTCGGTCCATCAGCTTTGCCTTTGATTATTATACCATCATAACCCGATCTTTTCAGATTGACACCGAGTTTTCCTCCTGAGTTACTACAAAGATATATATTCGTCAATGGACTTTTGCTAACCCATTCATATTTTTGACAGGAATATATGCCAGTTCCAGTGAAAGGTCCTGTCATCATTATTATCACATTATCAGCAGAAAGCGGATCAATGCCCGGCTTAAGAAGATCGTATAAATATCTAGCCCCAAGCCCTCTACCGCCAACATAATCTCTTGCGTATTGCTCATTTAACGGCTGTTTTTCAATTTCCCCAGTAGTCATATTGACTACAAGAATAACTCCTGCATAGGAATACAGCATAAAAAACTCCTTCATTTTTTGGATATTTTTTATTTATCCAACAAATAACCCATTGAACTATATCTCAATTAATATATGTTGATTCCATTCTCATTCAAACAGAAATATATTATCAGAATTCAATGATATATATTTTAACATACAAACGATTTTTTTTCTAATCTTTTCTGCTCAAATCAGAAATTCCTTATGCAATATTCTATTGAGATTATATTCTATTTAGGCGAGGGCGATAATGCTTTATCTTTCTAGTTGTGAGATAACAAAGAAATGAACAATGAGGATACCCAAAGTAGAGCTATCTATTCACTTTGGATAAAGGGTTAGTAAGTATTTATAATTAAGTCGGAATGGAAAATTATACAAAACGATTGACATGCACAGAATTTGCTAAGGGGCAAAAATGAAATCTGCCCCTTTTTTGTTTATATTAATCACGCATGGACTTGAGTATAGCTTGGGACACTTTCTCTTGTCTTCTTTACTTTTGTAGAATCAGAACGCTTTATTGATAGGGCAATCTCCAAAACCTCGTCCATGTTGTCAACTGTGTGAAATGTTAATTGGTCACGAATTTCTTCTGGAATCTCATCAATATCCTTTTTATTTCTAATTGGAAGTATAACTTCATTCATTCCAGCCCTATGTGCAGCGAGAACCTTTTCTTTTACCCCTCCAATTGGCATTACTTTGCCTCTTAGAGTTATTTCGCCAGTCATAACAAGCCCTTCTTTTATTGGTGTATCTGTTGCAAGTGAAGCCATCGCTGTAGCCATTGTTATCCCAGCAGAAGGACCATCCTTTGGAGTTGCACCAGAAGGCACATGGACATGAACATCATATTTATCAAAGAATTCGGGATCAATACCCAATAGATCAGCTTTTGATTTAACATAACTTAACGCTGCTTGTGCGGATTCTTTCATCACATCACCAAGTTGTCCTGTAATCGTAAGCGATTCTCCTTTTCTGAGATTTTGCCTCATTTTCACTGCCTCAACAAATATTATTTCACCGCCAGTCATAGTCCATGCCATACCAACAGCAACTCCCGACTCGTTAGCTCGTTCTGCAACTTCTGAATGGAATGTTTCAGGTCCTAGATAATTGTGTATCTGATCTTCTGAAATATTGCTCTTGGCATCTTCGTTTTGTGCTATAGCCTTTGCTGTTTTTCGGCAGATAGTTCCTATTTCGCGTTCAAGATTTCTGACACCTGCCTCTCTTGTATAGTCACGTATAACCTTCAATATTCCTTCATCGGATATACTCATCTGCTCATTTGTCAAGCCATGCGCATCAAGCTGTTTTGGCAAAAGGAATTTTTTTGCTATATTCAGCTTTTCTGTTTCTGTATAGCCCGGCAAACGTAAAACTTCCATTCTGTCTAATAAAGCAGGTGGTATTGTATCCAGAACGTTTGCAGTGGTAATAAACATTACATTAGAAAGGTCAAATGCAACATCAAGATAATGATCACTAAAAGCGTTATTTTGCTCAGGGTCAAGCACTTCCAGAAGTGCTGCTGCAGGATCCCCACGAAAATCATGCCCTAACTTATCTATCTCATCAAGCATAAATACAGGATTATTTGATTCTGCTTTTTTCATTCCTTGGAGTATTCTGCCGGGTAATGAACCTATATAAGTCCTTCTATGCCCCCTAATTTCAGCCTCATCACGAACGCCGCCAAGTGAAATACGGACAAATTTTCGTCCCATTGCTCTTGCAATTGATTTTCCCAATGAAGTCTTACCAACACCCGGAGGACCAACAAAACATAAAATAGGACCTTTCATATCTGATTTTAGTTTTCTAACCGCAAGATATTCAAGTATGCGATCTTTGACTTTTTCAAGATCATAATGATCTTCATCAAGGATTTGCTTTGCCATAGTTATATCTAACATGTCGTTTGTGGTTTTCTTCCAAGGAACATCAAGTAGCCAATCAAGATATGTCCTAGAAACAGTATACTCAGCAGAAGATGGGTGCATACGAGAAAGCCTATTTAACTCACGTTTTGCCTGTTTTTTAGCTTCTGTCGGCATTCCAGCTTTTTCTATTTGCTTTTCAAGTTCCTTAAGTTCAGATGCTTCATCTTCGTCTTCACCAAGTTCAGTTCTTATTGCATCCATCTGCTTTCTAAGATAAAATTCCTTTTGAGCCTTATCCATTTCGCCTTTAGCTTCATTCTGAATCTTATTGCTTAGTTCCAGAACAGATAATTCTTTTGCCATAATAGATTTAAGCGATGTCAATCTTTCTTTAACATTGGTCATTTCAAGCAACCTTTGCTTGTGTGCAATCGGGACGCTATCCATATACATCGCTATCATATCTGCGGTAACAGATGGCTCCATTCCACGAGCCATAAGTGTTAAGTCATGGGGTATTTCTTCAGAAAGAGATGCAATTTTTCCCAATAAAGACCTTACACTCCGTTCAAGTGCCTCTAATTCAGTATCCATCTCCATTTCTTCTTGTAATACTTCTACTCTGGCAACCATATAAGGTTTATCAGTATCCAAAAACTCAACAAAGCGCACTCTAGCAACACCATGCACCCAAATCTGCACTATATTGTTTGGAAATTGAAGTTGTTTTACTATCTTACCAACAATACCGACAGAAAATAGGTCACTTGGTTTTGGATCGTCTATATCCTTTCTTTGTTGAGTAACAAGGGCAATAAAGCCATTAGATTTATTTGCGTCCTCAACCAGTTTTAATGCTGGTGGTTTGCCAATCATAAATGGTGCAACAAGATGAGGATAGATTACTATATCCCTTAACGGTAGAATCCCTAACTCTAATGGAAATTCAGGATTCTTCTCATCTTTATTCAAACCATCATAAGGAACCGGCAACACAATAAAGCGGTTTCCTCTGTCTTCTCGATCATCAGCCATAATTTATCACCTTTCTAAAATGACATTAAATCATTTAATCTAATGTCAGTATATATTAAACGACTGAAAAAACCAGTTCGTCATTAGCTACATCAACTTTTATTTTATCGCCTTCTGAAAACTCTCCTTGAAGTGCCTTCATTGCTAATTGATCAAGTATATATTGCTGTATAGCCCTTTTGATTGGTCTTGCACCATAAACAGGATCATAGCCAACATTTGCAATAAATTCCTTTGCTTCAGGAGATAATACAACATCAATCTTTTTATCAGAAAGCCTTTGTTTAAGTTTATTTATCTGTATATCAACAATTTCCTTTATTTGTTCTATTCCTAACCTATTAAATACAATAATTTCATCAATTCTGTTTAAAAATTCTGGTTTAAATTCGCTTCTGAGAACGTCCATTACTTTTTCACGCATTTCGTCAGCATTGTTATCTGTTAGATTCTGTATCCAGTGGCTTCCGACATTAGAGGTCATTATTATAACAGTGTTTTTAAAGTCAACGGTTCTGCCATGACCATCGGTTAGCCTCCCATCATCAAGTATCTGCAATAAAACGTTGAATACGTCATTATGTGCTTTTTCGATCTCATCAAAAAGTATCACACTATATGGGTGACGCCTAACTGCCTCAGTTAGTTGACCGCCTTCATCATATCCTACATATCCGGGAGGCGCGCCTATTAGACGTGAAACAGTATGTTTTTCCATGTATTCACTCATATCAAGTCTGATCATAGCATTTTCATCATCAAAAAGAAATTCTGCCAAAGCCCTAGCTAATTCTGTCTTACCAACGCCAGTCGGTCCCAAGAATATAAACGAACCTATTGGACGATTAGGGTCTTGCAGACCTGCCCTTGCACGTCTGACAGCCTTTGATACCGCATCAATTGCGTTATCCTGACCAACAACACGTTTGCGCAGATTTTCCTCCATGTGTATAAGTTTATCAATTTCGCCTTGCATCAGCTTTGATAACGGAATATTTGTCCATTTGCTAACGACTTCTGCAATATCTTCCTCGTCAACTTCCTCTTTGAGCATTTTCTTTTCATGCTGGATCTCAGCGAGTTTTCGGTTTTCTTCTTCTAATTTGGCATTTAATTCAACTAATTTTCCATATCTAATTTCACTAGCCCTATTATAATCGCTGTTTCTAATTGCTGTTTCTTCCTCAACTTTTGCACTTTCAATATCTTCTTTTATTTTCTGAATATTTTGAATAGCTATTTTTTCATTCTGCCAATGTGCTTTCATTTCAGCAAGTTGCTCATTTAGCGATGCTAGTTCTTCATCTAATTTATCAAGTCGTTCTTTTGACGCTTTATCGGTCTCTTTTGCTAAAACCTGACGTTCAATCTGTAATTGCATAACTCTACGCTGTATTTCATCAATCTCTGTTGGAACGCTGTCAATTTCAATTCTTAGCTTTGATGCCGCTTCATCTATTAAATCAATTGCTTTGTCAGGTAAAAATCTATCAGAAATATATCTATCGGATAAAATAGCAGCAGAAACAATTGCAGAATCCTGTATTCTTACACCATGATGGACTTCATAGCGTTCTTTCAATCCTCGTAATATTGCTATAGTATCCTCAACAGATGGGGCATCAACAAGCACTGGTTGAAATCTTCGTTCAAGTGCTGCGTCCTTCTCAATGTGCTTTCTGTATTCATCAAGGGTTGTTGCACCGATACAGCGCAGTTGACCACGCGCTAATGCTGGTTTTAGCATGTTAGATGCGTCTATTGCACCTTCTGCAGCGCCTGCACCAACAAGCGTATGTAATTCGTCTATAAATAATATGATTGCACCTTCTGATTCCTCTACTTCTTTGAGAACAGCCTTTAATCTATCCTCAAATTCGCCTCTGTATTTTGATCCCGCAACCATTGAACCCAGATCAAGCGCAAGTAAAGTTTTATCTTTAAGGCTTTCAGGGACATCACCAGAAGCAATTCTTTGTGCTAAACCCTCAACAATAGCAGTTTTTCCAACACCCGGTTCACCTATCAAAACGGGATTATTCTTTGTTCGTCTTGATAATACTTGCATTACTCTTCTTATTTCGTCATCTCTACCAATAACAGGATCGAGTTTGCCTTTTTTGGCAAGTTCTGTTATGTCCCGACCAAATCGTTTTAATGCCTGATATTTATCTTCTGGATTTTGATCTGTAACCCTGTTATTTCCTCGAACTTCTACAAGTGCCTTGAATATACTGTCTTTGTTTGCACCATATTCCCTCAAGATCCTACCAGCAGATGATTCCTTGATTTCAGATATAGCAAGCAATAGATGTTCTGTGCTTAGATATTCATCTTTTAGGCGTTGCGCTTCGTTCCAAGCATTATCAAAAACTTTTTTTAGATTGTTGGATATATAGCTTTGTGCAGTTGCACCATATTGTTTGGGCATTTTGTCTAATTCTGCCTGCACTTGCTTATAAATTGTTCCCGTATTTATACCAAGTTTTTGTAAAATAGCTGGAATAATGCCATCTTCCTGATCTATCAATGCAGAAAGCAAATGTTCAGGTTCAATTGCCTGATGATTATATTTATCGGCAAGTTCCTGAGAATTCTGAACCGCTTCCTGAGCCTTCAATGTAAATTTATCAAATCGCATATTTCAACACTTCCTTTTGGAATTTAAGATTATATTTTATACATCAAGCTACAAGCAATTATCATGCCATTTGACAAGTTGTTCATCAAAAACGTTCCAATATATAACAATTAATGATATATCTTTTTCTGGTTTTTGTTTGCATTTATATAAAATTGCAAAATTAAATGTCATTTTGTCATTTATAAATAATTTATATGTCATATTGGCTTATTATTTCGTGCTTGCTTTGAGGAGAATTATGTTGTATTATTTCCTTTAAATGTCTATTATGCCCCTTAAATTTAATCTGGAAAAAACAATATATGATACTAACAAAAATATCCACCAAATTTCGTATATAAGCAATTTTAATTCGTTTGATAGAAAGGAACACCATGTCGCTAGAAAATAACATAAACACAAACTCACGACCATCAGAGTTAAAAATAACCGATATGCGAACCGTTACCGTAGTTGGTGCGCCGATGAGATGCACACTTATCAAGATTGACACCAATCAAGGCATATATGGACTTGGTGAAGTCCGAGATGGCGCAAGCAAAACCTATGCGCTAATGCTGAAAAGCAGATTATTGGGAGAAAACCCCTGCAATGTTGACAAAATTTTTCGCAAAATAAAACAATTCGGACATCATGCACGCCAAGCAGGCGGAGTTTGCGCTATTGAAATGGCTTTGATGGACTTGGCTGGCAAGGCTTATGGCGTTCCAGCATATCAGCTTGCCGGCGGAAAATTCAGGGATAAAGTTCGTATATATTGCGATACTGATGCAAGAAACGCTACTGATATGGGCAATAAACTCAAAGAGAGAATGGAACAAGGGTTCACATTTCTAAAAATGGACGTTGGGATTAATATCATCCGAAACATTCCCGACACACTAAACGCCCCTTCTGAAATGCTAAACACTTGGACTATTATGCACCCATTTACAGGTATACATATCACAGACAAGGGAATTGACGCACTATGCGAATATGTTGATACAGTCAGAAGCATCATAGGCTATGAGATACCGTTAGCCGCAGATCATTTCGGTCATCTTGGCGTTGAAGATTGCATACGTGCTGGAAGGGCGTTAGATAAATACCGCCTTGCTTGGTATGAAGATATGATCCCTTGGCAGTTTGTTGATCAATATGTCCGTCTGTCAAATTCATGTGAAACACCAATCTGCACAGGTGAAGATATATACCTAAAAGAAGGTTTCATGGACTTATTCAAGGCAAGGGCTATCGCCGTATGTCATCCTGATCTAGCGTCTTCTGGTGGAATTTTGGAAACAAAGAAGATCGGTGATCTTGCTCAGGATCATGGAATAGCAATGGCGATGCACATGGCAGGAAGTCCTGTTGCATGTATGGCAAGCGTCCACTGCGCCGCCGCAACTGAAAACTTCCTTGCTCTTGAAAACCATTCCGTTGATACTCCATGGTGGAACGAGATGGTAACGGGTTTGCCGAATCCAATTATACAGAATGGCTATATTGATGTTCCAGAATCACCCGGACTTGGTATTGACTTAAACCCAGATGTGATAAAGGCTCATCTTGATCCAAAAGACCTCGGCTACTTTGAGCCAACGACAGAATGGGATAACGAATGGTCACATGATAGACTTTGGAGTTAATAGGAGGTGTTTATGGCAATTAAAGTTGCATGTCAAACTTATACATGGGAGATGCTTGGTGATCAATGGCAGGGAAAAGTTACCGATATACTTGATTGGGTTTATGATGCTGGTTATCAAGGCATAGAGATAACCAACACTATGATCAAGGAATTTTATGATAAACCAATTGACTTTGCCGATGAACTGAAAAAGCGAGACCTTGAACTTTCTGCATTTGCTTATGCTACACCAACAGGCTTTACCGAGCCTGAGCTTTGGGGCGAATATATGTCGGGTGCGATAAAGGCTTTGAGTTTTTTGAAACACTTTCCGAATCCAAAATTAGGTTTGGGCGGTGTTGCGAATCCATCAAGGGAAAATGCTTTATCGAAGCTAGATCAAGCCATCAAGTTTTATAATAAAGTCGGTCTATTGGGAACTGCGTTAGGTATATCTGTAAATGTTCATCCACATTCGCATCATGGCTCATTGCTTGAAAGCGACATGGAATATCAATATCTGCTTGATCGGCTTGATCCTGTATATATTAGCTTTGGTCCCGACACAGGGCATATTATTCGTGGCGGACAGGATTTGATGACCTGCCTGAGAAAACACATCCATCGCATCACACATTTACACCTTAAAGACGTTGATTCTAATAGAAATTGGAAGCCCCTTGGTGAGGGAATATGCGATTTTCCTGCTGTCTTTGATCTTTTAAATTCCGTTGGATATGATGGTTGGGTTGTTGCGGAAGAAGAATCCGATTTTGCCCGTCAGGATGGGATTTCAGCCATAAAAGCAAATAGAAGTTATCTACAGCTACTAGGTTTTTAGATACTGAAAATCCAGTCAAATAATGAATTTGCTTGACAATAAGGGATATATGGTGTTAAATATGGCTTAATATTAAAGACTAATTAGCTTTATATGTAAAATACGGAGTCATTAACAATAATCGGTGAATCAAATAAAAGGCAGAACAAAAAATATCCTGCGTCTAACTATATCAATCGTCATAAGTATTTTTATAGTATGGTTCTTGTTATCAAAAATTGAGTTAAGTGATATTCCAAAAGCCATAGTTGATATACCAAAACAGGATTTATTCTACGCTTTTGTTATTTATGCCTTCGCTGTATTTTTCAAAGCATTGAGATTTAAGACTATCCTCAGAAGTGATATAAAATTAGGGCATATATTCAGCATAGTCTCTCTTTATATGTTCTTTGCAAATGTTCTTCCGATGCGCGCTGGTGAACTTTCATATATGTATCTATTAAAAAAAGAAGCCAACACATCGGGAACAAAAAGCTTTGCATCATTAATACTGGGCGCAATTGCAGATATAATAATTATGTTTATTATGATGTTAGTTGTGTTATGGCATTTGCGATTTGAGCTTGCTGAAAGGTCTATGGATATTTTAATTTCAGACTTTGTTAAATCATTGATTGAAAAATTTACTGGACTAAATTTAATCATAATTATATCCTTATTGCTAATCATACTAATAATTGGATTTATCCTAATAAGATATAAGTTTAGAAAATATCTACTCATAATAAGAAATAAAATCATAGAAGTATTCCGAGAATTAACATTTATCAGACTTGATTTAAGACTATTAATAATAATATTGCTTTCATTTTTGATAATAATTTTTCGCTTTGGTACTCAATGGTATATAGTTCGTTCAATGGATGTGAATATCAATATATGGCAATTTGCCTTTGCGATCCTTTTTGGTGTATTATTTAGCCTGATCCCAATACATGGTCCAGCGGGATTTGGAACAGTTGAGGCTCCCTGGGTTTTAGCTCTTGTGTATTTAAATGTTTCAGAAAAAGACGCAATAACATCTGGTTTTTGCCTGCATATAATTATTATGCTGTTCTGTGCAATATTGGGGCTTTATGGCATAATTAGCCTTAGAAAGATAAAGCGATGTTCAGAACAGAATTAGCAACAAAAGATGAACTCAAAAATTGGAACCAGATAATAGCAAGATGCGCTTATAGCGAGGCATTGCATACAATTGAATGGCGAAATGCCTTAATGACAAATTTTAGGCAAATGAAGCCGATATATTTTGTTACTAAGAATGGCGAAGATATAGTTGGCGTTTTACCATGCTTTATTTTTCAACCGATTCCACTAAGTAAAGCAATGCTCTCCATGCCTTGGACATTGTCAGGAGGGCTATTAGCTTTTGTTGATACTGATATTAAGGCAATATCAAATTCGGTTTGCCAAAAATTAGACGAAATAGCTCATAAAAGACATATAAGCGAAACAATATTCACATTACTTGATAATCATGAATCTAATTTCATTGATAGCCTAACACAAAAAGACTATATACAAAAAGATAGATATTTCACGCATATTTTAAGTATTGATGATGGATTTGACGCTGTTTGGGAAAGATACAACAAGCGTGTTAGAGGTGCGGTTCGGAAGGCGGAAAAAAATGGTGTAATAGTTCGTGAAACAAGCGATGAAGCGGATATGATCAAATTTTATAGGACATATCTATCTATGATGAAGAATTTTGGTAGCACACCAAAGCCGTATTCTTTACTTAGATACCTTCAAACCAGTTCTATTGCAAAGCTTGTTATTGCTGAATTAGACGGAGATTTCATAGCAGGGCTATTATTCCTATATTTTAATTCGCATGTTAGATTATGGTGTGAGACATCAGACCCTAATTTTCTCAGCTATCGTCCCAATAATGCAGTGATTAATTACATAATAAAATGGTCTTGTGAAAATAAATATAATATTGTGGATTTTGGCGCATCTCCACTTGATAATGAGGGGCTTGCCTCTTTCAAAGAGGAGTGGGGAGCAAAAAAAGCATGGTTAAGCACGTTTATAAAAGTTCATTCTACTTGGAGAAAAAGGCTTTGGACTGTTTCTGAACCATCTATAAGGAGAATATATGCTGCGATCCAGCACTTTAAGTTACAATGATAGAAAGCAAGACATGGCAAGTTTATTTGAGGAAATTATCATACTGCTAATATTAATTGCTATCGCTTCTGTATTAAGATTTTGGAAACTTGGAGAATGGAGTTTTTGGGCTGATGAGATATTTTCTGTTCAGGATGCTCAGAATTTTCCAGAATCACTAACCATAAATCCCATCATCTATGCGCTAATACATTGGACTACAAACACGTTTGGTTTGAGTGAATGGAGCGCTAGATTAGGACCATGTATAATTGGCATCATTAGCTTGCCGTTCATATATTTGATTGCAAGGCGAATGTTTGGTGTGCAAGTTGGAGTAGTTTCCTCATTATTTCTTGTATTTCATCCATGGCATATATATTGGTCTCAAAATGCAAGGGCATATTCATTAGTATTTTTTCTTGCAGGGCTTTCTGCATATTGTTTCTATGAAGCAATTGAAAGTAATAAACTAAGATACAGTATATTATCATTATTATTAACCATGCTTTCTATTGCATCATATTTGCATTGTGTATTAATTTTGCCCGCATTTATTATTTATGTGATTATATTACCTTTTCTTCCGATTACATTACCAAAAGGACTTAACAAAAGAATTTTATTGACATTTTTTGTCCCTTTTATTCTTTCATTATCAGTGTTATTTATACCAACGGTTCGTGAATATATTTATTCTGGTTGGGGTTCAAATGAATGGGGACGCAATGCTCTTTATATACTATTTACAGTAGGATATTCTTTGGGGATACCATTTACGGTTGCATCTATCATTGGAGTCTTTCATTCCTTTGCATATTTGGATAGGGGTGGAATATTCCTAATGTGTTATGCCATAGTGCCTTTGTTATGCCTTTTGGCGATCTCTCCTTTTTTGAATGTTGCGGGATATTATCTTTTCTTTACAATGCCTGCATATTTAATTCTTGCTGGATTGTGTGCCTCTGAAGCAATATCTTTTATGGCTAGAGATTCTAAAGTCCTTTCATCTGCCGTTGTGTTGATCCTGTTAATATTTCTAATATCTCAAAGCTATTTATATTTCTTTGTTGAAAATGGTGGAAGGGAAAAATGGAAAGAGGCATTTCAATCTATATCAGGAAAAGTTGAAATTGATGACGCTGTTGTTGTTCCAATGCCAAGAGTTGCCGAATATTATCTGCAAAAACAAAATCTTCAACAATTAGAAAAGGTAATCAACAGCATTGGGCAATCCCAAAATCAATGGAATGAAAATAAACAGGATGTATGGTTTGTTATAGATGAGCCAAGCGTTCAAGTTCTCGATCCTCAACATAAATTTCAGGATTGGCTATATACAAATTGTAGGCTTGTTAAAGAATTTCCTGTTTATGCGAGAGTTATGGATAGAACAGTCAGAATCTGGTATCTTGACTATATTGAACCGATTTCTGAAACAAAACAACCTAATAACAATATTGAACAATCAAATTAATTTTAATTATAAAGGATAATTAGGTCAAATGATAGCTGTTATTGACTATGGAATGGGAAATTTACGAAGTGTTCAGGCAGGGCTTAATTCTGTAAATCAGGAATCATTTATCACGGATGATCCAAAAAAAGTGATAGAAGCTGATGGAGTTGTTTTGCCGGGTGTCGGTGCATTTGCGGATGCGATAAAGAGGTTGAATGATACAGGTCTTGGTGAAGCATTTCGAAAGGCTGTTGTGCTTGGAAAGCCCTGTATTGGTATATGTCTCGGATTGCAGTTATTGTTTTCTGAAAGCGAGGAAGGTGGATTATATAAAGGGCTTGATATTGTTAAAGGTCGTGTCATCAGATTCACAAATCAGCTAAAAGTCCCTCACATGGGTTGGAATCAGCTCAATATAAAACAAAAAGATTCGCCACTTTTTCGTGATATACCAGAAGGAACTTATGTTTATTTTGTCCATTCATATTTTGTTGTTCCTGATGATAGTTCTGTAATCGCTTCAACAACAAATTATGGCATAGATTTTACTTCAGTTATTGCAAAAGATAATCTTTTTGGGACACAGTTCCATCCAGAAAAAAGTCAAAATCTGGGTTTACAGATATTGAGGAATTTTGGTTCGCTTGTAAAGGGGGCAATATGCTGATTTTACCTGCAATTGACCTTCGTAATGGCAAATGTGTTCGGCTAATTCAGGGCAAAGTTGATGCAGAGACAATCTTTTCCGATGACCCTGTTGCTACTGCCTTAAAATGGCAAGGCAAAGGTGCAAAATTTCTCCATGTAGTTGACCTTGATGGTGCTTTTTCAGGTGTTCCACAAAACCTTGACGTTATAGAAAAAATCGCCCAAGCCTTAAGTATTCCTATTGAAATGGGCGGGGGCATCCGTGACGCAGATGTTGTTAAAAATGTCTTTAATGCGGGTGTTAGTCGTGCTATACTAGGGACATCAGCACTTAAAAATCCTTCATTTGCTAAGGAAATGTGCGATCTGTATGGGGATAAAATCGCAGTCGGTATAGATGCAAAAGACGGTATGGTTGCAATCAAAGGATGGACAGAAGTTGGCGAAAAATCTGCAATTGATTTTGCGATTGAGATGAAAGAATGTGGAGTCAAGACGATCATTTATACTGATATAAAGCGTGATGGTATGTTGACAGGACCAAATATCGAGGCAACAAGAAATCTTGCGATAGCTGTTTTGGGAGTAAATATTATCGCATCTGGAGGAATGTCATCTATTGATGACATAAAAAATCTAAAACAGATAGAGCATTACGGTGTTACAGGTGTTATTATAGGCAAAGCTATTTATACAGGTGATATTGAACTAGAAGATGCCATTGCTATTGCTTAGCTTTGAGTATTGCTTTGGCAGTATTTTTTATAATTTATGAGATAGGAAAAATGTCGTTAGTTAGACTTGATAAAGTTTCGAAATTTTATGGTGCTAATATAGTTCTAAACGAGGTTAGTTGGCAGATTGCCAATGATGATAGGGTTGGTTTAATTGGCAATAACGGTTCAGGGAAGACAACGCTATTTAAGATTGCATCTGGCGAAATGTCAGATTTTAAAGGCGTTTTAGAACGTGCAAAGAGGGCAAGAATCGGCTATCTACATCAAGAGCCTGAGTTTGAATCTAATCAGAAATTACGAGAAGCGATCCGTATCGCTGCATTTGAGCATATACAAGAAATGGAAAAAGAAATGGATGACCTTGCCGAAAAGATGGGCAATGTCAAAGATGACGAGGAACAAGCAGAGATACTTGATAGATATGCGAGAGTTCAGGAAAGATATGAAGCGCATGGCGGATATGATTATGAGCATCGGATAGATCAAGTTCTTGGTGGTATGGGATTTAGACCGAGTGATTATGAGCTACCAGTAGGCGTTCTTAGTGGAGGGCAGAAAGGCAGAGCTGCGATAGCAAAATTATTGCTTGAAGAACCTGATCTATTGTTATTAGATGAACCAACAAACCATCTTGATCTAGAAGCAACTGAATGGTTAGAAGATTTTATAAAGACCGAATATAACGGCGCTGTTGTAGTCGTGTCTCATGATAGATATTTCCTTGACAGAGTTGTTACAAAGATAGCAGAAATCCAATTCGGTAAATTAGAGGAATACAGAGGCAATTATTCAAAATATGTGGCATTAAAAGAAGAAAAATTGCTTGCTCAACAAAGATTATACGAGCAACAGCAAGAGGAAATTGAGCATAACGAAGAATTCATACGAAAATATCATGCAGGACAGAGAAGTAAAGAGGCACGTGGACGACAAAAAATGCTTGATAGTATGGATTTAATAGAAAAACCAAGAACTGAAAATAAAAGAATGAAACTTGCCTTTAATACTGATGTTAGGGGTGGAGATGATGTCCTTCAATTAAGAAATGTCAGCAAAGTTTATGATAACAAAACTTTGTTTCGTGATCTTAATCTGGATTTATATCGCAAGGACAGTCTTGGAATTATAGGACCTAATGGCGTAGGCAAGACAACGCTTTTGCGGATGATTTTAGGTAAAGAGACGCCAACAACTGGATTGGTTAAAGTCGGATATAATCTTAAATTGGGATATTATGATCAACAGCTTGCGGGGTTAAACCTGAATAATACTATCCTTGATGAATTGTGGCAGTTGCGTCCAAAGGATACTCAAGGGGAAGTTCGTTCATATCTTGGCAGGTTTTTGTTTAGTGGTGATGATGTATTCAAGAAAATTGGCGATCTGAGCGGGGGTGAACAAAGCCGAGTTGCCCTTGCAAAATTATTGCTTGATAATGCAAATTTCTTGATACTTGATGAACCAACAAACCATCTTGATATTGCATCTAAGGAAGTCCTTGAAGAAGCATTGGTTGAGTATCCTGCTACTATGATTATTGTTTCGCATGACAGATATTTTCTTGATAAAGTCGTAAATAAAATTCTATTTATGGAAAGGGATAGAGTTCATCTTTGGGTTGGCAATTATTCCGCATATCAAGAGCATATTATAGAAAAGAGAGCGGAGGAAATCGCAAGAATTGCTGAAGAAAAAAAGCGCATTGCCCAAGAAAAGAAAAGAGCAGAAATAGAAGCAAACAGACAGGAAAAAGAAAGGGATAAGAAGAAAAAAAAGAAGAAATCTCCACCAAAAAAATGGATCGGGGTATAAATCTTTCTTTTGATACTACTTATGTGAGATGATCCTTGAAAGTATCCCTTTTCCAAAGGGAGATTTAGAGGGATTTTCAAAATATTTATAAATACAAAAAGCTAATTGTTTAAGCACTATATTTTTAATAATGTCATAATAGACTTGGAAATTCCTTGAAAAAGATTTATAATTTGAAAAAGAAAAATTAAGTGTTAAATTTTTGCCTAAACCTTCTTATCTAATATAAGTCTAACTTTAGATATAGAAAATCATAGGCGGCGTAAAAAGAGGGAAAATAAAATAAATATTGATAATAAGCAGGGCGAATTATTTGTCTTAATAGCTTTTATTTAGCCAGATATTTCGCCCTTATGAATTTAGACACAAATATCATGGAAATTTCGATCAAGGTCGAAAATCTCACAAAAAATTTTAATGATCTTATTGCTGTTGATTCCATAAATTTTTCAGTAGAAAAAGGCGAGATATTTGGTTTTTTAGGACCAAACGGCGCAGGTAAAACTACCACAATTCGTATGCTTACGGGTATGATCCTGCCAGATTCCGGATATGCAGAAGTAGCGGGATTGCCAATAAATCGCAATGTTGAAAAATTACATGAAGCTATTGGATTACTTACAGAATTCCCCGGCTTCTACGAAAGATTAAGCGCAATCCAAAACCTTAGATATTTTGCAGGTTTTTATCCTGATATTGATATTCAAAAACAGGTCCAGAAATACTTAAAAGAAGTTAATTTATGGGAACGCAAGGATGATAAAGTAAAAACATTCTCAAAGGGCATGAAGCAAAGATTAGCTATTGTGCGCTCGCTTTTACACGAACCCAAAGTTATATTCCTAGATGAACCCACCGTAGGACTTGATCCCGAATCTGCACAAGATATCCGAAAAATGATAATAAAGTTAAGAGAAGATGGAAGAACTATATTTCTATCAACTCATAATTTATCAGAAGCAGAATCTTTATGCGACCGTATAGCTGTTATGAATACTAAAATAGTAGCAACAGACACTCCAGAAAAACTTCGTAACCAAGTATTCAAACGTGAATTGATTATAGAGATGGATTCTGTTACAGATAAGCTGGTAGAAAATATCCGCAAATTAGACTTTGTTTCTTCTATCAGACAAGATAGAAACAGGCTTATTGTATATATTGATGACATAGAAAAGAACCGACCAGTGCTTATAAAAAATATTGTGGAGGTTGGCGGAATGATACAAAGTGTATTTGAGGAAAAACACTCCCTTGAGGAAGTATATCTTTCTTTAGTTCACAAGGAGGACATTGCACAATAAATGGATTCTCCCTATAATATAGAAAGGATTCTAATAATTCGCACTGATGGCATTGGAGATGTTCTGAATTCTACTCCAGCTATTTCTGCTCTTCGTCAAACTTATCAAAATGCTCATATCTCCATAGTTGTAAAGCCACATGGTGCAGAGATATTATCAAATAATCCTGATATTGATGAAATAATTGTATACAATCCAAAAACTGACGATAAAGGCTTGATTGGTAAGATTAAATTTCTTAAACGATTAGGCTTAGGAAATTATGATGCCACAATAGTTTTACATAATTCCTCTATGGGCAATCTTATGGCTTATGCTTCTCGTGCAAAAATCAGGATTGGGCGTAAATCCGAATCAAAGGGTTTTAGTAATACTCTAACACATTGGGTAAATAATCATGACCCAAAAGGCACAAAGCATGAAATTGACAGAAATATTGATATTGTAAATCTTCTAAATGTAAAAAGTGTATCTAAACAATTAAAGTTTTATCTAACAGATGGCGAAAAAGAATATGCGGAGAGATTTTTGCATGATCACGCTTTTGCAGACGAAAAAAAGGCAGAAAATCCGATTTTTCGCCTTGTAGGTATGCATCCCGGAGGGAGTTCCTATGATAAATTATGGACTCCAGATGGCTTTATAGAAATAGCAGACAGATTGGTTGGTGAATTTAATGCCAGAATAATGCTCTTTGGCGGACCGAATGAAGTAAAGCTGGTGCAGAATATCACAGATAATATAACTTATCCAATTATAACTGCATTTGGCGTTAGTTTGAGACAATTTGCTTCATTATTAAATAGATGCTCATTGTTCATCTGCAATGATTCAGGTCCAATGCACATCGCATCCGCTTTGAATATTCCAACTATCGCTATATTTGGACCAACTGATTATGTCCGCTGGAGACCAAATAATAAAAAGTCATTAGTTGTTAGAAAAGAAATGGACTGCTGGCCTTGCAGTGCGCATAAATGTAAAAAAAATTACGAATGCACAAAGACTTTGCCTGTTTCTCAGGTGTGGGATGCTATTATCAAATTATCAACAGATGATAGTGTCTGTATGTTATAACACTCAAAAAAGGAGTTTGAAGATGAGTTCAACATCAGTAACACTGGAAGACCCATTGTTACAGATAGGTCCTAAACAAGAACTTCCAAAAACTGTAAATGAAGCGTTTTCAAATGTGGCGTTATCTGGTGAAGAAATTAAAGTATCAGTCCTAAGTGATATGAGTCTTGATGGTTCTTACAAAGATTCATGGTTTTTAGGAACTGATAAACGATTGCTAGTCTTCAATGGCGATAATAAAAAAAGCACCGAATTAGTCCATGAAATTCCCATTTCTGACATAAAAGAGGTTAAAATCAAGAATTATATCGGAAATGGATTACTTGAGATTATAACCGAAGAAAAGGCTGTTGAATTCCTTCGATTTTCAAGGACTGCTCTATATGGTAACAGTATCATTGAGATACCACAAGCAATAGATAAACTGAGGGAACAAAACGGTCATATTATAGAAAAAAAGTCCGAAGGTGGTCATGGAAAACAAGGGCATCGATGCGAAAAATGCGGTGGAATAATACCTTTCTGGACGGATTCTTGCCCCCATTGCCTTGATAAAAGGTCTTTGCTTTTTAGGCTCTTTGGCTATCTAAAACCATACTGGTATATGGTTATTGTTTCTTTTGTTCTTTCGCTTATTGGAATTGGGTTGGACCTTGCGACAACCTATATGACAAAACCGCTTACTGATAGCGTTTTTGCCCCAACTGATCCTGCTCTTGAGGCAGATACTGCGCGAAGGATATATCTATTAAATGTCTTTGTTATTGCCCTTATAGCCATGCACGTAACCGCTACCGCTTTGGGAACTTTACGAACCTATGCAATGAGTTGGCTAGGTAATAAAGTTATACTCGATCTAAGAACTTCTGCTTATGAATACCTGCAAAGATTGTCTTTGAGTTTCTATGACAAAAAAGAAACAGGGAGGCTAATGTCTCGCATTACCTATGATACGGGTAACCTTCAGCATTTCATTGTTAATGGCATACAAGATTTTTCTATTGATGTGCTTATGTTATTGGGAATGAGTATTGTTCTTTTTGTTACAAACTGGGAATTGGCTGCATTGACCCTTATACCAATACCGCTTCTTATTGTAGGAACAATTATATTTGGCAAGAAAATGCACTTGGCATATCATAGAGTTTGGAGGCGAATGTCAAGTATATCTGCTGTTCTAACTGATACCATCCCGGGTGTTAGAGTTGTAAAAACATTTGTTGCAGAACATAGAGAAATAGACCGATTTAGCAAAATTAATAAGGAGTTTTTTAATTCCAGTATGATTACAGCCAAACTAAGCACTCTCTATTTCCCGATCATGGGTTTTGCTACATTTGCTGGTGGCATTATAATCAGATGGGTTGGCGGACGAGAAGTTATCACTGGTGACACGTCATTAGGCGCATTAATGCTATTTATGGGATATATGTGGCGATTTTATGGTCATGTAAACGGCTTAACAAGACTTAATCAAACGCTCCAAATGGCTGCATCTGCCGCTGAAAGAGTTTTTGAGATTCTCGATGCTCAACCTGAAATTGATGACAAAAAGAATGCCATTGATTTGCCTCCAATAAAGGGGGATATAAAATTTGAAAATGTTGTATTTACTTATGACGGTGATAAAAGGGCACTAGATGGAATTTCTTTTGAGGCAAAAGCCGGACAAATGATCGGGCTTTCTGGACCCAGTGGTGCGGGGAAAACTACACTTATAAACCTTCTTAGCAGATTCTATGAAGCAACTGAAGGAAAAATTACGATTGATGGATATGATATTAGGGATGTCAAAGTTAGATCTCTACGTGATCAGATTAGTATTGTCTTACAAGAGCCATTCCTATTTCACGGTAGTATAGCGGATAATATAGCATATAGCAAACAAGATGCCACAAAATCAGAGATTATAGCAGCAGCAAAGGCAGCTAATGCACACGAGTTTATAATGAACTTTCCTGATGGTTATGATACGATGGTTGGTGAGAGAGGGGTTGGTTTATCTGGTGGAGAAAAACAGCGAATATCTATTGCCAGAGCTATTTTGAAAAACCCAAGAATCTTGATTCTTGATGAAGCGACATCTTCCGTTGATACAGAGACAGAATCGCTTATACAATCTGCTATTGAAAGACTCATTGAAGGACGAACAACATTTGCAATTGCTCATAGGCTTTCAACATTGAAAAGAGCAGATAAGTTATTGATCCTCGAAAAAGGAAAGATCGCTGAACAAGGTTCACATAACGAGTTACTTGAGAACAATGGCTTATATAAACGGCTTGTTGATATGCAATCTGAACTATCAAAAATAAAGGCAATATAATAATTAAAACGTGATACGTGAAACGTAAAAGGCTAAGCATAATAAAGTAAATATCATGACGCATTACGTTTCACGTATTACACATAACGCATTACAAATTTACAGGCTTTCCTGTTTTTGATGATTCGTATATTGCATTAAATATAACGACGGATTTTCGTCCTTCGTTTCCATCACATGCCACTGGTGTGCCTTTGGTGACTGCTGATACCATATCTTCGATTATATTTGATGGACCCGACTCAACATCAATATCTTCAAGTTTTGCATCAGGTTTGCCTTCAACATGATACATTTCAACTTTTGAATCTCGCCAAGATAATGTTCCTTTTGAACCAGAGAATTCAAGAGAACTACCAATATTTGGAATACTGCAAGTTGTTGTTTGAAGAACACCATAAGCCCCGCTTGCAAATTCCAGAATTGCGACGCTTAAATCTTCCGTCTCAATATTGTGATTCATAGTCGCGCTTTTACCAATAACAGTTTTAACAGAACCCATAAACCATTGAATTAGATCAATAAAATGAACTCCCTGATTAGCTGCTGAACCGCCTTCATAACGCCTTTTGCTTCGCCATCCTGCAGGTGATCCGCCATCATAATAGCTTTGATCCCTGAACCATTTCATTCTCAAATCAGCAAGGAACATTCTGCCTAAAATGCCTGTTTGTATGGCTTTATGAACACGCTTATTTGAGTTTGAATAGCGTTCGCCAAAGTCAACAGCGAGTATAACTCCTGCATTTTTTGCTGTCTCAATAAGTTCATCGCATTTTTCAACGAGAATGTCCATTGGCTTAGTTGTATAAACGTGCTTTCCAGCTTTCGCCGCCATTATAGAGAAATCTGCGTGCATTCCGCTTGGAGACATAACGCCAACTACATCAATATCATCTCTCTCTAGCATTTTTTCATAGCTGGTTTCATATTCACAACCAAGTTTGTTAGCAAGAGCCTTAGCCCTTTCCTCAACGAAATCACAAACACAAACAAGCTTTGCACCAGCAGTTTTTGATGCTGTCTCTGCTCTGCTTGCCCCCATACCTGTTCCGACAATTCCAAATCGAACATCAGCCATAATTCTTTCCTTTACAGTTATGAAAATGTTATAATCCAATCATTTGTTAGAAGGACTTGCTTTTGATACTTCCCCATAATGAAGCGGATTTGCCTATCGGGTCCACTGATGCCCATTTTCCGCTCATCAAACTCTTGACATCATTTTCAGATATTGCAATGTTAAACAGAATTGCTTCGTCAATTTGACCCTCAAAGGCATCACCAAGTGCGCCTCCACCTATCCTTGAAATGCCCTGATTGATTTTCTTGCCCTTCCATTGATCATTAGAATAAACTTCTGCTCCATCAACATAAGCCCTAACCCATGTTCCGTCATAGGATATAGCTGTATGATACCAGACGCCTTCTTTGGGTTCAAAGAATGGTAACCAGCCAGCAGTGCTTCCATCTTGAAATGCGAAATAAAACTCAAGCTGATTTGGCTGATGAGTATTACCTATGCCATACTCTATTGACCATGGGCTTGTTCCTCTTGAATGTAGTCGAGGGACTCCACCGCTTCCAGGTCCAGTTTTCTTAAACCAGCAAGCAAAAGTCATATATTCTGGCGTAACCATATCAGGAACATCAACATAATCCTCTTTACCATTAAATGACAAGGCTTTGCCTATTTTCCCATCTATCCATTTGGGATTACCAGCCAAGTCGCCATTGAGTTTATTACCAGAACCGTCTGCAGCCATTTTCCCCGCACCTTCGTTAAAATTCCAGTAACCAACAATGGTCTTAGGATTTATTTCTGCATGGCTAATACTGATCAACATAAACACACCGAGTAAAATAACAATAACATTTAGAAAGAATTTCATTTCATTCTCCTTTTTACCGATAAAATTCACCATTCAATATCAATAGCATACTCTATCGGGTCTTTTATGCCTGCCTTTTTGAATCCTCTTATTCTCAAAGCACAGCTATCACAAACACCACAAGCCTTATCTGTATTCTTGTAACAAGACCATGTTAAATGCAAAGGGGCTGAAAGATCAACGCCTTCGCGGACAATTTCGTCCTTTTTCATATCTATAAGGGGCGTTATAACTTCAATATGTGTATCAGGCTTAGTTCCAACATCGATAAGCTTGTTCAAAGCCTGATAATACTCCTTTCGACAGTCGGGATAGCCTGAGCTATCTTCCTCAACTGCACCGATAAAAATTTTGCTTGCCCCTATAACTTCTGCCCATGATACACCAATTGCGATTAGATGGGTATTTCTAAAAGGAACATAGGATGTTGGTATCTCTTTACTTTCAAGATTTGCTTTACTGACAGAAATATTATCATCTGTCAGACTTGACCCGCCAATTTCTTTTAAATACTCAATACTTGCAGTAAGTCTTTTTTTTACCTTATAATAATCTGCTATGGCATGGAAAGATTTTAACTCACGTTCTTCTGTTTTCTGCCCGTAGCTAACATGAAGTAATGCCAATTCATATTTTTCATTGGCTATCGCAGTAGTAACGCAACTATCCATCCCTCCGCTAACAAGCACTATTGCTAATTCCTTATTCAAGCCCATCTGATTCACCCTTTTGAACAGCAACGGCAGAATCAACCATCTCTTTGATACCCCATTTGGGTTGATAGTTTATTGCATATCTAGCCCTGATGTTATTCAAGTCATACATCCATCTTACAGGTGTCTGCCAATGCAAAACAGGCAAGCCTATTACTTGTGATATTATCTCTGCTGATTGGGTATATGTAATCGGTTCAGGCGCGCTGACATTAAAAGCTAATCCCGCATCAGTCTTGTTTTCAATAGCACAGATACAGGCATGAGCAACATCACGGGCATCAACTGGTTGATAATGCCAAGGGGCATTATATTTATCGACAATTGCGCATGGCTGGTCTTTTGATATTGCAGAAGCCTCTAATTCTTTCCAAAGCTCCGTTCCATTTGGCATGTAAAGGCTACTTCTTGGACTGCTTTGTCCTGCCTTTAAAATTGCACATACAAAATCTACTGACCATCTGCTAAGTATGGCTGTTCCAGAAATGATACCTGATGGTCTAAGTATGCTTGTAAGTAAGCCTGTCTGTCTTGTATATCCCTTGATAAGTTCTTCACATGCCATTTTACTGAGTGCATATGCCCCTTCTGGACGCAACGGGTGCATCTCATCAACAGGATTATAAATTGTGGCAATTGAATGAGAATCATTAGGATAGACGCTTGATGAGCTTATATAAACAAATCGCTGTATCTTATCAGCATTCTTTGATGAAACGCTGACCAAATTAAATGTATTCATTACATTGTTATTAAACATCTCTGCTTCTGTCATTCCAGGCAAAGGTCCAACAAGGTTTGCAGTATGTATTATATATGGTGTTTTATCGATAGCCTTCTCACAAAAAGCAATATCAAGAAGATTTCCCTCAATGATCTCTATATCCAAGCTATTTAGCCTTTGCTTATTTGGATCATCAGGCAAAACGACTGCCCTGACCTCGTAGTTACCTTTGAGTAATTGCCGAACAAGCCGACATCCTACCTGACCGCTTGCACCGGTCACCAAGACTCTCATATATCATTACTCCCTTCAAGTTATTTATAAGGTTTTATGCAAATCTCTTGGCAATATAAGTTTATGATTCATTTTTTTGCTCTTTTTCTTCGGTATTTTCCTCTTTTTTCACATCGTTTTCAGGCTCATTTTGAGGTTGATTAAGCGCTCGTAAATAGTTCATTCTTAGCTCATAAAGAAGATTTTCAATTAGATTGCTCTCAGGTACAGTAAGATTACCTTTTGTCTTTTCTTCAAGCATCCCGATTGTATCTATTGTGTGTTTTGCCATTGGCAGATTTCTCATGATCTTTCCGCTTTCGGGATCACGATAACCCAAATTAATAGTCGCTATATTGTATAAATTGAAAATAAAATCCTCAAAAGTTACAGGTGGAATCTCATAAGTTGTTGATTCTTTTTGTGTTTCTTCTGTTATTTTTTCATTTTCTTGTGTCATAGAATACCTCCCGAATATTTTAAGGCTGTAGTTTAAATCTTGCTACAATAGCCATTTCTTCATTAGGTCTTTCTTCTGTGCCAACTGAATAATACATAACAACGATGTTCCCGTCATCAAGCTGAATAACACTTGGATAGCCACAATCGGTATTTTGAGATGTCCATCCCACTAAAAAGCGATTTTTGCTATCCCATGTTTCACCTTTATCGTGGCTCAACATTCCACCGACTCCATAAGGCTTGTTACGATTGCCATAGACTAATAGAATATCGCCATTTTCTAACAAACATAGATCGGCGGGATGCTCATTTGGTCTTGTAATTTGCTTTGGCTGACTCCATGTATACCCACCATCTATCGACTCAGATAATTCCACATCTGATTTGCTGTAAGTTCTCATCATTGCCACAATTTTTCCATCAGGCATGACAAGCAAAGCTGTCTCGTTATGGTCTGTAGCAGATATAATTGAGAAATCGCTCCATGTATTTCCATTATCTTTGGAACGTAAAATGCCTGAT
Organism: uncultured bacterium; assembly: GCA_964564735.1. Taxonomy (GTDB): domain Bacteria; phylum Poribacteria; class DTPJ01; order DTPJ01; family DTPJ01; genus CAZMCH01. Next base: position 26,276 of record CAZMCH010000036.1, read on the forward strand.
ATATTTTTTGTGCCTTCTGGAATTTGCAATGCGCCTGTATATTGTGGATTATAATCACCATAGACGGGCATAAGTGCTGTTCCGTCTGGTAAAAGAACTATTTTTCCATAAGGAGAACCAAGTTTTATTGGTCCATGATAAAGAGGTTTTTTTTCTGACCAAGTAACGCCGTTGTCTGATGATGTAACATAAAACATTGTGTATGTTCCAATGCTTGTATCAAATTCGCCTTTTTCGTTATATGTGGTTGCTTCGGCATAAGCCATTACTATCGTTCCATCCTGCATCTGTCCAAGTGCAGGATTTCTATCGTCATATTCGCTATCAACTATAACAGAGGGTTTTGACCATGTTTGACCATCATCTTTTGAATATATCCAGTCTAATCTGCCTTTAATACCAAGATGTGATGCACCACCACGAATGACTGCGCCAAGCCAGCCATTCTGCATTTTTATCATGACAGGGAAATATCCGCCACCACTTACAGCGATTATCTTTTCTGTTGATTCTAGTTTTTGTGGTTTTTCAATATCTGCAAAATATACTAATATAAACAATGCAAAGCTCATCATAATGTTTCCTCCAGCAATATTCTCTATTTTGCTAATTTTGGATGTCTTGGAACAGATTCAGGACCACAGCAACAGACATAATCATTTTCATTCATACCAATATCGTCTCGCAAGTCATTCCACATATCAGGTGTTTCCATACATATAGAAAATGGCGTATTTGGACTAACGCGTTTTAGCTCATTTATGAAGAAGTGATATATTTTCAAACGATATTCATGGGGAATTATCTGTTTTACATAATTGATGGCGTTTTCTTCTGCTAGTTTTTCTATAATTGTTTTATATTCATCATCAAACAGCGATATATCCATCGAGTTGATGATCTGCTTTGCATTCATCCACCCAAGAACATCCATTGTGATAAGATCGGGTTTAACCTTTGCAAAAAGCCTTTCTATCATTTGCCTGTTTTCATCCTGCCAGTTTTTTACGGGTATTATCGGCGAAAATCTGAATCTAACAGTATAGCCAGCTTTTTGGCATTTTCTTGCTGACTCAATGCGTTCATCCATTGAAGGGGATTTCTTTTCAATCTCATTAGCAGTTGTATTGCATGAAAGCGTCCAATTTATAATTGTCTGTCCATTATGAGGTAAATCAAGAAGATGATCAATATTATTGCTTTTTGTGTAGAGCATGAGATATTTATCTGCCTGCTGAGAAAAATATCTAACAAGCAAATCAGATGCGCCATACTCAGGCTCAAAGCAAATGGTATCCGTCTGATTATCATATTTATATAATTTCTGCCAAAATTCTTTTTTGACAAGCAGATCAAGATGCTCAACAAATTCCTCAAGATTAAGCATAATGTTTATAAAATCTTTGACATGACAATAGTCACAGGCATGATAGCATCCCCAAGCAGAATGTATTTCATAAGCAGACTTACATACTCCGTTTGGATAGTGTGTCTTGTTTCTGAATGTTATATGTCCGTTGCCAGAAAAATTGTAATATGCAAGGGTGGGATATTTTTGATGTATATTAGAGAATTCCTCATCTGAGAGAAACCTAAATGCGTTGAAAACAATAACAGGATCATTTTGACGTTTTAATTCACCGGTTCGTCTGCCACCTGATTCGATCCATCCATTATATTTTATTGCTTCAGCAAGACCATTATCATCAACAATTGTGATATTATCTGCATTAATGAATGACATCATTTTATCGAGACGATCTTTTGCAAGTCTATTATCAATAACGCTTTTATGTATAAAGACTTTTGGTGGATTCATGCTAATCATATAAAAATCGCTCCAAATTTTATTTTGAAAAAGAAATTATCGCCTTCTTGGGTCCCATTCGGTTTCAGAATCTGATTCCTCTTCTTCTAATCCAACATTTAAGTTAATTATGCCATGTTTTTCCTCATAAATGTCGATATTATCTTTAAGTGCTTTTAGTATAGCTTTTGCATGTTGAGGGCTTGTAATAATCCGAACATCCATAAAGGCTCGTTTTCCTTCGGGCTGAAACTGTCCAAAGTCGATCATAAATTCATAGGGCGAATGTCCAATCCTGACTATATTTGAATAAACCGTTCTTATTCGTTCTGTTTGAGTGCCTTTTTTTTGATCTTCCATGTTTTACCTCTAATTATATTGATAATAGATCAATTCTAGCATCAACTCGCCAATTACCCCCAAACTCTCTGGACTACACTTATCAGGAGTATCTTGCAAAGTATGCCAATAAGGGTAATCAAAATCAATAATGTCAATACATTTTATACCTGCTTTTAATAAAAAGATATGATCGTCCATTATTGCGTTGCGAACTTCATTATGAAACTGCTTTAGCTCTAATCTTCTTGCTATGTCCCATACTTTTTTAACAATATCTGGCGCGCCAGCCATTGAATTTTGCTCTATATAAATATTTAAGTCCTTATCGCCTATCATGTCAAGTAAAATGGCATAAGTAGGTATCCATTGCTTTGGAATTTTTTTGGCAAAATATCTTGAACCAAAGAACATATCGTCAGTAGTTCGACCATAATCTTCACCATCAAATAAGACTATAATAATTTTCACTGGTGGTGGATTTTTGTGCATAATTCTCGCAAGTTCTAGTAATACAGCAACCCCAGACGCCCCGTCATTTGCGCCGATTATCGGTTTATTGCGATTTTCTGGTTTGGGATCATGTTCAGCAATAGGACGGGTATCCCAATGTGCGCAGAATAGGATAGAGTTTTCGGATTCGGGACCAAAGATGGCGATTATATTGGTAAGATCGAGCTTTTTATCTGAAGCTTGTTGAGTAAAATTTTGTGCTGTTACACCTCTAGCATATTTTTTTAATTCAGAGATCAAATAGTCCCTTGTTTTCTTATGAGCAGGCGATCCCGGTGGACGAGGTCCAAAATCACATTGTTTTTTTAAGTATTCAAAGGAACTCTTAGGATCAAATTCAGGTTTGGCAAATACATTTGGCGAAAGGCATAGGATAAAAATTAGACCAAATAATAGGAATATCTTTTTTTTCATATCTCTCTTCTACCTTCCAAAGCCTTACCTAATGTAACTTCATCGGCATATTCTATATCTCCTCCGATTGGCAAACCATAGGCAAGCTGTGTTACTTTTATTCCCATTGGTTTTATTTTCTTTGATAAATATATAGCGGTAGCTTGTCCCTGAGCATTAGGATTAGTGGCGATAACTACTTCTTCTATATCTTGTGAATTAATACGTTCAAAAAGCTCGTTAATTCTCAAATCTTCTGGATTAATGCCTTCTATCGGAGATAATGCGCCCATTAAGACATGATAAACGCCTCTGAATGTTCCTACTTTTTCAAGTGCAATAACATCGTCAGTTTCCTCAACTACACATATCACTTTTTGATCACGTCTGGGATCATCACATATATAGCATGGGTCACGATCTGTTATGCTTCCGCATATAGAGCAATGGATGATATGATCCTGCACTTCTGATATAGCCTGACCAAGCGACTTTGCATCGTCACCTTTCATTCTGAGAATGTGCATAGCTATTCTTTGTGCTGTTTTTGGACCTATGCTAGGGAGTTTTTGAAGCTCTGATATTAGTTTTGCCAAAGGTTCTGGATAATATAGCATTATGTCAATCCCGGTATTTTAAGCCCGCCAGTAAGTTTACTCATCTCAGTATTCATTAACTCCTGTGATTTACGATGAGCCTCGTTGACAGCAGCAATTATTAGGTCTTGAAGCATCTCAACATCAGCAGGATCAACGACTTCTGGGTCTATTGTTACTGATAATATCTCTTGTTGTCCATTGGCTACAACAGTTACAACTCCACCGCCAACGCTTGCCTCAACTGTTTTGTTTGCAAGTTCTTCCTGAATCTCCATCATTTGTTTTTGCATTTTTTGTGCTTGTTTCATTATGTTATCGAGTTTCATTTTTCTGATACCTCCAAAATAATGTTTTATTTCCTAACCTCAACGATTCTGCCATTGAATATATCAAGAACCATTTTTACATGCTCATTTTGCATTGCATCTTGTCTCATATCCCTTTGTGTAGTGGGTATTTCCTCAATATGATTATTTATAACTGCTGGATCATCTTTTGAGCGAACGACAAGTTTTATTGTTTTGTTCATAATGTCATATATCGTAGATTCAATTTGCTTTCTATTTTCAGAATCTTCCAATTGTTCTCTATGCCATTTGAATTTAGGATCAAAATCTATTGTTATAGTTGAATCGTCAATAGAAATTGGATACGCCTCTTTTAGTATTGCATTTAAGGTTGGTGAACACTTGCTTTTAATTTTATTTAAAATGTCTGTCCATACTGAAATTAATGGATCAATATTTTTTTGCTCAGATTTTTCATCATTTAACTCGGTAATTTCTATCGAAGCAGTCATAAATGACGAATTAGGTTCATCTATTGTTCTAGTTTCTGATATAGGCAAAGTCAATGAAGCACCTGAATAAATCTTAGACTCAATTTCCTGAAGCTTATTGAGGATTTTATCAATCGGGATACTATCGTCAGTAAGTCTTGATAGTCTTATAAGTGAAATTTCAAAATTGAGTCTTTCGTAACCAAGTTGTTTTATTTCGCTTTCTGTTTGTGTCAGCACTCTGGCTATTTTCATAATTCTTTCAACAGAGATATTTTTAGAAAGCTCATTTAATCTTTGTTGTCTTGTTTCTGAAACATCAATCAGATCAGGATTGATTTTATAGATCATAAGATCACGAAAATATGAAACGAGTTTTTTCAGGCATTGTGGTAAATCTGCTCCATGATCAGCAAGGGAATTAAGTGATTCAAGGCTTTTTGAGCTATCTCGATTGATTATACTTTCCATAAGGCTGTCAAGGAGTTTATATGAACCCAATCCTAGAAATCCACTTACTTCTTCTGTGGTTAGCTGTCCATTACTGAATGACAAAGCCTGATCTAGCATACTTTCAGCATCTCTTAAAGCACCATCAGCATTTTCTGCCATAAGTGAAAGCGCATCATCATCTACAGCTATACCATCCTGCGTTAGTAATTCTTTAAGGCGGTTTACGATCTCTATCCTTGTCAACATGCGAAAGTCAAATCTCTGACACCGAGAAAGAATAGTTGCTGGTATTTTATGCGGTTCTGTTGTTGCAAGTATGAATATTACGTGATGAGGCGGTTCTTCAAGAGTTTTAAGCAGGGCGTTGAAGGCTTCCATAGTAAGCATGTGAACTTCGTCAATTATATAAACTTTGTATTCAGAAGTGACGGGGGCAAATTTTACGTTCTCTCGTAATTCTCGGATTTCGTCAATACCTCTGTTTGACGCAGCATCAATTTCGATAACGTCAATCGATCTTCCAGATGATATTTCAAGGCATGAGCCACATTTATTACATGGTTCGGAATTTTCTTTTGCTTTGCAGTTTACTGCTTTTGCAAAAATTCTTGCAACCGTTGTTTTTCCAACACCTCTTGGTCCTGTAAATAAGTAGGCATGTGCGATTCTATTTGAATTGATGGCATTTTGAAGGGTTTGTGTGACGTGTTCTTGACCCACCACACTAGCGAATAGTTGAGGGCGACCTCTTCTTGCTAAAACAACGTAGGGCATGGTTCTGACTCAACTCCAATTTGTAATTAAGGAGTATGAAATAAATAGATAAATTGGAAATGAACCTTAAAAATCTCCCTTTATCAAAGGGAGATTTAGAGAGATTCCTTAACAATAATTTATAGCACTAAAGGTATAAGAATAAAATGGTCGTGCATCTGATTTCGATCTTCTCCCCCAAGCGATACTCAAGTAGTTAGCTCCAGCCAGGTATCCCTGCAGCACACTCTCCAGGTTGCCTACCGCTGCTTCCTCCCGGACCTGACGGGGTTCAGCAATGTTAAGTTGAGCAGGACCCAGCCTTCATCGCCACTTTCCTGAGCCAGCCTTGAAAAAGATAGACCTCAAATCAGCATTCAGCCTCGCTGTAGCGGATTGCGAGTTCAGGGCACCGCTAGTTCCCCGCCTAGCACGACCAAGATGATGTTCATAATATTAATGCTTTACTTTAATAGCTTATCTATATATGTTCCGAAATAAAATCATGTATCAGTTTTTTGCTGTCTATGTTTTTTCTATGCGCTTCTTTCTCTATTTTTTCTATCTCTTCACTGGATAAATCAAGCAATTGGTAAAGCTTTCTCAATTCAATTTTTGATTTAAGAGCAGGAGATAATTCTATTTCTGAATCTTCCATTTCATCCCAATAATCGGCTGTTGAATGGGTATCCCAAAAATCTTGTATCTGTTTCAGCGTTTCAAATTCAGATGAAAACCTGCCTTTATCCATGTCTTTTTATGGTTTAGTTATAAACCAAGACCTTACCAATTTCTTTTAATTCCAATTCCTCTTTGCCAAGTTTATCTCTAATTTCTTGCAAATATCTCATATTTTTTCTGTCATAATAACGTTCACCGCAAGTTTTACACACAGGAATATTTATTGAGACAAAAATGATGTCATCATCAATGGCAAATTCTTCTTTTACATTGGTTATTTCGATTTCCCTATTATAACAAATAACACATTTCATAATCTTTGGCATTAGATAAAAAAATGGCGGAGAGAGAGGGATTCGAACCCTCGGGAAGGTTATTAGCCCTCCACACGATTTCCAATCGTGCACTTTCGGCCAGCTCAGTCATCTCTCCGTTTTATTCTTTTTTTATATTGGTGGAGCAGATGGGATTCGAACCCACGACCCCCGGACTGCGAGACCGATGCTCTCCCAACTGAGCTACTGCCCCCAATAATTTATATCTGCAATGATATTTGCTTTTGTGTTTCTATCAAATTTATATCAGAAATTCCAAATTTTTCAATAAAACTCTTGGCGAAAGATTTATAATCATTCTGATAGTCTCTGCTGATATTGTTAATATAAAATTCCATATCTGACGAATTCAGATATTCAGCTAGAACTTTTAAATCACCATCATATTTTATACAATATCCAGCATAAAAAGTAAACCCTTCTTTTTCCCAAACGATGAATTTAGGCTTAAGGTTGATCGGTGAAGTCAAAATCTTTTTTCCAAACGAAGTATCAAGCCCCTGCGACCTTCCGAAAGCATACCACGCAACAGGATTGGGCTTGCCTTTATCTCGTTTATCAAGACGATCTTTAATTGCCAAAAAATATCTATATGTCATCGGAAATTCATTTTTTAATTCATTTTCCGAGATAATTACATGCTTATCATTTATTTTGCGATATGGAAAAATAACATAGCGTTCCTGATCCTCATTAGAATCTTTTAGAACAGAAGCCTTTATTATTGGCTTTAAGATACTCTTTTCTATCTGAAAATCTCTGCCATCTTTTAATGTTATTTGTGCATAATCGCCATCAAATCTCGGTTTTCTGAAAATATAAAAATCATCCGCAAGGGTTGTTATACCAACATGAATCTCTGCAATTTCGCCTAAAGGCAATCCCCTTCTTTCAATCGTGTTTAGCCTTTTCAGAATATCGTTTGATGTCAGTATCCAGTTATCTATATTTAGATTTTCTATATCTATATTATCAACAAAATTGACATTTTTAGCATTGCCTTTGTATAAAGCAAAGGTGTTTTGTTGATGATTTTTATCAAGAATCGTTATTAAAGAATAAGTTGTCGCATTATCAAATAATTGATGATGTTCAAAATCAATCAAAGTTTTTAAAGATTGACTTGCTTTTATGAAATCCCTTAGAACCTTACCCGCTTTTGTTTTGAGATAAGTGTTCGGGGTTATATATCCTAGTTTCCCTGTCTTATTTAATAGATAATATCCAAATTCAAAAAATGTGATAAAAATATCAGTTGAGCCTTTTTTGGATAATTGCCAGTCGCTTTGAATCTTGTGTCTTCTCTCAATTCCAAGATGCTGAATCCTTATATATGGAGGATTCCCAACAACAAAATCAAAAGAATCAAAATATCTGCTAACGAAATCTTTATCCAAGCTATCGGTTTTTAATATTTGCCATTTTATATCTTTTAGGTCATATTTTAGGGCAATTTCATCTAATAGATTAATACATTTTTCAATTGCTGATTCATCAATATCAAATCCGAATATATTTTTTTCTAGGGCTTTTTTTATTTCTGGCTTGCTAATGCCTTTTCGTTCTGTATCAACAATGAATCTTTCTACTACTTCGCCTAAAAATGCCCCTTCGCCACAAGCGGGATCAATGATTTTTTTGTCGCAAATATCTTCTTTGTAATCAAGATTATCTAAAATTAAATGGACAATCCATTTTGGCGTATAGACAATCCCATTTAATTTTTTTTCTTTAATGTTCATGTTTTATGATTTCAACTTATTTATAGCTTTATCATAAAGTATTATCCTGTTTTAATTCTCTTTAATTATCAATAGCTCTTGAGTTTTTTTGATATGATTACTATCTATTCTTTTTCTGTTAATCCCTATCCTTGTTTCGCCCTGCCCCATTGTATAATGAATAGGTAATTCCACAATTAAAAAATCTTTATACCAGTTTCTAATTGTTGGTGAATCATTATAAGATAAAATAAAATTTCCTTTATGTTTTAGTAAGAGTTCCCTTAATAATTCGTGATTAAAATTATTGTGGTGAATAGGAAAATTTCTCTGTGGATAAATCCCTTTGAAAAGAGTGCTATCTTCTCCTAAATAATATGGTGGATCGCAATAAAGAAATTCATCATCAAATCTTGGTATAACCTCCTCAAAAGAGGCACATTCAATCTTTATATTCTTAACATTAAAATTCTTAACTCTTTTCAATAAACGACAATATGTTTCTTTATCTGCATATACACTTGACATCCAACCCAAGAATCCCGGACCATAAGAAAGATTATGATTAAAATAATAATAAGTAGCCAATTCTAATGGTGTTAGCTTTATTTTTGCTTCCCAATGCTCTTTTAATTTTTGCTTAGCCCAATTATATGTTTCCTTATCGGGTTCTAATTGTGCCAACTCCTGATATAAATCATAAGGTCTTTCGATTTGAATCTGCCAATAGTTTACAAGTATATCAAATAATTCAGACCCTATAACCTGTATTCCCAACTCTTTTGCTACAGCAGTTTCAATTGAACCACCACCGAAAAATGGTGAAACTAATTTTTTTATATCTTCTGATAGTCTTTCTAGGACATAACCAACAGCCCAGCTTTTTCCACCAGCATATCTCAAAGGCGAACCTAAATATCTTTTATATTTCTTTCCTTTGCCTCTTAATTCTAACAAAAACTCTTTTTGGGGACTTGTCGGAAACAAATATTGTTCAGAGGAATATTTGCCTTTAAATGATTCTATTCTGCTAGATTCTAGTTGGACTTCATTCATGGTTTATCATGTTTCATTATTCTAACAACATAAAGTTTCGTATAACATTCGATAATGGCTAAATTAGCAGAAATAATATTTATTTACCAATGGCGGAGGGAGTGGGATTCGAACCCACGGTGCAGTTGCCCGCACAGCAATTTTCGAGACTGCCCGATTCAACCGCTCTCGCATCCCTCCAAAAAATACCATAGTCTTATCTTCTTCTGCGAGATGAAAAAAAGTCGCTGAGTATTTCGCCACATTCCTTTGCAAGTATTCCTGATACAACCTCAACCTGATGATTAAGTTTTTCATGCGAAAGCAGATTCATTAATGAGCCTGCTGTTCCAGCCTTTGGATCGCTTGCACCATATACAAGCCTCTTAACTCTTGCCAAGATCATTGCACCCGAACACATTGCGCATGGTTCAAGCGTAACATAAATCATGCAATCAGTAAGACGCCATCTTCCCAGCTTTTCTGAAGCGTCCTTAATGGCGAGTAATTCGGCATGTGCGGTTGGGTCTTGCAGAGATTCCCGAAGATTATGGCTACGAGATATTATTTCATCATCTTTCACAACGATTGCACCGACAGGCGTTTCTGATTTATTAAGTGCTTTTTTTGCTTCCTCAAGAGCAATCTTCATGAAATATATGTCATTCATAGAAATAAAAAGCACGCCTGAAAGGAGTCGAACCTTCGACACACGGATTCGTAGTCCGTTGCTCTATCCACTGAGCTACAGGCGCATAAGATGGCGGAGGGAGTGGGATTTGAACCCACGGTACAGTTACCCGTACAACGGCTTAGCAGGCCGTCCTATTCGTCCACTCTAGCATCCCTCCAATAACCTTGGATATTAAAGATAGAACGATTATTACTATCTATTTTATGGCGGTGGGAATGGGATTTGAACCCATGGAACCCTTTCGAGCTCAACAATTTTCAAGACTGCCGCTTTAAACCACTCAGCCATCCCACCAATTCATTATTTTATCAGAAAAGATTGCCTATGTCAATCTGAAAAACTGAAGATCAGACATAAGTTCGGACATTTAAATAATCTCTACCTTTGAAAACTTTTTCAAA
>CAZMCH010000037.1:0-36209 GCA_964564735.1 uncultured bacterium
TTTTGGATTAACTTTACTTAAATTAGATTATTCAAACCTCTTAAATTTAGGGCATCGACATATTTCATGATTGACGTTTTAATAGCGTCAATTACCACCGCTTCAGGATCATCAGCAATACCCAAAGCTTTTACATTTTTATAAAGTAACTCTCTCGCATTTTTAATATCATCTTGATCAAAGACATAATGTCCGCAAACCATAGTTACTTGCTTTAGTTTTTCAGGCATATTGATAATATCTTTTTCTGTCAAATGTGAATCTTCTTTTAAGAGCCATTTTTTCCATCTTCCACAATCAAGCGAACATTTCCCTATTAGAGCTATAAAATCAGAGGATTTCATATCAGGCTTGTTTTTGATGGCATCCTGCTCTTGTTGGGCGAGTTTCAACAGGGCTGTTGTCTCATCAAGACCGAACTCAGGGGCAACATTTGCTCCTGTGATTCCAAGTTCAGGGTGCATTTTCAGAATATCTATTGGCAAATAATCTGCATTGTGTTCCTTGAAACCAAGACCATATTTTTTCGCAATTCTGCTAAGGTTTTGTGCTGTTTTTCCATCAAATTTACCTGCATTTACATTCATTTTAACTAATGTTCCTGTTTGACCAACAATAAAAGCAGGGTGTGGTAAAGAACGGGCATCTAATTCCTTGATTAGTTTTACAATAAATTCTTCAAATGCGGAATCAGAAATGAGTCCACCAGCAGTTTCCTCAGTCCCTACTTCATAAGATACTTGGGTTAAATTCATATTCTTTATCTGCTCTTCGATGTAAGAAATTAGCTCTATCGTCCTTCCAATAACCGTATCCATAGGCACTGAACCTGAAATATGAGGGTCTTTTGTTGGATCGATATGGAGTAAGTTAAATCCTGCCTTTAGATCATCAAGATAAGATGCTTTTGCTATTTCCATAGCTTCATTAGGCGGTAGCTTTTCGCTTTTTTCATTATCCCTTTGCCAAGGTCCTCCATGATCTCTGCAAAGATAAAGCAATCCATTAAAATTAACCTGATTGGCTATATTTCTTATTGCACTGGCGAAAGCATTCTGGTCCCAACCTTTGACGTATCCACATCCAAATTCACTTGAGTCAATCTGATTTCTACTTGCAATGAACATAACTGGAAATTGCTCATCTCTACCAAGCTCAAGCGTAGCTCTGATAACTAATTCTGACATAGGACCGATTCCAAGCAGAGTCGCCTTAATATCATTTTTTTGCATTGTTGTTACTATTTCACGTATAGATTTTGACATATATTAACATCCCCATAGCGAGATTTTCTATAAAATCAGCATATTTTTGGTATTATAGCCCAAACTCTCGATTAAGTATGAGAGATTTAGGCTATAATATAATTTTGATTTTTATTTGCTTTTTTTGCCATAATCATAGGCAGTCTGCATGAAAGCTTCTATATTTTCACATGGAACATCAGTATGAATAGCGTTTGACAAAGAAAATATCATTCCTCCACCAGGGCTTAGGAAGGTATCTATAACTTCCTTTGTGCCAGCAATTACTTCGTCTTTGGAACAATGAGGAAGCAAGTGCTGAACGTCAATTCCCGGCATAAATGTTATACGTCCTCCAAAATCCCTAACCGTCGCCTTTGCATCCATAGCAAATGGCTGTATTGGATGTATAACATCCAGTCCAATTTCAATCATATCTTCCATTATGGCAGTAACATTTCCGCATGTATGAAGCCAAAACTGCATATTATATTTGTGTGCTTCTTCAATCAGCATTTTATAGGCAGGTTTAATAAACTTTCTAAATACAGTCGGGCTGAAAAATAGCGATTCCTGAGTTCCCATATCATCACTCGTATAGATAGCATCAATCCCTGCTTCACCATATCCACGAATGACTTTTAGATGAAAATCCCTAACCGCATTAGTCAATCTCATTACATTATCTTCTTCCAAAAGAAAATCCTCAAGAAGGTCCTTCATGCCCCTAATAGTCCATAAACGTTCATAAAAGCAGAAAAAATTCATACCGACAATAAAGGCATTTGGATTATCTTTTCTGACTTGGGCAGAACCTGCAAAGAAATCTGGAATAATCGGATTTGGCATTTTCTCTATATATTCATCAAGATCATCCCATTTGCTAAGAAATCTTCTTGAATCAATTCCTTTTGCAGTTTCATCTTCATCGGGCTTATCTTTATATGCCCACCTATATTCTGGATAGTCTTCTGGAGATTCCCATCCACCAGGAGCCCTAAAACCAACTTGTATAAAATCTTCTGGTATTGTGTTAACAAAATTTCTCAGCCTATCACCATAAGCATCATAACAATCTCCACCGATCCACATTCTTATCATCAATGGAACCCGTCTGCATCCTTTGCGTTCTAGTGCTGATCTCACTTCGTCTTTTGTAAGCATATCTGAGTGCATATTTATTTCCTGTGTTAATAGATTAATAGATTCTAAGGTTATATCTTACGCTGAAATGTATTCTACAATACCTGTCATAAAAAAGTCAATAATCTATTCATTTTAAGACAAGTAAAAGGACAGTTTTAGCACTGCCCTATGGTTCATAATGTTAATTTTAATATACTTTAATTTTCGCCCAAGTAGTAGATAAATTACCGGCAGGCGAAACAGGAGCTAGCCCAAGCGCCCTTTCCAGACCGTCATTCATTATATTTTCAATATCTTTCTGAGATAAGAAAGAATTGAACATAGCAACTTCATCGATCATACCATCAAAGGGTTTTCCGTAATCTGCTCCGCCTTTTCCTGTTCCAATAACAAATTCCACACCAGCCTTTAACGCCCCAAAGCCTTTATTTGTAGCTGATTGTGCCAAAACGCCATTGAGATAAACATTTGCAACCCCGCTAGAAATATCATAGTTACTTGCAATATGACTCCATTTATCCACTGGCAGATTTTGTATTGTTGGTGTTAGGTATGTTCCAGCAGGTGCAGACGCAGCAAAATAAGCATTAACTTGCCCGTTATTTCTATATTCCCACCAGAAAGGACCTATATACGAGCCAGCAGATTCCATCTTGCTTAATATATTAACTGATGCACCACTAGCAGGATTAGGGTCTTTTTTTCCACTTTGTCCATAAGTATATGGATGAACCCATCCGACAATTGTGATTACATCACTGATAGCTAAACTATCTGATTTTGCAACTTCAATGAAGCTACCTTTACCATCAAATTCTAGGCATTTGCCTGATTTGCCATCAACCCATTTAGGATTATTTTTTAGTATTCCATTATTTTTAAATTCGGTAAGGTCTTTTGCTTCGTCGCCCTTACCTTCGTTTAAGAGCCATATACCAACAGCTAATTTGGGATCAATTTTTGCGTTTGCTTTTGTTATGAAAATTAGACTAACTAAAATAAAAAATACTATGGTTAATCTTAGACATAAAGTTTTCATTTTGCATACCTCCAAATTTACATTACTTGGTTTTGCCAAATTACATAACGATATTATAATTGTTTTATCTTTTTTTTCAAGGTTATTTTCTAGACTTATAATTTTGTATATGGCAATATAGGTATTGCTTTTCAAGACGATGAAGATTTTTTAATTCTGTTTTCGAGAAAACCTGATTTTTTTACTTTATTCAATATGTGCTTTTTTTGTTCTATTTCTTCTAGCGGATGATAAGCTAATTCCCCAAGCATTGATCTGTAAATTGTTTTATGTTATATTAATGACTTGTTCGTTCATGATTAACTCCTATTATATTATAGTTTTCAGCTATATTATATTATGGAAGTTATTTTTGCCCGACCCTTGTCCTAAATTTAGCAATATATTAGCTAGGATCCATTTTATTATTGTTAGAGAACATTCACAATGCGCTAATTGTAATCCATCTCAAATTTTTTTGTCACACTTTTGCATTTTGCGGTTGCTTATATTATGAAGGGATTTATCAGGAGGTTTGGTAATGAAAACTGAAGATGGAGCTATCATATATAAGTGCCTGAATGGAGATCGTGAAGCCTTTGCTATCCTTATAGATAAATACAAGGCTGGTATATATGCCTATGTCTGCGCCAAGCTCAATAACATGGATGATGCGGAAGATGTAACACAGGAAGTCTTTATCAGGGCATATCGCGATCTCCCGAAACTCAGAAGGTGGGACATTTTCGCCTATTGGTTATATTCAATAGCTACCTACCAATGCCGAAACTGGATTAGGGCAAAGTCCAAAAGTCCGGATTGTGAATACCAAGACCCAAACAAGCTTGAGAAAATACTTGCCGAACGTGCAATAGAATCTTCCAAAGACAAAAAGATAGATGAATCCCTCCACGAAGCCTTAGATTCACTACCCGAAATATACAGAGAAGTGCTGATGCTTTATTACATGAGTGGAATGAACAGCGAACAGATAGCAAATATGCTGGCAATATCACCCGAAAGCATCAGACAAAGACTTACCAGAGCAAGAGCAATGCTTAGGGAGGAGATAATAACTATGATGGACAGGACATTACCTCAACATAAATTACAGGCAAGCTTTACATTTCGCATAGTGGAAGCCATCAAAAGAATCAAGATTAGCCCATCTGCACAAACAAGGGGCTTGCCATGGGGTTTGTCATTGGCAACAGGGCTTTTGATAACTATACTGAGTATCAATCCGGCTTTTATCACATTAAGGGAATTTGGCACACCAATATTTGCCCCTTTACCAAGCGAATCAAAAGTATTGAATATTGGCGAGATTCCTATTGATGTTGTCAAAACCTCAAATATTATGATGCTCTCAAATGCTATGGGTAACGGCAAAGGTGGGGAACTGAAAAAGCCTGATATGGAAAATGCCTTCTTCATGGCTCCGCAAGGCGAAGGTGGAAAATGGGAAAAGAGGGCTGATATGCCGACAGGAAGGTTGGTGCTTTCTGTAGCGGAAGTAAATGGAAAAATTTATGCAATTGGTGGGTTGGTTTCATCAGAAAACGAGGAATATGATCCAAAATTGGATAAATGGACAAAAAAAACGAAAATGCCAACTGCAAGATTCGGGCATAGCACAACAGCTATTAATGGCAAAATATATGCGATCGGTGGCAGTAATGCTGGCAATCAAGGAATATTATCTGTTGTGGAGGAGTATGATCCGAAAGCTGACTCTTGGCAAAGAAAAAAAGATATGCCTGATGTAAAATATTACCATTCGGCAGTTGCGATCAATAATAAGATATATATTTTTGGTGGATCAATTGTTGGTGATAAAGCCTCGCTGTCAGTTTTGGTCTATGACCCAATTATTGATCAATGGCAAAGATTAAAAGATATACCAGAAAAACATCATGTGGATGGTAGTGTGGCTCTAGCTCTGGATAATAAGGTATATTTTTTTGGGGGGGCAAGCATGGTAGATTGGGCATTACGTTCTAATATTTTGGTTTATGATATTCAAAATGACAATTGGAAAGTGAAGTCAGAATTTCCAACCAAAAGATATGTTCCAACAGCAGGAATGATTAATAGGAAAATCTATCTAATTGGAGGAGTTGATATGGGATTGAATGGCTTCTCAACAGTTGAAGAATATAATATTGATGAAGATCAATGGGAAGTAAAAACTGACATGCCCTCAAGAAGAGGCTACTTCGGAACAAGTCAGTCATGTGTAATTGATAATCGGATTTATGTGATCGGCGGAATAATAAATTCCTGGCCAAATGCTACAGCCATTAATGAAGTATATACTCCCGATGATATAAAAAGCGTTGACCCAAGCGGAAAACTTCCGCAAACATGGGGCGACCTTAAAACAAAATAACTGTTGAAAATTTCGTAAATGGATGATTTTATTCAGAACGCCTAAAATCATCCAATATTAAAACCCTCAAATCCCCAATGCGTCTAAGATTGATGTCATTGGTCAGGAATACTTCGCACCCATTAGCCTTAGCTGTTGCGATCTGAATTGCATCAGGTATCCGAATATCATAACAAGAGCGTATTTGTGCAGCAATCTTTGCAATAGAAGAATTAGCAGAGATTGTATAGAAATTATTGCTATCAAGTAACAAATTGGTATATTGCTCCTGTAATTTTGTATTTCCTTGTCGTATTGGATGTATGAGGACTTCTATTAAAGTTATAATGGATGTAATACCTAATAGACTACCATTAGAAATACGTTGAAACACATTATATATAAGATTGTTATATAATGGATTTGATTCCATGAAATAAATAATAATTGCTGTATCAATCCCAATTTTTTTTATTCCAGACAAAGCTTTATCTAATTCTGTCATTGACGTTGATCCCATTCTTTTCTTAATTCATTGACATATTCCTGAGCATCAATTTCATTCCATATTTCCTTACCTAACCCATTTAGTTCCATGATATTATGCTTTGGATTTTCGGCTATATAATCTTTTTGCATTGCCAAATCTCGTGCAATAATCTCTATTAGAGCCAATCTTTCCGAAGGCATTAGCGGCTTAATATGTTGTTGATAGATTTGCTCAGTTTTACTTATTGCCATTATTTTTCACCCCAAAGATAAAACTTATATTTTTAGATTTCATGAATAATATACCATACTTTATTGGAGAACTACCAGCGTGCTGAAAGGTTATGATCAAAAAGCAATTACGTTTTCCCGGTTCCATTGTCATAATATCTTTATAGGAATTGACTATCTTTTTCACCAATGAAAACTCCTTCAATAAAAATGTTTCTATATCAATATTATAACACGATTTTTGTATAGGTCAAGAAATAAAGAGGCAGTAAGTTAGTAATGAAATATTGATTTGCCCCAAGTGGAAAACTCCCGCAAACATGGGGCGACCTTAAAATAAAATAGCTAATGAACAAGCGATCTTAAACATGATTGTGCATTGATTAGTAAAACCAATCTGTCCACTTTGGCTACAATGCACTCTTGTTTGATAAAAATGATATAACCTTCCTTGACTACCCGCCAAATCAAAACAGTCTCCCTTATAAACTGTATCTGTCCTAAATTACAGATGGCTTTTTTTGTTACCCAATATTTTGAAGCAGATACTTTGTATTGATATGCCTTGACCAAATCAGTATAATCTGATATATATAACATATAAATATGCAATTACAGAGTTTTTTATAGGCTTTCAATATAACAATAGAGATATAAACGCATATTTATTTGAGTGTTAATGTCTCGAGGAGGCGGATATTGAATAAGTTCCTAATAATGTTGCTTATCTTCTTTTTGTCTTTATCATCTTGCGAAAAAAACCCAAAACAAAAATCCCTACACATTGCAATAATTGGTAAAGCTGACAACTCTTATTGGAACGAAGTGAAGGTCGGTTCTGAAATAGCTGGCAAAAATTTTGGTATTGATATAGATTTTTATGTGCCATCCAAAGATGATCCTGCTTGGCAAATAAGAAAATTAGAGCAAGTTATATCAGATTCCATTGATGGTGTTGCTGTTGCTGCATCAGACCCAAAATCTATTACATCATTAATGTCAGGAATCGTAAAATCAGATATTCCTTGCATTGCTATTGATAGCGATGTTCCAAAAGGAAGGCATGTATATATCGGCACAAGGCATTATTACGCAGGACAACAATCTGCCGAAGCCATGCTGGAATTACTCGATCCAGAATCAGAAATCGGAATAATAACAGACCCATCTGTTCCTGACTTTTTGCAAAGTGTTCAGGGATTTAAAGATATGTTTGCAGAAAATAATGGATTTAAAATATCAAAAATATTGGAAAAGGATTATAGAACTATTCAACCAGAGGATATAGAAACTTGGATTGGAAATTCAAGGGCAAATTTAGAGATCAATGGCATTTTCTGTGTTTCAGACTCTATCGGACTTGCTACTGCAAAGACGATTGAAAAAATGGGGAAATCTGGACAAATAAAGATCGTTTGCATCGGTGAATCTATGGAAATCATGAAATTAGTCAAGCAAGATATTGTGCAGGTTGCAATATCCAGACGACCATATCGCTTGGGTTATTCTTCTGTCATTGTCTTGCAAAATATGATAAAAGCAGGCATTAGAGATACATTAATGATTTTGCCAAAGTCCGAGATGATTGAACTTGGCGTAGTCACGGTTACACCTTCAAATATAGATGATTATAGAAAACAATTGCTAAAATGGGGTATCAAGACGGAATTTTAAAATGCAAAGTAAAAGCAATGTAATACTTATAGTTTCGGCGATTTTTTTATACATACTTTTCATACCGTTTATTGCTATCGCTGATGTTCTTATTAATGAGATTTTTTATGATCCAGCAAAAACAGGGATGGGTTGTTTTGTTGAATTGATTGGAACGCCCAACTTAAAACTAGACGGTTATCGTCTATTAGGCGTAAATGGCAATGACGGCAAACAGTATAATATCATTGACTTATCAGGCAAAAAAATACGTCCTAATGGTTTTTTTGTTATCGGTCAGAATTTGGCTGTCCCTAATCTCGATCTTATGGATGCAAAGGTTGATTACCAAAATGGTCCCGATAATATTGAGTTATGGCTCAATGAAGAAAAAGTTGACGCTGTTGGATATGGCGACTTTACAGACGCAATTTTTACTGGTGAGAAAAAACCAACACTTGATCTCTCTGGATATAGTATTGGCAGAAGAAAAGATGGACATGATACAAATGATAATAGTGTTGATTTTGTTGGATTAGCAATTCCTTCGCCCGGTGAAACAAATTGGCAACAGGCGTTGGTTGATAAAATTGGAAAAAAAATCTCACAATGGACATCAATTAGGATAGGTAAATAACAAACACCTATATCAGTGACCTTATTGCTGAATATTGAACATTATTTTCATCAAGGATAGATTTTATTCTATCAGCAATTGGCAAATCAAAGCGAATTGAAACTCCACAATTTGCGCTTATATGTCTTGGAACAGGTATCATCTTTATCTTGATCTCTGCCTGAATTAACACTTTTTCTGCCTTGATAGCTGATTGTGTAGTTTCAAAAAGCACGATTCCGTAATCTGAATTTTTCTTGATCATAGATTGACAACTTTATCAGCATTTAGCATAGCTTCTGCGATATTGTAGGCATTTGAAATTATCCCAACAGCTACGTTATCAGTTATGCCAAAGTAATTTGTGCAAGTCCCACAAACAAGAATTTCTACTCCACGATTGGATAGCTCTTGAAGATCTTCAAGAACAGGTGAACCTTTTATAGCTAATTTGACGCCATTATTCATAAAGATTATCGTATTAGGAGAAGGTTTTACTTCAAGAAAAGTGTGCATAAAAGCGCGCATCAATATTCCACCGAGTTCATCACTTCCTTTACCAACAGTATCAGTAGCGATAACCAACACAATATTTTTTCCTGTTTCGCATGTAATATATTCTTCCTGTGTGTTTTCTTGAATAGGCTCTGAACCTTCACAATCTATATGGATGTATATACCATCGTTTTTTTCATCAATGGTAAACTTGCAATTCATCTTTGTTGCTAATCTGGAAACATTTTCTCTTGCAGGTTTATTATCGACAATTACGGTTAGCAACTTATCTGTTTGGAGAGCTTTTCTTGTTTCAATAACAGGTTTAGGACATGCCCAACCTCTTGCATCCAATATCTTATTCATATCTTAGAACTCCTTACAAAAATAAAAGAGCATGGTAATATTAAAATCCATGCTCTTTGTTCTCAGCTATCTTCCTCACAGCATTTACACTTTCAATAACATCATCTTTTGTAGAAAATATTCCTAAACTGAAACGAATTGTCCCTTCAGGGAAAGTTTCAATAGTTTTATGTGCAGAAGGGGCGCAATGAAGTCCTGCTCTACAAAGAATATCAAATTCATCTTCCAATATTAATGCGGATTCTGATGATAAAAGACCTTCAATGTTAAATGATATAACACCGACTCTATGCTCTGCATTGTGATCACCATATACAGAGACATTGTGAATTGAAAGCAAGCCATCTATCATCATTTGTGTTAATTCACATTCTTTTTTTCTGATTGAATCAATGCCTTTCCGAATTATGAATCTTACACCTGCACCAAGCCCTGCGATTCCGACAAGATTAAGCGTTCCACTTTCGTATCTATCAGGCATAAAATCAGGCTGAAATTCTTCATCTGATTGGCTCCCTGTTCCACCAAATTTTATGGGTTTTAAGTTTATACCCTTACGAATATATAATCCACCTGTTCCTTGTGGTCCACAAAGGGACTTATGTCCCGTAAAAGCCAAAAGGTCAATATTCATATCCTCGACATCAATCGGATAATTGCCTGCAGTTTGTGCAGAATCAAGAAGGAATATTATCTCGTTTTCTCTTGCTATTTTGCCTATTTCTTTTGCTGGCTGGATACTTCCAGTTACATTTGACGCATGATTTAATGCAATTACTTTTGTATTTTTTTTAATCTGTTTTTTGACATCATCAGGATCAATAAAACCAGTTTTTGAGCATTTAATTACAGATAGTTCGACTCCATGACTTTCCAGCATCCTCAAAGGTCGCATGACGGAATTATGCTCAATACTGCTTGTAATCACATGATCGCCACTTTGTAATAGCCCTAACAAAGCAAGGTTTGTACTTTCAGTAGCGTTCATAGTAAATACTATCTGCAATGGATCATTGATATTGAATAATTCAGCGAGGAATTCACGTGCATCATAAATGATCCTGCTTGCCTGAATAGCTAGTCTGTGTCCTGAACGTCCCGAATTTGCGCAGACGTTGTTTAAAAAATCATTCATTGCTTGAATGACTTCTGGAGGCTTTGGTCGTGATGTTGCGGCATTGTCTAGGTAGATCATTATTTTTTCTTTGCCATTAGCGAAAACATAAGAGGGATACGATTATCTCCATTTGGCAATCTCCACCAGCCATTTTCATCCTCAATCATCAATGGCATGTATCTATGAAAGCAAAATGGAAACTCATGGATAAATTGTAGTTCAAGCCCTTCATTAATTAAGGAGTTTATAATCTCGCCCATGCTGTGCGACCATTCATAACTTGCGGTGTTTTTTATAAGAGCTTCTCCGTCAGTGTAAGTATATGGAGAATCATATTTTTCAGCACCTGAATTGAAATAGCTATGACGAATAAGCAATTGATCTATTGCATCTTCGTCGAACATAAGCCCTGTTGGATGTCCATCGATTATATAAAAAATGCCATCAGGCTTGAGAAAATGAGATATGGTTTTCGCCCATGAGTTAAGGTCATTTAACCAGCATAAAACACCATAGGAAGTGAAAACAATGTCAAACTTACCATCAAGGTTTTGTGGCAGATCATAGACACTGCTAAGGACGAATCTTACACTAATATTCAGTTCCGTTGCTAAAGCCTTAGCTTGCTCAATAGCCTTTTCAGCGAAATCAACGCCTGTAACGATTGCACCTCGCTTTGCCCATGAAAGCGTATCCATACCGAAATGACATTGCAGATGCAAGAGAGATTTCCTCGATACATCGCCCAATTCCTCAAGCTCTATTGATTTTAATGAGCATCTTCCCGCTTTGAATGAGGCGAGATCATAATCTTTAGAAGCGACATGAATTGATACTCTATCATTCCAATTAAGTTGATTTGCTTTTGTGTGTTCGTCCATAATATCACCTTTAATAAACAATAATATGAGTAATTCCGTTGATTTCTACTTTTCTCTCATTATTTTCAAGATTTTCAACTATGACATCAGCATAATGCATCATTCTATGATGATTAGGGCATAGAATAACAACATTATTAGGTGATTGTGAACCATCATCTTCGGAATATGGAGCGTAATATTCCTTTTCAATTATATTGTCCAAAACATCCTTTCTTTTAGCACTTCCACCTAAATCTACAATTGAGAGCAATACAAGAAATCTTTTTTGAGTTTCTGGTTTTAAATTCTCTTTTAAATCTATAATCAAACTCCTTTTTATGCCTCAAATTCCGATCTTGGTAATTGAGATTGGCGAATAATGGATAGTAACGTGCCTACCTTAATTTTCTGATGATCTGGAACAGGAATGGTTATAGTGCTTCTGGGAATATTGAGTTGCATTATGATATGGCTTCCTCGCCTTCTTACCTCTCGGAACCCATGTTTAGATAATATTTGGCACACTTCCTTTGCCGAAAGAACTCTTAATTTACCCAACGGCAACTCCCACTCTCGTTATATAGACTTCATCATGCAATCTCTCACGAATTTCTTCTTCGGATGCTGTCTCAAAAAAGAGTTCCAAAGCCTCCTGCAAATTGCTTCTTGCTTCGTCAATAGTTTTACCTTGACTAGCAATATCAAGTTCTGGACATAATGCAACGAACCAATCATCTTCACGCTCAATTATTGCGGTAAAATCTCTTTGCATATCACTCCTCTATTTTTTTACAGAACAGCCAAAAGCTCTTTATAGCCTTTTTTGACCGCATAGTCTTTCAGAACTTTTGGATCGGTGATCTTTTCTTCTCTGAATGCTATAAGAGCCTGTTCCATAGCGATTGCGCCTGATTTTGGTCCCATTGGATGATCAAGCACATTTGAGCCTGCAAGCGGGGCAAAGTCGTATCCGAAAGCCTCAATATTCTTGCCAAGATTGGCAGCACCGAGTCCGCCTGCTGTTACTGATACAGTGTCTTTTATGCCCGACATAGGTTGTTGGAATATTTCATTTAGTCTGATTAGCATTGGTGGATCAAGCGAAGCTACGTGGACATTAAATTGCCCCATAACGCCGATTTGAAAATAATCGCCTCCGCATAGCCTTGTTAATTTTGCTGTGACAACTTCGTCAATGCGTCTTGGACCCGTTGATAAAGCCGATCTTCCGCCACTATGGACATAAATTGGCACGTTTATGTCAGGATCAGAGGCTAAAATCTCTACTGTTCCGAGATTATTGGCAAGGATCGCATTAAACATAACACCCGTTGCGCCATATTCAATAGCCCTCAATGCCATATCTCTTATTTTGTCAGGGCGTGCTGTCAGATGTGGTGCATATATAACCCTTTTGCCTGTCTCATCCTGAGCCTTTTTAAGCCCTTCTGAAATAAGCCTGACTTTCTTTTCAAATGGGCAATATTCAGGATTCATCATCTTTTCATCATCTTTCATTAAAACTACTCCACCCAGTGCGGCTTGATAGGCTTTTTCTGCGGATTCTTCAGGCGTCAAACCACAACAGGGCTTGATAATTGTTCCCATTAATGGCTGATCATCGTTAAGCCCGATAAATTCTCTTGATCCTTTAATACCGAATTTAGGACCGGGAAATCTCCTTAATGCCTTTTCTGGTAATTCAAAATCAAGATAAGCAACCTGTTGATAATAAACAAATTCAAGTATTGGACCGCCAACCGAAAGCATAGCGATCTGATAGAAGAGATCAGATTCCAGATCAATATTATGCAAAGGTGAACGGACATATATAACACCCTCACCATCTCCATATTTCTCAATCTTACAAACATCAGCCCTTGCAGAATTAAATATTGCTGTTGGTGTCCCTGTGCCTATCCATTTACCAGTAGTTTCTTCTTCGGCAATCTTCTTTGCGGTCTCAACAAGGTCTGAATTTGTCTTTATGTAATAAACGAATAGTATTGATTCTTCTGGGTCATGCTGTGAATCAAATTCTATAGTTTCCAAGATTTCTCTGTCTCTAATTTCTATTGGGACGTATTTTTGCATTTTAATCTCCATTCATAATTATTTTATAAAATTTGAGGGAATTTGATAGAAAAAGTCTTGTGATCATTAAAAAATATTGGGTAGGAAAACATTGTCTTTTTTATCTGAAAAGGAGAGGTAATACTACATTGAAAGACTTCCAAAAATTTTGTAAAAATTCTAAAATTTTCATAAAATTGTCTAAATTAAATAAAATCAATATTTTAAGCCAGATAAACTAAACATATGTTTAGCTTATAAAGACTTATATAGCCCAATTTTTCGCTTGACATTTTTGCGAGATGGGTGTATTATGCACGTATTGGGATGAATTGGGATATTTGGGCATAACTCGGCATGGATCGGCATGGGGTTACCGAAGCCATTTTTGGTAAACGAAAGACTTAATGGGGATTAGGTTTTTCTTGCTACCGTACCTTATAGGCATTTTATATTGCCTTGCCAAATATCCATATTTAGCCATTTGACTTGTTACTCCGACCACCGTATGCCACTAACAATAGTGGCAAGTGCATAATACATCGACTCGCTATGCCGTATATTGACAATCACAAAAACCAGAATGGGGGTTCTGGAATAAAAAACATCTGCTATGTCATATAGTTACGGTTTCTTTTTATATTTTAAGCTAATTATTGAATTTTGGCAAGTTATTTTTTTCATATAGGCAAAAAAGGTGGTCGTATAAAAGAAAAATAGTTCATGGAGGGGGATTATCCATGATTTATAACTGGGTCATAAAATCAGGGGTAGTTATAGACCCAGCAGATTAATCAATCATGTATCTATTTTTCTTGTAGATTGTTAGGCGTCTAATTAATTTTCATTTACATCAAATCCGGATGTTAAGATGTTTGTAGGGCAATCTAAACACACAATCACCAAAGATGGACGACTTAGCTTGCCATCAAAGATGCGCGAAGTTATAAGCAAAAAATATCAGTCCGAAGAGGTATACTTTGTGCTTATACAGGGAAATATATTATGTGTCTATCCAGAAGAGGAGTTTGAGAAGGCAATAGACAGAGTTGCAAATATACAAGAGGCATCTTTATCAGAAATGGCTCAATTGGAAAGAAACACCTGCGCCAATGCAGAAAGTAGTAAGATTGACGGTTCAGGAAGAATCGTAATACCACAAGATATGAGGGAATTGGCAAAGATCGATCAGGATGTTTTAATTGTTGGTGCAAGAACACATATAGAGCTATGGAGTCCAACACGCTGGGAAGCATATCAGGAAAATCGCCCAACTGATGTAATGAGAAAATGGACTGGTGCGCATTAAAAATGGATACAATCCATATTCCAGTTATGCCTGAAGAGGTTATTAGCCATTTGGTCATTGGTAACGGTGGCGTATATATTGATGGGACGCTTGGAATCGGTGGTCATACAAGCAAGATTTTGAGTACAGATACAGAAAGCACAGTTATTGGTATTGATCTTGATAGACAAGCACTGGATTTGGCGCAAAAAAGGCTTAATGTATATGGAAATCGAGTATCTTATATACATGGGAATTTTGCTGATATTGATGAGTTAGCAAAATCAGTCGGTGTCTCTGAAGTTGATGGTATTTTGCTCGATCTTGGCGTATCATCTTTGCAATTTGACACCCCCGAAAGAGGCTTTAGCTTTAAGCATATCGCTGATCTGGATATGAGAATGGACACCACAAAAGGTCAGCCAATATCCTATGATATTAATAAAGAAAACGCTGATAAACTGGCTGAAATTATATATAAATTTGGTGAAGAACGTTGGGCAAAAAAAATAGCAAGAGCCATTGTAATTGAAAGAGAAAAAGAACCTATAAAAACAACTGACCAACTGTCAAGGATTATAGAATCAGTCGTCCCAAGATCAGGTGAACATATACATCCAGCAACAAGAACCTTTCAGGCATTACGCATTTATAAGAATAAAGAACTTGATAATCTTGAACAAGGTATCAGAAAAGCAGTTAGCATATTAAAAGTCAATGGACGGATTTGTATAATATCTTTTCATTCTTTAGAAGATAGAATTGTAAAGCATATCTTTCTGGAGTTAGAAAAAGGATGCACATGTCCTCCAAAAATACCGAAATGTATTTGTGGGAAATTACCTATATTAAAAGTTATTACCAAACAACCAATAACACCAAAGGACGAAGAAATAAAGGCTAATCCAAGAGCAAGAAGTGCAAAGATGCGAGTTGCTCAAAAAATATGAAAGCATATTAGCCATGCAAACAAGAGATTTCAGGAACGATATAAAGAGAAGAAGACAGCAAAGATTTTTGATTTTCGTATTAGGCTGTTTAGCAGTTTTGTCACTTCTCTTTCTTCGTATATGGATGTTATCTGATGCGGTTAAGATTGCATACGAGATTAATGAACTTGATGTAAAAAAGCGAGTTTTGCAAAAGGATAATGATAAAATATTAGTTGAAATTGATCAATTAAAATCTCTTGATAGGATCAATGAGATTGCTACAAAAAAACTTAATATGGTTCGGTCTTCTGATACTAAAGTTATACTAATTGAGAGATAATTTTTATGGTTACGGATCAAGTCTGAATTTTTCACCTTTTACGGTTGAAGAGGGGGACATAAAAAAGTGAAAGAGCATAGATTAAACAGATCCGATATAAAAACAAATATAAGCAGTAATGATAAATCTTTCCTACAAAGTTTTCGCAAAAGATGCGTTATAATCCTTGTTTTGCTTGAATTATGCTTTGCTTTTCTTGTGTTTCGCCTATTTGTTATTCAGTGTATAAATGGCGATAAACTGCGCATGCTGGCAGAAAAACAAAGGCTTGAGATAGTAAGCCTGCAATCCAAGCGGGGCAATATATATGATAGAGAAGGCAGACAGCTAGCAATCAGCGTAAAATCATATTCTCTTTATGGTGATCCATCTATTATAAAAAAACCAGAAATTATCTCCAGAAGCCTTTCACCCATTATCAATATAGCTGATAATGATATTTCCCAAAAATTACAGTCAAATAAAAAATTTGTATGGCTGAAACGACAGCTATCGGATGATACTGTAAATAGGATTAAATCACTTAATCTGAGTGGATTAGGTTTCAGAGAAGAAGAGAAAAGATACTATCCACAAGGGTCTCTAGCGTCTCATGTTATTGGTTTCGTTGGACTAGATAATATTGGTCTGGAAGGTGTTGAAAAGAAATATGATGCCTATATATGCAATAAAACAGACGAATTAATCGTAACAAGGGATCGCAAAGGACGCAATCTTAATCCCCATAATATATCATGCAAGCAACCAGAGCCGGGATATGATATAACCCTTACCATTGACATTGCAATCCAAAGCATAGTTGAAAACGAACTCCTTTCTGCATGTAAGAAACATCATGCTGTTGGTGGATCCGTTATAGTTATGAATCCCAAAACGGGTGAAATACTAGCACTTGCCAATTATCCTACATACGATTTAAATGAAGCCTTTATCGCAACTGATGATGTTAAACGCAACAGAGCATTGATAGACCTTTATAATTCTGACTCTATATTTGGAATTATAACTGCTTCGGCTTTAATCAACGAAGATAAATCCAGTTTAAATAATGATACCGATCATGAGGAATCCATATATAAAAAGGTGAATATATATCCAATAAATAATGTTAGAAAGAATACAAACCTTGCTTTTGATGATGTATTTGATGAATTCAATAATACAAAAAATATCAAATTAACAGAAAAACTTGGAAAAAAAAGACTCTATGAATATATAAAGGCATACGGATTTGGGGAAAAAAGCGGAATTGATATGATGGAAACCGTTGGACATATCAAAAGCCCGTCTGATTGGACAAATTATTCTGCCGATTCTATTGCTTTCGGTCAAGAAGTATCCGTTACAGCACTTCAGATGCTATCTGTTATAAACGTAATTGCCAATGATGGTATTATGATGAAACCATTTATTGTAAAAAAGATAACCAATGGCGATGAGATAGCTAAAGATATTGCTCCATGTAAGTTTAGAAATCCTATATCAGCGAATACAGCTAATATTATAAAGCAAGCCTTTGTAAAAGTGGTTGAGAGTGGAACAGAAAAAGTAGCCAAAATGGATTTTTACTTTGTAGCGGGCAAGGCAGGAACATCGCAAAAAATGTCAGAAGACGGAACAAGTTATATATCAGGTAAATATGTAAGTTCATTTGTGGGATTTCTTCCCATAGATGATCCATTAATATCTATGATTGTTATTATTGATGAACCCAAAGGCGAATATCATGGTGAAAAGGTAGCCTGCCCTGTATTCAAAAATATCGCAGAGCAAGTGATGCAATATTTCACAGTTGGTCAAGGAATTTGTATTGCTAACCTAAAACCAACAAGCTAATTCTTGATGAAAATCTTTTAAATTTGGCTAAATATCAAAAGGAATATTTATGACTATTTTATCAAATCTGTTATATAATATAGAGATAATTGAAAAATCTGGTGATATAGATATTAATATAAATGGAATTAATGATGATTCACGTCAGATAAAGAAAGATGACATCTTTGTATGTATGCCATCTGTTTATGATTCGCCTTATGCACATTGGATTTACCGCACTGACGGGCATGATTACATACTCAACGCAATAGAAAACGGCGCATCTGCTATCATTGTTGAGAAACCTTTAAGCGAATTAAATTTAATCGATGGAGTTACATTTGTTCGGGTGAAAGATGCTAGATCAGCTTTGGCGAAAATGTCTGCCAAATTTTATGATTATCCATCAAGGAAGCTTCTTGTTGTCGGAGTAACAGGAACTAACGGAAAAACTTCCATCTGCTATCTATCAAAATCAATATTAATGGCTGGAGGGCA
This sequence comes from uncultured bacterium, assembly GCA_964564735.1. GTDB lineage: Bacteria > Poribacteria > DTPJ01 > DTPJ01 > DTPJ01 > CAZMCH01. Next base: position 18,559 of record CAZMCH010000037.1, read on the forward strand.
TAACACAGCAATATTAGGAACGATTGTCCAAAGAGTCGGAGGAAAAGATATATCTGCAGGAATGACAACCTTTGAGGCACATCGACTCCAGAAGGTTTTAAGCGATATAGTTGATGAAGGTATGGATTCGGTTGTTATGGAGGCATCTTCACATGCAATAGAGCTAAAAAGAATTGATGAAGTTGATTTTGATGTTGCAGTTTTTACAAACCTAACGCAAGACCATCTTGATTTTCATAAAGGCATGGAAGGCTATCTTGGATCAAAGATCAAGTTGTTTAGCGGGCTTGGGGCATATAAAAAGAATACTTATGCAGTTTTAAACGCAGATGACCCAGCAAGCAAACAGATATTGAACAACACAAAAGCAGAAATCATAACCTATGCAGTTAATAATAAGGCTGATCTAAAAGTGATAAACTATAAATCAACTGCAGAAGGGTTAATATTTAATGTTTTAGTGAGAGATAAAGAGGAACTTGAAGTAAAACTTCAACTACTAGGTGAATACAATCTTTATAATGCTCTTGCAGGAATGGGTGTAGGAATTTCCCAGGGATTAAGCCTAGATATAATTAAAGCAGGATTGGAAGGCGTTGAGGGCGTTCCGGGGAGATTCGATAGAGTCAACTGTGGACAGGATTTTACAGTAGTTGTGGATTATGCGCATACGCCAGATGCGCTTGAGAGAGTTCTTACAGCGGGGAAAAAACTGACCGAAGGGAAGCTTATTTGCGTATTTGGTTGCGGTGGAGATCGTGATAAAACAAAAAGACCTTTGATGGGGAATGTCGCAACTTCTTTAAGTGATTACGCCATCGTAACATCAGATAATCCGAGAACAGAAGACCCAATGCAGATAATATCGCATATATTAGAAGGTATTAAGGGCGGGAAATACGAGGTAATACCCGATAGAAAGTCTGCTATTGGAAGGGCAATAAAAATTGCAAAAAAAGGCGACTTCATTGTAATTGCAGGCAAAGGGCATGAGAATTACCAGATAATCGGCACGACAAAGACCCATTTTGACGATAAGGAAATAGCAAGGGAGTTTATAGAATTTCAAAGATGAGTCTGCAAATTTTATCAAGCATTAATTTATAAATAACTTGCTCTTGTCATTCCCGTGAAAACGGGAATCCATAAAAACCTATGGGAGTTTATTACGTTTATATACTTGCAAGCAAAAAGAACGGAACTCTATATATCGGTGTTACCAATAACCTCATAAAAAGAGTTTATGAACATAAAAACGATTTGGTTGAGGGATTTACCAAAAAATATGGCGTTCATAAATTAGTTTATTACGAACAGACTGAAAGTGTTTATAGCGCAATACAGCGAGAGAAGCAATTGAAAAAATGGAATCGCAGTTGGAAAATAGAACTCATAGAGAAGCTAAATCCTGATTGGGATGACTTGTATGACAAAATAATAGGTTAAATGGATTCCCGTTTTCACGGGAATGACAGATGAAAGTGTGATTAATTATATAGAATGTATGTTTCGACATGAGTGGAAGCCACAATTAAACTTACTATAACAATCTTTTAATAATATGGAAAATTACACAATAAAAGACATAATAAAAGCAACATGTGGAAATCTAGTAAATGGTGATCTAAATGCCAATATTGAAAATATTTCCACTGACTCACGCACAATAAAAAAAGGCGATATTTTCGTTGCTCTGATTGGTGAAAGATTTGATGGACATGATTTTATCGCTCAAGCGATTGATAAAGGTGCTACTGGAGTTGTGATTTCCCATAAAGTTGACGGGATTGATAATCGTAAGAATCTCAATGTAATCATGGTAAAGGATACAACTCATGCGCTTGGAGATATTGCAAAGGACTATAGAAAAAGGTTTAACATCCCAATAATAGGTGTGACAGGAAGTAACGGCAAGACGACAACGAAAGACATGATCTATGAGGTTCTTTCTTCAGAAAACAAAGTTCTCAAAAGTGAAGGAAACTTCAATAATACTATTGGATTGCCTTTAACATTGTTCAGGCTTTCCAATACACATGAGATAGCGGTTGTAGAGATGGGCATTAATTTACCCGGTGAGATGGCAAGGCTTGTTGAAATAGCTGAACCGAATGTTGCGGTAATCACAAATATAAGCCCGACACACCTTGAGTTTTTAGGCTCTGTTGAAGGTGTCGCAAAGGAAAAAAGTATTCTTGCAGAATCAGCAAGCTGGGTGATGCTAAATAACGATGACCCTTATGTTGCAAAGATGGGCAAAAGGATCAAAGGCAGAATTTTCTATTATGGTATAGATAAATCCGCTAATATTAGTGCCAAAGATATTAAGCTAGATGACGAAGGCAGAGCAGAATTTACGCTTTTAATTAATAAAAAACGATTTGAAAGGATAAAATTATCAATACTTGGTAAACATAATGTATATAATGCGTTAAGAGCAATAGCAGTCGGAATACTCTATGATGTAAGTCCTGATAACATTAAAAAGGCTGTGGAATCCTATCAACCAATGTCAATGCGTATGCAAAAAATGGTTATCAATGACATTACGATAATAAACGATACATATAACTCTAATCCAATGTCAATGATGGCAGGGGTTGATCTTCTAAAAAGCCTGAAATGCGATGGCAAAAAAGTGCTTGTTGTCGGTGATATGCTTGAACTTGGCGAATATAGCGATAGGTTTCATAACGAGATAGGTGATTATATTGCAAAATCAGGTTCGGCTGAAATTTTGATCACAATGGGTGAAAAAGCTGTTAAGATTGCGGAATCAGCCATAAATTCAGGATTGAAAAAAGATCAGGTTATCGTCTGTCAGAATAATTCAGAAGTAGCAGAAAATCTCAGTAAAATATTGAAACAGGGTGATATAGCATTAATAAAAGGCTCAAGAGGTATGAAGATGGAGCAAATAGTAAAAGTTATTGAGGAAAGGTAATAAATCGGGTTTAAAGAATGTTTTATAAGTTATTTTACGAAATATTAATAGATTATTTTTCGCCATTTAATGTTTTTAAGTATATCACGTTCAGGGCTATATATGCGTCTGTAACAGCTTTGTTGATCTGTTTCATACTGGGTCCTTATGTGATCGAAAAATTAAGGATTTTGAAATTCGGTCAGACGATACGCTGGGAGGTTCAGGATACGCATAACCATAAAGCAGGCACTCCAACGATGGGCGGGCTTATGATACTCGCAACGTGGCTGATAGCAACTTTGCTTTGGGCTAAGCTTGATAATCCGCTTGTTTGGATAGCTATGTTTTCTGCAATATGGTTTGGTGGAATAGGTTTTATAGATGATTATTATAAGATCATTCGTAGTCCATCTGGTATAAGGGCTTGGCAAAGGTTAGCTCTTGAGGCATTTGGGGCTTTGTTGATTGCATTGTATATGTATTATTACGCAGAAAACCCAACTGATGGATTAACAACAAATAGCACTCTATTTTTCCCATTTTTTAAGAATTGGAAACTTGATCTTGGTTGGTTATTTATCCCTTTTGCAGTAATAGTTATTGTCGGTTCTGCAAATGCGGTTAATCTTACTGATGGCTTGGATGGTCTTGCAATTGGATGCACAACATTTGTGGCAGTTGCCTATACTGCTATTTCGTATCTTACAAGCCATGTAAATATTAGCCAGTATCTCGGCATTGCTCATCTTCCACAAAGTGGAGAATTGACCGTATTTTGTGCCGCATTAACAGGGGCATCGCTTGGATTTTTATGGTATAATTGCCCACCTGCAAGGGTATTTATGGGTGATACAGGTGCGCTTTCCTTAGGTGGGGCATTAGGAACTGTTGCTGTTTTTACGAAAAATGAGTTACTTTTAGTTATAATCGGTGGGATATTCGTTGCGGAAGTCCTGTCAGTTATGATACAGGTTATTTCATTCAAGACAAGAGGCAAGCGAGTTTTTAAGAGAACACCCATACATCATCATTTTGAACTTAGTGGTTGGGCAGAAAGCAAGATAGTTGTTCGTTTCTGGATTATTGGTGCGATATTGTTGTTAATTGCACTTAGCACACTGAAATTAAGATAATAATGGATTCAAAGCCCACCCCGACCCTTTTAAGAGGAAAACGCTACCCCGTCCTCTTAAAGGGTGTCTGGGGTGTTTCAATAATACGTGAAACGTGATGCGTGAAAACAGGTTGAGGATTATTAATTAATAATACGACTTTTTCAGTTAATAAAACACGGAGACACAGAGGCACGGAGAGAAGGCAGGATTCTAAGATTAGAATATTAGGAACAAAAACTTTTATTAACTGCAATCTTGATTCTAATATCAATTCATTAATCTGCGAAAATCCGCCAAATCCGCTTAATCAGCGTTCTATTTCTTCTAACTGAAAAACTCGTATTAATAACGAATTATGAATTTTGTGGAAAAAATAAAAGGCAAAAAAATAGCGGTCTTTGGATTGGCAAGAAGCGGAGAATCAGCAGGAAAATTACTGGTTAATCTCGGTGCGGATGTCCTTATAACCGACCAGAAAACTGAGGCTGATCTAAAAGATATAGTCTCAAAACTCAAATCAGAATATCCTCAAATGAAATTTCGTCTTGGAGGGCATCCAGAAGAAGTATTTGATGACGTTGATCTGGTAGTCGTGAGTCCCGGAGTGCCTTATAACATTCCCATATTAGAAAAGTTAAGAGAAAAAGGCATATCCGTTATTGGTGAGATTGAGCTTGCTTATAGAGTTTGTCGCTGTCCGATAATTGCAATAACAGGCACTAAAGGTAAGTCAACTACATCAACATTAGCTGGAAAAATACTAAGCGAAACTTATAGCAAAGGTAAAGTTGTTGTTGCTGGAAATATTGGAATTCCATTATCAAATTATGTCCTTGACCTTGATGAAAATGATCTGCTAGTTTTAGAAGTTTCTAGCTTTCAATTAGAGACAACGGTCAATTTTAGACCAAAAGTTAGCGCTATCTTAAACATTATGCAAGATCATTTAGATCGCCACAAAGATTTAGATGAATATATAAACGCTAAATATAGGATTTTTGCCAATCAAACCAATGAAGATTGGATAATACTTAATGCAGATGACTCATTGGCTTCGGAATGTGTTTCACGAACACAAGCGAAAGCTTTGCTGTTTAGCAGTAGTCAGATTTTGGATAATGGTGTTTATCTTGAAGACGGAAATATTGTTGCAAAGTTGCCAGACAAAGAAAAAATAGTCATCTGCAAAAGCAGTGAATTAAAGATACCCGGAAGGCATAATATTGAAAATGCTATGGTTGCGCTAGCAGTAAGCTTGATATATGATTCTGATATTGATGATGTTACCGAAGTGTTGAGGAATTTTACAGGGATAGAAAATGCCCTTGAGTTTGTTGGTGAAGCAAATGGGGTCAGATTCATAAATGATACAAAAGCTACAAATATCGTATCATTAAAAGCGGCTCTTGAAAGCATTAATGATGGAATAGTGCTTATAATTGGTGGACGAGATAAGGGAAATGACTATACACAGATTATTCAATTGGTAAAAGATAAAGTCAAGCATTTAGTCATTATCGGTGAAAGCGCAGATAAAATAGAAGACGCTCTTGGTTGTTATAGTCATCCTCATAGGGCTAGAACTATGGATGATGCGGTTCGTATGTCCTTCGAACTAGCTGGAAAAGGTGATACAATTCTCTTATCGCCAGCATGTGCAAGCTTTGATATGTTCCGAGATTACGCAGAACGTGGAAAAATATTTAAGGAAATAGCTCAAAGGATCATCAAAAGTCATGCTAAGTAATAGATATAAAACAGATTTTGCCAAATTTGATAAATATCTTCTTATTGTTGTCGGATTATTATTAGCGATAGGGATTTTGATGGTTTACAGTGCAAGCAACGCATATTCTAGAGAGCAAAATGGAGATAGCCTTTATTATCTGAAAAGGCATCTTATATGGTGTGTTCTTGGTGTTTTTTTGATGTTTTTGGCTATGATTATACCTAATTATTATTTTTTTGAGCGTTTGGCATGGTTATTACTCGGTTTATCTGCGATTTTACTTGTGCTTGTATATGTCCCCGTTATCGGAGTCAACATAAATGGTAGTAGTAGATGGATAAAGATCGGTGGGTTAACATTTCAGCCTGTTGAATTGACTAAATTGTCGATAGTCATTTATATTGCCCGATTTCTTAATCGTAAAGCGGATGATGTAAAAAGTTTTGGGCATGGAATTTTGCCTGTTTTGTTGGTAGTTTCAGTATTTCTTGGTTTGATCTTTGCACAGCCTGATTTAGGTTCAGTCATTCTTATAACGTTATTGGTTTTTCTTATGTTATTTATCGGTGGTGCAAAGATATGGCATTTGACCGCAATTAGCTCTGTTGGATTGATATTTATAATATTTGGCATCTTTTGCGCGAATTACAGAATAGATAGGTTATTTACTTTTTTCAATCCATGGGCAGACCCAGAAGGCAAAGGCTATCATACAATCCAATCACTTTATGCTCTTGGATACGGTGGAGTTTATGGAACTGGTTTAGGTGGAAGTATACAGAAATTACATTATCTTCCTACTCCGCATACAGATTCTATTTTTTCAGTTATAGGTGAAGAATTGGGCTTCATTGGGACAACTTTTGTCATTATTCTTTTTATGGTTGTTGTCTGGCGGGGCATCATTATATCATTACGGACAGAAGATAGATTTGCAAGTCTTTTGGCTATTGGGATTGCCTGCATTATTGGTTTTCAAGCGATTATAAATATAGGTGTTGCGACTGGTTCTTTGCCATCAAAGGGAATTACATTACCATTTATAAGCAGTGGCGGATCATCACTTGTAATTTGTCTAATTTCGATAGGCATGTTGCTTAATATATCTAAGAATGGGACAATAGGACGATAAATCTATGAAGGTCGTTATTTCAGGCGGAGGAACAGGAGGGCATATTTATCCCGGCATTGCCATTGCTAAAGCAATATTGCAGTTGAAATCTGATACGAAGATATTATTTATGGGTGGAAAAGGACAAAGAGAATCAAAGATTATACCAGACGCGGGATTTGATTTTGTGCCTATATTAACCCAGAATTTTCCAAGAAAACTATCTTTGAAATGGGTTAAAGTTTTAGTTAAAGTCCCTGCAGGTTTTTTTAAGTCGCTTATAGTTCTTACTAAATTCAAGCCTGATGTTGCAGTTGGGACAGGCGGATATGTTTGTGGACCAATTCTAATGTCCGCTTTATTGCTTCGTATTCCGATCGCTATACAAGAGGGAAATGCCTATGCAGGTTTGACAAACAAGATTCTCGGTAGGTGGGCAAAAGAAATATATGTTCCATACAAAGAAGCTATAAAGTATTTTCCAGCAGATAAAGTAAAAATTACGGGACATCCGATACGTTCAGAGGTTATAACAGCACAAGATAGCCATGAAAAACTTGGATTGGATAAAAACAAAACAACAATTACATTTCTTGGTGGAAGCCAAGGTGCTAGATCAATAAATAATGCTGTCATATCAGCATTAGAGAAGCTAAATCAATATGAGGCTAATATACAGATAATACATCAGACAGGGGATAGGGATTATCAGGTTGTCCAAGAGGCATACAAGAATAGCCCTATTAAAGCAATAGTTCAACCTTATTTCTATAATATCGAGGAGATCTATGCCTCTACTGACCTTGTAGTCAGCAGATCAGGCTCAACAATATCAGAACTTACAGCAAGGGGCTTACCGGCGATATTAGTTCCTTATCCTTTTGCAGCAGAAGACCATCAGACGTTTAATGCAAAAGCAATGCAAGATAATGGTTCTGCAATAATGATAAAAGATAGTGATCTTACAGGCGAGATTTTGGCAAATACAATAATCTCATTAATTAATGACAAAGGGAAATTATCAGCAATGGCAATTAAAAGCAAATCTCTTGGAAAACCTCATGCTGCTCAGGAAATTGCCGAATCTATATTATCGCTTATAAATAAATCATAGAAAGGGAGCTAAATGTTTGGAAAAACAAAGCATATACATCTAGTTGGCATTGGCGGGGCAGGAATGAGCGGAATTGCAGAAGTTTTGATTAATCAGGGCTTTCGTGTTTCAGGTTCAGATGTTCAGCAAACAGAAGTAACCGATAGGCTAACAAAACTTGGCGGAGATATTGCAATCGGACATGCAGAAGATAATATAAAAGGTGCTGATGTAATTGTTGTTTCATCTGCAATAAAACCTGATAATGTAGAAATTCTATCCGCACAACGCCAAAAAATACCTGTAATATCACGAGTTGAGATGCTGGCAGAATTAATGCGAATGAAATACAGCATCGCAGTTGCTGGAACGCATGGAAAGACAACGACTACTGGTATGGTTTCTTATGTCCTTGAGTATGGCGGGCTTGATCCGACCCTCGTTGATGGTGGCATAATTAGAACACTTGACAGCAATATAAGGCTTGGTGGCAGTGAGTTTATGGTTGTTGAGGCAGATGAGGCTTATGGCTCAATAAAAAAACTTTCGCCAACAATCGCAGTTGTAACGACAATAGATAACGATCACCTTGATTATTATGGCACTATTGACGAAATAAAAAAGACCTTTCTTGAATTTATAAACAGAGTCCCATTTTATGGTTCTGCGATACTTTGTCTTGATCAAGGGAATATTCAAGAACTAATTCCAAAGGTAGAAAAACGCTTCACAACTTATGGCATCGAAACAAAAGCAGACCTTACAGCAACAGATATTCGTATTGATGGTGATGGTTCATCATATAAGGCTGTTTATCATGATAAGGCTATTGGAAATATAAAAATAAAATTGCCCGGTATACACAATGTCGCTAATTCGCTTGTTGCTGTTGTAGTGGGATTAGAGCTTGATGTCCCTTTTAAGAACATAGCAAAGGCATTAAAGGAATTTCCCGGCATACATCATAGATTTGAGATTTTAGGCAATGTCAAAAATATAATTGTAGTTGATGATTATGGTCATCATCCAACAGAGATTAAAGCAACACTTAAAGCAGGTAGAGATACATATAACAGAAGGATAATAGCCATATTTCAACCACATCGTTATACTCGTGTGAGTGATCTTTCAGAGGAATTTGCACGATGCTTTTATCAGGCGGATGTTCTTGTAATGACTGATATATATTCAGCGATGGAAGACCCGATTGATGGCATTACAGGCGAAATGGTTGCCAAAAAGACCCGAGATTATGGGCATAAAGACGTTGTTTATATACCAAATAAAGATGACATCCCCGATCATATATTAAAGATTGCACAACCTAATGATCTAATCATTACGCTTGGTGCTGGTGATATATGGAAAGTGGGTAAAGAAATTGTCCGAAGATTGTCAAAAAATGAAAAATAATAGAAAAAAAGAAGAAAAACCTATTAATAATTTCTTTATATTCATATTTTGGCTTTTAGTCATTGTTTTATCTTCGTTGACTATATTTATAATTGAAATTGGAAAAAAAAACTTAATACAATCTTCATTTTTGGTATTGAAAGATATAAAAATTTATGGTAATAGTATTGTGTCATCTTCTGACATTTGTGAGTTATCAGGATTAGGCATTGGAAACGATTATTTATATTCGTTTATGCCCCATATAATAGAGAAAAGGATAAAATCACAATCAAGTTATGTCAAAGATGCCAAAGTAAAGAAAGACTTGCTTAAAGGTCAATTGATTGTAACGATTAATGAAAGAAAGCCCGTAGCAATCATATCAAAGTCAATAGACGCAAAAAATTTTAAGGTTGTTGATATTGATGGCTACATATTGAATGAATTGACAGATAAAGATATTGCGTTATCTTCTTATAAGAAACTGCCATTTATTTTTGAGGATAGCGATAAAAGCGTTGATTGGGAATCTTTGGATAATAATTCCTATATATCATCTGTTTCAGGTAATCTTGGATTGAAAGTTTTATCTGAAATCAAGGCACTAGGTTCTGGATTTTTATTAGACTTGACATATATAGATACTCGTAATTCTGATGATATAGTCCTTCATTTGTTAGGAGGAAAAAATATAAGGATTTCATGTGGTAGGATAAAAGAAGGTCTATTTGATGTTAAGAAATTAATGTCTAGTTATGAGTTTCAAAACATTAATAGCAAGATTAAATATATTGATGCACGTTTTTCCAAAGCAATCTATTGTGGTTGATAATTAGCTTCTGATGGGGGTGAAGCTTTTGCCCAAAGAAGATATTGTAGTTGGGCTGGATATAGGAACAAGTAAGATCGCCGCTATTATTGCAGAAGTTGATGAAAATAACCAAATAGAGGTTCTTGGAGTAGGTCTTTCGCCATCAAAGGGTTTGCGAAAGGGCATGATTGTTAACTTAGAGACAACAACATCTGCAATCAAAAGGGCTATTGAAAATGCAGAGATGGTCTCGGGCTTGGATGTAAAATCGGTTTTTGCAGGTATCGCAGGGGAACATATCAGGGCTTTTAATAATAATGGTATTATAATAATACCTAATAAAAGAAATCGTCAAATATCAAAAGATGATGTTCGTCGAGTAATTGATCAGGCAAAAAACATTGAAATTCCATCTGATAGGAAAATTTTAGATGCGATACCACGAGAATTCATCGTGGATGATCAGGAGGCAGTTGACGATCCAATCGGTATGTTCGGCACGCGGCTGGAGGCATTCGTTCATATTATTACGGGTTCTGTATCAGCGGTTCAGAACATTATCAAAGCGATAGAAAATGCTGGTTTGCATGTCAATGATATAATGCTTCAGCCTTTGGCATCCAGTGAAGCTGTCCTTTACCCAGACGAAAAAGAGATGGGTGTAATACTTATTGATATAGGAGCAGGGACAACTGATGTAGTCATATATGTTGAAGGTTCTATATGGTATACAGCAGTTATTCCAATAGGAGGTGATTTTGTAACAAATGATATTGCAGTAGGTCTTCATACACCAATATCAAAAGCAGAAGAACTGAAAAAGACTTTTGGTTGTGCTTTAACAGATATTGTTGGACCTAATGAGTTAATTGAAGTTCCGGGAGTTGGAGGCAGAAATCCAAAGACAATTCCCAGACGTATTCTTGCAAGCGTTATTGAACCGAGAGTTACTGAATTATTAAATTTTGTAAATCAACAGGTAAAATCAAGTCGCTATAAGAATTTAACCCCTGCTGGCGTGGTTATGACTGGCGGTGGTGCGATGCTTGATTCAATCGATGAACTTGCAGAAAGGATATTTAATACGCAGGTTCGGATTGGTTATCCAAGAGAAGTAAAAGGTCTTTTTGATAGAGTAAAAGACCCAAGCTTTTCAACTTGTATCGGATTAGTTTTGGAAGGGGTAGAAAGAAAAGAATCTGGATATGGTATCAACTCAGGACAAGCGTCCCTGATATTAAAAAAAATGAAAAATTGGTTCACTGATTATTTTGGCTAATTATAACAGCGAAATTCTTTGTTGCTGTAAAAAATGTTTCATTAGTTATTATTACTTATCTTAAATAAATTAAGAGAGGGGGATGACTGGGTGACCTTGATAATTTGGTCAACCGGGAAAAAGATATGTTGGAATTTGATAATGAAAGATCGGATGCGGAGGCGATGATTAAAGTCATAGGTGTTGGAGGAGCTGGGGGAAATGCAGTCAATACCATGATAGAAAACGCAATGGAAGGGGTTCATTTTGTTGCAGTAAATACAGATATTAAAGATTTGAGGAAGTGCAAAGCGCCAGAAAAGATACAGATAGGTGCTTCACTAACAAGAGGCTGGGGTGCAGGATCTGATCCTCAGTTAGGTCAGCGTTCTGCTCATGAAGACCGTGAAAAACTTCAATCAGCAATAACAGGAGCAGATATGGTATTTATTACTGCTGGTCTTGGTGGCGGAACAGGAACAGGGGCATCACCTGTTATAGCTGAACTTGCAAGAAACGCAGGTGCGCTGACTGTTGCAGTAGTCACCAAGCCGTTTGAATTTGAGGGCAGAATAAGATACTCACAAGCGGAAGACGGGATAAAGGAACTAAAAAATCAAGTTGATGCGCTAATCATAATTCCTAACCAGAGGCTAATGGACGCTGTTCATCCAAGCACATCAATCATTGAGGCTTTCCACATGGCAGATGATATTCTATATCAAGGCGTTCAGGGAATATCAGACCTTATAATGAAGACTGGTTATATCGTTGTTGATTTTAACGATGTAAAAACCATTATGACGGATGCAGGTAAGGCTCTCATGGGTATTGGAACAGAAACAGGCGAAAGCAGGGCAATAAGGGCGGCTCAAAAAGCTATATCAAGCCCATTGCTTGAAGATACAAATCTACAAAGTGCAAAAGGTTTGCTTGTTAACTTTACTGGCTGTAAAGATATGACCTTGCATGAAGTCAACCAAGCCATGTCCCTTATTAATGATGCTGTTGATCCAGAATCTCATGTTATATGGGGTATGATTATAGATGAAAACATGCAGGACACGGTGAAAGTAACTGTTATTGCTACTGGTTTTGATGGTGCAAGGAAAGAGAAAGTTGTTAGCGTAGCGGCGGATAAGGGGGATGACTGGGATATTGATGATATTCTCAAAGATAGTTTTGGGACTCGTGATTCATTTAGAAGAAAACGTAACCTTATGAGAGGTGGTATAGCTAAATCTAATGATCTCGAAGAAGAGCTAGAGATACCAACATTTTTGCGTAATAAGCTAAGGGAAAAGAAAGCGGAAGATTAAAAAATATTCCTTAAGGCAAGAGAGTAGTATTATCATCCCCCAAAATATGCAGAAACGGCATAGAAAGTTTTTTTATCCCTTTTATATGCTGTTTTGCATCCCCCAGAAATGACGGGGCAATAAATCGTCCCGTCATTGCGCTATTTTTATCTTCTGATAAAATATCCTCTTAGGCTTGTATACTCATAAATTCTTTACAGATAAATCGATAGGCTCTTAATATGACTATATCTTAATGAAAAAGCAAAGAGACAAACAAACCCAAGCAGAATATGGCATGGCATTTAAGCATATAGGAAGGACAAAGGTTGCTCTTGTTTTTCCCAACTCTTATTATTTGGGGATGTCTAGTCTTGGATTTCAGGTGATTTTAGACGAGTTCAATAAACATCCAGATGTCTCATGTCAACGGGTTTTTTATCAAGAATCAGATGGTGTTCCAAAATCATTTGAGACACAGGAGAACTTAACAGAATTTGATATTGTTGCTTTTTCTGTATCTTTTGAACTAGATTATTTCAATGTTGCTAGTTGTATTAATAATTCAAAAATTCCGTTTTGGACAGAAAATAGAACATCAAAAGACCCTTTAATAATTGCTGGTGGAATATGTCCGTCATTCAATCCAGAGCCTCTAGCTGATTTTATAGACGCATTTTTAATCGGTGATGGAGAAGAAATAATACATGATTTTTTATCTGAATATCAAGATGGACAAAGACTAGACAGACAGGAACTTTTAGCAAGGCTATCTGAAATTGATGGAGTATATGTTCCTTCTTTGCATAAGCCTATTTATAATGATGATGGGACTTTTGGCGGTCTTCATCCACAAGCAAATATAAAACGACGAATAGTTAGCGATCTTGATAATTTTGAGACAGTTTCTAAAATACTGACTCCTAATACCGAATTTTCTAATACATTCCTTATTGAAGTATCAAGAGGCTGTGTTCATAGATGTAAATTTTGTGTTGGAAGCCATATACAAAAATGTAGGTTCAGGTCATCAGATGCAATATTGAGGCTTGCTCAAAGTGAATTAGCCAAAAATGCTAGTAAAATAGGCTTACTTGGTTCATCTGTTACGGATCATCCACATATAGACAAAATAGTTACAAGTCTTGTAAACAATGGCAATAGGATAAGCGTTGCTTCTATAAGGGCAGATTCAATCAGTGATATAGTATTAACAGCTTTGGCTTCTAGTGGATTAGAGACGATCACTCTTGCCCCGGAGGCTGGTTCTGATAGATTAAGAAGAATTATAGGCAAAGATATATCGCTTAATGTAATATTTGATGTTGCAAAAACTGCCTTAAATAAAGGTATATCAGGAATAAAGCTATATTTTATGATAGGTCTGCCAAGTGAAAACCAAAATGATATTGAGAGCATTATATCAACAATAACAGAATTAAAAAAATTGATGATGGGCTATATAAGTGGCAATAAGATGCCTCATCTTACCGTCTCTGTTTCGCCATTTGTTCCCAAACCCCAGACTCCTTTTCAATGGTGTGCGATGGAAGATGAGAAGATATTAACGCAAAAATTACAATATATAAGACGGGAAATTGGAAAAATTGGCGGTATTAAATTCACTTCTGCCAGTGCAAAATGGTCAGCAATACAGGGCATTCTTGCAAGAGGTGATAGAAAACTTGGTAAAGTTTTAGCAGATATACAGACAAAAAAATTTTCTTGGAACAAATCATTGGTATTCAATAATCTAAATTACGAATATTATCTTCAGAAAATAAGGAATTATGACGAAATATTATTTTGGGATCATATAGAAGCTTTATCTAGCAAAGAACGTCTAAAAAAACAATATATATCAGTGATTTCTGAATACCAATAATCTATTATATCAAGCAATGGAGGTATTATGAGACCTTTTTTAACAAATAAGCTTTATTATCAAATGATCTTTGTGGTCTCTGCTATTTTGATATTCAATTTTGTAATTGCTTCTGAAAGCTCAATAACGCTAAATTCTGATAAAGATTCCATAAAAATCGATTTTGTATCAATAAACACCAGTTTATTGCCTTTATATGAGGTTGTTTCTTATTATGAAGCCGATTTTCAGTGGGATTCAGCGCAAGAGCAAGTAAATATAAAAAGGGGCAATGTTAGTATAAATCTAACGATTGGTAACCCTCATATATTGGTAAACAATAGTAAATTAAAACTTTTGACTGAACCACCAAATATATATCAGGGAGTTCCTGTTCTTTCTCCAAAAGATACCGCTACTATGTTATCTAATTTGATTCCATCGATGATATTTACCTACAATGAATCGGAATCATCTATCACAGCAAAAAAGAACCTAGAATATGATTCATCAACAATAAATTCAGCAAAACCTAAAACTCAGTTTGATGATATTAATTTTAATGATGGATTTGATCTTCCCGGTAATTTTGACTTACGAACAGTTGTTATAGATGCTGGTCATGGCGGACATGACTCAGGTGCGAGTAGGTCTGGCGTTCATGAAAAAGACATAGTTCTTGATGTTGCCAAACGGCTTGGAAAATTGCTAAAAAATGAAAAATCACTTAATGTCGTTTTAACAAGAGACACTGATGTATTTATTCCATTGCCTCAAAGGACGAGTATAGCAAATAGATACCCCCCTGATAGTACACTTTTTGTATGTCTGCATGTTAACGCTAGTCCTTCAAAATCAGGAGGAAGCGGGACAGAGACATACGTTTTTAATCTCGAGGCAACTGATGCAGAAGCAAGAGCATTAGCCAAAAGAGAAAATGCAGGAGAAGCAATGGACCTTACTATTATATTAAGTAGGTGCTATCATACAGGAACAGAACCATATAGCCTTGATATTGCAAAAAGAGTCCAAAGAACATTGACATCACAACTTGGTCTTAGAGATCGTGGTGTTAGAAAAGCACCTTTTTATGTTCTTGCTGGAACAAAGATGCCTGCTATACTTGTAGAATTAGCTTATGTTTCAAATTCCGAAGAAAGACAAAGGATGCAGACAGATTCTTTTCGTCAGCAAACAGCAGAGGCTTTATATGATGCAATAATGGGATTTAAATCTGCAGTTAGCAAATCATTAGTAAAAGCAAAAGCAAATTAACAGAAAAATAATGAAAATAGAATATCACTGGTTAGATAAAAGTTTTCCTCTAATCTGCGCTACTAGCACAAGGCTTGGTGGCGTCAGCCCAAAACCATACAATACGCTTAATCTTGCCTATCATGTTGGCGACAATCCAAAAAATGTTATGAAAAATAGGGAGTTGTTTTGTCATGAATTAGGAATTGAGGCAAGTTCACTGGTATTGGCAAATCAAGTGCATGGTGATAGGGTAGAATTAATTGAAGATAAACTGGCGGGTTGCGGAGCCTATGGAATTGACAATGCGATACCCAATACAGATGCTATGATCACTATGTCAAATAAAGTCAGTATCGGAATAATGACTGCTGATTGTGTGCCAGTAATGATATATGACCCTGTCAAATTTGCAATCGGAGTCGCACATGCTGGCTGGAAAAGCGCAATCCTTATGATTGCAAGCAAAGCCATTAAAAATATGAATGAAGCTTTTGGCACAAATCCATCTGATTGCATAGTCGCATTTGGTGCATCAATAAAGGCTTGCTGTTATGAAGTTGGGAAAGAAATTATTTCACAGTTTGATGCTATATTCGGTGTTGGAAGATGCACAAAAGACAATAACCTTGATTTGCCGAAAGCTGTTGAGTTTCAGCTTATAGACATTGGCGTAAAAAAAGAGAATATATCATCAAATAATGTCTGTACAGCCTGCAATCTTGGTTTATATTATTCTCACCGTGCAGAAAATGGCGTTACTGGTCGGATGATGTCGGTGATGAGATTGACAACTTAAATAGGCATTTCTAAATTCTAATTTAGAATTCCTATTAGCTAATACCTTGCCCATTGAATCATAACAACGCCATTTTCAAAGATGTAAAGAGATAAATCCCCACCTATTGAACCCAATCCTGATTCAATATCGGCAAATAAAGTTCTTTCTATAAGTAATACCTTTGGCTTCTCTGATAGTTGAATGTCCTGATCTTTGAGAAGTTTTGCTAGATTTTGCCAGAATTCGTCATTCATTTTGGGATGCGATAATAACTTCGATATCTTTGGGCTTAAAAAAATCAAATGACTATCAATATCATCCAAATTCGTATTAGAAAATATGCTACTATTTCGATCATTAGCCGAATCTTTTGCCTTCCATACTCGATAATCCACTCCGTTGATGCTGATAATATTAGATGGCGATTTTTTATAATGTGTCTGCCAAAAGAACAAGCTGAAAATAGAGAGCATTATAACTACCGTTACAATTATCCCTATTATTTTTAATGTTTTTGCCTGTCGAGAAGTAAATCTTTGTCCTAAATCAGAATCATACTCATCCATTGCTTGATGGGGTTCATGTTTTTCTTGGCGTTCTGAATGTGTTTCATGCCTCTCTTTATCAATCATCAGTGAAGTCCTAACCAGTTTTTGACATTTTCTACATGATTCAATATGAAACCTAATTTGCTCAATTTTATGACTATCTTTAAGAGTCCCCTGAGTATAAGCAAATATTAAATCTTTATCAGGACAATTCATGATAAAACCTCCATAAAACCCTATACCATTTTTGACAGATTTTAGATTCATATTATAAACTATGTATATTCTGCTGTCAATTCAGGTGATTTTGGCATGATCAGAATACTTAAGTTCAGACATGAGTTCGGACAATTTATTATCTGATTAAATTATCTATGGAAATACCTTTAAATCTCCCTTTTGTAAAGGGAGACTTTTTAGTTTTACTTACTTTGAAAAAGTTTTCAAAGGTAGAGATTATTTAAATGT
>CAZMCH010000038.1:0-8375 GCA_964564735.1 uncultured bacterium
CGACTTACCGACATATCGCAATTTATGGCTACGCATCCGTGATGATTTACCCAAGAAGGGACGCAGAACAGAAGCGATCAATGGTGAACCACAGTTGCCAAAGGAGCTTGAATCCGCTCTTCATAGCCTTTATAGCAATTATGAGAAATATCATAAACAATGGCTAAATACCAAGTCCACAGGCGCAGATGAAATGACCCCACCCGTTATGATCGTTGTATGCAATAATACCAATGTCTCAAAGATGGTCTATGACTGGATCGCTGGGTGGGAGAAGGAATTACCAGATGGCTCAACAGTCATTGTCCCCGGCAATCTTCCAATATTCAGCAATGAAGAAAACGGCAGATGGAGGATAAGACCAAATACGATATTGATAGACAGTGAACAATTGGAATCAGGCGAAGCCATGAGCGTTGAGTTCAAAAAGAGCGCATCAAAAGAGATTGAGCAACTCAAAGAAGACTATCGTGCAAGGTTTCCCGGTCGTGATATAGCAGAGATAACCGATGAAGACCTACTCCGTGAGGTAATGAATACAGTCGGCAAGCCCGGCAAACTCGGTGAGGATGTCAAATGCGTTGTATCCGTGCAATAGCTATCAAATTGTGTCATATATAAAGACAATACATTTTCCCAGATGCTTTTGCTGATAACCCTAGCCCATGATGCCGCAGACAAGATATATCAGTCGATAGTCGGTTCTGAATCAGGCGAGAAGATACTCAAGCCCATACTCAGACCTTACGATACTCTTGGCTCTACAAGATATGTTGACTTTGACACAACAAAGGACACCTACAAGACTGATCCTGAAAAGTGCCATATATCCCATGTCGTGATAGATAGCGGATGGGAAGCAAAAATGGCTCAATCTATTGAGGAGATGCACGAGGTTGTTTGCTATGCCAAAAACCAGAATCTCGGATTCTCAATACCATACACGATGGAAGGCAAGGAACACAAATATATACCCGATTTTATCGTCTGTATAAACAATCACAAAGCAGAATTGATAAACATGATCATTGAGGTATCAGGCGAAGCCAAGAAAGACAAGGCAATAAAGACATCCACAACACGTAATTTCTGGATACCAGCTATCAACAATCATGGTGGATTTGGAAAATGGGCGTTTATAGAAATATCTGACCCGTGGGACGCAAAGAATATAATAAGGGCTGAACTTAGGAGGAATGCCCCCCTTTAATCCCCCGTGGACGTGGGGGAAATGCCTCCCTTAATCCCTCCGCAAGCAGAGGGAATGTCCCCTTGTGTCCATCCGTAAGTGTGGAAAATGCCCCCCTTCATCCCCCCGCAGGCGTGGGGAAATGAAGTTCCATCTCCGTTTACGGAGAGGGCTAGGGTGAGGCAATATTCTCTCTCCATGAATGGAGAGAGTTAGAGAGAGGTTAAAAATATGGCAAATAAAATACCAGTGGACAGCATAAAGCATTCAGATAAGCGTGCTAATATTCCAACTAAGGAACTGAGTGATTTTGTAGAAGACGATGAAAAGAAGCCAAAGACAATTCTCTATCCAAGAGACCCATCCCTTGACCCGCAATTAGTCTGGAAGGGCAAAGATGAGCAAGACAGCACTGATCTGGAAGTGCCATCTGTGCCTATCTATATTCAGGAGAAGATAAACCCGCAGGTCATCATTGAAGAAGTCCGTTCTAATGCAAAGAAAGAGCAATCAGAGCAGTTTAACCTATTCGCTGATTTCAATGGCATTAATTTTGAGGAAGTGCTTGATTTCTATCACCATGAGCAGAACTGGACAAACAGGATGATACTTGGAGATTCCTTGTTGGTGATGACTTCATTGGCAGAGAAAGAAGGGTTAAAGGGTCAGGTGCAGATGATATATATTGACCCGCCCTATGGCATCAAGTTTGGCTCTAACTGGCAGGTATCAACACGAAAACGAGATGTGAAAGATGGCAGTGCTGATGACCTGACCCGACAGCCTGAGCAGATAAAGGCGTTTCGTGATACATGGGAACTTGGGATTCATTCGTATCTGACATATCTTCGTGATAGGCTTGTTGTCGCTAGAGAATTACTGACTGAAAGTGGCAGTGTGTTTGTGCAGATTGGTGATGAGAACATTCATCTGGTAAGATGTTTGCTAGATGAGATATTTGGAAGTGAAAATTTTGTAAGTCTTATTAGCTTTAGAAGAAAAATAAATGCGATGAATTCCAAATATCTAGGTGTTATAAATGACTACATCATTTTTTATGCCAAAAATATTGAAGAACTAAAATTTAGGAAGCTCTTCCTTGAGCAGACACCAATACTTGGAGATAACTGGAAATACCTAAAATTGCCAAATGGTGAAAGTAGATCAGTAACAAATGAAGAAACTGAGAATCCCAATCTCATCCCGAAGGATGCCAAATTCTTTGCATCATATAAACTTGCTCCTGCTGGGTTTAATGCTAGTTGCACATTTGAGATAGAATACAATGGAAAAATTTATAAGCCCCCATTAACTAGCGGTGCTAGAAGCTGGAAAACAAACGAATCTGGTATGAAGCGTCTATTGAGGAACGAACGTGTTATTCCCACAGGTGATACACTTCGCTATGTGGCATATTTTAGCGATTTTCCATATTCAGAATTAGATCATTCATGGAATGAAATGGCATCAGCAACTTCCAAGATATATGTTGTCCAAACAGCAGAAGAGACAATAAAAAGGTGCATCCTTATGACCACCGACCCCGGCGACTTGGTTCTTGACCCGACATGTGTTCGCAAAGGAACGCTGGTATTATGCCCCCCTTTGTCCCCCCGTGAACGTGGGGATATCGATCATTTTAATGGGGATATTGATCATTCTAACTCAATGGACGGAAAAAGCGAAAACCTCTCTCCAGCTCTCTCCGTAAACAGAGAGAGTGTGTTTCCCTCCGTTCAAGGAGGGATTAAGGGTGGTAAAGCCAAAAATCTCCCATTATCCTCAGTGGGACAACAATCATCTCTCCCCACGCTTGCGGGGAGATTAAGGGGGGAAAAGTCTATTCCAATCGAATCCATCAAACCCGATGATATAGTATATGGACATGATTGCCTTCCACATAAAGTATTAAGAGTAATCCAGAAAAAATATAAAGGTCTTATGATAGGCATTCGCCATTCCCAAAGCGAAGATACACTATGGCTGACTGCTGATCATCGTGTATTGGCAAAACTTAGACCACGCAGACTCGGCGGAAAAAGCGATTGGAGTTCCATTCCAGAGGGACACTTTGAAAGAGCAAGGGAACTACGCAAAGAATCAAGTCCCCCAGAACAAAAACTTTGGGCAGTATTGCGTGGGAGACACCTCACCCTAGCCCTCTCCGCAAGCGGAGAGGGAACTGCAAGCGGAGAGGGAACTGCAAATGGAGAGGGAACTGCATTTCCCACCGCTTACGGAGGGACAGAGGGGGGCAACAAACACGCTTGCGGAGGGACACAAGGGGACATTCCCTCTGCTTGCGGGGGGACAGAGGGGGGCAACAAACACGCTTGCGGAGGGATTAAGGGAGGCATTTCTCCATGTTCACGAGGGGATAAAGTGGGGCAAATAAAATTCCGCAGACAGCATCCCATCGGACCCTATATTGCTGATTTCTACTCCAGAGATGCGCACCTTGTAGTCGAAGTAGATGGTTCAACACATTTTACAGAAGAATCCATCGCCTATGATAAAGAACGAGATGCCTATATGCGCTCATTAGGGCTAGATGTCTTAAGATTTACCACAACAGAAGTAATGCATAATATTGAAGGGGTATATCTTGCCATACAAAATCAATGTAATATTCGTATGCAAAGTGTTGAAGGCGCACAATGGGTTCAGGCAGGTTCTTTGGAAAAAGGTGATTTGATATTCTATGGATTAGAAAAGAAAGCGGTTACAGTAGAATCCATTGAGGTAGTCCACACAGACGAAGAAGTCTATGATCTAGAGATTGAAAATACTCATTCATTTCTAACTAGCGTATGCGCTATTCATAATTGCGGAAGCGGAACAACAGCCTATGTTGCAGAGCAATGGGGCAGACGCTGGATAACCATAGACACAAGCCGTGTAGCCATCGCCCTTGCCCGAACACGCCTTATGTCTGCAAAATACCCATATTATCTATTAGCAGACTCACCCGAAGGCATAAAGAAAGAGTCAGAAGTCGCAGGCGTTATCCCACCAACCAACATGCCAAAAACCATCAATGACATAAAGAAGGGCTTTGTTTATAAGCGTGTCCCGCATATCACCCTTAAAGCCATCGCCAACAATCCAGAGATTGACGAAATATATAATAAATGGCAGGAAAAGCTTGAGCCTATACGTGCAAAGCTCAATGATCTGATTGGCAAATCTTACGAAGAATGGCAAATACCAAGAGATGCTGACGGCAAGTGGTCAGAAAAAGCCAAAAATCTGCATAATGAGTGGTGGGAATTGCGAAAAGCTAGACAAAAAGAGATTGACGACTCCATATCACGCAACGCAGATATGGAAACGCTTTACGATCAGCCCTATGAGGATAACAAGCGGATACGTGTTACGGGTCCTTTCACAGTAGAAAGTCTATCTCCGCATAGAGTACTTTCCACTGATGAAGAACTCCCTGAATCCGAATCCAAAGCACAAGAGCAAAGGACAGTCGGTCAGTTTGAGATGATGGTAATTGACAATCTCAGAAAAGCAGGCGTTCAAAACACAAAAAAGAATGAGCGATTGAGATTTGAACGTCTTGATACTTATGCGGGCGCAAATCTTCATGCAGAGGGGGAATATATAGAAAGCGGACAGATAAAGCGTGTCGCTGTGTGCATCGGTCCCGAACATGGAACGGTTGACGCTGATCTTATCAAGGAATCTGCAAAAGAAGCAGTTAAAGGATTGGGATTTGATCTGCTTATCGTCTGTGGATTTGCCTTTGACCCTCACGTTTCCGAAGAGGTAAAGCAATATGGCAAGCTGACTGTTTTGGCTACACGCATGAATCCTGACTTATTGATGGGTGATGAAGTGCTGAAAAAGACTGGAGCAGGTAATCTGTTTATGGTCTTCGGTGAACCAGACATTGATGTTGACAAACAGCCCGATGGAAAAATTGTTGTTAAAATTAATGGCGTTGACATCTATGACCCGACCACAGGGCAGATAAGGTCAAGTTCCACAGATGATATAGCCTGTTGGTTCATAGACACAAACTATAACGGGGAGAGCTTCTTTGTCCGTCATGCCTATTTCTGTGGTTCAGATGAGCCATATAAGAGCTTACAGCGTGCCTTACGAGCAGAAATAGACGAATCCGCATGGTCAAATCTCTATTCCAACGTAAGCTATCCTTTTACACAACCCGACACCGGCAAAATAGCCATCAAGGTCATAAACCACTATGGCGATGAAGTGCTGAAGGTATATGAGATGTAGATGTAGTAATCTATTAAATAATAGAAAGGCGTTACAGAAATAATTTGCTTCTTTTTGATGCTCTAGGATTTTAGCCCTCAAAGGAGGCGTTAATGATTGATGACCTCAGAATAGCAAAGCTTATTTTCATATTCTTAACTCGTAGCAATGGTCGCTTACCAGAATACAAGGGCAGTGCCTTAAGAGGCTTGTTCGGTCATATATTCAAAGATGTCGTTTGCTCAAAAGAACAAAGGGATTGCAAGATATGTGAAGACAAAGATGGATGTGCCTATCACTATTTATTTGAGACTCCCGTTACACGCTTTAACGCTAGGTTTTCAAAATATTCCGATGTTCCAAGACCTTATGTAATTGAGCTATATGAAACTTCCAAACGCATATTCTCGGTAGGTGATCTCTTTCATTTTGGATTAGTTTTAATAGGCAAAGCGATTGATTATTTTCCCTATTTTATCTTCTGCTTTGATGAACTTGGCAGAAGAGGTTTGGGAACAGAAAGAGTTAAATTTGATCTTCAGGAGGTGTCTGGATATGATTTAATTAAACAACAATGGATGCCAATATACGACCCCAAGACCCGGTTTCTAATCGATAACCTACCGATTACCAGCACTGGTCTCCTTCCAACTAATTGTAAAGAAACTCTTAGCTTGGAATTCCTCACCCCCACACGTATAAAATATCGAGAAAGTTACATAACAAATATAGAATTTCACGTTATGGTGCGCAATCTTTTGCGCCGAATTTCTATGCTTATGTTCTATCACTGTGATTCTGAGGTAGACTTAGACATTAATGAGCTAATTGAGAAATCAAAGGCTGTTGATGTCTTAAAATGGAATCTTAGATGGCATGATTGGACGAGGTATTCATCACGCCAGAAAGAGCAGATGGAATTTGGAGGAGTTATCGGAACCGTAACCTACAAAGGTGATTTTGAAAAGTTTATGCCTTTCATTGCTTTGGGTGAGCAGATACATATTGGGAAAGGCACAACGTTTGGATTGGGTAAGTATCAAATTTGTTAAGCAGACGAGGAGATGAAACAATGAATGAACCAAATATCATGGTCCTAATTGACACTGACAAAATAAAGGAATATGTATTTGCTACCAATAGGCTTAGTGAAATCAGAGGAGCAAGTGCTATTCTTGATAGCCTAAATCTTAAATCTACCTATGAGTTACTGAATAAAATATCACAAAAAGGAAACTCTAACCTCAATCAAAAAGGAGAATGGGAAATTAACGAGAAGACGATTAAGGAAAACAATCTTGATTGGGAAATTATTTTTCTTGGTGGTGGTTCAGGAAAGATTTTTTTTACTGATGAAAAGTATGCAAAGCAATTCTGTCATAATATACAGGAGGAATACTGGAACAAGACAGATAATTCAGCTTCCATTACTACAGCTATTGTAACAAAAAGAAATTCTGAGTGTTTTCAGCAATGGGTTTCTCGTGGAGAAAGATTACTAAGAAAACAAAAGGACTCAAAACCTATCCATATTCAACCACTTACTAGCCAATATTTCAAGTCTTGCCAGAGTTCTGGAATTCATCCTGCAGAAGAGATAGGGGAAGGCGATAAGATATTGATTGCCAAATCAATTGCTCTCAAGCGTGATAAAGTAAAGATTAACCGATCATACTTTTTTCAATTTGCAAAGTGGCTAACAGAGCAACATAACTGGTCAAAATGGTCAGAAATAATTGGCAAAGAAAATTCACAAATAGAGGAGTATTTGCCGAATGATCTCAATGATATTGGCTATCCATCAAATAATTATATTGGCTTTATATATGCTGACGCCAATCGCATGGGTCAAAGATTATCTGATTTAACAGAACCAAAAGACTATAAGGAACTTAGTAAAAATGTTAGTCACGCTATTAAAGATGCCCTATTTTCTGCTCTGGATAAACATACAGAACTGATAGACAATGATGAGAATAAAAGATATATTCCATTTGAGGTTATTCTGATTGGTGGTGACGATCTGATGGTCGTTGTTCCTGCCAATAAAGCAATTGAGATAACTATAGATTTTTGCGATAAATTCAAGGAAAAATCAAATATATCAATTTGTGCTGGTGTTGTCATTACACATTCAAATTACCCAATACATCGCATGATGGATCACGCACAGGGATTACTTCATTCAGCGAAGGCATTAAGTAACAAAAAATCTATAAAAGATTGTGAAATAAATGCCATTGATTACATGGTGCTAAAAGGTTCCGTCTTACAAGAAATAAAAGATACAAGGGAAAGAGAATTTTCTTATAAATCTGATGATGGCAAGGAATTAAGACTTTATCAACGTCCCTATACAACAGATCAATTGGGCAAATTACTTGATCAGATCAGGCGCTTTAAGGAAAACGACTTTCCTACCAATAAGCTGAGGACAATGTATGAGTCCTTATATCGTGGGAAACAGCAAGCAATGCTTGATTATTTGTTTATCGCTAGTAGATTGTCAAAATCCGCTAGTAATAAAATTCCTCCACGGGAAATCTTCTTAAATTTCGGATGTGAATGGAAATGTGGGTCAAAGATTTTTCCTTGGTGGAAATCAGATGATGGTTCTTTTGATACACCTTTTATTGATATGATTGAGCTTTATGATTTTGTGGATTAGCAGGGAGGTGAATTTGATGGAAGATTATAACATCACTATTTGTTTGAAAAGCAATTTATATATTGGTAGTGGATTCGGCTTTGCGAGGATAGTTGACCTTGTTAGCATTAAAGATGAGGAAGGCTTGGTATATATTCCAGCCTCAACTATCAAAGGGAAATTGAAAAGCGTTTGCAGGTACTTCTTTGAAACTTCCATCAATCTCCAATATTAAACCATTATAAGTAAAATTCTGAATTTCCAAGCATTTATTATTACGATTGGGTAGATTTGGAAAGAAAGACCCAC
>CAZMCH010000038.1:8385-36078 GCA_964564735.1 uncultured bacterium
CGCAAGATCGCCAAAACACTTAAAGATGATCCATGTTTTTCACAATGGAAGAGCATAGAAGGCAAAATTTGTGGCAAACACGAAGGCGAAGGATTAGATATTTGTATGCAATTAAATCCGCAGGAAAGATGCGTTATTTGCCGATTATTTGGCTCTCCTTATACAGAAGGTAAGTTAATTTTTGGTGATGCTGAATTAGATGAATCTCAGCAAAATGAATTTCGTTTACTCCACAAAATAAGTCGCCTTCGTGTTGATAAGCAAAGTGAATTAAGAAATGGAGTTAAGATTTCCAGAAAACTACATATATCGTCGCCCCAAGCATTATTCAGCATGGAATCTGTATCAAAGGAACTTGCATTCATAGGAACTATAAATGCTAAAGAATTATTAGATAAGCAAGAAAAAGATTTGCTTATATACGGTCTTAAAATTCTAACGCATATAGGGGGGCAAAAAGCAAGAGGGCTTGGACGAATAGAAAGCATCTGTTGCGAAGAACTTGGCTTGGAGTGTCGGAGGTTAGCAAATGATGAATAAATACAAAATGATAATAAAACTTGAATCGCCTGTATGTATTGCGCAAAAAAGAGGCACTGGTAACTTCATAGAGACTTTAGACTATATTCCGGGTAGCACTATTCGTGGTAGTTTGGCAATGCTTTACATTAAACATTATGGGATTTCAGATACATCAAGACAAAAAGAATTTGATGATATTTTCAATAGTGATCAAACTCGCTTTGGGAATTGCTATATCGAAGGGGGTAAAGTAATTCCGTTTACAGCATCTTCATGTAAGTATCATTCGGGCTTCCATGATCCTCCCAAATGCCATGGTGTTCTGGATACTTTGATCGCAACTGCTAGATATGAATCTCAAGACAATTACTCAATGCCCAAGAAATATGATAAATGTGAATACGATCCAAGGGAATGTCAATCAGTAATGGATCGGTTTGGAGGATATTATAAAAATAAAGATGGCTACAAGTCTGTAAAGGTTTCTAAACGACTAATAGCGCACACTGCCATTATGGAATCAACAGAAACGGCAGTTCCCGAAACCCTATATACTCAGGAAGTCCTAAATGAAAAGTCAAATGATAGGGATTCACAAATTTTTAAAGGCATATTTGAAACTTGCGCCAATCCAGATGTCATTTTGAATATGCTTAGACAAGATAATAATACAATATATGTTGGAACGGGAAAGAGCAGAGGTTTTGGAAAGGTCAACTTAATTATAAAAAGCGATGATGATGTTGCATCTCCATTGTCTGAAAGATTCAATAAACTCAATGAGAAAATAAATATTGAAAATAAATGTTTTTTCTCAGTAACCCTTAATTCTGACGCTATATTGTTGGATGAAATACTAAATTACAAACCAAGAGTGGATACTTGTGACTTTATTGAAGCACTAGAAAATTCCAATAACTACCTTGAGTTAAATGACATTAATATATTCAAGGACACCATTGGTAAGTTCCAACACCTTCGGGATTGGGCTTCCACTCACATTATTACGGGGTGGAATATGGCTCATAAATTGCCAAAGGAAGATGAGATAGCCATTTCCAAAGGCTCTGTATTTCTCTTTTCAATTGATGAATCTCTTACCGATAATCAGAAAGATAATCTTTGCAGGATGCTGACTTTGATTGAGCAAGTAGGCATAGGGGAACGTCGTAACGAAGGCTTTGGAAAAATTAGTATATGCGACGAATTCCATTTGGAGGAAACATTAAAATGAATGAGCAAGAACAAATAAAATATGCTGTTGAGGTATATATTGACAGAGGAGTAGATTTCCTTATTGAAGCTGCAAGGAATTTCGTTGATACAAAACATTTGGATAAAAAAATAACTCCTAATCAGATGAATGCCCTAAAATCAATCTATGATAAAAATTCTAACTGCTTCACTAATCAAAAAGAAGAAATTAAGGAATTTATAGACAAACAAAAAGAAAAGGAAGAGAAGAGAAAAAATAAACCATGGACTGAAGTCGGAGATGATCTGAAAAAACGAATCTTTGAATTCAGCAATTCAGAGATAGATAAGGTCAAAAACAATATAGAAGAATATAAGCCAAATAATAGTATAGTGCAAGAGCTATTTGATGGCAAAATCCATGAATCAAACTTATGGATAAAAGGAACATTGGAAAGGTCATTATCTCGTGCAATGTTTAATGCGATCTATACATATTATCGTTATAGAAAAGAAATGGAGAGGAGCAAAACATGAATAATATTAAAACCTTTGATAAGCTAGAGAGTCGTTATATTTTCAGAGGTGTTTTGGTATTGGAAGAAGCAATGCACATTGGCAGTGGAAAAGGTGATGAATTTGCTGACTCCACGTTTGTAAAATCAGGAGATAAATTTTATATTCCGGGATCATCTCTGCGAGGTGCATTAAGAAGCACAGTAGAAAGGATTGCATATACTCTTCTAGAAAAAAACACATGCCTATTATATGACAAATCTTCACATCCCACATGCGTAACTGTAAATCCAGAAGTCATTAAAGATAAAAAGAATGAAGCAGAGATAGTTAAGATTTTGGAAAATAATCTCTGTGATACCTGCAAAGTTTTTGGGTCAACGCATTTTGCGTCAAAAGTGAAGATCACCGATCTTTATCCTATTAATGGCAATCCCAAAGACAACATCCGATTTGGTGTAGGAATTGATCGTGATACGGAAACGGCATCCCAAGGCGCACTTTTCGAGATTCAGGTGTTAGAGAAAGGACATTGTTTTGATTTCGAGTTAATAGCAGAAAATTTATCAGGAAAAACTGAATGGGGTTTGTTATGTATTGGTCTGCATGAAATGATGCGAGATAAAGCAAATGGTGGGGCGTTCTATATCGGAGCCAAATCTGCTTCTGGACTAGGTAGATGTCAATTGACTGATTTGAAAATCAGCTATTTTGATATTCAATGTCCTGATTATAATCTAAAAAATTACCTTCTAAATGACAAACTTGGTCAAATAGCAGATGCAGAAAGCTTCATACAAACGAAGATAACGGAATTCCTGAATTAGAAACGGAGGGGAAAAATGTTAAAGAAACTCATCAATGAATGCCGTCTAACATTGACTTTGGAAACAAAGGGACCTTTTATAATAAAAGATGGGAGATATGAAAAGAAAAAAGATGAAAAGATAAAGGACAAAAAGCAAGATAAGGAGTCAAAAGATTCACCCGCTGATAGCATCCCTATCTTTAGGGGTGATATAACTGATAATATAAAGAAAAGTTTGAAGTCCGCAACAGAAGCAGTAGAATCAGAATGCTTTATCCCTGGAACATCACTTCGTGGGGTAATACGATCTTATGCAGAGAAAATTGCAAGGACTGTCAGTGATGAAAATGACTCGATATGTTGTGATCCATTTGATACGGATATTGAAACACCATCTCCGAAAGCCTCATGCTCCAAATACTTGGATAAATATCCGCCTAAAAATGATAAAAAACCATATTCCAAATCATGTGTTATATGCAAGCTTTTTGGTTGCACAGCTACTGCCAGCAGAATCCAGATTCATGATAGTAAGACAATAAAAACAGGATGCGCTGTTACTCGTGATGGAATCGGGATTGATCGATTTACAGGTGGTAACAGTAGTGGGGCAAAATTTATTAATCTCGTTTTGGAAGGCTATACCTTTACAAATGAAATCACAATCCGCAACTTTGAATTATGGCAATTGGGATTGCTGGCTTATGTCCTTCGAGACCTTGAAAATGAGCTAATCCCGCTAGGTTCAGGAAAATCAAAGGGATTTGGACGTGTGAAAGGCACAGTTAGCGATATAAAATTGGCTTATTATAAAGATAAATCAAATAAGCTTAAAGGCATAGGTGAGTTATGTAGTGATGAGGTATATGGGTTTATAAGTGTTCCAGTTGATATAGATTTAACACCTTTATCCGAACCTGAATGGGATTATCGAAAGATATTCACTGTTGAGTCAAATGACGAGATTGCTAATAGCCCTTTCTGGAGGGCATGTGCGAAAGCATGGAACGATTCAATACCTATGTTTAAGACGATCTCTCAACTTAGACAAGGAGATAATCAAAATGGCTAAAATCGGGTATAAAAAAGGCATAAATGAACTAAAATTCAATGATTATATCAATAGAGATCGGTTTACGTATGCGATTCTCGAAAAAACAGATGAACTGATCTTCGATAAATTAAAGAAAATTGACATTAATAATTTTTCTATCTGTAAAAAAGGAAGACTATTTGGCAAAGAAACGGAATTAAAGTGGCAAAAAAGGCAAAATGGATTGCATATAGTGATAATAACAGATGAACCAGATATTCCATCATGGGTTGATGACTATCCCTGCAATCTTGAGCCTATACCACAAACTCGGTCAATATACCTTTGGGGAGAACACTTGAAAGATAAAGATAACGAATGGTATGAGAAGCAGATACCAAAGATATTGGAATATCCAATAGACCATCAAGATTCAAAAAATCGTGTAAAACTAAAAGTGCAGGAATATAAATTAAAGAGAAAATCTGAAGACGACGAACCTGTATCAATTATACATCGCTTTGTCGGAATAGAGGAGGATAAGACATGAATCCTTATAATTTTGTGCCGTTTCCTAATGGCATAACTCGTAACAAGATGACAAATTATCATGGAAGGCTGAATCCATCATCCATAAGCGGATACATGGAATGTGAGCTTGAAACAAAGACGAAAATTTGCATAAAAGGCTCTGATGGCAATCCATTCTGGAAAGATGGAGAGCAACCAATAATTCCGGGGTCATCCATTCGTGGCATGATAAGAACCGTCTGTGAGGTTATCGGTGGTGGCTGTGGATATAAGATAGAAAAAGATTATGGCGAGATAAAAGATTGCAAATTCCCAGAACCTGATCTTGATTATGATCATAATCTCGAAGCTTGCAACAAAGTAATTGAGACCGAACTGAAAAAGTATCCTCCTGAACAAAAAGCTGAGAGGATAAAGCAAAGATTTAAGGTATGCCCAATTTGCTCATTATTTGGCTTTACTGCCGATGAGGTTGTTTTTGCTAGTCGTATAAATATCCATGATACAGAACCATCAAAGAATAAAAATGTTAGCAAGAAGAAACTTGATATAAAGCAACTGATGGGTCCTCATCCTCATCGCCGATCCTTCTACTTTAAATCATATAATGCTGATAAGCCAACTGAAGGAGGAGAATATTTAGGACGCAAATTTTACTTACATGCCGATCCCAGAAACATATTTGCTCATATAGAAGAAGCTAAAGGAGTTCCTATAACTATTGTCAATGAGGAAGCAAAGTTTCATTTTAGGGTAGATTTTGAGAATCTTGAAGAATCTGAACTTGATATGTTTATTTTTGCTTTAGTATTAGAGAAGGATTGGTGCCATAAATTAGGCTATGGCAAACCATTTGGTTTGGGTAGCATTAAAATCTCCATAATATCTCTTCAAGAGCGCAACCATGATTATTACAAGGATTTTTCTCAATGTGACTTCATAGATAAAACAAGTGATATTCAAAGCCATATTGATAGATTTAACGATCAGCTAAAAAATGCAAGTTTTTATGATGGGCTAAAAACCCTTATGGCGTATAATCCTAATAACCCAAATTGGCTAGGATATCCGCCGGGTTATTGGTTGACTGATCATCATGACGGAACAATTGAATGCTATAATGAATCAAAAGAGGCTAGAAAAGCAGAAGAAAAGCTGAAAAAAGATGCAGATGAACAAATAAAAAAAGAGAAAGAATTAAATAAAGAAAAAGGGAAAAAACCTAAACCAGAACCACCAAAATCTGCTTCATTTGAGGAAAAACTAATTATTACAAAGAAAGATGATAAAAACAGGGTTTTTGTTGAGTTTAAGGGTGCAGAAATCCAAGTCACCAGTGGAAGCACTTACGGACTCGCAGTAGGGCAAAAAATTAAGGTAGAGATCACTAAAATTGGCGATAAGATTACGAATGTTACTTACAAAGGCAAAGCAAAATAGGAGAATCAAAAGATGAAAAAGCTAATTATTACAACAGTTGGAACGTCTGCGTTGGAAAATTATAAAAAAAATATACTGCTGACGATTTCAAAAGGGATATTGAAAACGAAGAAGAGGGCTTTGAAAATAAGGTAAAAGAAGGCGCATCCAAAAATCTAAAACGAAATTTAGATGCCTATTATAATAATGACAAAGCCATTAGTCTTCGCAAATGCCTATCCGCCGAAATGGCAAGCCTTGTGGCAATGGATGGCAATGAGGGTATTGGCGATATAACATCTGAGGACATGATCGCTTTATTATACTCAAAGACACCAGATGGAAAAGTCTGCGCCGAAATAAACGCCGAAGCGATCAAACATAAATGGCAGATTGAACCTGACATGAAAGAAGTAGCTGGATTAGACCCAGACAAGCCTGAAATCTTTGCTACAGAAGGATTAAAAAACCTGATTGATATATCACGGAATTTGCTTGTTGAGTATTCTGGTGGAGATTATGACAGATATTTTAATATAACAGGCGGATATAAGGGCGCTATTCCTATCCAGACATTACAGGCTATAATGAAAAACGTGCCTATCATATACCTGTTTGAAAACTCCAAAGGTTTTATAAAAATAGAACTTACATGCAAAGGGATAAAAGGATCGGTAACTACTGATGCGAAAACTGAAGTTTTTGCATACGATATGCAATTAGGATGATCTTATGAAAGCTTATGAGGATTTTATAGCAGTCAGTTACGACAATTATCGCAAACCAATAGAAGAGTTATTCGATGAAGAATGGGGTTTCAACTTCTACTATTTTCCAAGAGAAAGCATTGAATTCATAAAAGGAAGAAAATGCTTCCATAAAACGCTATATGAGCTTCTTAAAACTTATGAAAATTTCTTCAATGAGAAAGGCTTGCGAGAAAGATACTTGTTGGTTTATTGCCAGATTTACTATTGCTTTTCCCTTATCCTCAAAAAATGGGGAACTGAACTTGACGAAAGAAATGATAAAATCGGTCAAGAATGGAGTGATCAAGTAAAGGATTGGATCCGCAGAAAATGGCTCCGCATTTGCATCGAATCAGAATCCAACCCAGACATTAAATCCATTTTTGAGGCAAACCTTATTGATCCAAAAGGTAAGATAGATGCAGAAAAGCAAATTGATGAAATGCTATTTGATAGGCAGGAACTAAAGTCAGAATTTGCAGACCAAAAATGGAAATCCCATCTTGATATTGTTTCTATTTGGCTTCTTCAGCGATACAATCTAAAGCTTGCATGGGGACTATCTATAAATATGCCAATTTCAGTTATAATCAGGAATATTATAATAGCCCTCATGATCCTTTACCCCCCAATAATTATCTTTGGTTTTTTCAGAACAATTATTTTCAGTTTATACGCTCTTTTTGTAATTTTTCTTTTTGCAGTTTTTGTTGGTAGATCGATCCTATTGTTAAGAATTCTCCTTCCAAGATTAATTGCAGGCATTATCATTGGGTATCTGCCATTATTTTTCAATGATACCCCATGGAAAATATTAGAAAAAATGCTCGATGACCCAAGATTAGGGATTATTACCGTAGTTCTCGCTTTAATCTTTTCGTTTCTTTATGTATTCAACGAAATATATAAAACCGTAAAAGACATACGTATTGCGTGTGGTAGGACATTGCTAATTTATTCAATGGGATTAATTGAGTCATTCGCTATCGGTGCTGTTCTTTTAGACATAATAACGCAATTCTTTTGTATTGAAGCAAATACTATAGGTTTGTTTGGCTATATATGCCCAAAGATACTATATATATATTTTCCATCAGCCCTTTTTATCGGTTTCTTTACACAAATGATGTGGCAAGAAAAACCCATTACCTATCCAATTTAACAACCATGTTTCACGCAATCTCTTATGACATATCAGACGACAGCAGAAGGAACTCAGTGAGTAAGATACTTGAAAGCTACGGCACACGTATCCAATATAGCCTGTTTGAGTGCAATCTGGATACAGACAGACTCACTGAACTTCTGCAAAAGCTAGAGGCAATCATAAATGCTGACGAGGACAGCCTGCGCTGTTATTCTTTGTGCAACGCATGTCTGGAAAATATCAGGCGAATCGGTGGTCTGCCCATTACCAATGATTCCGCATTTTTTATCACCTAAAGGATAGCATTATGACACAATCTTTGATGACAAAAATATACGACTGGAAAAACCTTCTAAACGCATGGGAAAAGGTGGAAGAAAACGAGGGCTGTGCCGGAATTGACGGCATAACTATTGACAAGTTCGACCTTGATCTGAGCAATAACCTGACTTCCATACAAAACGAGCTTATGAACCAGTCATATAAGCCTGATCCTCTGCTACGTTTCTATGTTGAAAAGGACAATGCCGAAAAGCGTCCTTTGAGCGTGCCTACTGTTCGGGATAGGGTTGCACAGACAGCAGTTACCCTAATCCTGAATCCCATTTTTGAGCAAGAATTCGAGGACATCAGCTTTGCATATCGCCTAAATAAATCAAGGCATAATGCCATATCAAAGATCACCGAATGGCGGGATAAAGGCTATGTATGGGTCATTGACGCTGATATTAAATCCTACTTTGACGAGGTAAACCACGATATTCTCATAAAAAGGGTCCGAGAGCTTGTCTCTGATGAATACGTTATCCAGCTTATAGTCCTGTGGATAACTTCGCCCATTTATGATAAAGACGGAGTTATACTCCCGCCAAAAGGCTTACCACAGGGGGCTGTTATATCACCATTACTTGCCAATTTATACCTTGATAGATTTGATGAGGCGATGGAAAAGAGCAGATATAAGCTTGTCAGATATGCAGATGATTTCCTTGTCCTATGCGAATCCAAGCACCTAGCAGAGCAAGCTTTGGAGATTGTTCGTAATATTTTATCCGATCTCGGACTAATGCTAAATAAGGAAAAGACAAAAATCGTCAGCTTTGATGACGGATTTGAATATCTAGGCGCCATATTTGCCAGAAGCCTTGTTACAATTCCAGAACCAGAATATGGCAAAGTAAAGCCGCCAATAACCGGCATATCAGAAGCCAAGAAGCTGTATTCTACCACAAAAGGAACTCCTTTGGGCAAAGCATTAATTGACTCATTCCGTGAATCTAATTTACAAGCAATGGATTGCAATATTGAGCCAAAAGAAACCCCGATCAATACCGAACTAGATGTCGAAGCGTCATCGCTTGCCTTTATGAGAACACTCTATATTCAAAGTCAAGGTAGCATCCTGAGACGGCAAAATGAGCGATTCGTTGTCTCAAAGGATGAAGAAGTCATATCCGAAGTCCATATAATGAAGGTTGAGCAGATCATCATATTCGGCAACTGCGCAATTACTACCCCTGCAATGACTACATGCTTACAGGAGAATATCCCTATCACTTTTTTATCTAGCAATGGCAAATATTATGGTCGTCTGGAATCAACGAATAACACAAATATTGTCCTCCAGCAACTTCAGTTTGAAAGGGCAAATGATGAAAATTTCTGCCTGAAAATCAGCAAGGGATTTGTCAAAGGAAAACTAAATAATATGAGAATCTTTCTTCAGAGACGCAATCGTGAAATAACTAGCGAGGCAATACAAAAAGCCATAGATAGTATATCTGCGGACATCAAAAATTCCGAAGATACGTTAGCAATTGATCAGTTGCGTGGATATGAGGGAACTGCCTCTGCTAGATATTTTGATGTTTTTGACCTTATGCTTAAAGATACACTTGGATTTGAAAAGCGAATTCGCCAACCACCGACTGACCCAATAAACAGCCTTCTAAGTTTTGGTTACACATTGCTTTTCTATAACATCTATTCCTTGCTAACAATACATGGCTTGAATCCTTATTGTGGCTTTTTCCATTCCATCAGACAAGGGCACCCTGCATTGGCTTCGGACATGATAGAGGAATTCAGATCGATTGTTATTGACTCACTGGTTGTCTATCTTGTCAATTCTGGAATCTTAAAAGAAAGCGATTTTATATATCCACAAGACCCGGATAAGCCATGTTTGCTGTCAAATTCTGCACGCAAGGAGTTTATAGGTCGCTTTGAGCAAAAAATGCACACAGAGATAACGCACCCACAAACAGGGTTTCACACGAATTATAGGAGATGTATTGAGCTTCAGGTCAAAGAGCTAATTCGCTGTATTAAGTGGGAGAAAGAGGAATATGTGCCTATGATAATTTCTCATTGACAATTTGATATAAAGTCTGTATAATAGATTATATTATGAGATTTGTTTTTGGGTGTGGGTGTCAAAATTACGTAGGGTCAAAGAGAAAATTAATGGTTTTATGCCAAAATTGACTATAAAGCCTTATGGTCATTGGATTTACACCATTTTTGACGTGCTTTACCCCTACGGGATCCGCATGGTGATTAGGTTTACACATATTAAAGAAGCGATTTTTTAGCTTTTTTAGACAAAAAATGTGGATAACTTGATACCCTACGAAATTAGGATACCCGAAGGCTTATCTTGTAAGGGATTGGAGAGGTGGCTGTTTAGATCGTTGACCCGTTTTCAAGGGGATTGAAACTAGAGTTTTTCGGAAATAGAGAACCAAACTTTTTTTTTGTTTAGATCGTTGACCCGTTTTCAAGGGGATTGAAACCTCATTTGACCAAAGTTAGCACAAGATCCGCACACAATATACGTTTAGATCGTTGACCCGTTTTCAAGGGGATTGAAACTAACATTTCCTCCAGAACTGCTACGTCGCTGGTAAGGATGGTTTAGATCGTTGACCCGTTTTCAAGGGGATTGAAACGAAGAAAATTTGGTCAAACTTTTCGACCTTACCGGCTTGTTTAGATCGTTGACCCGTTTTCAAGGGGATTGAAACCTCCTTTCTAAACTGCGAACAACCATTTACTTTTGTTGGTTTAGATCGTTGACCCGTTTTCAAGGGGATTGAAACTAAATGTCGCCTGATCAGCCATCATTAAGTAATTCTGGTTGTTTAGATCGTTGACCCGTTTTCAAGGGGATTGAAACTTGCTTGGCCTCCAGCTCGCACTCCTTTCCCTCATGATCAAGTTTAGATCGTTGACCCGTTTTCAAGGGGATTGAAACAAGGCCGCGTCTCTCTGTCTTTGTTTTTTAAATTACATGTTTAGATCGTTGACCCGTTTTCAAGGGGATTGAAACAAAAAAACCTCTCTCCTGCAGGGCCTTAAAAACCTCTACGGTTTTTTGATTAGTTTAGATCGTTGACCCGTTTTCAAGGGGATTGAAACAAACAGCCGCTCATACATCCCTTGAAACCGATTGTCGGTTTAGATCGTTGACCCGTTTTCAAGGGGATTGAAACTTTACGTGTGTTGAGCTGTTCAAGCTTGCGCTCGGCTCGTTTAGATCGTTGACCCGTTTTCAAGGGGATTGAAACTTTTGAGGCATCTTCTGCCTCTTTTTTGATTTCCTCAAAAAGTTTAGATCGTTGACCCGTTTTCAAGGGGATTGAAACAAGTTATTCCGGTTATGCCAGCTGTATTCTTTGCTTGAGTTTAGATCGTTGACCCGTTTTCAAGGGGATTGAAACTAGACCAACAAGAGAACTAAAGGAACCACTATGCCTATTAGGCATGATAAAATGCCTAATAGGATAGTTTAGATCGTTGACCCGTTTTCAAGGGGATTGAAACTCCTCCACAGAACTCTTAATCTCATTCGCAGAAATTGAAGTTTAGATCGTTGACCCGTTTTCAAGGGGATTGAAACTTTTTTTGCTTCCAAATATGCTTTTGATTCTTTTGGAAGTTTAGATCGTTGACCCGTTTTCAAGGGGATTGAAACCTATGTCTTCAAGTTCTCCAAATGGAACTTCTTCTATGCTAGGTTTAGATCGTTGACCCGTTTTCAAGGGGATTGAAACTTTTTTTGCTTCCAAATATGCTTTTGATTCTTTTGGAAGTTTAGATCGTTGACCCGTTTTCAAGGGGATTGACTCCAAATTCCCTATTAATAAAGGGGGATTAAGGGGGTTGTCTTAAAAACATATATTTACTTGCTTTACACAACACAATTTCAAAAAACCTACCTCTGAAAATTTTGGAAAAGGTAGTTAGGGGGATTTTTTTACCAACAGCTCATCACAAATCTATGTCCGACTAAAAAATAATATTCACATTCTTCCTCGCTCATTCCGATATAATATAAGAGATATTTTGACGTTATTCCCCAAAGAGCAATCTCCCCAAAATCAATAATTCCACTCCCAATGATTACCAAAATGCCCTTTTTTCCCAAAGATACTTTTTTTAACCTTATACCATTTTTATTTTAATGGTGTGCATTGTAGCCCAAGCTTTCAGCTTGGTTTTCCCTTCCTGAAAGGCTGAGCTACAATTAATGCACAACAATATAATCAAAATGGTATTATTTTGTGGGCTTTGAAATATGGAATATGGTTTGTAATACCAATTGTTAATTCAAAATTATCATTATAAGCATCATCGAAGAATCTATTTTAGATGTTTCACTTTGTTTAGCATGGCATAACAAATCATTGTGTTATATTTGAAATGGAAATTGGTATTATTATGTTTATGGAGCAGTAGAACCAAAGTCAGGAGAAAGCTTTTTCATGGAGTTTCCATATCTGAATAGTGAATGTTTCCTGATATACCTTTATGAACTCTCAATAGCTTATTCATACAGTTTCAATATATTGTTGCTAGATAGAGGCAGTTTTCACAAAGCAAAGAGACTAAAGATACCATCAAACATTTTATTGCTTTTTTTACCAGCATATAGTCATGAACTCAATCTCATAGAACGCTTATGGGAATTTATTAAAGCAGGGATAGCTAATGAAGTCTATGTAAAACTAGAATCATTGATAGATAGGGTAGGATCTGTAATATGCAGTCTATCACAAGCAGTGATTCAATCACTTACATCTTATTCATATTTCATAAAAACCATTAATGAAACATTTCAATAAGTAATTGGTATTATGGCAGAAATTAGGGTAATAGCAGACAATACAGAAAAAGCCAAGTCCGCATAAATTGGCTTGACGACTTGGCTTATGATTGGTTGCGGGGGAAGGATTTGAACCTTCGACCTCTGGGTTATGAGCCCAGCGAGCTACCTGTCTGCTCCACCCCGCGATATACTTTATAATAATATTTTATTGCAAGTGGGCTAGGAGGGAGTTGAACCCTCATGCTCGTGGAGAGCGGTGGATTTTAAGTCCACCGTGTATGCCATTCCACCACTAGCCCTTGATCTGCATAAATAAATTCTAATCTGATAACAAAAGTTTATTTGATAAAAATTATAGCACTAACGTATATATATGTCAAGTATAAGAATTTGGCATTATTAATTAAATCTACATATTTAGGATTTATCACCCAAAAGTTCCTTGACAAATGAACCTAATCTTGGATCACTAGAAGTAGCAATCTTTTGTAAATGTGTTATAGAGTCCGCATCTCCTATTTTATAAAGAGCTTGTATAGCTGTAAGTTTAACTGTTGGTTCTTCATTCACATTTTCTAATACTTTTTTGAGTTCTTCTTTTGCTAACTTTCCACCTATTGCACCTAATGTTGCTACCGCAATATCTCTGACCTTACCATCAGCATCTTGGCTGGCTTTTACTAAAACATCGGTTGATTGTTGACCGATTCTGCCAAGCGCATATCCAGCCAAAAGACGCACACCTAAAGAAGAATCTCGCAAAGCCAAAGCAAGAGGCTCTATTGCTTCTACTGGCTTCATTTTTGCCAATGCTTCTGCTGCACTACGACGAACTTCCGGGTCCGGTTCATTTGCCTCCAAAAGATGCCCCAATAGTGGTTGTATTATTGATGGTTCATTCATACCGCTTAATGCGCTTGCTGATGCGCGTCTTATCCATCTATCATTGCTTTCCAACAAACGAACCAACGGCTCTATTGCTCTGCTATCACCTATCTGACCAAGCGCATCAATTATTGTAAGTTTTATTCCGCCTATTTCACCTCGTCTAAATATAACTCGATTTGCATGGCTTGCCTTTTTCATCCCATTTTTATAGCTTTTTATATCTTTTATCTCTAT
Organism: uncultured bacterium; assembly: GCA_964564735.1. GTDB lineage: Bacteria > Poribacteria > DTPJ01 > DTPJ01 > DTPJ01 > CAZMCH01. Next base: position 22,537 of record CAZMCH010000038.1, read on the forward strand.
TTCATCAATAACATGAGTTATTAGATCGCCTTCTTTTATTCCTTCTCTAATTGCAGGGCTACTATCAGATTCGGTTATTTCTAGTTTCTTTACTATTACGCCTCCACTTGCATTTTCCTCTTCTATGCCGACCTTTCTGATGCTTTTTGACACTATATCCCTAGCAAGATTTATCGTAAACTTGCCATTTGATTGTATTTTCTGACTTAAAATTACATTGAATTGATCTATATTATTTACTGGCTCATTATCGATTGTATATATTATTGAGTTTCGCATTATACCCGAAAGATCCGCTTTGCTTGATGGTCTTACGCTAGCGACAATTAAACCTCTCTCTTCTGGATCAGGCTTAACTTGTATTCCAAGATCATCAAGGCTTGAGACAGTCACAGTCTTTGATATGCGCAAAATTGCCTTCTCATCATCATCTAGGGCATCAGCTAAAGCATCTGAAAACTTACCTTTATTATCCACGTTTCTTTCATCAATTATATAAGATATAAGTTCTCCCGACCTAAGACCACTATTCTCAGCAATAGAACCGGGCTTTATAGTTTCAACAATAACTCCATTAAGAGACCATCTCTTATCAAGGTCTGAACCAAGTTTCTTTATAGTCACGCCTAGTTTTTGATCCTCATAGGTTTCTTGACTGCAACCTACAATAAAAGAAACAAATAGTATATATAATGAAAATAACAACATAACATTTTTTATCTGATATTTTGACATAAAAGTAATCTCCTTTCTGGATAATAACCCATAAAAAAGGCATTATCACAGTATATAAAATTAGAGTTTCACCTCTATTGGATTCGCTTGCTCTTGAAGCATTTCAATTATTGTATCAACAGCAGTCTTGTCTTTTAGTTCACCAAGAGCTATTGCCGCATCAAATCTCACTATCAAGCCTTTATTTCTTAATACTTTTATTAGCTTATCTATGGCAGTTTTATTTATCACCGTAATTGTTACCTTACCATCATCAAAACCTTGATTCACAAGTTGCCTAAATTGATCAACATCAGTTACTTTCTTTTCACTTACAACATAAGAAATTACTTGTCCAAGTCTCAAACCTGCATCAATCGCAGGACTTTGAGGTTCTATATCGACTATAACAATGCCTTCTGCACCATTAGGTAATGCCTGTATTGATATACCTAAATCTGGGAAATTCATAGTAGCCTGGGTTGTTCCTTCTAATAGTCGCACTTTTTGGTCCTTATTAGAAATTGCCAAGATTTTCTGTAAATCTCTTGACCGCATCTTCGATTCCTCTAACGAATCTGACGTTTCCTTTATTTGTGGAATTTCTGGTAATATAACAGTTACTTCCTTATATTTATCCTCGTTTGCTATTGTAAATGTCAATTCTTGCTTATTTATTATGGCTTCTGTAACTATTTCCTTATAATCGTTGATGGAATTTATCGGTTTATTATTTATATATGAAATAATCTCACCCTTTTCTATACCAAGTTTTCCTGCCTTGCTGTCAACAGTTAATCCTTTAATAAGCATACCTTTTGTTATTGATTTGCTTTCATCCCAAATAATCCCTAATTCATCAATACTAGATGCACTAATATTTACTAGCTTGGGAATACCAAATGTAACACTCTCATTTATAGAAGCCTCATCGACTAGCTCTTTAAAATCATTAAGTGATGAAACTTTTTTATTATTAATGACAGAAGATATTATTTCATCTTTTTTGAGCGTTACCTTAGATGCTAATTCTCCAGATATATCTTGTGATACCTTTACGCCTTGTTCTACCGGTTCAATTTCAATATCTAATAATTGCTTATTTTCAACATTTATATCTATTTTTCTTTTTGAAATCTGTTTTAATGCAACTACTGCTACGCGCCTGACTTCTGGCTCTTCACCCTTTTCTTCGTCTGTTTTAAGGACTGTTATTCTTTCCATAAGAGCATCAATGCTTTTAGGGTCGCCTATATTACCCAAAGCCCTAACTGCACCGAACCTTGTTCCCATTCGCTTATGTTTTATTATGTCTTTCTGCATTAATCGATCAACAACTTCATTATGATTGCTCAACTTACTCAAAACTAACGCAGCATTGTCTCGATCCCTAGAATCCTTTGATTTCAGTTTCTTTATTAATGGATTAATTATAGAATCCATCTGTGAATGTATAGTTTGCAAAGCAAGTATTCCACAATTGCGTATTTTCTCATTTCTATCTCTAATTGTTTCTTCAATTAATATCTTTAAGTATTTTTTCTTATCATATTTATATGCAAGAACCATCTGTTCTGACCTGCGCTCAATTGTTGCACTATCATCATAATAACCCAATAGATAATGTGCTTCTGCATTTGTGGGTTCTTTTTCAATGGCAAGCTCAAATTGCGCAACCGCCCTCGAAATCCTGCCTCTTTTATCGGATTTAACCCATTCTTTGCCTTTTGAAAGGTATTCATTTTGAGTCCCGCAACCTATCAACCAAATCATAGCAAGACAAACTGACAAAATAACAATAATTTTCCTCATAAATAACTCCCTCCTAAGCAAAATACAACTATGAATTTTGCCAAATCAGTATATATTTCCAATTCTTGATTGTTTATAGTTTTTTTTCTAATAGTATAATTTCTTTTTCTACAAAGCCCCAACTTTTATATTTTTCTATGATTTTGCCATCAGAACGATTAGCCTCTATTTGAAGTATATCAATATTGTTCTCTTTTGCAACATCTGAAGCAAATTCTACTAATTTATCCGCAATAATTGTGCCTCGCCACGGAGGAGCAACAACAATCAGACTAACCTGAGCGATCTTTTTATTTCTTTTATCAAATTCAAGCAAAATATTACCCATCGCATAGCCATTCATTTCCGCTACAAACCTATATGCTTCACCACGATCCATTCGTTCAATATCTCGCCTAAGTTTTTTTTCAACTTCTTCAAGAGTCTCCGATGGAAAGCAATATGTATGAAGAGATCCCGCATCATCAATGACTGCTTTGCGAATTTTTAGTCCGGTTGTTATATCAAAGACTTGTTCCATATAAAATCAGGTTCCTTTATTGATGAATAAAAATCTGATCAATAACATACATAATAACATACGCAAATATCCTATGTCAATCATGAAAAATCGAAGATCAGACATAAGTTCAGACATTGCCTAAGAATATTCTCATGAAAAGCAGATACACATTATCCATTATTTATGCAATAACATTTCTGTTCAGTTGTATCTTCTGACTGAGCAGTATGAATAATCCTGAATATTGACGACACTTCCTACCTTCATACATGCGATCTCTAAGCCTTTCTCCAAAAAGGAAACCTATCGTAATCAATGCTATCATCTTCTCCCTTTTTATAAAGAAGGAAGTTATAATGAATCCATCATTTTGATCTTCTATTTCCCTATAAATCACAAGTATTTGCTTTTTTTATTATAAGTTTGACAGCCTAAAGATTCCCCTTTGACAAAGGTATAACAAACCTTCCGCTTCACTTGACAATTTCTGGATTGCCTATCATCTTAAAACTTAACTGCACTGATGGTTTGGGATCACCTTCATATTCACAATCAAACATGATTCGCTGATTTCCGCTTTGTAGGCACGGCAACTCAGAATCTGCTTGCACTATTTGAATTAAATTCCAGTTTGAGTCATAGACAACACCATTTTTATCACCATCGCAAACTAGATATTGGGTTGGTTTTAGATTGATCGGGAATGTTACCTTTCGGAAACCGACTTCAAAGGATGGATTTTTTATTGATGCGGTTTCTGAACTGCCATTTGGTATTATCCGCAAAACAAATCGCAATGGTTGTCTGTCAAATTTATTGGCTATCTCGTATTCTGAACCCGATGGTTGACCCGGCTGCTTTTCCTCATAACGAGAAACAAAATTGACTGCGAAATCAACGGGATAAAGTAGCCAGCCATCACTAGCTGGTTCAAGATGATATTCATTTTCCTTCATACATTGACGCTGTTCATCTGAAAATGCCCCGCTAAGTCGGGCTTTTTCCCATTCATTTATGGATTTGAACATAACATCAATCTGTCCATTTCTTTTTAATGTATTCAGGCTTGCCACAATAGCACAACCCGCATCATAACCAGCGCATTTTGTCATAACCCATTCAACATCATCAAGCGATGTTGCCTCAAGGTCACCTTCAACAGTTCTTATCAAAAACCATCCTAACATACGTGGAAATAGGTTACGTTCAAAATATGACTGATTCTTGAATCTGTATTCTGTCATACCTTCTCGCATTGCTTTGCCCCATGGTTCACCCCAATTCATTCTAGTATGGATATGCCATAGATAATGAGATAATCCGCTTGCGTCATTTATTACCTCGTTTTTCCAGCCATCAAAGCATTGCTTTACAAAAAGATTCTCTGCATAAAGACCATGCCCAGTAGCAAAACAGCCCTCTAGCCCATCAAAAGATATTTGCTTTAGACCTGTATTATTAAACAATTCAACTAATCTGGTGGTTAACTCATTCTGCATATCTAAATTCGGAAAAAATACCCTATACGGATGATCTGCCAATTTACCAATATCTGATCCTGCTCTATGGACTGATGGCTTTGTGCCAAAGGCACCACGTTTACAACCAATCAACTTGTATGGTTCAGAGTCAGATATAACCTCATATTGCACCAATTCTTCATCAATAATGGCAGTTGATAACCATTGTTGTTCTTTGAAAGGTTCTGAACGAGCAACCATAATTTCTGTATCTTTTTCATCAATATCACCTGTCAAGTTGCTTGATCCAATTCTCATTAATCTTGGGTCTGGTATTGGTGTTACATAGGGATCATTAGTAGTAATAAAATTTGTAAGTGTGTGAATACCGAGATGGATACCAGCTTTTTCGGCTTTTTCAACGCATTTTTTCATGCTTTCATCACCATTGGGAAACTGAGTTGGATTTAGCTTAAAATGTCCCCATGTATCAAAAGGTCCTTCATGATAGACATATTTTAGACCAGCTTTATGAGCATACTCTAATATCTCTTCAAGGTTCTGTTCACTAAAATTTGTTATAAGATATGATAGTTTTGCGGTTGGTGAAATTTTGCCCCAAATACCATCAAGTATTGGATGAGGTAATCCCTCTGCAACTTCTATTTTGCCTATGGTCGCCAAAGCCTGATCAGCAGGACAGCCAAAGAGAGCAATTTTTGATCCTAATATGCCCCCGTCTTTTTCTCTTGAATATGCCTGAACAGCACTGCCATATTCTGTAGATGATGCAGAATGAGCTTCACTGCCAACACCAATATTGGCATATTCAGCAGGTCTGCCACCAATAGTTTGAATGTTTAATGTCTGTATCCCGAAAGCAAATACATCATCACGGACTACACCAACAACCTCTCCGACAGTCTGAAAGATTGTGACTGGATATGGTCCCCACATCACTATATCTGGATTTGCACCAATTATCGAAATAAGCTCAAATGTTATATGAGTTGGATTAATGTCAACTTGAATTGTGACGATAACATCAGATTTATATGTAAATCTTAACTCTCTGGATTTATCATCATAGCTTATTGTCTTTGGAATTTCTAATATATGATCAATTGATATGCTTAATAAAGGGGTTATCTGTTCTGCTGGAAAATACTCTTTCTTTTGTGAAATATCATAAATACTCTCTATCTGACCTTTTTCGTTTATGTTAATACGTAAATTATCTGTTTGAAAATTCAGAGCATTTTCCATTATACCAAATGCCAATATAAGATTTGCCGATTGTGATAATATGTCCATAATATAAATTATTCCTTTCGTATTAATGTGGATTATAGTCATCTTTTATGCTATTTTTCAGGTTTGTTGTTAGATTTTTGTCATTTCATTCTATCATATTTCCTTTTTGATTAATAGCATAATTATTAACGTCGTTTAAAAGCTTCAATCTCTTAATTTTCAATTTTATTTCTTGCTTTGTGCCTTTGTGTCTTGGTGGTAAATATAATTTTCTACATCGAACTCATGTTACTTTCATATAATGTTTTTTGGTAAAATTCCTTTTTTTGAAACAGATATTTTTAGCTTATACAAAATTGACAGGATGATATGATTGTGTTATTATATTTTTGAATTGATAAGCATTGCAAATAAATTCTTACTCCTTTGGAGGACTATATTATGAAGATCACAGCGATAAAACCATATCCTGTTAATGCTGGTCGTAATTTCTTATTTGTTAAAGTGGAAACAGATGAAGGAATATACGGTATCGGCGAATCTGGGCTGACATGGAAAGAGCTTGCGGTCAGTGAAGCAGTAAATCATCTCGCAAAAATGATTATCGGTGAAGACCCGATGAGGATAGAGCATATTTGGCAGGTGATGTTCAGGGGGGCATTTTTCCCAGGCGGAAAAGTCATTTGTTCTGCAATGAGCGCAATAGATATAGCTCTGTGGGACATCAAGGGCAAGGCTTTGGGTGTGCCTGTCCACAACTTGCTTGGTGGGCTGGTGCGGAATAAAGTCGTCTGCTATCCGCATATTGGAGGTTCTTCTACTGAACAGATCGCCGAAAATGCACAAAAAAAGGTTGCTGAAGGCTGGAAGTTCGTCAGATTCGGTCTTGGTGATGCAGGAGGATATATATTTGAGCCATCAAGGGCTGTCCGTAAAGGGATAGAGTTTTTCTCAGCAGTCAGAAAGGCTGTCGGTGATGATATTGAGATATGCCTTGATATTCACACACGCCTTGATCCGCATGACACGATATATTTATGCCGCGCATTGGAAGAATATCGTCCTTATTTCCTTGAAGACCCGATTCGATCTGAAAATATGAATACATTTCATCAAATCCGTCGGCATGTGTCCGCACCAATCGCCGCAGGAGAGCATTACGCAACGAAATGGGAATTTCGTGAGCTTATAGAGGAAGAACTGATCAACTACGCAAGGATTGATCTTTGCATTGTCGGTGGAATTACTGAAGCGAAAAAAATCGCCAACTGGTGTGAAACACATTATATAAACCTTGCGCCACATAATCCATTGGGACCTGTATCAGCGTCAGCGTGCTTGCATCTTGATCTTTCATGCACAAACTTCGGCGTTCAGGAATTACCACTAATGCCCGGAACTGCATTTAAGGACATTTTCCCCGTTCAAGTCGAATGGAAAGATGGGTATCTCTTGCCAACAGACAGACCAGGGCTTGGAATAGAGTTTGACGAGGAATCCGCAAAGAAATATCCATATAAAGAACATGCACCAGCTCAATTCTTTAGAGAAGATGGCGCTCTGACGAACTGGTAAAATGTAGGTTGGATTGAGGAATGAAATCCGACATAAAATGATGGTATCAATAAAATCCAAACATTCACAAAGTAAAACAATCATTTCAGGAGGTATTCATGAAAATAAAAATTGTATACAAAGAAGAAGGCGAATGGTATGTTGGTCATATACAGGAATATCCTGAATACGAAAGTCAGGGCAAAACAATAGATGAATTAAAAGAGAATTTATTAGATATATACAATGATATTAAGCAGGGGTTAGTTTCTGATGTTGAACCTTCCAAAATATTGGAGTTAGTCATTTGAAGAGAAAAGACTTAATAAAAATGATTAAATCGAAAGGCTGTATTTTTATGCGTCATGGAGGCAATCATGATTGGTATATGAATCCCCAAACAGGTAAAAGTCAGCCAATTCCAAGACATAATGAAATAGAGGATGGCTTATCTAAGAGGATTATTAAAAGACTATCATAAGTCTGTTCGGTTGATGGAGGAACGAAATCCAACATAATGTTAGCGTGATCGGATTTCATTGTTTCAATCCGATCTACTGATACTGGTAATGCAAAATAATTATAAGGTGATAAAGTTGAAAATATCTTTAGCTATACTAATAATCATAATTATCACATTAACAAATACGGAGGCGAGTATGCCAGAAAAACCGATTATCAAAAAGCTAGGAACTATTGATTGCAACATGGTAGAGACTACACCTGTGGTTTTCCATGATAAACTTTACCGATTTGAATATGTCCGCAATAACTACGAGCCAACCAAATAAAACCGGCGATTCTTATTTCAGATTCATTGATGTTGAGACAGGAAAAGCGACACCTGCCCTTGCAAAGGGCTATCATCTCGGAAGTGCTTATGTGAAAGGCGACAACGCCTATGTCTATGGAGTCAATATCTGGGATAAGGCTTCTTTCCAGAATAAAAATATACTATATGTTTTTTGTATTTGCGTCATTCTATATCTGATATTGGGTCAATATGAATAAAAGCCTTTTGTATTATAGGTAAAGCTTCCAGTTTATCTCGGACAGTGATACCAATATCGTGGGCATCTCTGACACTCAATTGGTCATCAACCTCTATGTGTAGCTCTACATGGATAACATCACCGACATAATGCGCCCTCAAATCATTAAACCCTATTACGCCATGAATCTTCATCGCTTCTTTTTCTATGGACTCCATGATTTCTTTTGGTGGGATATGCCCCATTAGAAATTTTAGGTTCTTAAAGCCTAGTGAGGCACCTGAATAGATGATCCATATACCTATCAAAAGCCCTGCAATATGATCCAAATATCCACCAACGATCATACCCAAAATAGCTATACTTGATGCAAATACATCATTTCTCGAATCAACAAAACTTGCATCAAGAGCAGGACTATTATATTTTTTTGCAAAAATCTTATATAATGATGCAATAATTATTTTGCTAATTATCGCAAAGATCATTATGCCTATGGAGATATTATTCAGATAAACCTTGTGTTCTTCAAAGATACCGAGAAAAGAATCCTTGATGATTGTTGCACCCAATATACCTGCAAAAATAGCAATAATCAAACCTGCAAGAGGTTCGGCGCGCCGATGACCGAATGGGTGATTTTTATCTGCTTGGGTATCATGTAATTGAACGCTAAAATGAATGACTGAATATGAAAATATATCAAGGAATGAGTTTAGGGCATCAGATAATACAGCCATACTTTTTGTGGCTATACTCGCCCATAGTTTTAACCCTAAAAGTAATATCGCAAGTGCAATCCCTGCGCGTGTTAAGTAGTTTTTTTGCATGTCTAAATAATAAAAATGGGGCATAGCTTGCTACGCCCCTACATTAAGTAAAATCAGTTTTATTGTTTTGTCGGATCGCCTTTTAGAGATGGCAATGGATGAGGCCTAACCAGAATCCCGCCTTGTTCGTAGGATTCCATCGCCGCCCAAGTATATTCAAGCGCCGCAAGGGCATCTCGTCCACATGCTCTCATGCGGTCTTTATCAACGCCATTTGTAATATCTTCAAGGAATGCATGTATTCTTAATGGGAACGTCTGACCAAAATCCTTGATCCCAGTATCAGTAACGATTGATGGTGAACTTGATCCGACAGCAAGTGCCTCCGGTTTTGCCGCCATCTCTGTCCCAGGTGAAGGCCAAAAAGTAATTTTTTCAATGCAGTTTTCAATGCAGAATGTCCCTTTTGTTCCAGCGACTTCAACACTCCACCATCCGCCTAATCCAAAGCATGTATCGCCTCTCTGGCTAAGAAGATAACCAATACAGCCGTTCTCAAACTTCATATGGATACCATTAACAGAAAGCATCACATCTCCGGCTTTTCTGCGAAAACTTGGTTTCTCCATAAATGCCTGTATATGTGTAACATCGCCACAAAAGTAACGCATAACGCTAAATGGATGTGAAAGAAATGCTTTTACGTGAAAGTATGGGAAACCCTTGCTTCTTGGCGAAGTATTGGGTCCATAAGTTGCTTCTCCACCCTGAAATCCCATTTTATGCAGACAGTAAACGAGTTCGCCAACATGCCCTTCATCTATATATTTCTTTGCCTGATCAGCGGTTGGGGTGAAGTAATGATTGAGATTGCATCCCAAATATACGTTCTTCTCATAAGATTTTGCAACCATCAAACGACCTTCTTCAACATAGTTTGACAGAGGTTTTTCAACGAGTACGTGCTTTCCAGCCTCCATCGCTTCCATTGCAGGTTCAAAATGCCAGCTTCCGTTTTCGTTTCCACCTGTTGTTACATCAACAATATCTAAATCTTCATTTTCTAGCATATCTTTTAATGAATAATATGCTTTTACGCCAAATCTCTCAGCTGAGGCATCTGCCTTTGCTTTGACCATATCACAGACCGCAACGAGTTCTGCAAGATCATCTTTTTTATGACAATCTGCATGGCTGTTGCCAATCCCACCCATTCCGACGACGCCAACTTTTAATGCCATTTTTTCCCTCCTTATGATAGATTAATAACTATCTTGCACCACAAGCCTGTAAACATGCCTGCATGTGTCCCTTTGTTTCAGCGGCGATTATTGCACACTGAATCAATTCATAATTCTTTGCACCGATAACTTCAAGATCAACCGGTCCTTTATATCCGTTTTCATGTAACACACGAATATAGCCAACAAGATCAATATCTCCACGTCCATTTGCCTGATTTTCGGGATTACCCGGTCCTTGCTGACGACCTTTGCAATCTCGAATGTGAACGTGCTTTACACGAGAAATAACCGCTGCAATAGCTTCAACAGGATTTTCGCCAGAGCGATAGATATGAGATGGATCCATATCAATTCCAAATGCTGGTGATGAAATCTCCTTCATGGCTCTTAACGTAGTTGGCGTATTATAAATACTTGCGCCAACGTGTGCCTTGACACATAACGTAACGCCGTATTTTTCAGCCATCTGTGAGAGTTTCCCTAGTGAATCAATCACTTTTGGCCATGCTTCCTCATCATCTGATTTTCCACCGGGACCGCAGTTTATAATCGGAATACCGATTTCAACGCCTGCCTGAAAAGCCATTTCCATTCTTTCAGGATCTTGTGATGGCTGTTCCATTGCAAGCAATTCTAAACCATAATCCTTTGATAGCCTTTTAATCTCTGGAGCTAATTCTTTCCATTTTGGAAGAACGAGATGCTCACTCATACCATCAATCGCTGAAAGTTCTATGCCATCATATCCAGCCATTGCAAGACACTTAAAAGCGGATTCCATGTCATATCCGCCGAATAAGACGGAATTTGCCCCTAATTTCATTTAATTATCCTCCTTTGGATATTTGGTTCTTTGGTAGCAAATTCAAGCAAATCCATACAATTCCTACATACAGGTTTCATAAATTTACCAACAGCTTTAAAAACCTAAATGCTTGCCAAAACTGGATTTGCTCGAATACTTTTCATATTTATTACCAAAGAACCGGATATTTGTCATTATAAGATTTGGAATAAACACAGAGGCATGAAGGCACGGAGAGCAAAAAAATCATAAATTTCCTTATCATCTTTTTGTAAACTCTGTGTCTCTGTGTTATTTCCTATTCAGGTTTTTATAACGCCTGTTTTATCAGAAATTCTTCTAATAAAAGTTATAAATGGTTTATTTCCTTGATTCAGCCTGCAATTTTGCCGCTTGTTCAGGATTTCCAATATGTAATGTATCATAAGCCTGTTGTGATGTCTTAAATGCACCAATACCAGCATGACCGTGCCAATCACCTTGAGTAAAGATTGGATCAGTCAAGCCAGTTTCTTTTTCACGTTTTGCGATCCATGCTTCCATACGTCCTTTTAGATAAGCAACAACATCAGGGCAGGATTCCGCAAGATTGTTATATTCCTCAGGGTCTTCTATGAGATTATATAACTCAACTTCGGGCTTGAAATGGAAATCAGGCTCAAGCGCGACTATCAGCTTCCATTCAGGAGTTCGCCATCCATGTTTGCGCATCCATGTGCATTCTGTAATATAAAGTTCACAGCTTTGCGAAGGCACTTTACCTAACATCATCGGAACTAGGCTTGATCCGTCAAACTTGATGTCAGATGGAATATCAGCCAAATCAAGCAAAGTAGGAACAAGATCATGATGCAGACAATAACCGTCAACAGCCCTTCCAGCAGGCACTTTGGATGGGTAACGTATTATCAATGGAACATGCAAAGTGCAGTCATATAAACCATGATGATCAAACCAACATTCATGGTCGTAAAGCGTTTCTCCATGATCAGAATTAATAACGACTATGGTATCATCAAGGATACCATGCTTTTCTAGGGCAGTGAATATTGTTTGGATACATGCGTCCATATACGCCACAGCACCATCATATTGGGCAATCATATAGTCTTTATCGGTTATGCCCGGTGGCATCCATTCTGCAAAGAAATCACAAAACGGTTTGAATGTCATAACGGGTTTCATGGATTCATTGTTTGGGTCACATTCGTTTCCATGATAAAACATTCTTTCGTATGGTGCAGGAGGAAGATAAGGAGCATGTGGATCCATGTGACGCAATAGAACAAAGAAAGGTTTTTCATCATTAACGAGACGGTCAAGTTCGGGAATAAAAACATCATTCAAGTTTTGTGCTTTTGGGCTTCGTCCTTGATTCCAACTGCCCCAACCGGGGAAATTAATGTATTTATCAAATCCTCTTGATGCTGGATTGCCCTCAAATCCAACGCTTGTAGTGTTATAACCTTGATCTCTTAATATTTCTGCCAGTGTGCGCACTTCTGGACGCAAAGGTCCTTTATGTCTCAAAGCTACGACTTGTGATGTGAATAAATCCATTCCAGTAAGCATTGCGCAATATCCGCTTGTAGTTGGGATATTCGCGCTAAAGGCATTTTCAAATAGAGTTCCTCCCTGCGCAAATAAATCCATGTGTGGCGTTGTGAATCTTTCGTATCCATAGCAACTCATATGGTCTGCACGGAGAGAATCAATACCAATAATTAATATATTGGGTTTATGATCTGCCATTTTCTTAATTCTCCTTTCTGCAATTTAATTGAGGCATGGTCATAAATAAAGTCTTGATTTTGTTGAGTTTTTGAGATACTTCGCTTCTCTCAATATGACAAAATGGCGACAAAACTGACATAAATTGTCATTCTGAAAGAGCAAAGCGATTGAAGAATCTTATCTTTTGAATTATGACCAAACCTTATTTAATTCTATAATAATTCCAGAAATAGCTTTCCTACTTTAAAAACTGAAGCCTCTTCACTTCATTCAGGGTGGCAATTTGTTGTCATTTTGAGCAAAGCGAAAAATCTTCTTTAGGGATTTCATCTCAAATTTCTCAATTCACATTATCCCTCACCTATCACGATATATATAATTGATAGAATCGTTCACAAGTGCTTTCAAAAATCAGAGCCAATCTACGTTACGTAATCACTGAAAATCAACGGTCTATTTTCTTCTTATAACGTTTAAGAGTTACACAAAAAAAACATATTACAAGTCCCGAAGGGACGAAACATTTATAGAAAAACTATCCATGAAAACTTACCATAATTCCCCCTTTATTAAGGCAACTTACTATAATCCCCCCTTTATTAAGGCAACCTATCATAATTCCCCCCTTTTAAGGGGAACTTACTGCAATTCCCCCCTTTTAAGGGGAACTTACTGCAATTCCCCCCTTTTAAGGGGAACTT
>CAZMCH010000039.1:0-35996 GCA_964564735.1 uncultured bacterium
AGTGTTCACAGTCAATTTCGTAAGGTTCCAGCCCTAAGCGTCAGTTTCCTGATGACATATCAGTTTTGAAAATGTTATATATTTCCAGTTGTGAGATAACAAAGAAATGGACGATGAGGCTACCCAACTGGAATAGGATATTGGCACAGCCATCAACTCACTTTGGGAAAAGGGTTAATAAGTATTTATAATATGGCGGAATGGAAACTTACACAAAACTATTGACATGCCCCGAAAATCAAGATAGAAGCTTTTGCTACAAAAATAATTAGCACAAGTCGTGGTCTATAAGTAAATTATTACTCGATTGATCAGTAAGTATTTTTATTCTTGGCTATTTTTATATAACTTATATTCTATACTATCAACTAATGCCTCCCAACTTGCCTCAATAATATCTTCTGAAACTCCAACGGTTCCCCAATTCATATTACCATCGCTTGATTCTATGAGAACTCTAACTTTTGCAGCAGTTCCACTTTTGGCATTTAAAACCCTAACCTTAAAGTCTGTTAACCTTACTGATTCTAATTCAGGAAAGAAGGTTATTAATGCTTTCATAAGGGCTTTATTAAGTGCATCAACAGGACCATGACCCTCAGATGCCTGATATTCTATATTTCCGTTGACATCCATAAGTTTTATTGTTGCTTGTGAGCGCATCTCATGTTTTTCAGACCGTTCAACTAAAACAGTAAACCCTTTTAACTCAAATGAATTTTTATGTTTACCTATTGTTCTATTAACCATAAGCTCAAAAGATGCTTCTGCTCCTTCGTATTGATAGCCTTCTTTCTCAAATTCTTTTAGATTATCGGAAATCAATTGCACTTCTGGGGAATTCTTCTGTAAATTCGGGTGATCCCTCCAGAGTTTTGCCAATATACTGCTTTTACCAGCTTGCTCTGACACCAAAAAACGCCTTTCATTTCCAACGATTTCTGGATCAACATGTTCATAGGTAACTGGATTCTTTTGAACTGCATCAGCATGAAGACCCGCTTTATGAGCAAACGCACTCCTACCAACATAAGGTAATTTTTCATCATGCGGCATATTTGCTAATTCACTGACAAGCCTTGACGCTGTTGTGAGATTTGCTATACCTTCATCACTCATGCAATTTATCCCTAATTTCAGCTTAAGATTTGGTATTATCGTGCATAAATTGGCATTTCCACATCTTTCACCATAACCATTGAAAGTTCCATGAACCTGTCTTGCACCTGTCTGAATTGCTATAATTGAATTAGCTACCGCTAGACCTGTATCATCATGGGCATGTATTCCAATAGGAATTTTGACGCTTTTTTCTATTGCCATGATGATTTCTGCTATCTCAAGAGGCATTGTTCCGCCATTTGTATCGCAAAGCACAAGGCATGAAGCCCCACCATTTTCTGCAGATTTAAGTGTTGATATTGCATATTCTGGATTAGATTTGTAACCATCAAAAAAATGTTCTGCATCAAATATAACTTCCCTGTCATTATCAACAAGAAATTTAACAGAATCCTCAATTAACTCAAGATTTTCATCAAGTGATGTACGAAGAACATCCCTAACATGAAGCTCCCAGCTTTTTCCGACAATAGTAATGACGCTTGTATCTGCCTGTATAAGCTGATTTAGGTTTTTATCTTCAGAGGCTTTGTTACCTATCCTTTTTGTGCTACCAAACGCCGCTAATTTGGCTTTTTTCAGCTTCAATTCCTTTGCACGCTTAAAAAACTCTTCATCTTTTGGATTTGCCCCAGCATATCCACCTTCAATGTAGTCAATACCTAGCTTATCGAGTTCTTGGGCTATACGCAATTTGTCTTCTACTGAAAAAGATACGCCTTCTCCCTGAGAACCATCTCTCAGTGTTGTATCATAGATTTGAACATTTACCATTATTTGTTCCCCTTGTTTTCGGAAGATACTGAGTTTTTGTTCCATTCTGATCTTAATATTCCCATAAAATAGACATCACAATATTTGCCATTTCTAAATAAATGCTCTCTATAAGTTCCTTCTAGTATGAAGCCTGCTTTTTCGTAAGCTTTTCTAGCTCTTGCGTTGAAATCAAACACGGTAAGTGTAATACGATGCAAATTTAATTGCTCAAAACCATATTTCAGAACGAGCTTTATTGCTTCTGTTCCAAAACCTTTTGACCAGCAAGTTTTATCACCGATGAAAATCCCAAGTGTAGCGTGTCTGTGTATCATTGATATTCCATGCAATCCGATATTACCTATGAGCCTATCGCTACCTTTTAGGACAATGCCTAGCACGATATTTTTATCATCTTTGTAGAGTCCTTGTATCCATTCATTTTCTCTGGTCTTGTTAAAAGGTAATACCATAGAAAGATTTTCTCGAACATCCCAATCGTTTAGCCACGACACATAATTATCAATGTCATTTTCCTCAATAGGTCTTAGATAGACCTTTTCTCCAATTAAAAATGGATTTTGCATATTATACACCTCTGATATTTATTTTAACATAATTTGATAAAAAAAGCCCACTGTTTTTTGCTTAACAGTGGGCTTTATATATTTAATTGAATTACTTTTGCTGAGATGCTAATTCCTGACATCCGCCCCCTGTCTTGACATTCGTATCAAAATAATAATATTAATGTTACGGATATAAAGACGGCTTATTTTGTCCAAATACATAGGCGATGCGCAAACCATATTTTTATCTAAACAAAAGTAATTAAACAGCATAGTCTTAATCTCAAAAAATTCATAAATCCTGTATTATATATCTTATATTATGCGAATTTTATCATAATAATATATATATGTCAAGAAAAATGTATGAAACTCAGAAATTCTCACTCAGCTAAATTGTCAAAAATTTGACAGTATCAATAAAAGGTAATTGGAACTACTCAATCAGGTAGGTAAACTGAGATTATATGAATCTATAATTCATTGTTAATTCATAATATTTGGACTCACTCCAATCTCCATCATCTCAAATGCAAACTAGCTCTATCCATCAAACGTTATATAAGACATTAGCTATTTCTGACATACAAAACTACATATCATCTCCTCAATGTCAGCCTTTGGCAGTTCACATTTCACACGACCTTATGTTAGAATGTTAAGGGATTTAACCAAAAATGATTACCCAGTAATTTAGGACAGATAAGATACTCAGTCAGATATAAGGTTGACATAAATATAATGTAATGGTATATTTTCATAAATAAATAAAAATGATCACCAAGTATGATAATATTGTATTTAGAAAGGACAAAAATCATGAATTGTCTTGTTGGGATAATCGTAGGAAGCGATTCTGATCTTCCTTTAATTCAGGAAACGACAAATGTATTAGAGGAATTGGGCGTTCCCTACGAAGTAACAATCATTTCAGCGCATAGAACGCCTGAACGTGTAGCGGAATATGTCTCAACTGCCAAAGAGCGTGGGATTAAAGTGATTATTGCAGGTGCAGGCGGTGCGGCGCATCTGCCGGGAGTTGTTGCATCAAAAACAACCTTGCCCGTAATAGGTGTTCCAGTGGATAACAGCCCATTAAATGGAGTTGACGCTTTATATTCAATCGTCCAGATGCCTGCGGGAATACCCGTTGCATCAATGGCGATTGGAAAAGCTGGTGCAAGAAATGCTGGTATATTTGCGACACAGATTCTAGCATTGATGGATTCAGAGATCGCCCAGAGGCTTGCTGATTTTCGTAAAAAGATGGCTGAGTCTGTGGAAAGTAAAGCGAATAAACTGGCGGAAGTTGGTATTGCAGAATATATAAGCAAGATGAAAAAATGATGAAAACATCTGTAATAAGTGTTAGCTCATATAATATAAATGCAGTTATTGAAATGGCTGTTAATATTTTAAAATCAGGCAAGCTCGTTGCATTTCCGACGGATACGGTCTATGGTATCGGTGCAGATGCTTTCAATAAGTTTGCTGTAGAAAAGATATTTGAGGCAAAGGGACGTGATTCAAAGAAACCTCTTCAGGTATTGATTGCTGATAAAAAAGATTTGGACTTTATTGCAGAAGAAAAATCCGATATTTTAATAAGGCTTGTTGAGAAATTCATGCCCGGCGCATTAACTATCGTTATGCCAGCAAAAAGGGATTTTCCTAGATGGGCAACATGCAGACTTGATACAGTTGGAGTGAGAATGCCATCAAATATGCTTGCACTTGAAATGATAAAGGCATTTGGCAAGCCTATTTCCGCAACAAGCGCAAACATATCGGGTATGCCTGATCCGAAAGATGCTCAACAGGTGCTTGAATATCTTGATGGCAAGGTTGATCTTATACTTGATGGCGGGGCTACTTCTGATAATATCCCGTCGACTGTTTTGGACATATCCATTAATCCGCCGAAGATATTGAGACAGGGGAAAATATCATCGGAAGAAATAAACGAAATAATAGGTAAAAAAGTGCATCCAAAGAGGAATTAAATAAATGAAAATAGCAATTGGAAGCGACCACGCTGGTTTTGAGTTAAAAGAAAAAGTAAAAGAGTTCCTGAAAGAAAAAGGTTATGAATATGATGATCTTGGTGCAGTCAAATTTGACCCAGATGACGATTATCCCGAATATGGCAGAAAGGTTGGCGAAGCTGTGGCATCTGGCAAATATGATCGTGGAATAGTCATTTGTGGAACAGGCATGGGCATATCTATATCAGCAAACAAAGTTCCCGGCATTAGGGCTACTACATGCTATAATACCGAGATGGCAAAAATGGCACGTGAACATAATGATTCTAACGTCCTTGCATTAGGCGGAAGAATAAAAACAGAAGAGCCTGTATCCAAGATAGTTGAAGTTTGGCTGGATACGCCTTTTTCAAACGGAGAAAGACATAAACGCAGAATAGAGCAGATCAAAAAGATTGAGAAATCAGAAAAGTAAAGGAGTGGATTAATGGAAGAACGCATTTCTTGGGATGATTACTTCATGGAAATAACAAGGCTTGTATCAAAGCGATCAACGTGTTTGCGGAGGCATGTCGGGGCTGTGATTGTCAGAGATAAACGTATATTAGCAACTGGATATAACGGTGCTCCGAAAGGATTGGCACACTGTCTTGAAATAGGCTGTCTAAGAGAAAAGATGGGCGTGCCATCAGGGCGAATGCACGAGCTTTGTCGGGGACTTCATGCAGAGCAGAATGCAATAATTCAAGCGGCGTTATTCGGCGTTAGTATAGAGAACTCACAAATTTATACAGTCAATCAGCCTTGTGTCGTCTGTGCTAAGATGATAATAAACGCAGGGATAAAGCGTATAATCTATGATAAACCATATCCAGACGAATTGGCAGAACAGATGATTAATGAGGCGGGGATTGAGTTGGTAAATATCAGGTCGAATATTTAGTGGTATTCTCGCAAAATGATTTATTCTATTTTTTACACACCCCCAACCCCTCTCAAAGAGGGGAGTTTAGAGCGTTTCCCCTCTTGGGAGGGGATTTAAGGGGTGGGTTAATATCGGCATTAAAACATTACTTATTTAACGAGAAAACCATTTAGTTAGCCACTAATTAAGCACACTAAAAATAGAAAGGGCAATAAATGAAAGAAATAGATGGTGGTATTACTGCTGTGCCGGGGATAAAGACCGCAGGTGTTGCAAGCGGGATAAAGGCAATAGGAACTAAAGATCTAATCGTGATATTTTGTGATGAATTGGCAACTTCAGCAGGCACATTTACAACAAATAAGGTAAAGTCAGCTCCAGTTCTTGTTTCGATGGAACATATAAAGTGCGGAAAAGCTCAGGCTGTTGTTGCAAACAGCGGGAACGCTAATGCCAGCACAGGTGAACAGGGAATAAAAGATGCAAAAAAGATGGCTGAATTGACAGCGAAAGAACTTGGAATTTCCTCTGAGCATGTGCTTGTTGCATCAACAGGAAAAATAGGTCGTTTTATGCCGATGGATAAGGTAGAATCGGGAATTAAAATTGCAGTATCAAAATTAAGCTATACAGGCGGACATGAGGCGGCGCAAGCAATCATGACTACTGATACTTTCCCAAAAGAATGTGCGGTTGAATTTGAAATACAGGGCAAAAAGGCGCATATCGGCGGAATGGTCAAAGGCGCAGGTATGATCAATCCCAACATGGCGACTATGCTTTGCTTTATTACTACTGATGTTGCTATTGAGCAGGATATTTTGCATACAGCGCTTAAAACAGCAGTTGATAAATCGTTCAACATGGTTTCTGTTGATGGCGATATGAGTACTAATGATACGGTCATAATTCTGGCTAATGGCAAAGCAGGGAATGAAAAAATAACCCAACAGAATAATGATTATAGTGAATTTCTTAAAGGATTGAGCCATGTAACAATTTCGCTTGCTAAGATGATTGCCAAAGATGGAGAAGGCGCAACCAAGTTTATAGAATTACAGCTTAAAGGGGCAAAAAGTGAAGATGATGCAAAGAAAGCAACTCATGCCATTGCCCAATCCCCCCTTCTTAAATGCGCTTTGTTCGGCGAAGACCCAAACTGGGGCAGAATAATGTCGTCTCTTGGTTCATCAAGGATAGATATGGATCAGAATAAAGTTGATATATGGTTTGATGACCTGAAGATAGTAGAAAATGGCATAAGCACAGGATTTGATATTGAAAAAGCCAAAGAGATATTAAAGAAAAAAGAATATGTCATAGCTATTAATCTAAAAATGGGTGATGCTCAGGGAACTTTGTGGACATGCGATCTGTCTTATGATTATGTGAAGATCAATGTGGAATAAAATGTGTCGTTTCAATTTTCCATTTAATCATAATTGGCAAGGTAATTTTTATGCTATCAAACAGGTTTCACCCATTATTAAGGAAGAATCTGCTGAAATAGTCGTTATTGCTGTATATACATTTTGCTTCTGAGGTGATTTTAAATGAAGATTAGCTATGATGCTGAAACAGACGCCCTTTATATCCGTTTGGTTGAGGGGAAATATGAATGCCGAACAATCAGATTAAATGAGGAAATAGCACTGAATATAGGTCCTGGGGAAATTTTGGTAGGCATAGAAATTCTTGATGCTAAGGAAGTTCTCGGTAAAGGCAAACTTCCTACTTTTATATTGGAAAATATGCCTTTAGCTAAAGCTTCCTAAATAAAATAATAATTGAAATAAGCGAGGAGGATAAAAAAATTGCAGTTTGCAGTAGATTTGCAGGAAAGTATCGGAAAAGCTGATGTTCTCATTGAGGCATTAAAATATATAAAGCAGTTTTATGGCAAAACCATAGTGATAAAATATGGCGGACATGCCATGATAGACGAGGAACTTAAAGAGAAGGTTATACTTGATATAGTTTTGATGAAATATGTTGGCATGAATCCTGTAATCATTCATGGAGGCGGTCCTGAAATAACCGAAGTTATGGACAGGATGGGCAAAAAGTCTGAATTTGTCAAAGGGCTGAGAGTTACAGACGCTGAAGCGATGGAAATCGTTGAGATGGTGCTGGGCAGAATCAATAAAGGGCTTGTTGCACTCATAAATGAGCATGGTGCAAAGGCTGTCGGTCTAAGTGGGAAGGATGCGGGGCTAATATCTGCCGAAAAATGTAAAATGGATGTTGATCTCGGTTTTGTTGGTGATGTATCGGAAATTGACCCGACTATCATAAATGTTCTTGATAGAGAAGGCTTTATTCCTGTTATTAGCTCAATAGGGACTTGTGATGGTGATACATATAACATCAATGCGGATTTAGTCGCTGGTGAGATTGCTGCTTCATTAAAAGCAGAAAAGCTAATTATGCTCACAGACGTTAGAGGGATTATGCGCGATCCAAAAGACGAAAAAACGTTAATATCAACAATTAAAGTATCAGAAATAGATAGCCTTGAAAATGAAAAAGTCATAGGTGGGGGGATGTTGCCAAAAGTGGAAGCCTGTGAGATCGCCCTTCGTGGCGGAGTTAAGAAAACGCATATTATTGATGGTAGAATAAGTCATTCAATTTTGCTTGAGATATTTACTGATAGCGGTATTGGGACACAAATAATTGCTTAAATTTAGGAAGGGATCGCATATGTGGGAAGACCTACTTGTAGAGGAAATAAGAAAAAGGCGTAGAGAGCTTTTGGCAGAATATAACAATGATTTGAGGAAACTAATTGATCATATAAATAAGGAAAGGAAAAGATACAAAGATCGCATAGTCTGTTTTAAAATAAGTGATTCTCACAACACAAATTGGGCTAATGAGGAAAATTAAATGATGAAAGTATTTGTAATCATGGTTATTGTCTTAAGTATTGTTGGCAGTAGTTATATTTATGCAGAATACTACAAAGAAAACAATGAATTTGAGAGAGAAAGCTTCCATTTCATTAGCGGATATAATAATATACAAATTGCCAAGGAAGGAAATAACTATAAATTATATATAAATGGTGAAATGGCTGTTCTTGGAACTTACGAGAACTATTCAAAATTCAAGGAAGTTGAGATTTATGACTCTTTCGATAAAACAGGATTCACCAATTTTATAGGTCGGACAATCAGCCTATAATTATCATTAAGGAAGAATGACAATGCACACTATAAAAACAATTGAAGTAACAGGCACTATTGATAATGAAAACCAGATTACATTGGATGAACCTTTGCCCATTGCTGAATCAACCCATATACGAATGTTAATATTTATCTCTGATGATTCGGAAATAGATGAATTGGATTGGCTTCGATCTGCTTCAGTCAATCCAGCATTTGATTTTCTAAAAGACCCAAAAGAAGATATATATACTATCAATGATGGGAGACCATTCAATGATACGAAGTAAGGTGGTTTTAGTTCCTTTCCCATTTGATGATCTTTCGACATTTAAAGTGCGACCAGCAATTTGCTTAACAGAATCGATTGGACAATATAATCATGTTGTCGTAGTTTTTATTAGTAGTCAGTTACCATCTGAATTGCTAGAAACAGATATAATATTAGATCCAAGTCAAGACGGTTTTATGAAAACTGGATTGAAAGTGCCTTCTGTGCTTCGACTAAATCGCATAATGACCATTCCTATTAATTTGATTCAAAGAGAATTGGGAACTTTATCACCAAATATGCAATCAGAAATAAAAAACAAACTGCGAAAACTTTTTGAAATTAGCTGAAATCAGTAATTTAATCATAAACAGGAGGTAAAATTTAATTGACTAATGCAGAAATAAAAGAAATAGCGACCAAATATATAATCAATACCTACGGCGAAAGGCAGATCGCTTTGGTAAAAGGCGAAGGTGCTTATGTTTGGGATGCGGATGGGAAAAAATACCTTGATTTTGTTGCGGGTATATCAACGGTTAATATCGGTCATTGCCATCCGAACCTTGTAAAAGCAATTGCAGAGCAGGCGCAAAAGCTGATTCATGTGTCAAATCTTTATTATATTGAGCCACAGGCAAGGCTGGCAAAACGGATCATTGAGTTATCATTTGCAGATAAATGCTTTTTTTGCAACAGTGGTGCAGAGGCAAACGAAGCGGCAATAAAAATAGCCAGAAAATATACAAAAGAGAAAATAAATCCAAATAAATACGAAATAATCACCATGTATAAATCCTTTCATGGAAGGACAATGACTACTATAACAGCGACAGGGCAGGAAAAATATCACAAAGGCTTTGAGCCGATGTCGCCGGGTTTCAAATATGTTCCCTTTAACGATCTAAAAGCATTGGAAGAAGCGATTACAGACATTACTTGCGCTATCATGCTTGAGCCGATACAGGTTGAAGGTGGGATTAACATTCCCGATGACGATTATCTACCCGGAGTGCGAAAAATTTGTGAAAATTATAACCTGCTTCTGATATACGATGAAGTTCAAACAGCAATGGGTAGGACAGGCAAAATGTTCGGGTATGAAACTTTCGGGGTTGAACCTGATATTATGACGATGGCAAAAGCTCTCGGCGGCGGAGTTCCGATTGGCTGTATGGCAACGAAAGATTATATAGCAGAAAGCCTGACACCCGGCTCACATGCGTCAACCTTTGGTGGAAATCCACTGGTCTGCTCTGCATCCCTTGCATCAATCAACACTATAATTGATGAAAAACTTGCCGAAAATGCACAAAAAATAGGCGATTATTTAAAACAAAAACTAACAGCCCTGAAAGCAAAGTTCCCCATCATAAAGTATGTCAGAGGACGAGGGCTGATAATCGGCGTTGAACTTGAAATTGAGGGCAAGGAGATCGTCAACAAGGCGTTAAAATATGGGCTTATATTAAACTGTATCGGGACAAATGTTCTAAGGTTTGTTCCACCATTGATCATCAATGAAAGTCATGTTGACGAAGCAATATCAATACTTGAAAAAGTATTATCAGAATAGATTTGAGGAGGTAAAAAATGGTGTGGGATGGTAGAATTCCGGTTTTGGTTGTAGGCGGAGGAATGATAAGCGAGGAAGTCGTTATTCCGACAGTTTTGCAGGAACAGAAAAGGGGACGAGTCGGTGATGTCAGTATTGCAAGCAGAAGAGCGTCAACGATAAAACACTTAAAAACGTTTTTTAGGAGACATGAGTTTAAGGGCTATCCTGATCCTGATATAGAAACAAATCTTGATGCCGATCATTCGGATATATATAAACAGGCAATAGCCGATCTTGGTGAACATGGGGTTGTAATTGTTGCCACGCCTGATCATCTTCATACACCAGTTATAATGGAAGCTATAAAGGCAGGGCATCATGTTATAGTCCAAAAGCCCCTTTGCCTGAAAGTCGCTGATGCACATCAAATAATGGATTCAGCAAAAGATAAAGGCATTTACGTTCTTACTGATTACCATAAACGCCATGATAGAGCTATAAGGGCGGTAAAATTTAAATACAGTCAGGGCGATCTTGGTGAAATGCTACATGGACACGCATGGATCGAAGAAAAACGAGAAATGTCTTTGCAAGTATTTGCCCGTTGGTGTGAAAAAAGTTCGCCATTTGAGTATATCGGCATACACTATGCAGACGCATATTATTATATAACAGGTTTGAAACCCAAAAAACTAACAGCATTTGGTCAAAAGAAATTCCTACCCAAACATGGTAAAGATGCTTTTGATGCTATTCAAGCAACAATCGTATGGGAAGATGACTCTGTATTGTTTATACAAACATCTTGGGTCTGCTCGGAATATAACAGCGCACTTACAAATCAGGGATTGCAGTTAAGCGGAACAGAAGGCGAATACTGGGCTGATCATAAAGATAGAAACCTGCATTTTGTTACTCAAAAGAAAGGTTATGAGGATTTCAATCCTAACTTTTTTAAGGGTTATAACGATTGGGATAATCCTGATGTTATCGAATGGGTTGGTTATGGTTACGATAGCATCAAACAGGGATTAGATGATGTAAGGAATATTGAGAAGGAAGTTGCATCATTACCCGCTGATCAGATTATTCCCACAAGGCAAAAACTTATTGAGAAATTAGAAAAAACAAGGGCGTTGCCAAATCAAGCCCTAATTGGCACAGCCATAAATGAAGCGGTTAGATTAAGCATTGCCAATAATAATCGGTTTATTGGCTTTGATGAGAATATGTATCCTGTGTTAATTTAATACTAATGTTGATATTTTTGAGATTAATGGTTCTTCAGTGTTAAGTGGTTTTCTCGCTAAGTCTTTAGTGTCATTCCAACGAAATTTGGAATCCATAAAACCTTATGGATAAAGAATGGATTCCCGCTTTCGCTAGAATGACATATATTGCGAGGTATTTTCTATATGCAATAATTGTTTCCACACTTAACACGGAAGAGCCAGATTAATAAGGACTATGGATATGCGGATAGCATTCTTTACGGATAGTTATGATTCCTATAGTAATTACAATGACGGTGTTGCGGTAATTGCACAGCATTTTGCGAGATACGCTGTTCGTAGAAATTTTTTCCTTAGTATCTTTACAAATGATTATTCCGACAGCACAGAAGATTTAAGCGAGAATGTAAAAATTCATCGTTTCAAGCCTACAATTCCTTGGTATCTTTATAAATACCAAGAGACGCTTCTTGATCTTCTTGTTCCTAATCCCAAACTGATGTCAATTTTTAACCAAACAGAATTTGATATTGTTCATTTCACACAGCCTTGTATCATGGGATTAAATGCCATTTATGCTTCAGGCAGGTCTTTAACAAAATTTCCTTTTACTGTTCCTGTATTTATGGCTAGCGCGGATATTCCTTTTTTGCATAAGAAACATAATAAAAATCTTCCTTTGGTCGGTTCATTTCATACAAACGTTCCAGCGTTTGCAGAGTCAAGAACAGGCTCAAAATTTTTTAGGCAATGTATGGAAGACATGGTAAATCATTTTTATAAAAATTGCGATATAGTGCTTGCTACATCACGTTACACACAAGAGGAACTCTCTCATTATGTTAATGGGAACGCTTATGGAATCTTTCGTTCTGGAGTAGATATTGACTCATTTCATCCTGATAAAAGAGATGAAAGCTTTCGAAAAAATTTCGATAACAAAACAATATTATTTTTTGCAGGAAGAATGACTCCAGAAAAAAATCTTAGTTTTCTTAAAGACGTATACATAAAACTACTTCAAAAACATTCCGATATTCATCTTTTCATTGCAGGTGACGGAGAAATGCGTCAATGGCTTTTAAACGAACTTGGGGATAAGGTTACTGCACCGGGATTTCTATATAAAGATGATCTTTATAGAGCATTTGCTTCATCTGACATATTTGTTTTTCCTTCCACAACAGATACTTTGGGATTGGTTGTTTTAGAGGCTCAGGCTTCTGGTCTTCCTGTAATAGTAACTGATCAGGGAGGTGCTATGGAAGTTATGGAAGATGGCAAAACTGGTTTTATATGTAATGTCAATAATATAGATAATTTTATTGAAAAAATTGACATTCTAATTACTAACAAAAAAATGAGAGAAGGTATGGGAAAAGAAGGTAGAATCTTGGCAGAGCGTTATACATGGGATTGTGCTTTTGATGATTTATTAGAGGTTTACAGGGGGGTTATTAAAAATGAACAGGACATTGAGAAAACCTAGCCTAAAATTCATTATTTTGGGTTTTTTTGTTACTGCCTTTGTTGTTTTTATTATGCTAATTCGTATCGGTGTTCAGAAAATTCGGCTGTATGTGCATAATGCAGAAATCTGGATAAAGTCTTTCTTGTATCCTAATTATTAATGAAAATTGCCATGAAAATAAGACGGCAAATCTTAAAGGAAATTACACATAGGAGGCTGAACTTTTTACTGATACTATTTGCTATTATATTATCCAATAGCTTTATGGACATGTTTTTGCAACAACTAAAGATTTACAAGTAGGTATTGAAGAGCTTTCTTAATTTTAGAGAGAAAGGAATTTGAAGATGGATGCAAATGTAATAGAAGATGTTTATATTGGTGAGTTATTATCATATCCCGAACAATGGGCTTTTCAATTACCACAGGCTGGAATAATATTGGTTACAGATCAGGATTTAATTGATCTTGCCAATGAGCCAGATAAAGTTATTAATCTTGCAACAGGCTTTCATCTTTACGAACGGAGTTTGCGGCAGATATGCGAGGAAGCACAAAACAGGGGTGCAAGAACCCTGATGATTGCATTCGATCAATTTTTTAAGCAATATCGTCCTGGGACTGATTCACCAAGAACACTGACTCCTGATATGGATGAGTATGTCCAGCTTATCTCAAAGATATATAGTTTTGCTTCTAAATATGAGCTTAAATTGGAATTAAGCCTTCTTAGCCCTCTTGAGATAGGACCTGCTTATGAAAAGGCAACAGGTGAATCAGGCAGATGGTTACATTACCGTAAAGGGCTTCGTGATCCAAAAACGGGGGCTTTTAGTGTTCAATTGTGGCAACAAAAAAGATGGGTGAATAATAAAGGACCTATTGATATTGAGCCTGATGGAATAAGGGTTTTTGCTTTTCGTGAAAGTCA
Organism: uncultured bacterium; assembly: GCA_964564735.1. GTDB lineage: Bacteria > Poribacteria > DTPJ01 > DTPJ01 > DTPJ01 > CAZMCH01. Next base: position 13,991 of record CAZMCH010000039.1, read on the forward strand.
TGTCGGAGGAACTCCCTATCGTGTTGTAAAGCCTGAATCAATAGTAGAGATAAGCGATATTGTAAAAACTGAAACCTATGATGGTTTACAAGGCGGTTATGTTTCCAGAAGAATTAGAGTTTACGGTGAAGGAAGAACAGATATAGGCGATCTTAATAGGGTTATAGTTGTTCAATGTTATAAGTGTCCTGAGATGGACTATTTTAGCGATTCAGCGTTGCCATATCTAAAAGGTCTAATTGACAAATATGTTGATGCAGGAGTGAAATTAAGCGCATTTTATTCTGATGAGATGCACATTCAGCAGGATTGGGCTTATTTTGATCATCATGATCATGGTCAGCTTGCGCTTAGATATGTGAGTGCAGGATTTGAAAAGAAATTTGCTGAGAAATATGGCGAACAATACAGCGATTTTGCTAAATATATGATCTATTTTGCATACGGGCAAGAGGATTTTGCGCATAATTTGAGCGCAACAGAAGGCGTTATGCACACTTTTGGCTCTAGCCCGCAGGAGATACATGAGACAGCCTTATTCCGTTCACGATATTATGAAATGCTTCAAGATGGTGTTGTTGATCTATTTTTATCCGCTAGACGCTATGCAGAGGAAAGGTTTGGTTATCTACTGCATACTCGCGCACACGCTACATGGGCAGAAAGCCCAACTATTGATAACTGGCGAACTTATAACGTCAATGGCAATAGCAGGAAATACGAATATACATCAGACTTTGTATGGTCAAACACTGTTCATCAGGCAGCATCTGCCTGCCACGATTATTTCAAGTGGGGTGAATATTTGACAGGAACGGGCAACGATCATCCAGAAGGCGGCTGGTTGGATAGGAACTATTATTCCCTTGCGCTTGCTTGCTCTACAGGGATTATAAACGAGATACCATATTCATATTGCGCTCATTGGGGGCATCCCGAAGAGGTAAGCTGGAGAAGACATCAATTACAGAACGTCTTTGGGGCTTCGGGAGGGGTCAATATTTTCACTTTGGTTGAAGATATGGTGCATCGGGACGTTGACGTCTTGATGTTGTATCCGCTTGATCTAGTTAGTGCAGAGGAGAGATTTGGGTCATGGACGACTCAATATGGATATGCAAACATGATCACACAAGCAATGCTATTGAAGATGGGCAAAGTTATTAATGGCAGAATTGAGATTGCAGGTCGCAGATTTACAACACTTGTAACAAACTTTGAGCCATTTCCGACAACTCAATTACTAGATATGATGAAAGAGCTTGCAGAAACAGGCGGTAAAGTTATCTGGTCAGGTCCTCCACCGATAATTGATAGAAATGGCAATATGGTGCTTGAAAAATGGCAAAATCTTTTTGGTGCATCTTATATGTTAATGGCTGGTGGATGGGGTTTGGCTGTTCCGGGGCATGAAGTAAAGTTTTGTGGCATTTTGAAAGATGTCACCCCACAGATAATATTGACGGATTTCATTGTTGATCATATATGCCCTGTTACTCCGCAAGGCGATTCTGATATAGTGGCTAGATGCGGAAAATATACCGTTGGAACTTACCGAAAATCGGCTAATGGAGGGTCATTATTATATCTTGGATACAGACCAAGAGACGATCAATCCGCAAGTCTTGGCTATGAGACACGAAACTGGTTTGAAATTCTCCATGCCATAGGAGCTTATGCTGGTGATGGGAATACGGAAGTCATATCAAGGACAACGAATTATGTTGCCTGCAGATTTCCGAATGGAGCAATAGCGCTTGCCCCTCATCTGACGAGGCTTGAAGAAGCTTGGTCAGGTGGATTTGCCAGAAATCAAGAAGAAGATAATGCGATAACTAAACAGCTTGATCTACCGTCAAAAGAGATAAATCTCAAATCATTTAAGATAAATAGTCATGTTGTTGATTATGAGGGTATCGGGGCTATGGCTTTTAGGCTAAATGATAAAGGCGATCTGATAGCTTTTGCTGGTCAGGGATGTTCATCTATAACGATTGATGGCAGGAAATTTGAATTTGCGGAAAGCCCTGTTGGTAAAATAGGCTGGGCGCCTGTTACAGAATCAAGGCTTATTGAAAATGGTGCAAAGATGATATTTTTCAGCAATGCTAAAGGGAATTTTAAGATACCAGCAATATATAACGACATAGCATTTTATGCCGAAGGGGACCGGCTTGGTAAAAAAGGTCAGCCTGTTTCATTTAAGCGTGAGGACGATAATCTGATTATCGGGATAACTGATGCTTCGGTGTCGAGATGGGTGTATGGAGTGGGAAAATAAAACGGCAATTGGTTGGATTTGCTTTGACTAAATACGTGACGAGTAACACATTTCAATAATTACTCATCATGTATTACTCATCTATCACAATTGTTAATCTAATCAAACACTATGACTTGACTTTGTTATATAACTGCTCATAATATTTCGTCGCAGGACCCAAATCTTTTTGAAATTCGCATCTATTAAGCACTTCATCGGGAGGATAAATAGACTGATTATTTACGATCTCTGGCTTAATAAATTTATGTGAAGCTTCGTTTGGATTTGCATACCACGTAAAATTGGATATTTCTGCGCCAACTTCCGGACGCAAAAGATAATTGATAAAAACTTCCGCAGTTAGTTTATTTTTCGCACCTTTTGGGATACACATATTATCCATCCACATATCAGAGCCTTCTTTTGGTATGGAATATTTTATATTCTTGTTTTCCTTCATGGCTTGAAATGTATCTCCACTATATCCATGAGCCAGCCATATATCCCCTGATACTAGGAAATCAATATATGTATCACTTGTATATGCCCTAACCAATGGTTTTTGTTTCAATAGCATTTCCTCCGCTTGCTTGATAATCTTCGGATCAGTAGTATTGACAGAGTATCCAAGAATTTTAAGAGGAACATTCGCAATGGAGCGTATATCATCAAGCATGGATATTTTTTCTTTGTATTTTTCATTCCATAGAATATTCCAGCTATCTACATTTTCGGTTATTTTGTCAGTGTTATAGCCTATGCCAGTAGTTCCCCAAAGATAAGGTATTGAATGCTTATTTTCAGGATCAAATGGTGTGTTTTTGAATCTTTCACCAATATTTTTATAATTGGGTATGTTTTTCATATCCAATTCTTCAAGTAATCCCTTCTGTATCATAATACCAACCATATAGTCGCTAGGAAATATAACATCATAACCAAATGTGCCTGTCTGGAGTTTTGCTAGTAGTTCTTCATTATTTGGAAAATTATCATATACAACTTTTACACCAAATTCTTTCTCAAAATTTGGTATCGTATCTTTGCTTACATAATTAGCCCAGTTATAAACATATAGCGTATCTGCTAGTTTTCTCTTTTTGCTACATCCGATACCTGCCATACCCAAAATGGCAGACGCGCCAAATACAGAAGCAGATTTGATAAATGTGCGTCTAGTTATTTTTTTCATTATTTGTCCCCCATATCAGCTTTTGAGCCGAAAGCACCAATATCATGGTAAAAGCGAGTATGATAGTAGATAATGCGTTTATTTCTGGTGTTACTCTTGTTTTTATCATAGAATAAACATGAATTGGCAATGTATTTGAGCCGGGCGGTTGAACAAAAGAAGTTATCAGATAATCATCAAAGGATAATGTAAAAGCAATCAATGCACCCCCTATAACACCTGGAGATATTAGTGGTAAAGTTACTCTGAGAAAGGTCTGCAAAGGATTTGCTCCAAGGTCCATAGCTGCTTCATCCAGAGACTTATTGTATCCATGAAGCCTTGATTTAACAATAACAGTTACAAATGAGATATTAAAGGCTACATGTGCAACAATAATAGGAAATAAACCAAAAACAAAGCGAATAATATTATAAAATATTGCAAGCGATATGCCCATTACTATATCAGGAATTATAATTGGCATATATAAGATAAGATCAAACAATCGTTTACCAAAAAAATTATATCGGTACATTGCGAGGGCGGTTAAAGTTCCGATGATTGTAGAAATCATCGTTGAAGTTATTGCTACAATCAGGCTATTTTTCAATGCAATCATCATATTAGTATTTACCAAAAGATCATGATACCAATTTAGTGTGATACCAGACCATACCGCATTTATACGGGATGCGTTAAAGGAAAATACTATAAGTATAATTACAGGTAAATATAGAAATAAATATACTAGCCATGAATGTATTCCCAAAGCAAGTTTTGCTGTATCAGAGATAAAACTTTTTTTCATTATTCCTCTGTATCACCGTATCGGACATAAAAATAAAGTACAAACAGGACAATAACCAGAATAATAAATGATAATGCAGAGCCTAGTGGCCAGTTTCTTATTGTCAAATACTGCGTCTTTATTGAATTTCCTATCATCATAACTTTTGCTCCGCCAAGCATATCGGGAGTAACAAAAGCCCCCAAAGACGGAACAAAAACTAATATTGATCCCGCTATAATCCCCGGAAATGTTAAAGGAAGCATAATTCGCACAAAGGCTTGAAAACGGTTAGCACCTAGATCATAGGCGGCTTCAAAATATGAATTATTAATCTTTTCGATTGATACATAAAGCGGAAGAACCATAAATGGCAAATAACCATAAACTAAGCCAGCTATTACTGCGCCCCTTGTGTGTATAAGGCGCAATGGTTCATCTATCAATCTTGTATTTATGAGTATCGTATTAATTAAACCGCTATCTCTTAAAATTATTATCCAAGCATAAGTTCTAACTAAGAAATTTGTCCAGAATGGTAGGATAACTAAAATAAGTAATATATTTCTTACTTTGCTAGATTGCCTTGATATATAATACGCCATTGGATAGCCAACTATCAGACATATAAAAGTATTAACAAATGCCAGCCATATTGATCTTAAAAGAATCGGTTTTAGATCAACAAAATCAGGTTCAGATGACCATTTTGGATATAATACTTTGATGTAATTATCAAGGGTAAAATAACATGAGATCCCGCTAGCAGATGAGGGATCAGGCATACAAAAACTATATATTAATAATATAGCTAATGGCAGTAAAAAGAAAATACAAAGCCAGAATATAGCAGGACTGAGAAACAGATATGCTTTTGATTTATTTTTTTGTATTTTTTGTTTCAAAAGATTGATTATTTTTCTCATAAGCAAGATCATGAAAAGAAATTTAAAAACTTTCTCTAGGTTTCCTTTATATCAAATCTCCGATAAAAAAGCATATAAAGGCAATCCTATCCTTGAATAACAATAGTATACAAATACAATCTTTGATTGTCAAATAAAACTTTAACTAGAAATCTAATATCTGCAAGGCATTTTGCCAAAATAGCTTTTACTTCATTTATAATAATGACGGATTGGCATAACTAAAAGGTATGCAATATTGTCAATCTCACAACCAGTAGAAAAACAATGCACTATTGATTTTGACACTTCAGTTATTGGAAGCATTTCTTCTCATCTTGCTGTTTATATCACGCTTTCTTGAATCTATGGCAATATCATTTCAAGTCGTGTTTTTATTTAAATTCTAAAATCTTGTGTTTGAATATTGTGTGTAGTATAATATAGCAACAATATTCTTTTTTTACACAATTAATCTTTTTTGGAGTATGATAAAATATGAAAAAGTTCTGGTTAGATGCTAGAGAATGGAATAGAGATATAGTTACAACTGCGCTCGAAAGTGGTGCAGATGCAGTTTTCGTTAAACCTGAAAACGTTTATCAAGTCAAAGAGCTAGGACTAATACAGATTATCGCTGAGAATGGTGATATAAAACCTGATGAAGATGTAATAGAGATTAGAATCAATAGCAAAGAGGATGAAAATAAGGCAATAGAACTAGGTTCTTCAAAAATTGTTATAGTTGAAACTTCTGACTGGATGGTTATTCCATTAGAAAACCTTGTTTCCAGAACAAGGAATGTTATTGCTCATGTTAGTAGCTATGAAGAGGCTAAGCTTGCTATTGAGGCTCTTGAAATAGGAGTCGATGGTATTTTGCTAAAAACTAACGATATGAATGATATTAAGAAAGTTTCAAGACTTTTAAAAGAATCATCAGAAAATATCGAATTGCTTCCAGCAAAAATAACAACAACAAGACAGCTGGGTCTTGCAGATAGGGTTTGTGTTGACACATGCACTAACATGATTGGTAGTCAAGGCATGTTAATTGGTAATTCAAGTGGAGGCATGTTTCTTATACGTGCTGAAAATATAGAAACTCCATATTGCGATCCAAGACCTTTCAGAGTCAATGCTGGTGCTATTCATGCTTATATCAGAGTCCCAGATGGAAAAACAAGGTATCTTGCAGACTTAAAAACAGGCGATCAAGTCCTGATAGTTGATGACAAAGGTAAGACAGAAGTTACTTTTGTTGGAAGGAGTAAGATAGAACGAAGACCTATGATGTTAGTTGAGGCTGAATGCAATGGTCAAAAAGTATCACTGGTTTTGCAAAACGCAGAAACAATAAGATTAACAAGCCCTGATGGTTCTCCTATTTCTGTAACTCATCTCAAAAATGGTGATGAAGTCCTTGTCTATTTGGAGGAATCAGGAAGGCATTTTGGGATTAAAATTGACGAAACAATTACTGAAAAATAATTCCGAAGGAGGAACGGTTATGCGCAAAACATTAATTTTGCTTGCTGTGTTTGGTCTATTTGTTTGGGTTATGAGTTTTGACGCCTCAGCATTGCTTTTGGAATTTAAAAATGATAAGGCTCTTGATTCATGGAAACCTATTGGAGGTGAATGGCAGGTTAAAGGTGGTTTATTAGAAGGCAAAACTACTGGCTATCAAGACCTCATGCTTAATGTATCGGGAGTAGCTAATTGGACAGATTACACTTTTGAAGTCAAGGGCAAACTAACCGCAGGACGTATCTGGGGTATGTGTTTCCGTTATGTGGATACATCAACAAATTATAGAATAAATCTCTATGATGACCTTGATGCAACAAATAACTTCTATATTTATAAGCGTGTAAGCGGGGCATTTTCTGAAGTTTTCAAAGTCGGTGTTGGCAAAATAGAAAAAGACGAATGGCATACAATAAAGCTAACTATTGAAGGTGGTTCTATGATGGTTTATCTTGATGGTGTTCTCAAAATAGAGACAAAAGATAACGCTAATGTTATTGATGAAGGCGGGATCGCTTTACAAGGTGAAACAGGCACAGCTTTTTTGGTTGAATACGTGAAAATTGATGGGAAAGGTATTCCAGCAACTGCAGTTGATCCGAAAAACAAACTCGCTTTCCTTTGGGGAGAAGTCAAAACGAAATAAATCTTATGAAAACTTAGTTTAATAATATTGGGACACATTACAATGTGTCCCTTTAAAAAATAAAAGGAGTATAAATTTGCACGGACCGATGAGATTTCATCATATTTCTGATCAGGAAACCGAGCCACCCAAAGAAGAAAAGCCTAAAGAATTTACAAAACGTATTGCCTATGAATTCAACAATAGGAAGAAACAAGTTATTCAGGCTTCAAAGACATATATAAGGCTTCTTAATTATGTCCGTCCTTACTGGTATTTAGCATTTACAGTACTTGTTTTATCTGGTTTATCATCTTTTACATCAATTCTTCCAACCCAAATAACAGGTGTTGCCATAGATCAGATATGGGCAGCAGGTGATTCAGCTATAAATCATAATACTGACAATAATCCTCGTTCTTCAAGAGTGGAACAAAAGGGAAAAACACTCACAATACAACCTTTTATTGATAAAGCAACTGACTATTTATCTGTAAACTGGATGCAAGATAAGAATCGCTTTATTGTTACCTTTGTTGTGCTTGCCTTAGCTTTTTTGGCATTTCATTTTCTCAGTCAAGGCATATCAATAGCTAATGGGTTTATAATGACCAAACTTGGTAATACATTGACCTATGATATGCGAAATAATGTCTATGATCACCTTCAGAGGCTTTCTCTCAAATTTTTCGAAGATCGGAGAACAGGTGATCTTATGTCTAGGGCTGTTAATGATGTTGACTCCTTACAAGATGTTATAGTTGGTCCTGTAATATGGTTCATTACAGACATGTTAAGGCTTTTCTGGATATTATATTTATGTCTAAAATGGGATTGGGAATTGACTGTTTTGTCCCTTCTTGTGACACCTATTCTTATTATTTCTACGGTTCTATTTGGTATATATATGAGAAAAAAATTCATGCTCCTGCGCCAAAAAATAGGTGAACTTAATGCTGTCATTCAGGACAATATTTCAGGCATACGAACAATAAAAGGCTTTGCAAGAGAAGATTATGAACTTAACAGGTTTAAAAAGATAAATGATGAAAATAGAAAGATTCAGATAAATGTTGGTTATCTAAATACAGCCTTTCATCCTCTAATTTCAACACTTATGCAGGCAGGTTCGCTTATTGTTTTGCTATATGGCGGAATCAAAGTTCTTAGAGGCGAAATGGCTCCGGGTATGTTTGTTGTATTCTTTCCTTATGTAAATATGCTCTACGGACCAATAATGGGTGTAAGTCGGTTTTTTAGCTATATAATAAGGGCGCTTGCATCTGTTGATAGGGTGTTTGAAATTCTTGACACAAAACCTGAAATTGCAGATAAAGAAGACGCAATAGAACTGAAATCCATAAAAGGAGAAATGGAATTTAGGAATGTGAGTTTCAGTTATGTAGAAGGGATTGATGTTCTCAAAGACATTAGCTTTAAATCTTCTCCGGGTCAAATGATTGCTTTTGTCGGTCCTAGTGGAGCAGGAAAAACAACAGCAATTAATATGGTCGCTAGATTTTATGACCCAAAAAGTGGAGATATTTTTGTTGATGGATATAACTTAAAAGATGTAAAGCAAATATCTCTAAGACGGCATATGGGAATAGTGCTTCAAGACCCATTCCTATTTAACGATACAGTAAAAGCCAATATCGCCTATGGAAAAATAGGCGCAACTGATGATGAAATCATTGAATCGGCAAAAGCAGCTAATGCCCATGACTTTATTATGGAACTACCCAAAGGCTATGATACGATAGTTGGAGAAAGGGGAGTCAAACTGTCTGGTGGGCAAAAACAACGTGTATCTATTGCTCGTGCAATTCTCGCAAATCCAAAAATACTCATACTTGATGAGGCAACTTCATCTGTTGACACTGAAACCGAAATGCAGATACAAACTGCAATTCAGCGATTAGTCAAAGATAGAACAACCTTTGTAATAGCCCATCGTCTCTCAACCGTTCATAGTGCAGATTTAATTGTTGTGCTTGATGGTGGCAAGATCGTTGAGATGGGAAATCATTATGAGCTTATTGCCCATAATGGAGTCTATAAACGTCTATATGAGATTCAATTTAAAACAACACCAACTGATCTACAGCAATCTGATGACGAATTGCCTAAAATCAATTTTCCAGCAATCGAACAAGATTTGGCGAATGGAGATTACAAAAAGACAGAAATTTAATTAATCCCATTCACCGTCTATTAAGTCAAGAATAAGCCGATTAATGTTTCAACCTATGAGTTGTCAGTCATAGTATTCTATCTGACTATTAATAGTTAAGAGAACTCAAATATCGTTCTATTGATGTCATTTTTGGAATTATTCGCTTCTTTTATCACTTCTAAGATCGAGCCATGCGACTTCTTCAGGCGTAAGTATAATATCAAGTGCATCAAGATTCGCTTTAAATTCAGCTTTGTTTGCAGAACCAATCAAAGCAAAGACATTAAGTGGCTGACTCATAATAAATGCAGTGGCGATTTGTGGAACGGTCAATCCCTTTTCTTTTGCTAATATCTGAACTCTATCCAATCTATTAAAATTTACTTCATGGCAATAAGCTTTAAGACATGCCCCATCAATCTTATCTTTTATCGATTCAAAATTTTCTCTTGTTATCCTGCCTGAAAAGAAACCACGCCCAAGACTTGAATATGCAAAAATTGGTATCTGAGTTTTTATATACCATTCTCTTGCTTCAGTTTCTTGTGGTCCGCTAATCGAGACACACCCAGGTCCCCATGGGTCCTCAACCTGTTCTGCAAGCCCAAAATTTGGACTACTTGCGTTAAATGGAATTAATCCATGTTTTTCAGCATATTCATTGGCTTGCTGTATCCTTTCATGCCTCCAGTTTGATCCCCCAAATGCTTTGATTTTGCCAGATTTGTTATGTTCATTTAAAATTTCAACGATGGGACCAACATCAACATCCGGATCGTCACGGTGAAGCAGATATATATCAATATAATCAGTCTGCAAGCGATTGAGTGACTCATTCAGGTCTGCAGTGATGTCAACTGGTGTAACTCTTTTACGATCTGTATGATGTGCACCTTTGGTAAGGACGACAACTTTATCCCTGTTATTCCTTTCTTTCATCCATTCACCGATAGCTTTTTCACTGCCATATACATGGGCAGTGTCAAGGGTTGTGCATCCAAGTTCAAAGACATCATCCATAAGTTTAAAGCTTTTCTCTCTTTCATTAAGGCTTATTATCATTGTGCCTAAAACTAGGCGTGATATAGGCTTTCCAACGCCTTTGACGCTTCCATATTTCATGCTAAATTAACTCCTATTATCGTTTTTGTGATTCTAATATAGTTTTGAAATGTGTCCATACCTCTTTATCTTTATCATTCTTTATTTCTGGGACAAAGCCAAATTTGAGATATAGATTTATTGCTGGAATTCTTGCTGTGGATGTGTTAAGCAAAGCCCTTTCATAACCAAGTTCTTTTAAGCGATTGCATACAGCAGACATCAATGGTTTAGCAAGTCCTTTGCCCTGTTCTTCTGGCACAATTGCAACCCAATGAACCAGACCATACACTAATCCATTGTAATTATTATTAAACCATGCGGTAGCAGTTCCTATCTCTTTGCCATTAGCATTACAGATAAAGAATTGTCGTTCTGGCAAGAGTTCGAGACTATCACCGAATTGATCCTCAAATAAATCATCATTAATGGGAAAATGTCTTTCAGATTTTTTTTCAATGTCTAACCAAGCCTGATCATCACCTGATTGATAAAATCGAATAGTATAAGGTTTAGGTAAATTATATTGTGGAATATCATCAAGATTATGTCGAACCATACTAACACCAACACCAGACAAGATCTCATCCATATTTATTCCTTTCTATTTGTCCATAGGATTAAGTATTGCTATATTATAGCATATTTCTCTTGATTTTCCCAACTAAATATGTTATTTCTTTAATTGTATATTGTGTGCCTGTAGCTCAGTAGGATAGAGCGTTGGACTCCGAATCTAAAGGCCGGCGGTTCGAATCCGCCCAGGCATATTTACTACAATCTCTGCGCAGAAGCCACCCTACAGGGATTCATCTTTCGTCAGTGTGGCAATTGCTCCGACCTTCGTTTGAATAATCTGTGCCTAGATCTGTCAGAACCATTTGCAAGATGAAGCTTGTTTAGGAGATTCTATCCAACACCAAAAGACAGCTTAGGAGTAATGCTTTTCAGTCAAGGTGGAGATACTAAGGTCAAATCAGTTGAAGCATGGGATATTGCTCCGTCAAATCCTTGTTAAATTAATAATTGTTGGTATGAAGGGAAGAAAATATGGAAGAAATAAAGATGGACGAACTTATAAAAAACTCTCGTGAACTTAGGACTAGATTCTTAAATGATCCATACCGCCCACTCTATCATTTCGTTGTGCCAGAAGGGCTTGCAATGCCTTTCGATCCAAATGGCTGTGTCTATTGGCAAGGTAAATACCATCTATGCTATATATACCAAGACCCAAAATATCCTCATGGAGGGCATTGCTGGGGGCATGTATCTAGTATTGATCTGGTGCATTGGAGACATCATCCACCAGCTTTGATTCCTACGTCAGATAGTCCAGAAATTGGAATTTTCAGTGGAAATTGTTTCATTAATAAAAAGGGTGAAGCAACAATGCTTTATCATGGTGTAAATGCAGGAAACTGTATTGCAACAGCCTCAGATGAGAATCTTGATAATTGGAAGAAGCTTCCTGCCAATCCAATAATCCCGAATCCTCCTGACGGTTCGCCTTATGCTTCCTGGGACCCTCATGGTTGGCTTGAGAATGATACTTATTACGCCATCTTTGGTGGCACAAGACCATCAATTTTCAAAGCAACTGAACTTGATAAATGGGAATATGTTGGCGATCTGCTTGCCCATGCTGTTTCGGATGTTGATATAAACGAAGATATTTCATGCCCTGATCTCTTTAAATTGGGGAATAAGCATGTTTTGGTATGTATCAGCCATAGACTTGGATGCCGATATTACGTCGGTGAATGGAAAAATGAGCAGTTCTATCCTGAATTCCATGAAAAGATGAGTTGGGTGGATAATGCCTTTTTTGCCCCGGAGAGTCTTGAAGACAATAAAGGAAGGCGTATCCTATGGGTTTGGATATTTGACGGGCTAAAAGACGAAACCATCAGAGCAAGGGGCTGGTCGGGAACTATGAGCTTGCCGCGTCTGTTATGGTTGGGTGAGGATAACACATTACGAATGTGTCCAATTGAGGAGCTTGAGATACTGCGTTATAACCCAAGAAAGATGAAGGGTTTTACCATCAAAGCCAATACTGAAATGAATATGAAAGATATTTGCGGTGACAGTCTTGAATTAAATATTGAAGTGGTTCCCGATAGTGCCGAACAATTCGGAGTCAAGGTTTTTTGTTCCCCTGATGGTGAGGAGCAGACGGTTATCTTCTATGATCAAATAGAGAAGAAGCTAAAAATTGACACCACAAAGTCAGGATTAGGTGAAGGTCCCAAATCAGTAGAAGGAGGACCTTTTGAGCTAAAGCCCAATGAATCATTGAAACTAAGAGTATTTGTTGACAGGTCAGTAGTTGAGGTATTTGCCAATGACCGACAGGCAGTAATGCGGAGAGTATATCCGACAAGAAAAGACAGCTTGGGAGTAATGCTTTTCAATCAAGGTTGTGATACAAAGGTTAAATCTATTGAAGCATGGAATATGGCGCCTTCAAATCCCTATTAGAGATGATAAGACTTTTTTCGGTTATCATGGACGAAGTATCAATTTATAATCGTGAATTAAGTGAAGACGAAGTAAAAAAGAATTATGATATAAAGAATAGTAGCTCTTTGAATTGGAAATATTACTTTGAAAATAAGCTTAGAGAGTTTGTGAAGGAATTAATAATGAGTAAGCAAGGACACAAGGACATTCACAAAAAGCATGGATTATCTGTGCAGATGGGCATAATATTTCGGGTATCAGCGACAATGTTTATCTAGATTCCATTGAATCTTTCCAAATCTTCTCTGAGAATAATATATTGCCAGATGGATCAGCCTTTCATTCATGGAAACAACAACACCGTTTTGTGCATACCTATCATTATCAAAGTCGGATTTAGCATCTGATATACAAACATACGTTATGGAGACATTGATCTGATATCTGATAAAAAAGCGCAGATTTTCAGCTTTTCCAATACTATTCGAGATTCTTTTTTGCTCAAGATTGTATATATATTTTTTCTGCATTAATATATAATGCCTCTATTCTCCAACAAGCGGGAGTTCTTTTTCTATTTGGAAATAGACTAGAAATAGCTTCATATCTTTATATTTGTTATCCCTCAAGAAACTGTCAATTATTGTCCTATCGGATTCCTCTTTTATTTTTCTGAGATATAGCCTTTTTCCAACATATCCCTCACCTGATTCCTTAAAAAGATAAGATGCGTAAGGGTTTGATCGCAAATTAGCATGGGTTAGCCTATCTGCCATAATAAAAGCAATTGTTTCTTCATCAATAACATGAGGTTTTGAATAAATAGCAGTATCAACTTTGCCATCTGAGTTTGCTGTTGCCAACACACCAATACCTGATTGGTTTTCGAAATATTCCTTTAAGTTCATGAATTTTTCTCCTTTTTATCGCAAAATTTTCCATTTTGGAGTATTTGCCTTAGTTTATTCATTTCTTACTTTGACCATCACTGGAAGATTTATCGGTATATTAGATATTAATGGACTAAAATTCATTATCACTTCTTGATAATCAGTTGAAAAGCTTTCGCCGGGCTGTTCTGCGCGGATTGTCTTTGGTCGCAGATATTTGGATGCAGAATGGAATGTTGCTGTTCCTATGCTTTCGCCTGTCTCTGCATTATATACGTCATATTTTCCTGTAATCCTAATTTTTCCTATCCATAATGCCTCGACATCACAGGCTATCTGGAGTTCAGGAGAACCAACGATAATTTTATCAATATCACCAATTCTAAAACTCTCACCGATGCGGATATCCAATTTGTAAACTAAACCATCTTTTGGTGATGTAACATAGGATATTGATGAAAAACTATTCTGATCAGTGCTTTCAATGGCGCATATTGGTTGTTCCTTGCGGATCGCATCGCCTTCTTGAGCATAGATCTCAGTAACTATACCATTTACCTTTGGACTGACTGATATTGCTTTACCCAAAGGCTCAACTGTCCCATAGATCGCCATTGCATATTCATTTAGCTTTGGCGTTGTTACATTTACATTACGCTTTGATGCTCCACTAAGGGCAATGACATTAAAAACTATGAGGGCTAGTATGATTAAAATTATCAAAGTATATTTTATCTTCTTTTTCATAGTTCATCCTTAATCGTTTATCTGGCTACCTGTATCACTTGATATTCTGCCATTTTCTATCTGCACCAAACGGTCTCCATAAGGGAAAACTCTTGGATCATGTGTTACCAAAACAATGCTACGTCCTTCTTGAGATAGCCCCTTTAATGTTTCCAAAGCAACAGTACTACTCTCCACATCCAGAGATGCAGTCGGTTCATCACATAATACAATTGCGGGATCATTAATGAGCGACCTGCCAATTGCAACACGTTGTTTTTGTCCACCTGACAGCCTCTCAGATTTAATATTCGCATAATCAAACATGCCAAGACGTTTAAGTATTCCCTCAGCCCTTTGATAAAGTGATTTTGAAACAGAACCGCCCTGAACAGTGGATGATATTAAAATATTCTCCATGACAGTCAAAGCTGATATGAGCGCTGCATTCTGAAAGACAAAACCATAATTCCTTAACCTCAAAGTGGCAAGTTCATTTTCAGACAGACCTGAAACATATTGCCCTTTAATGATAACATCCCCTTCAGAAGGACTTAGTATCAGTGCCATTATGGTCAAAAGTGTAGTCTTCCCGCTTCCTGAAGGTCCTGATAATATAGTTAGCTCTTTGGGATATATCTCAATATCTGTTTTTTCCAGAACACGCCTTTTTTGCTTGCCATCAAAAAAATCTCTGGCAACACCCTTTAATTGAATTACAGGCTGATCATTCATATTTATCTAAATGCTGTCGCAGGTTCTATACTGACAGCGCGCCTCATGGCAATAGTTGACCCCAAGATACAAAGTAGAATCGTTCCTAGTGCATGGATAATTGGCATCCACCATGGTAAGAAACTTGGTAATCCTGAGTCTTTTGTAAAGAACAGAAACATCGAAAGCAATGTGAAACCTACAAAGATACCTATTATGGCGATATACATGGCTTGAAGAAAAACAATATAAAGAATATCAATCTTCCTTGCACCCAAAGCACGCAAAACAGCATAATCCCTTGTTTTGTTAAGCACGTTTGTATACATGGTCAACGAGATAACAACGACACCAACGATAGTAGCAATTATCGTGGTTAGACCAAAGCTACTTCCGATACCTGTATTTTGAAGATAGTATAATCTGGTTTGTTGTGATAGCTTTGGTGTTGAAATAACTTCAGCTTTTGGAAGCATCTGCTGGAGTAGCGATCTAATTCCCTCAATATTGTTTCTATCCTTGACTTTAATCAGCACGTTACTGCACCTGTCTGTTGGCATATTGACAAGGTCTCTTGCCTTTTCAATATTTGTATAGAGTATAAATCCGCTAAAGCCTTGCATTCCTTGAGTTATGGCAGTAACCCTTGCCTTTTTATTATTTATTTCAAAAACATCACCAATCTTTGGAAAATCCAGCGTAGCCAGATCAAGTTTATCAACGGTAACTCCTTCGCCATCAAGCAATCCATCTATTGAACCTTGATAAAACCTAGTGGGACCTCCGACTAGGTGAGGTCGTCTTGTGCCAAATATTTGAGCCGCTTGAAAATTCCCATTTTTCAGCTTTACCAATCCTGCACCAATGACAACGGGTTCTGCCCATTCGATACCTTCCACACCCATAATCCGATTACGATAGCTCATTGGGATTGTTCCTGAAGCATTAAAATTATTTGTATTTTGCGTTTTAATCCAGATGTCTGCCCCGCTGTTATCAACAAGAAATGACATATAACCAAGAAGCCCAAAAAATATGGCTAATTGCTGACCTACAAGAAATATGATAGCAACAACCCCGGCTATTGAGCCTAGCGCTGTTGCTCTTTCGTGAAATAACATTTTGAAAGCCGCAGATTTACGCATCAGATTCTACCATTTTCTCAAGGATTATATGAAATTCCTCAAAAGATTTGGGCATGGCATCAGCAAGCTTGCCAACTAACTCTCTTGTCTGACGAAATCCACCGCCACCGTACAGAATTTTAAGCGAAGGGAATCCATCTCTTAGTTTGTGAACAAGCGAATCAAAGGCAGGCAGATTTGATGTAATAGCTATGGAAAGGATTATGGCAAAAGGAGTATTCTGCTCAAGCATCCTGATTATCTCACCTTCCGGCGTGCTGTGTCCGATAAAATTTACTGACCACCCACGGTTGCCAAGATATAAGGACAGCAGTTCCACACCGATCTCATGCTCTTCACCGGGAACACAACAAACGGCTATTTTCTGATCCCATTTTGCACCTGTATAATGAGACTTGAAAAAACCATGGTATACAGACCTAAGATTCGCTGTTGCTAGATGCTCATCTGCAACGCTGATCTTATTTTCACTCCATAGTTTGCCTATCTCGACCAATGCAGGCATAATGAGTTGGTTTATAGTTATCTCTTCGGATTTATGAATGTCATAAAATGATGTTATTATCTCCTCTGCTTTGACTTTATCATTAGCGAAGAGAAAATTAAGCAATCGGGATGTTTCTGAAGAGATCTGCACTTCATCGGCTTCGGACTCAAATAACTCATAGATATTTTTTGAAAGCCAGTTGAGCGGATTGATTAATTCATTGACTTCCGGTGGCTTTATATAGCTAAACATGGAAATCATAAATGTCCTGAGCATTTTCGCAAAGTATCTCTCATATAAACCGCGACTGCGAATGTTTTGCGCATACCATAAAGCTTCATCCAAGAGATCATGCCAGATGCGAAATTGATATATAGCTAAAAGCATTTCTGCAAAATGGATATGAGCATCCATCAGAAAATCAAGATTCTGTATAATATTTCTATTCTCAGCTCCAACCGCTTCAATCCTGAATTTTTCATTTACAGTGGCAACGATCTTGGGCATTGATTCACGAAATTGCTGGACAGCAGAATTGGATATTTGCCATTCGTTGCTTTCTTTTGCCAATTTTTCATGTAAGGTATCATTTTGCATTTTAGCGATTACTCAATAGTTTAGCCATATCAACAGAGCCTTTTCGCAGTTGATCAGGTGTTGGCATATCATTTTCCTGCATTAATTGCGCGCAAGCAAGCATCTGCATTGTATTGCCCACAAGCGCAACTGCGGAAACCTTGTCATTCTTAACATAATAGGCGATAAAATCTTTTTTCTCTGGTGAACCTTGAAAGATGATTTCATCCCATCCTTTTGTATGACCAATATATTTTAGGTTAGCACCGACCTGATTACTCCAGAAAAATGGAATGCTCTTGTATTCAGCAGGTTTTCCTGCCATATTGCTTCCAGCAATTATACCATGCTGTAATGCAAGTCGCCAATGCTCTATCCTGATTTCTTCACCTGTGAACCACCAGTTAAATGATGCAATATCCCCTGCGGCATAAATATCATCAGAAACTTGGAAATGTTTGTCAACTGATACACTACCATCGGGATTCAGTTCAATCCCTTTAAGGAATTTGGTAGCTGGCTGAACACCAACACCCAATATAACAAAATCTACTGGAATCTTCTCTCCATTGTCAAAAACCACCTGTTGAACGACTCCGTTTCCTTCAAAAGCTTTCACTGTGTTACCAAGCCTAAATTGATTGCCTTTTTCTTCATGTAGGTTTTTATACATATTGCCTATTTCATTTCCAAGAAGTTTTTCAAATGGCACTAACTCAGGGGCAACTATGGTTATAGAAACGCCTCTATCTGCTAAGTTTGCTGAGCTTTCCAAGCCGATGAAGCTTGCACCTATAACAACCGCTTTTGTTCCTTTTTTTGCCGCTAATTTTATCTTATCTGCATCAACAAATGACCTAAGTGTAAATATATTTCCTAAATTGCTACCTTCAACATTTAATTTACGTGGAACGCTACCCATAGCAAGTAATAGCTTATCATATTTCATTGATGAATTATCAGCAAAAGTGATGGATTTCGCTGATTTATCAACTTCTGTAACTTCCATTTCAGTCAATATTTCCACGCCATATTCATCATAGAAATCTTTTGAGCGATCAAAATACAGCTTTGCATCATCACTTTTTAGATAGCCTTTACTCAAAGCAGTTCTGTCATAGGGAGGAAGGCTCTCACGAGTTATCATTACAATACGTCCTTGGTAGCCATTATGCCTTAATGACTCAACTGCTGAACTCCCCGCTCCGCCACCACCTACGACAATATAGGTTCTTTTATCATTTTTATCGGGCTTGATTATTTTTGGCGGAATCTGCTGTTTAGTCCCATCTGGTATTTCTACAATAACGTCATCTCCACTTATCTTAACCTCAAATTTAGGGAGATCGTCAATCGCAGGAGGCTCTTGGCGTTCACCTGTCAGCATATTGAAACATGCCTGATGCCAAGGACATCTGATTGTATGACCATGCAATAGCCCTTCTGCAAGAGGGGCGCCTGCATGACTGCACTTTCCCCCTATTGCATAATATTTTCCCTCTGTTTTGATTAGCACCAGGGTTAATTCACCGATTACAATTTCCTTCATCTCGCCATCTTTTAAATCATCAACTTTTGCAATAGCTTTTTCCATTATTTTACTCTCCTTCTATGATGTTTTTCCAATTAGCTTTAAGAACTCTTCCCTTGTTGCTTTGCTATCATGGAAACTGCCAAGTACCGATGAGGTTGTCATAGTGGAATTCTGCTTTTCAACCCCTCTCATCATCATACAAAGATGCTTACATTCCATAACGACTCCAACGCCTTCCGCGTTTGTTGCCTTCATTATTTCGCTTGCTATCTGTGCGGTCATTCTTTCTTGTATCTGAAGCCTGCGCGCATATAGATCAGTGATTCTGGCAAGTTTACTTACGCCAAGAACCTTATCTTTTGCGATATAGCCAATATGAATACGCCCAAAAAATGGGAGCATATGATGTTCACATAAGCTATAAACCTCAATATCTCTTACAATAATCATATTGTTGCTTGCAGATTCAAAGACCGCATTATTAATGATTGTATCAATGTTTTCCCTGTATCCCTTTGTTAAAAAAGCATAGGCGTTTGCAACTCTACTTGGTGTTTTTAGTAATCCCTCTCGGTCAGGGTCTTCACCTATTTCAATCAATAACTCACGAATTAGTTTTTCGACTTTTTCATGGTTCATTTGCTACTCCTTTCTTTAATATTTCTGTCAATTCAAAGACAGGCTTCATGTTTGATTCTATCCTAATTATATCAAGTGATGAAAGCATTTCTTTTGTATCAGGCAATATTAATGATGGGGATAATTCTAACAAAGGGATCGCAATAAAAGGACGTTTCTTAATATCTTTGTCGGGAATTACAAGATCACGCTCATCAATAACCATATCGCCATATATTGTTATATCAAGATCAATTGTTCTATCTGCATATTTATCATCTGAACGTATGCGTCCAAGATCGGATTCAATCTTTCTTAGAATATCAAACTTTAATTTTCTTGGATGTATATCCGTTTGTATATGAAAAACGCCATTAACAAAATCAGCCTGATTGGGTTTATCAATTGCTTTTGTTTGATAAAATGTAGAAACAGCAACCACGTTAACATATTGCTTTAATTTATCTAATGCCATGATTATGTTTTTGTTCGGCTTGATATTTGATCCTACGGATACAAATACATCAATTAGCTTTGTCATTAATACTTTTGCTCTCTTTCGATCTCAATAGCGATACTTTGGGCAAATTTCAATGCCATATCAAATCTGATTCAGCTTTTCCACTTGTTTATGTATTCATCAACATCAAATTTTGATCTGCACCCATTATAACTCATATACCTGATTTTCCCAAATACTGATCTTTCAGACCAGGCACGATCATGAACTCCGCCTATACTCCATGCGATACCAACATAGCCGTTTGGGTCTCTGCCATCAAGCTCATATTTATCATTTAGATAAATAGCTAAATCTAAGGCTTCTTCCGGACTTTTAGTCCATTCCAATATCTTTTTAGCCCAATACATTCGCATATAACCATGCATTTTACCATATTTAACTATCTGTAATTGAGAGATATTCCACAAATTATCATGTGTTTGTGCATTCTCAAATTGGGACATTGAATATAGGTATTCTCGTTTGTCGTTCCGATGCTGATTTAAAGTATCTTTTGCCCATTTTGGAAAACCGTCAAAAGAGTCATAGAAATCATTATAATAGCAAAAGTTATCGGAAAGCTCCCGTCTTACAATGAGTTCTTCCAAGAACGCTTCACATGATTCTTTCTTTTTATCACTCCTTAGGATTTCCAAAGCTATTCTTTGTGCAGATATTTGACCAAAATGTATATAAGGTGATAGGTTTGATTGACCATCTTTTGTGGGATCATTTCTTTGTAAGTCATAATCATTCAGTTTATTGTCAATAAAGTAATCCAGAGCCTTATGCGCTTCATTTTCTCCGGGCTTAATCCATGTTAATTTAGAGACTGATCTGTCTATGTTAAGAGTTTTTATCTCTTTTCCCCAGTCAACAGATGACGTTGCTTTATTCCATTTATAAGGATGTCGCTTTACATCGGGAAAATTGTCGAGAAACTCAGATAAAAGGGCGTTAATCTTACGTCTGAATGTATAAGCGCTGTATTCCTGTTTGTGAGATGCAAGCCAACATGGAACTATATTATGCGTATCTATTTCATAAATTGGCACTGAAACAACTTTTTCTATTTTTGCCTTCCATTTTCTATTGATTCGAAGTGGAGAAAAATCCATAACTACTGCGCCAATTTTATATCTATGTATAAACTCCTGAATGGATATTTCAGGTTCACCAATTAGAACAAAAAATGGGATATTGATCTCAGCAAGCTTTTGCTCAATTTCGATCAAGCCATCTATCATAAAATCATATTGACGAATAGTTGCACCCAAGTAATTTGGCACAAGGCAAAAAACGACTACCAATGGTTGTTTATGATCAATAGCAAGTTCTTGAGCATATAACAATGCCCAATTATCCTGAATCCTTTGATCTCTGCTCATCCAGTAGATAATCGGACCATTATTAATTGATGCTTTATTCAGTTGTCGAATGCGTTTTATGTTTAGCATAGAACATTCTACTGACTATTAAGTTCCATTGGTTCTATATGAAGTGTTGCTATAAATAAATTGAACTACCAATAGATATTTATTATGTCCTGTAATTCTAATTATAAGTCCTAATCCATTCCATTTCAAGATTACAGGATTATGGGCATAGGCCATTACTGTAAAAAGCAATAAAACCGAGATACCAATATCATAATCAGTATAACCCAATCCAAGAAAAAATCAATATTTGATTGGAAGTATAAAATGAAAAGATGTATGATTGGAAATATGCTAATAGCAATTAGTTTATAAAAATGCACATAGAAATCTTAACCTAAATATTCATTT
>CAZMCH010000040.1:0-35562 GCA_964564735.1 uncultured bacterium
TATTCCTTTTTTGATTGTTTTTGACTATTTGTTATAATAGTCTTTTGTGTTAATGCCTATATACTATACATTTTTGCTTGAAAATTCTATGATAATCTGTTAATCTCAAATAAATCCAAAACTAAATAATGAAACTTAAACGGAGGAAAATATGAAGCACCTAAAATGGGGAATTATTGGAACAGGAATGATCGCAAACAGCTTTGCAAGGAATTTAAAAACTACTGACAAAGCAACACTATTGGCTGTTGCTTCAAGGAGTATTGACAAAGGAAAAGAATTTGCTGGGAAATATGATATACCCAAAATATATGGCTCTTATGATGAGTTACTAAAAGATAAAGAGGTTGATGCAATATATATATCATTACCAAATCATCTACACAAAGAATGGTCTATCAAGTGCGCAGAAGCGGGAAAACATATTCTATGCGAAAAACCAATCACTGTAAACGTTGGCGAACTTGAAGAAATTCTCGATGTTGTTAAAAAATGTGATGTTTTCTTTATGGAAGCATTTATGTATCGCTGTCATCCACAATGGACAAAAATCAAGCAAATCATAGCTGATGGAACTATCGGCGAAGTCAGAACAATAAAATCGACTTTTTCCTACAATATGGGCATGAATCTTGAAAATATCCGCATGTCCAATCCTGCCGCAGGAGGCGGACTCATGGATGTTGGTTGTTATTGTGTTTCATTCACAAGGCTAATTGCTGGTGAAGAACCAATAAAGGCTAACTGTGTTGGATATATCGGCAAACAAAGTAGAGTTGATGAACAAACCACAGGGATATTAATGTTCCCATCAGGCGCAGTTGCATCTTTTGAATGTGGAACTCAAGTTAATATTCCAACAAATGCTCAAATATACGGCAGTAAAGGATCAATATCAGTAGAAAATCCCTGGTTTGCAACGAAGGGAACAACAAAGGTAGTTGTTAGAGCAGATAAAGAGGAGATTTTATCTATTGAATCAGATGAAGAACTATATGCAAAGGAAGCCCTTATGGTCGCAGAATACCTAGATGCAAGGCAAACGCCTGCAATGAGTTGGAATGACAGCTTAGGTCAAATGCGAACCCTTGATATGCTCAGGGCGGATATGGGTCTTGTTTTTGACGTAGAAAAATAAGGGTAAATAAAAATGGAAGATAATAAGGATAAGGAACAAATAAAACCAAGAGCCTTTGAAACATTAGAAGAAAGAATGGCTAAAAGAAGAAAAAAGGCTTCTATTGGCAAATTGATAACTTATATCATTACGCTTATACTTGCCTTAATCATTCTTTTTTGGTTAAGAAGTGTTGGTAGATTTTAGTTTGATGAGGTATTTTTTATGAACAATATAGGTAGGAATATAATTATGATATTAATGGGTTGTTTTGCATTTATGATTGCAGGCACGACTTCAGGTTCGGAAGCGATAAAAAAGGTTCTGGATAATGGAATGATAATTATTGTAAAAGAAAATCACTCTGCACCAGTGGTCAGCTTGCACGCATACGCAAAGGCTGGAAGTATATACGAGGCTGAATTTATGGGTAGAGGCATATCTCATAATCTTGAGCATCTTATGAGCAATGGAACACAAAAAAGAACTAAACAGGAAATAAACAGAATAATAGAAGAGATCGGAAATGGCTCAAACGCATATACAACAAAAGATCATGCCTCATATTTCATTACCACAGCAAGCGCATATTTTGATATTGCGCTTGACGTCCTTTCTGATTATATGCAAAATGCAGAACTTATACAAGAAGAAGTCGATTCAGAACGGGGAGTCATACTTAACGAAATAAATATGCGAGATGATGATCCTGATAGCGAGTTATATGAGATATTCAGTGATACAATGTTTCCCAATCATCCAATAGGCGTTCCTATTATTGGATATAGAGAGTTATTTGAAAAAACAACAAGAGATGATCTTATTAAATATTATAAGCGCATGTATGTTCCAAATAATATGATATTTGTAGCGGTTGGTGATTTCGATGCACAAGAAGCCTTAGGCAAAATTGAATCCGCATTTAAGGATGCTAAACGTGGTCCCTTGCCCAATTTTAGCCTTCCTTCATTACCTAATCAGGTATCAAAAAGATATACTGAAAAAGAGATGGATGTTCAGGTTGCATATATGATGATGGGTTTTCCTACTATTAGCATAAGCCATAAAGACCTTTATCCGCTTGATGTCCTTGCATTTATAATGGGAGAAGGCAGAAGCTCGAGGCTATACAAAAAGATAAAAGATGAAAAGCAATTAGTATATGCTATAAGCGTAGGATCATACACACCTTCTTATGATGGCGGATATTTTGGGATTCAAGCAGTGCTTGATCCAGACAATATTGTTGAGGCAGAAAAGGCAATATTAGAGGAACTATATAAAATAAAGACTGAATTAATTACTGATGAGGAACTTGAAAAGGCAAAACAACTAAAAGAAAGTGAATATATATTCTCTCAACAAACGATGGAGAGCCAAGCAGAAACACTTGGTATAGATCAGCTTTCAACTGGTGATATGAATTTCAGCAAACGTTATCTTGAAGGCATAAAATCTGTGAAAAAAGAAGATTTAATGCGCGTTGCAAATGAGTATTTCCATGATTATAAACTAAATGTTGCGATTATCAAGCCAAAATCAGAAACAGAAGAAATATCCGCTAAAATGGAGAAAGAAGCCTCTGATTCATCTGTCAAAAAGATTTTGATTAACAAAAATCCTGATCCTGCAAGTTCACAAATTGAGGGAATAACCTTACTTGTAAAGGAAAATCATTCTATCCCAATAGTCTCAATGCACGCCTTGTTTTTGGGAGGTGTTAGATTTGAGGACGAAAGCAATAACGGGATATGCAAATTTATGACAGATATGCTGACGAAAGGAACAAAAACTAGAACTTCACAGCAGATAGCAGAAGAGATTGAATCTATTGGCGGGGCAATCGGCACTATCAGCGGAAACAACAGCTTCAGTGTGTCTGTAAACGTTCTTAAACGTGATATTGACAAGGGATTAGATATACTTTCAGACGTAATAATGAATCCATCTTTTGATACTGTTGAGATAGAGAAAAAGCGAAAGGAATTGCTTGCTAGTATTAAACGACAAGAAGACGATCCCTTTAGCCTTGCGGGGAAACTTTGCAGGACAACGCTTTTCAAAACTCATCCATACAGATTCCAGACAATAGGCTCTGAAGAAACGATCAATAAAATGACTCAAAATGACCTTAAAGGCTTTTATGATAAATATATAATCCCAAATAACATGGTTTTGGCTGTTTTTGGTGATATAAACGCAGATGAAATTACAGCAAAAATTGAGAAGGCTTTTGAGAAATTCGAGTATAAAAAGTTTGAAACACCGAAAGCACCAATAGAGCAACCTCTTACATCTGTTAGAGAGATAGAAGCCCAAAAAGATATTGCTCAGACGGTTGTATATATCGGTTTTCCGGGTATGACGGTTTATAGCGAAGATCGTTATCCAATGCAAGTTCTAGATGCTATTCTATCGGGCATCAATTACCCAGGTGGAAGGCTTCACGAAAGATTGAGATCAAATCAGCTAGTTTATGTCGTTCATGCCATCAATCAAGAGGGACTAGACCCTGGAATGTTCATTATCTATGCAGGTACAACACCCGATAAGTTAGATACAGTTATGGGCATTATTAAAGAAGAGATCGTAAGTTTGCAAAAAGACCTTATTTCTGACGAAGAACTCGAAAGAGGTAAGAAGATGTGCGTATCAGCCAAGCAAATAGGTCTGCAAACCAACTCTGATCAGGCTTTCACGATGGGGTTAGATGAATTATATAAGCTCGGATATGATAACATTCAGCAATATGAGGAAAATATAAACACAGTTACAAAAGATGATGTCAAGCGTGTTGCAGAAAAATATCTTCAGCTTGATAAATGCGCCATCGCTGTTGTTAAACCTAAAGAGTGATAATTGAGTTGACGCATAAATCTTGGTATGTTATATTTATTCGCTTGAAAAGTAATATCTGTCATTCCAATATACGCTGGAATGACAGATATAGTATATTTTTTCTTATATCAAATAGAACTCAGATTATTAATCTGACAAACCATCAGTGGGGATAAATGAATATAGAAAAAAACTATCGAGGTGTAACGCTTCGTTCTTTATTAATTGCATTTATATTAATACCAATAAACTGCTATTGGGTTATTGAAATGGAGGTAATCAGATACTCTGGTCATCCAGTCACTATATCAATATTCTTTAATGTCATATTTAATATATTTGTCCTTATCGGATTGAATCTGATATTAAAGCGTATCTCACCAAAATTTGTATTATCTCAAAGCGAGCTTTTGGTAATATATATAATGCTTTCTCTTGCATCGGGTATCGCTGGGCATGATATGCTTGAGATATTAGTTCCGATGCTTGGACATGCCTATCGTTTCGCAACACCAGAAAACGAATGGTCAGAACTCTTTTTCAATTACCTTCCCGGTTGGCTAACTGTTACTGATGAATCTGCTCTCAGTGGTTATTACAATGGAGATATAAGCCTTTATACATGGCAACAGATTAAGGCGTGGTTACCCGCTGTGCTATGGTGGAGTGCGTTTATTGTTGCGCTTGTTTTTGTCATGCTTTGTATGAATGTCATAATAAGAAAGCAGTGGACGCAATCAGAAAAACTAAGTTATCCAATCATTCAGCTTCCGCTTGAGATGACAGAACCAAATTTTAAGTTATTTAAGGCTAAAGCCCTCTGGATCGGTTTTGCTGTTGCTGCTTTGCTTGATACAATTAATGGACTTAATTCCATATATCCTTCTATTCCAATGATACCGATCAGAGTTCGTAATATTGCTGTCTTTACAGAAAAGCCTTGGAACTCTATGGGATCAATCCCTATATCTTTTTACCCATTTGCAATCGGTCTTGGTTTCTTTATTCCTCTTGATCTTGCGTTTTCATGCTGGTTTTTCTTCTGGTATTGGCGATTGCAGAATGTTGTCGGAACAGTGCTTGGTTTAAGGAGTTTACCAGCGTTTCCATATACTAATGAGCAGGCTTCGGGTGGATATATCGCGCTTGCGGTGCTTGCTTTGTGGATAAGTAGAAATCATTTAAAGGACGCTTTCAAGAAAATCATTGGATATAAGAGCAAAATAGATGACTCTGATGAACCAATGAGCTATCGTTCTGCTGCGATAGGTGCGCTTGTTGGCTTGGCGTTTATATTCTTTTTTGCCTCAAAATATGGTGCGTCATCACTTATCTATAAATCTGTCGCTGGTATGTCAACAATCGTAATGATAGTATTTTTTGCGATTTATTATGCAATTTCGGTAGCTATTGCGCGTATGAGGGCAGAATTAGGCACGCCTGTCCATGACCTTCATTATGCAGGACCTGATCAAATAATGGTCAGATTTTGGGGGACAAGAAGGCTGGGCGTTGGCAATCTGACATTTTTCTCTTTATTCTGGTTCATCAATAGAGCATATAGAAGCCATCCTATGCCACATCAGCTTGAAGGATTTAAATTAGCAGAAAGAACGAGGACTAGCAATAAAGGGCTTGTTTTTGCAATGATGTTTGCTGTTGCATGGGGTTCTTTATCCGCTTTTTGGGCATTGATAGATAGAGGATATCGTCTTGGAATGGAAACTAAGGCTTATTGGCCCTCTCTATCTGCATTTGGCAGAGAGCCTTACGACAGGCTACAAAACTGGATGACAACGCTTTCTAGCATTGATATTCAGCAGTCTATATTTACCATTGTTGGCTTTTTTTCTACGATATTCCTGATGATTATGAGAATGAAGTTTTTTTGGTGGCCTTTCCATCCTGCAGGATTTGCAATAACGACAAGCTGGGGAATGAACGTAATCTGGTCATGCCTTTTTGTTAGCTGGCTTTTGAAATTGAGTATATTAAAATTCGGTGGACTCAAATTACATCAAAGGGCGATTCCTTTCTTTCTTGGTCTTATACTCGGAGAGTTTACCGCAGGGAGTCTATGGTCACTATTAGGCATAGCTCTCGGAATACAGACTTATGGATTCTGGGTGTGATTATCAATAAATAATGGAGGAAAAATGGGGGAAGTTAATAGGATATCGGCAATACAAATTATAGTTCGCACTGCCGTTGAATCATTTGCAAGAGGATTTCAGACTCGACATGAGGGAGAAGTTGATGATCCTGAAGGAACTATTAATATGAAAATTCATAATGTCTTTATAGAGGCATTAGGAAGAGAAATCCAATATTATACTGCTTTAGTGCGTTCATTTGATAGCTCTTTAGGTAATATGCTTGAAACTTTGGCGATTAATATTGCCTCATTATCTTTTGAAGTAAAAAGAAATGTAGAATGACCATTGTCATCAGAGCAAACAAGGATAATATCTGAGTTACTTGAACAATATAAAAGACATGAAAAAAGACCAAGCGTTGAAGACTATCAGATTTTGCAGACAATTACAGGTATAAATAACACAAATACCATGAGGCATGATAGTGACTATTATTTAATTGATACAGAGAGAAATCTTCATTATCTTATTGAACTCAAAATCGGTGGAGATTTGGATAATAAAAAAGCACGCTCTGAAAAAGAGGTAATTTTGGGGCAGTTTGCTATTTTATCAAATACTTTACTACCTGAAACAGAAATAAAAATTTTCTTTGCCACTGCTTATAATCGCTATGGCGAAAATGAACCGTGGAGACAGGAAAGAGTCAGACAATTTTTTTGCTGATGATGAATTACTAATTGGGAAGGATTTTTGGAATTTTATCTGCAGATCGGATGACGGTTATCAAACAGTCCTTGAAGCATATCGGCAAAGTGCTCCAGTTATTGGAGAGGCATTAGAATCAACAAGGGAAACATATCTTGGGTGATATTAAGCAAAAATGCAAATTATTGCTCGGAGACAGCTATATATTAATAAAAGAAATACCTACAGAATCAGTTGATTTAATTCTTACTGATCCACCCTACAATCTAAGTCCATACTCAACTGGAAATATTAGTCCATCTTGGCGTAAAGAGATAAATAATGATTTGGCAGAATGGGATAAAGTTGAGTTTAGACCAAATGAATGGGTTGATGAATTTAAAAGAATATTAAAACCAACTGGAAATATATTTGCATTTTGTAGTTATAATCTTATCGGCAAATGGCACGAAGCATTTGATCATGAATTTGACACTTTTCAATTCATGGTTTGGCACAAAACAAATCCTGTTCCCAAAATATTAAAAGCTGGATTTCTTAATAGTTGCGAATTAATTGTTTGTATGTGGAATAAAGGACATACTTGGAATTTTTCCAGCCAAAAAGAGATGCACAATTTCATTGAAACACCTATTTGTATGGGTTCAGAAAGAGTAAAAAATCCCTCTCATCCTACTCAAAAGCCAGTCAAGGTTTTGGAACATATTATTAAAATAGCCTCTAATGAAAATGATGTTGTCTTTGATCCTTTTATGGGAGTTGGTTCTACCGGAGTTGCCGCATTAAAACTTAAAAGAAGATTTATAGGTATTGAGATAGAAAAACAATATTTTGATATTGTGGAAAGAAGAATCAATGAGATAACATCACCCGAGCTGTTTTGAAAAAAATAGGGTAATGGAGAGATAGTTAAATGAATGACTTTTTTGATAGACCTGATTATCATATATACGTTGATGGATCAAAGCTAAACGGCATAGTTGGCTACGGTGTTGTTATTTTAAGAAATGGCGAAGTAATAGGAGAAATCAATGGTATAGTTCCTGATTGTGATGTTCAGGGAACAAACCAAGTTGCGGGTGAGCTTTATGCTGTTCGAAAAGCTATTGAATGGTGTCAGCAAAATTCTGTTTACCATGTAACAATATTCTATGATTATGACGGAATAGAAAAATGGGTAACAAATGATTGGAAAACTAATAAAATCATAACTCAGGAATATGCAGAATTTGTCCGTTCATCAGGCGTAACCATCAATTGGCAAAAGGTCACAAGTCATACAGTTAATATCTGGAACGATAGGGCAGACGAACTTGCAAAAATGGCTACCAATAACGAACAAGCAGTTAAAGCACCAATAGACTTGAAAGCAGAATCAGAAGGTTTTATTAAATTCCTAGAAAATAAAGGCTTCAAAGCAAGCCTGAAAGGTATATATAATCAAAATTGTGCAAAAATACAAATATCAGAGAATAATATTGAACTTGGATATATAAATATATATAATACAAAAAAAGAAGGGCTTTCGCCGAGATACCATGAGCTAAAAGACATATCAAATGAGGCTAGGTTTGATTCTATATGGCAAGATTACCGCTATGGTGAGAAGCAACTATCCTTGTTTTAATAAAGGGGATGATGATGTTGCTGAAAGTTGGAAGAAACGACCTCTGTCCTTGCGGTAGTGGGAAAAAGTATAAAAAATGTTGTATGCTAAAAGATGAAACGCAGAAGTTAGAAGAACTGGAGAAAAAAGAAAATTTAGTGGAAGAAAAAGAAAAAAAACATCCAAGAACAGATGAGATTGAAAATAATCTTCACAGGGCATATAGACTACTAGACGAAGAGGATTTTAGTCATGCTGGAAAGATATTTAGATCAGTTGTGCTAATGGATAGCAGTAATTATAAAGCATTAACTGGCTATGGGAAATGCCTTGCAGAAATGGGCATGATAGAGGAAGCTTGCAAGTATTTTGAAAAAGCCCTAGAAATAAATCCCGATTATACTCAGGCTAGTCTAAATCTTGCATTGTATAGGAGAAAAAATATCTGAACCAAATATATTAATTTGATTTTTAACATTAAAACATAATATAAAATTCAGCATTGCTTTAATAATTTCAGTATAGTATAATTTGCACGTTAAAGACATTGATTTATTCTTAAAATAAATCATAATTATTATGAAAAATATCGTTCTTTATGTTAATTAATACATAATCAAATGGAGGTAAAAATGAGCAAAAAACCAAACCTGCTTTTCTTTGGAATTGATAGCCTTCGAGGCGACCACATGAGTCTCTATGGTTATCATCGTTTGACAACACCACATATTGATAAATTTGCTTCAGAGGGTTCTGTATTTGAACATTGTTTTAGTCCAAGCGTTCCGACAACTCCCGGTTATTCTTCTATGTTAACAGGTCTGGACTGCTTCGGAACAAATGTAGTCGCTCTTGGACATCGTGGCGACATCGCTCCGGGTCATAAAGGCTTACCCGAAATCTTAAAAGAAGAAGGCTATAACACAACAACCGTTGCTTATGGTTTCAGGGGATTTGATACTAATCTTAATTATTCTGGTTGGGGTGCAGGTGAAGATGGTAGAAGCCACAAGGCAGAACAGCTTAATGCAACTGCTATACCAGAATTGAAGCGTTTGGCAAACGAAGACAAGCCCTTCTTTCTATTTTTAAGACACATGGATCCGCATACTCCTTATCTTCCACCATGGCCTTTTGAAAAAATCTTCTATGGTGGTAATGAATTCGATCCAAATAATGACTCGCTAAAAGAACTTTATGATTTTAAACCATTCAGAGATTATTTTATTAGTTGGTTTCCCCCCGGATTGACCGATAAAGAATATGAAATAGCACAATATGATGGTGCAGTAGCATATATGGATTCATGTATCCAGAATATCTTTACAACGTTAGAGGCTTTGGGATTAGAGGAAAACACTTTAGTTGTTATAACTGCAGATCATGGCGAAACGCTTGATGAGCATAGTTGTTATTTCGATCACCATGGCGTATATGAATGCACTTTGACAATACCACTAATATTTAAGTTTCCGGGGCGTGTGCCTGCTGGTAAGCGCTTCAGCGATTATACACAACATAAAGATATAGTTCCTACGATCCTTGAAATTTTGGGTATCGATATAGATCAGCATTTTGACGGAAGAAGCCTTTGTCCGCTTATGCGTGGTGAATATCGTGAGCCTGAACCAGAATTTTATATAACTGAATGCACATGGATGCACAAACACGGCTGGCGAACTCCAGAATGGAAACTCATTCATGCCCTAGAACCTGATTTCCATTTCAAACCAGAGATAGAACTATACAATCTTATCAAAGACCCTAGAGAAAATAATAACTTAGCAGATAAAGAACCCGGTATAGTTGCAATGATGGAAGAGCGTATGAAACAGCATATCGCAAGGCGTGAAAAAGAAACTGGTCGTCCAGCACCGATTTATCATAATTTCCTTGCAGGACGTAATGAACCTTTCAAGAGTTCAGAAGAAGCCTATAATACACTTCATATAGGCGATCCAGAAGCGGCAAGAAAATTACAGGAGAGAATTCAAGAAAGGGAAAAAAAGGAAAAAGAAGGTAAATAAATCCCTTTTTAAGGTTTGTTAATTGTTTTGTATCAGTAGTGGCGTATTACGGTATGCCACTACTATAAAATTATGGTGATTTTGATTGAGATATGAGATTTTGCCATATTTTTTTTGCTTGATTAACAGCATCAGATATTGAGGAAGTATTGTCTATAATATAATCTGCATAAGCCATTTTTTCCTTAAATGACATTTGCGCTCTGACACGAGCTAAAGCATCTTCTTCTGAAAAACCCCGCTTCATAAGCCTTTCAACTTGCATTTCTTCATTTGCAATAACAAGCACAATTACATCAACAATCTTATCCATCTTACATTCAATCAACAAAGCAGCATCAAGGACAACTATTTCATTTTTCAATAATTCCTCTTTAATTCTCTGATTTGCATATTTTATTAATGGTGGATGGACAATATTGTTTAGAACATCAAGGTAGTTGGGATTTGTGAATACTAAACGCCCTAATTTGCCTCTATCAATCTCCATTTTTTCGTTGAGTATGCCAGCACCAAAGCTATAAACAAGACATTCATATACAAATAAGTCGGTTTTAAGGACATAATGACCCAAAGAATCGAGATCGATTATTGTTGCACCAAGTTCACTAAAAACTTTCGCAATTGTTGTCTTTCCTGAAGATATTCCGCCTGTTAATCCAATAAGCATTTTTTAGTACCAAAGGGATTAATAGAGATTTTTATAGCAAAATAACTAATTTTCCTTATATATTACTGCGGAAAAATACCCTACTACACCATCGGATTTATCGCCTGTAACATCCCCAGAGTTAGCATATTTTAATATCTTTATACCATTAGCGCCAAGAGATTGAGCGATCATAAGTGTTGTTAGAACAGCGCCTGCACCGCATAATTCTGCTTCGCCAGCCATAAGATCATCCTGCAATTGTTCAATATCCATACGTCTAATGCTTGTTAATGCAACATCGTCCATACTGACTGCCTCTTTATAGGAATGATAATGAGACATATCTGTGCTTGCAACTATCAAGACATTTTTTTCTTTAATTGATGTAGTAATTGCGTTACTTATTGCTTGTCCTATTGCATTATTCCAGTTTCGCATGAGTATTGGAACAATCCTGAATTCTGGCAAAACAACCTGCAAAAAAGGAACTTGCACTTCAAGTGAATGCTCTAATGCATCTGCGTTTAAATTTACTTCAAATAAATCGGTCTTATTCATTAATTCAGTTGCTAATTCTTCATCAATTTTTACTATACCGAGAGGGGTTTCATAAGCACCAGAATTAAGAATATTTACACCAGAAAAAGGTACACGATGACTAACACCCAACGCTATTGCAGAATCAAAAGTCATACCTTCAATCTGTTTATAAGCATAACTAGCAACCTGACCAGAATACATATATCCAGCATGAGGCACGATAAGAGCAATAATCTTGCCATCAATTTGAATCTTCTCTACATTTGCCAGATAGCTAATTATATCTTCTCTTAATGATGATGACGAACTGGGATAGAAAGCCCCTGCAACAGCAGGTCGTCTTATCCCGCCTTGATTGCGGTTTGAAAATATATTCATTGTGCTACCTCGCTTATTAAATATATAGATAAAAGACTTTGCTGTTATGATATTTTGATAGGTTTAACTAAATTTTGCAACGATTTCTGAAACTTTGTCAAAATCAGGTTTTAATGCTGGATATAAAGAACGATATATTCCAAAATACTCATCATAAACCTTAACATTAGCTTCAATCGGTTGTGTAGTTGATGTTATCTCAACGAGTTGATCTGTCGCTTCTTCAATGCTATTATAGACATTTGCACCCACACCTGCAAGTATAGCCGCACCAAAAGCAGGACCTTCCGCGATATTGATAGTGACAACCTCAGACTTGTATATATCAGCCTGCATCTGTCGCCAGAATGTGCTTCTTGCACCTCCGCCAGTTGCTCTTATTTGCCCTGTATTGAGTCCTAATGCCTTGATAATTTCTAGTGAATCTCTCATTCCATAGGTAACGCCTTCCATGACCGCTCTGATGATATGTTCTTTTTTATGCCTGAGAGTTAATCCAAAAAACACGCCTTTGGCATTTGCGTCGCCATGAGGAGTTCTTTCACCTATTAGATATGGCAAAAAGATAAGTCCTTCACAACCAGCATCAGCCTGAGATGCGGATTTTGTGAGAATCTCGTAAGGATCAATACCTGCCTGTTTTGCCTGATCGACCTCTTTTTCTGCTAATGTATCCCTAAACCACCTGAAAGCGCCACCAGCCTGAAGCATAACGCCCATGATATACCATTTATTAGGAACACAATGGCAAAATGTATGCGCTCTAAGGCTTGGATCAACTTCGGGTGTATCAGTAGGAGTCAGCATCGTTCCTGATGTTCCGATACTTGCTGATGTTCGTCCTGTTACGACAATTCCATTTCCAACTGCTGTGCAGGCATTATCAGCTCCACCGCCAACAACAGGCGTTCCAACCTTTAATCCAGTCATTTCAGCGACTTTTGGGGTGATTTTTCCGCAAACGTCTATTGACTCATAGCAAGGAGGCATTATATCCATTGAAACGCCTAACTTATCAAGAACCTCCTGTGACCATTTTCTATTACGGACATCGAAAAGTATAGTTCCCGCAGCATCAGACATCTCCGAAGCGATCTCGCCTGTAAGACGGAATCTGACATAATCTTTTGGGAGTAACATCTTATATGCTTTATCGTAAATCTGAGGCTCATTGTCACGAACCCATATCAATTTAGGTGCTGTGAAACCTTCAAGGGCTGGATTACAGGTGCTTTTAACAAGCAATTCCCTGCCGACTGTATCAGTTATATATTGGCATTGTTCAGTTGTCCTGACATCACACCATAGAATAGCAGGTCTTAAAACTTCATGATCTTTATCTATCAAGACAAGCCCGTGCATCTGACCTGATAAACCAAGTCCTTTAATATCCTCAGCCTTAACTTTTGAATCTTTTATGACTTTGCTGATTGAATTAACAGTTGCACGCCACCAGTCTATTGGGTCTTGCTCTGCCCATTTGGGTTTGGGTGTGCTGAGAGGATATTCCTCAAGTGCGCTTGCGATTAATTTTCCGTTTTTATCAATAAGGATAGTTTTTGTTCCTGTTGTTCCAACATCAATACCGATTAAATATTCCATAAATATCCTCCATAAAAATATTTAGAATTAGTTAAGTATATAATCCAGAGGATTTACTCTTTGTCCGTTTTCTCTAACTTCATAATGCAGATGGCTTCCTGTTGATCTGCCAGTATTACCCACGTAACCAATCAAATCGGCTCTTTTAACCCTTGTTCCCGTAGTTATTCCATTGGCAAAGCTATTTAAGTGACCATAAATTGTTCTATATTTTTCTCCATGACATATAACAATAAAATTGCCTATGAATTGATTATATCCACATCCAGTTATTATTCCATCAGCAGTTGCCATTACTGGTGTTCCTGTAACAGCAACAATATCTAATCCGCCATGTTGTTCCCATTGAGCAGTAAATGGACTTACTCGCAAACCAAATCCGCTACTTACTTGATATTGATTACCCGGATCAACTACAATTGGACATATAGAAGGTATTTCAGCCAATCTAGCAAATTTTGAATTGGCATTTTTTAAGAGGTTTTTTAGATCAGATTTTAATGATATAGCTTCCCTTAAAGCAAAATCTATATTGTCTTTTAAATCTCCAATAGACTCATCCGAGATTTCAAAAATATCTTTTTCGATGCCAATGTCTTCGGGACCTCCTTCACCTGCCATCTCTTTGCTTTCTGTTACAATAATTCCATTAAATCCGAGTATTGTCTTGACATCTTTACAACTTTTTCTGACATTGCCTAATTCAGATTGAAGTATCTGAAAATCATTCTGCAAAGCCTCATATTTTTCAATAGCAATTTTGGTTTCTCTGGCTTGTTTTTGAAAGGCATTCCATATATTAATTGAGGTAATTCCAATACTTATAGTAATAAAAGATATAACTGCTATTGATACAAAAATAAGATTGGTTCGAGAGATCGAAAAAGACTTTGTTGGACGACCCGAAAAAGACATGATTGCTATCGTATATATTTCTTTTTTCATAATCTAAATTCTCCAGATTAATAACACTTTAATATATAATAAGCTTTTGCTATTAGACGTATTTTGGGATATATTGTTTATCAAACCCGTATTTTAAGAGTGCTTTGGAGTATAGCATAGTTAGTTTCTATTGTCAACGAAAGATTCTGCTGAAGATCAGACATAAGTTCGGACAATTTATTATCTGATTAAATTATCTATGGAAATACCTTTAAATCTCCCTTTTGTAAAGAGAGATTTTTTGGTTT
Organism: uncultured bacterium; assembly: GCA_964564735.1. Classification (GTDB taxonomy): domain Bacteria; phylum Poribacteria; class DTPJ01; order DTPJ01; family DTPJ01; genus CAZMCH01. The sequence continues at coordinate 14,758 of CAZMCH010000040.1, forward strand.
TACCTAATTTGAAAAAATTTTCAAAGGTAGAGATTATTTAAATGTCCGAAATAATGTCTGAAGCTCAGCTGAGAGGATTGACAATATGAATTAATTTATATATCATTATAAAGTTATTTATTGGGTTTATATACCAAACAAAAGCTTTGAAGTAATTAAAACTGGGTTTAGAAAACAGTTAATGAAAAATTTTTAGATACGTTAATAATATAGCAGAAAAGAGATCATCCATTTTTTATTCTCATTGTTAAGGTTATTGTTAAAATTATAATAATGAATATGATGTTTTATTTCTCATTTTTGCTTAGTCATAAAAAGTTGCGAAAGTATATTTACTACTTTTTCTTAGATCATCTCCGCAGGAAAGGAGTTATTTGCTAATGGTGGAAATCAAACTTACTATAAATGGGAAAAATGTCATCGGCGAGAAAGGCGATTCGGTACTAAGTATTTGTGAGAAAAACGGTATCCACGTACCAACATTATGCCATCAAAAACATTTAGTAGATACAGGTGCTTGCCGATTGTGCCTTGTTGAGATCGAAGGCATCAGAGGATATAGACCAGCATGTTGCACTGAGGCAAATGAAAATATGGTAGTAAAGACCGATACCGATGATATAAAAAATATCAGAAGAACAATGCTTGAGTTCCTATTTTCTGAGCGTAATCACTTTTGTATGTTTTGTGAATCTAGTGGTGATTGTGAATTGCAGAATCTTGCTTATGAACATGGTATAGAACATGCCAAATACGAATATGCACAGCCCCTAGTTAGAGTTGATTCTTCAAGATATTATTTCGTATTCGACGAAAACAGGTGTATACTTTGTCAGCGTTGCATCAGAGCATGTTCCGAAATAGCAGGACACAGCGTTCTCGATCTTAGCAAACGAGGTGCAGAAACTAGAGTCATTGCAGACTTCAATGTGCCTTTTGGCGAATCAACTTGTACATCTTGCGGAACATGCTTACAGGTATGCCCAACTGGAGCATTAATTGATAGATCAAGCTCATATCTAGGAAGAATGGAGCAATGCAACATTACAAAAACCTCCTGTGTTGCTTGTAGCGTTGGATGTGGAATAGAAGTAATTACAAGAGATAACCACATACTGAAGATCAACGGTGATTGGGATGCACCTGTTAATAATGGTGTTCTCTGCGTCGCCGGAAGATTCGAGCCACTGCATATCAAAAAAGAGCGTATAACCAAGCCAATGATTAAGAAAAATGGAGCATTTGTGGAAGTTGAATTAGCTGAAGCCTTAGACTACGTAGCTAGGAGATTTCAAGAAGTTGGTATGGAAAACGTGGTTGGGTTTATATCACCTAAAGCTACAAATGAAGAAGCTAGTATATTCTCAGGAATTTTTGGAATTAATAAATTAGCTGAGTTTGGACCTCATACCGTTATAATTGAAAATAAAGAGAGAGTAGCAACATTAAATGATGTAAAATCATCAGATTGCATTTTGATGTATAAAGTTGATCTTGATAAAGAAAGTCGTGTCACAGGTTCTTTTGTTAAACTGGCTGTTTATAAACATAAAGCAAATTTAATCGTAATAGATGACAAAGCAAACAGCTTTAATAGACATGCAAACATGATTTTGAAATCAATCGAACTCAGTTCCGCAAAAGAATTATTAGAAAGAGCATCTAGCCCAGTAATAATATATAATGCAACTGCTGACGCTCAGGAAGTTGAAAACCTAATGGCAATATCTGGAAAAACCAAAATGATGGGTCTGCTGGCAGGAGCAAATAGTAGAGGTTTACATAATATGGGCATTGATGGCAATGTTAATGCTCAAAATGCAAAAGCTTTATACATTTTGGCGTGTGATGACGAATTGAAAAATTTAGATCGTTATAATGCAAGTATTGTTGTTTTGCAGGCAAGCTACCTGTCTCCAGAAACTGAAAAAGCTGATGTAATATTGCCTTCTACAATATGGGCAGAGAAAGATGGTAGCATTACCAATATTGATGGTCTAGTTCAGAAAGTTGTTAAAACTATTGACGCTCCTGAAGGTGTGCAATCCAACAAGGTAACTATGGAATTATTATCAAGCAGACTTGGTTAATGAATCTGATTAAAACTGATTTATGCCCGATATTTAGATGAGGAGGATACAATGGCAAAAGTAAAAATAGCGACAGATTGGTTGGATATATGTTCAGGATGTGAAATGTCGCTTTTAGATATAGATGAGCGTATTGTAGAGCTTTTAAAGCATGTTGAACTTACGTCCTGTCCTTTGACGGATCTTAAACATCCGCCAAAAGACGGTGTTGATGTTGGGATACTTACCGGCTCGGTAGGGAATACAGATCAGCTTGAAGTTGTTAAAGAAATGAGAGAGCATTGCAAGATTTTGGTAGCTCTTGGTGATTGTGCAACATTTAGTCCGATACCAATAACTGCTTTGCGTAACTTTTTTGATAAAGATGAAGTGCTTGAGCGCGGTTATATTGAAACAGAAAGTACAGTTGACGGCAAAGTTCCAGATTCTGATATGCTATGTAAACTTTTCACCAAGACCAGACCAATTAATGAATTCGTCAAAGTTGATGTTTATTTGCCGGGATGCCCACCAAATGCAGATGCCATTTATTATGTGCTTTCTGAGCTGATTGCTGGACGTATGCCTGTATTGACAGGTAAAAACCTGCGTTATGATTGATAAATGATTTATAGCATTTTTGAACGATTATGATATAGAATATATTCGTGGAGGAAATTAAAAAATGGGAGAAACAATAACCATCTCGCCGGTAACACGTATTGAAGGACATGCGAAGGTTTTTATCCAGCTTAACGGCGATGGTAAAGTCGAGAATTCATACTTTCAGGTCAATCAGTTCAGGGGATTTGAGAAATTCTGTGAAGGGCGAATGTTCTTTGAAATGCCAATAATTACACCTCGAGTCTGTGGTATATGCCCTGTTACTCATCATCTTGCTGCTGCCAAAGCTTGCGACGAAATAATTGGAGTAAAACCACCAAAAACAGCCTCAATGTTGAGAGAACTTATGCACATGGGACAGATAGTTCAATCCCACGCACTTCATTTCTTTCATCTTGCAAGCCCTGACCTTTTATTTGGATTTGATGCTGATCCTGCCATCAGAAACGTAGCCGGGCTTATCGAAAAAGACCCAGAGCTTGCTGTCAAAGGCGTAAAACTTAGAAAGTTTGGTCAGCAGATAATAGAAAGATTGGGAGATAAAAGGGTCCATCCTAACTACGCAGTTTCTGGAGGTGTCAACAAAGCACTTTCAGTTAAAGAGCGTGATGAGATGCTTAACCAATATGATGAAATGATTGGCTATGCACAGGTTGGTCTTGGTATAATCAGAGATTGGACGGAGCAAAATAAAGAAGTTATTGACAAGGGTGGAAAGTTCAAATCAGGATATATGGGGCTAGTTGGTAAGTGCGATACCCTTGAACTTTATGATGGTCTTGTTAAACTGGATGATAAAAACGGCAATGTGCTTGAGAGATTCAATGGCAAAGATTATCTTGATTACATAGGTGAACATACGCTAGACTGGTCATATCTGAAATCGCCATTCTACAAAAAGCTTGGCTATCCAGAGGGTGTTTATCGTGTTGGACCACTTGCACGTTTGAATATAGCAGATATGATTTCAACACCGCTTGCAAATGAAGAATTGAAAAAATTTAAAGCATTGGCAAATGGTCCGGTTGAAGGCTCTTTACATTATCATTATGCCAGAATGATCGAATGTGTATATGGTATGGAAAGGATCAAGCAGTTACTTAATGATCCAGAGATCACATCCACTGATATACGTGCTGAAGCAAAAGGAATTACAGGTCATGGAGTTGGAGTAATAGAGGCTCCTCGTGGAACGGTCTTCCACGACTACCATTGCGATGAGACAGGCAAGCTAACCAAAGTCAATCTGATTATTGCAACAGGACATAACAACTGGGCTATGAGTAAGGCTGTTGACACAGTTGCAAAAGAATATGTTGATGGCAAGAATCTTAAAGAAGGTATGCTCAATAGAGTAGAAGCGGCTATAAGGTGCTATGACCCATGTTTATCTTGCTCGACTCATGCGGTTGGACAGATGCCAATTACAATCGATATTGTTGACATTAATGGAAATGTTGTTTATCATCTCCAACGTGATTAATTTATAAAGTGCTGAATTTTACATCAGCATCATACAAGTTACGTTTGTGGAATTCATATCAAGGCAGGATTAAAAAACTGCCTTTCTTTGAATTCATAGCGAGTAATTCCATTTTCAGTTTGAAATAGGACTCATAAGAAAGTGATGTGCCACTGGCAGTTTATCTCCCAATGCGATCCATAAGCCAACCAAAGTTCACTCCACTTTGTGACGCTCTTTAATGTTGATTCTTGCTGATCCAATGATACATAAATGCTATGGCAATTAGTCCTTTTATGTTTCGACAATTCAGCTTGATGACTAGAACTAGCTTCTCCTCCTTGTTCAGTATAACAAATCGTTATGTAATATTTGAAATGGAAATTGGTATAATATGCACGAGATAGCCATTGTTGAAAGCATAATTGATATTGTAAGTACAGAGATGAAAAAGCATAATATGACCAAATTAGAGACCATAAAACTTAGAATTGGAGAGATGAGCAATATTATGCTAGATGCTCTTGTATTTAGTTTTGATGTATTAAGCAAAGAGACACCGTTAGAAGGCGCCAAGCTAATTATTGAAACTGTTCTAATAAAATTTCGTTGCAAAGATTGTAAAATAGAGTTTACTATTAAAGATACATTTGGGATATGTCCAGAATGTAACGGAATCAATTGTGAAATTATTTCTGGAAAAGAATTGGAAATAGCTGAACTTAATGGTTCGTGATCGTAAAAAATGCCATTCTAATATGGCTATGGAAAATCCTATTTTTTGACAATTGCATATCGGAGGGTATTGATGAAAGTACCATTAGTTACAAACATACTCAAAGCAAATGATGTAATCGCCGATCAGAACAAAAGGCTTTTTTCTGATAAAAATATCCTTGCTATCAATGTTATAAGCTCACCTGGAGCAGGAAAAACGACACTAATCGAAAATACCATAAAAGCTCTGAAAGATGATTTAACAATCGCTGTGGTTGAGGGTGATATACAATCTACTTATGATGCTGACAAAATATCTGAGACCGGCGCACAGGTAGTCCAGATTAATACAGGTGGTGGATGTCATCTTGATGCAAATATGGTCAGTAATGCCCTCGCTAGACTAAATCTCGATCTTGTTGACTTGCTTATTATTGAGAACGTTGGTAATCTTGTTTGTCCAGCAGAATTTAATTTAGGCGAAAAATTCAAAGTCATGCTTTTAAGCGTGCCTGAAGGTGATGATAAACCGTTGAAATATCCTCTAGTGTTTCACGAATCAACAGCACTCTTGATAACAAAGATCGATCTCCTCCCTTTTGTTGATTGTGATGTGGAGAAGATAAAAAGCGAATCATTAAGGATTAATCCTGACCTAAGCATATTCGAGGTATCCTGCAAAACTGGAAAAGGTCTGTCAGACTGGTATAATTGGCTAAGAAGTAAGATAAAAGAGGTGGCAAATCCTTGAAATCCAGAGCAAGGCTTCTCGTTAAAGGTATAGTGCAAGGGGTGGGTTTCAGACCATTCATTTATAGTCTTGCCAAATTTTATTCGCTGAACGGATGGGTTCTAAATTCAACAGAAGGTGTAAGTATTGAAGTTGAAGGAGATAAGGATTCTCTTGATGAATTCGTCAATCAGATCCATGTCAAACTCCCACCACTTGCAGTAATTGACTCCATTGACATAGAATACCTTTCCCCTGTAAACTATGATGGCTTCGTCATAAGACATAGCAAGGGCGACAAAAATAAATACATAAAAATATCCCCTGACATAGGTATTTGTGATGATTGCCTGACTGAGCTTTTTGATCCAGATGATCGACGTTACCGTTACCCATTCATAAACTGTACGAACTGTGGTCCGAGGTTTACCATAATCAAAGATATTCCGTATGACAGAGAGAATACAACGATGCAGAACTTCAAAATGTGTCCTTTGTGTCAAGCGGAATATGATAATCCAATGAACAGAAGGTTTCACGCTCAACCTAATGCTTGCCATACCTGCGGTCCATCAGTTACACTTGAGAACTTATACGGAAAAATTGAATGTGAAGACCCCATCAATAAAGCTATTGAACTTATAATTAATGGGAAGATCATTGCGGTAAAAGGTATAGGCGGATTCCATCTAGCCTGTGATGCAACCAATGATTCTGCTGTAAAAACCCTGAGAGAACGTAAACATAGGACATTTAAGCCTTTCGCTATCATGTCGGCAAATCTGGAAAAGATAAAGGAATATTGTATTGTCAATGATGAAGAAAGCAAGTTTCTTCAATGCGTTCAGCGACCAATAGTACTATTGAAAAAACTAAATAGAAATCTAATTTCTGAATCAGTTGCGCCGAACAATAAATATATTGGTGTGATGCTTCCCTATTCTCCGTTGCACTATGTTTTACTTGATAGTCCTTTGCTTGCGCTGGTGATGACGAGTGGTAACATCAGCGAAGAACCGATTGTTGTTGGTAATGATGAGGCGAAACATAAATTATCTAACCTAACAGATTACTTTCTTTTCCATAATCGTGATATTCAGATGAGATGCGACGACTCAGTTGCAAAGGTCTGGAATGGTTGTCAAATAATGCTTCGCCGCTCTCGTGGATACGCACCACATCCGCTTGATCTGGATTTCTCTATGAGAGAAATACTTGCCTGTGGAGGTGAGCTAAAAAATACCTTTTGCCTTACAAAAGATAATCATGCGTTCATCAGTCATCATATTGGTGATCTACAAAACATTGAAGCTTATAAATATTATCAGGATTCAATAGAGCATTATAAAAAATTGTTTCGAATCAAACCAGAAGTGATAGCTTATGACCTACATCCTGACTATCTTTCAACGAGATATGCACTTGATCAGAAAGACATTAAGCTTGTCGGTGTGCAACATCATCATTCTCACATTGTCAGTAACATGGCTGAGAATGGTCTAGATGGAAAGGTTATCGGTGTAGCATGTGATGGCACTGGATACGGGACAGATGGAGCTATCTGGGGTTGTGAGTTTATGATATTAGATCAAGCCAATTTTGAAAGACATGGACATCTGAAATACGTCCATCTACCCGGTGGTGATGTATCTACCAGAGAGCCTTATAGGATGGCTATTAGCTATCTATACTCGGTTTTTGGAGATAAATTTCTTGATATTAATTTACCTTTGCTGAATAGAATTGACAGCAAAAAAATAATTCTTATAAAACGTATGATTGAAAAGCAGATTAATACCCCTTTAACATCCAGTTGTGGAAGGCTTTTTGATGCAGTCTCATCATTGATAAATGTTAGAGATGACGCAACTTACGAGGCACAGCCTGCAATAGAGCTTGAAATGATAGCAGAATCGAATATATCAGGCATTTATGGTTATAATATAATATCTACTGAGGATAAATACATAATAAATTTGGATGATATGTTTCAAGAAATTATATCTGATCTGAACCATAAAGTCCCAAAAGGAATTATATCAGCAAAATTTCATAATACCGTCGCTGATTTTATTGTATCAATGTGTGAAAAGCTTAGATTAGAAAGTGGTATAAAGCGTGTGGTTCTTAGTGGTGGAACTTTTCAGAATACGTATCTTATATTAGAAGTCACCAGACGATTAGAGAAAAAGGGATTTATAACATACTTTCACAAAAGAGTTCCTACAAATGATGGTGGCATATCGTTGGGTCAGGCAGTTGTGGCGAACTATTTGGAATGTTGACAAAAGATTATGTAATACATAAAGGAATAATTAAATGTGTTTAGCTGTACCGGCAAAAATAATAAGTATTGAAAATGATATGGCACAGGTAACGATATGCGGAGTAAAAAAGAAAGCAAGTATTCAGCTTGTTCCAGAAGCCAGAGTCGGTGATTACATCCTATTACATGCTGGATTCGCTATTGAAGTGCTAAAAGAGAAAGAAGCATTGGAAACTTTAGAAATACTGGAGAAGATCGGTGAGATACCTTGACGAATACAGAAATCCAGAATTATTAAAAAAGATTGTATCGAGTATTCAAGCTGAATCAACCAAAGAAGTAAGATTGATGGAGGTTTGCGGAACTCATACTGTTGCTATATTTAGAAGTGGAATCAAGAATATTTTACCTAAAAACATATCTTTGATTTCCGGACCCGGTTGTCCTGTGTGCGTAACACCGAATCTGGATATTGATACAGCGATTGAAATTGCGAAATTAGATGATGTTATATTTACGACTTTTGGTGATATGATTAGAGTGCCGGGGTCTTTTTCAAATCTGGAAAATGAAAGAGCTAATGGCGCTGACATCAGAGTTGTTTATTCTTCTTTGGATGCTCTCAATATTGCCAATCATAATCCCGATAGGAAAGCTGTATTTTTCGGTATAGGATTTGAAACAACATCCCCAACTATCGCAAGTGCAATTCTATCGGCACAAAATAAAGGTGTAAGGAATTTCTTTGTATTGTCATCTCATAAATTGATACCACCTGCTATGAAGATGCTTCTTGAGGCTGGAGAAGTTAAGATTGATGGTTTTATCTGCCCTGGTCATGTCAGCACGATAATTGGGTCTAAGGTTTACGACTTTATCGCTCAAGAATATAATGTTCCCTGTGTAATTACAGGATTTGAACCTATTGACATATTACAGGCAATTTTAATGTTGATTCGCCAAATAAATGACGGTAAACCAAAAGTGGAGATTGGCTATAGTAGGGCTGTGCGACCAGAAGGGAACATTACTGCGCTAAATATACTCAATGATGTTTTTGACATAAGCGATGCAAAATGGAGAGGATTTGGTATTGTTCCGTCAAGTGGATTGACAATTAAAGACAAGTATTGTCAATTTGATGCTAAGAAAGTCTTTGTTGTAAATGTCGAACCAGAAAACGAACCCGAAGGTTGTTTGTGTGGTGAGGTATTGCGAGGAGTGAAAACACCTATTGAATGCGCTTTTTTTGCCAATTCCTGCACGCCAGACAACCCTATTGGACCCTGCATGGTCTCATCAGAAGGTACTTGCTCATCATATTTTAAATACGGCAAATATAGTTTACATATTCCATAAGGAAAATTTAAGATTGAAAAGTGATAAAATTTTGCTCTCACATGGCAGTGGTGGTAAAGCATCACACGAACTTATAAGCAACCTTTTTCTGCCTGCTTTCAATAATCCAGTTCTGGACCAATTAAATGATCAAGCTGTTCTGCAAGTCGGTGATGTAAGAATCGCATACACGACTGATTCATACATAATTGATCCGATATTTTTCCCCGGTGGTGATATTGGAAAGCTTGCTATATGCGGAACAGTAAACGATCTAGCAATGTGCGGAGCAAGACCATTTTGTTTAAGTGCTAGTTTTATCATAGAAGAAGGTTTTCCTATGAATGACTTGCAAAAAATTATTACATCTATGGGTGAAATTGCTGATGAAGTTGGAGTCAAGATCGTTACTGGTGACACAAAGGTTGCCAATAAAGGTTACTTAGACAAAATATTTATTAATACATCAGGTATCGGGATTGTAGACAAAGGCATAAATATATCTGGAAATAACGCAAAAATTGGCGATACTGTTATTATTAGCGGGACTATTGGCAATCACGGGTTGGCTGTTCTGTCAAAGAGGGAGGGATTTGAATTTGATTCACCTATTGTTAGCGACTGCGCACCGTTAAATTCTTTGGTTATGGATATGCTTTCTGTAAGCTGTAATATTAGATGTCTTCGAGACCCTACCAGAGGTGGTTTAGCTACTACGCTAAATGAGATTGCAATACAATCTAATGTCTGTATAATTATTGATGAAGTGAATATTCCTATCAATGAATCAGTAAAAGGTGCATGTGAGTTGTTGGGATATGATCCGCTTTACATTGCAAACGAAGGTATTTTGGTAGCAATTGTGCCTACTGATGAAGCATATAATATTCTAAAAAAAATGAGAGAAAACAAATATGGTCAGGATGCTCAAATAATCGGGAAAGTTATAGCAGAACCTAATAAAGTGCTTCTAAAAACTGCTTTAGGAACAACAAGGATAGTTGATATGTTGTCTGGAGAATTACTGCCAAGGATCTGCTAGAATTTAAGTTTGGAGTTTAACGGTATGAAATCTATTCTACTAATTGGATATGGAAACTCAACACGCATGGATGATGGTGTTGGATGGTACATTGCTAATAAGATCGAGGAAAATTTCAGCAATCTCGTTGATGTTATTAAAGCATATCAGCTTACTGTTGAGATGGTAGATGACATCAAAGATCGTGATTTAGTTATCTTCGTCGATGCCCATATAAGCAATGAAAATGACTGGTTCAGATCAGAGGAAATTAAGCCTGATTCCAGTCTCGGTCTGATTACTCATGTTATAAAGCCATCAAATCTTCTTGCCTTCTGTGAAAACCTTTACCATAGACATCCGAAGGCTTATTTATATTCCGTAAAAGGTGTAGAATTTGATTTTGGAGAAGAATTATCAGAGCAAACCCGAAAGTTAGCAGATGAAGCCATTCAAAAAATAGTAAAAGGAATAATTAGACTTTAACTGTGTATCATGCCATTAATATATCGATTTATTCCACTGCTAAGGTCAAAAGCAAAGAGTGTTCCTTTTGTCCATGTGCCAAAAATCCTTTCGCCATCTGATGCGATATTTGCATCGTTATCAGCAGACACCTTTGTCTTGGGAAATTTATCTCTCAAATTTTTTATTGCGTTTCCTAAATCTTCTATAAATATCTCTGGGTTTTCGTCTGTCTTAAAAATATCAATCTCACTCTTAAGTAATCCATCACGACCAACGCTTGCTATCTTGGCTACTCCAGCACCAAGATTAACACCAATAACTTCGTCTTATTATTTGCCATTTTTTTGCTCCTTAAAAATAATTTCATATAATATCATGATTAAACATATATCATGACACTAACACATTAATTTTGATTTTTCTATCTTGTTTATAAGAAATTTCTATGATAATATTTCGAAAACATAACAAAATCTGGATATTACTTCATTTTCAATTACAAAAGGGGATATATATGGGAAAGAAATTGTCTGATAGGATAAATATGGCTGTAATAGGTCTTGGTGTTGGAAGATGGCATGCAGATAGCTATGCTCAGGAATCTAATACAAACCTTGTGGCTGTGTGCGATCCAGATGAAAAAAGACTAATACAAGCAAAAGAACATTATAAAGTTAAAGGATATGCCTCATATCAAGAGCTATGTGAAGATGATGAAGTTGATGCTGTAAGTGTTTGTGTCCCAAATTATTTACATGCGCCGATCAGTATATATGCGCTTGAGCATGGTAAACACGTCCTTTGTGAAAAGCCTCTTGCTAATAATCTTGAAAATGGAGAAGCTATGGTCGCTTCTGCAAAATCTAATGGTTTGGTGGGTATGGTAGCGATGAAATTTCGATATACAAAAGAGGCAGCATATATACATAAGTTACTTGAGGACGGCAAACTTGGTGATATATATTATGGCTGGACAACATATCTTCGTCAATTGGGAGGTATCCCGGGTATGGGCGGATGGTTCACTCGAAAGCCTTTATCTGGTGGAGGACCAATGATTGATAACGGAGTTCATTTTCTTGATGTTCTGTGGTGGTTGATGGGTTGCCCAAAACCGACAAGAGTTAGTGGAGCAACTTACGCAAAATTTGGACCTATCGGAAAAGGTGCAAGTGGATGGAATCGAGTTCCAACACCAGAAGAATTCAGTGTTGAAGATCTAGCAACTGCAATTATTCATTTTGAAAACGGGGCAAGTGTCCTTATGGATAACGGATGGGCAGGATTTGTACCTAATGAAACTATCGGGCTTCGTGTTATGGGAACTCAGGGCGGTGCGTCTATGTGGCCCTTTGCGGTCTGTAAAGAAACAGATGGCAGAATTGCAGATGATACACCCGATTTGGGTAATTTCCATGTTGATTCTCAATTTTATCACTTTGCAGACTGCATCTTGAATGGTAAAACGCCTATATCTTCTTTTGATAATTGTCTTAATGTCTTAAAAATGCTTATCGCTGTTTATCGTTCAGCAGAAGCACAATCTGAAGTTGCGATTTAAAAGATTAAATTAAAAATTAATTTAAATAAAGGGGAATAAAAATGGCAGAAAAAGTTGAAATGGATTTTTTGATTATTTGAATAAAACATTAAGCGTAATGGGAAAGATAGGCTTGTTATTAGTTTCTGCAAAATCTAATGAAAAGCCTAATGCAATGACTATCGGATGGGGAACTATCGGTATAATATGGGGAAAACCAATATTTTCAGTTCTTGTTAGACCATCAAGATATACTTATGATCTAATGGAACAATCTGAGGATTTTACAGTTAATGTTCCTACTGAGGATATGCGTGGCGCAGTTAATTTCTGTGGAACAAAATCAGGTCGTGATTATGATAAATTCAAGGAAAATGGCTTAATCGTTTTACCTAGTAAAACAATCAAAACGCCAGCGATTGAGCAATCCGCTATACATTATGAGTGTAAAATTGTGCATAAAAATAACGTTATAAAAGAAAAACTTGATGGAATGATCATATCATCAGCATATAAATCAGGTGATTTTCATACGATTTATTATGGTGAGATTTTAGGTGTCTATGCTTCTTTGGATTTGTTGGATAAGCTATGAGAGGCATTTATATAAAATATGATATATTATTATCAGTAGCCTGATGTCAAAAAGGGGTAATTTAATGTTTGACAAAATTATAATAATGATATGCACATTATTATATTTCATTATAGGCTTGATTCCAAATATCTGCGCCGATAATGAAATCAACGATATAGAACAAATATCTTTAAATGGAACATGGAAATTCATGTCCGATCAAAACAATATCGGTCAAAACGAAAAATGGTTCTCAAAAGACCTTGATGACTCAAAATGGGAAAATATCGCTGTTCCCGGAACATGGAACGAAGGGCAAAACGTCAGTGTTGCTTGGGATTATGAAGGCGTTTGTTGGTATCGCCTGAAATTCGCTGTTAATCCAGAATGGCTTGGCGAAGATATTCGCATAAAATTTATGGCGGTATATCTAATATCTGACGTCTGGCTAAATGAAAAATATCTTGGTAATCACAAAGGCGGATATACAGCATTTTCTTATAAAATATCAGATGCGATCAATATCTCTGACCTGTCAAATAACATTTTGGTAGTAAGAGTTGATAACACAAAAAGAGCATATCAAATTCCCGGCGTATCGATAGACTGGTGGAACTGCGGAGGCATAACTAGGGACGTTTTTCTTGAAAAATACCCGCCTGTTTTTATCTCAAATCTGCACATTACAACACCAGAGGTTAGCAAGGAAAGAGCAAAGGTTGTTATTGAGGGATATATACAAGGCAAAATATCAGAAAACACCAAAATTATACAAAGTCAAATTGAGATTCTATATAAAGATAAGTCTATCGGTGGAAGTAGCTTAACTTTAACCGATGGTGATGAGATTGTTGACACAAAATTTACTAACACATTAATAATCACCGATCCAAAGCTGTGGAGTCCAGAGACTCCTGAATTATACGAAGCTAGAATAACATGGGGTATATCTGATGACCCATTAGAGAGAAAATACGTTCAAAAACGGAAATTTGGCATAAGGAAAATAGAAACAAGGGAAACTGAATTATTTTTAAATGGCAAAAAAATCTGGCTTCAGGGAATTGCCATACATCAGGATTATTCAGGCATGGGTAGTGCTGTTACTTATGAAGCTATGCGAAGCGATCTTGAGCGTATTAAAAACCTAAACTGCAATTTTGTCCGTCTTGGGCATTATCCATTCGATCAAAGATATTCGGATATCTGTGATGAAATCGGCTTGCTTTCATGGGTTGAGATACCTGTTTGGCAAAACTCACCAGAGGAATTATCCAATGAGCAATTCTGGAACGATTGGGTAAAGCCCCATCTTGATGATATGATAGAGCAACATTACAATCATCCAAGCATTGTATTTTGGAGTGTCGCTAATGAAATAAGCCGAACATGGAACAGGGAAAACGAGCATCCTGACATTATAAATTATATAAAAAGGTCAACTGATTACGTTAGGAAACTTGATAATACACGACTCGTAACTTATGCGTCAGCAGCATCAACAGGCGGAGGGACATGGGAATACCTTGATGTTAATGGAAAGCCATTGCATTATGGATGGTTTCATTCAGATAGCCCTTATGTAGTTGGTGAAGAAACTGACAAGATTTTGAAGGATATGCCAAATCAAACTATATTGCCTATTGAGCTATGCGGAATGTCATATCCCGATAATCATAAAGGATATAGCCAGAATGAACGCTTTAGCGTAGAATATCACGATAAACTTATGAGAGTTTTATTTCAGCATCTAATGATTAGAAAGGATTTCGTTTGCGGAGTGACATTATGGACGCTTGCAGACCTAAAAGGTGGGCGTGAAAAAGGCACTTATGGCATCCTTGACAGAGAGAGAAATCAGGTTAAGCATATATACGAAACCGTGAAAAACCTTTATTCAAAAGATCCTAAATTATTGATAATAGACACAAAAACAGACTATAAGCCCGGAGAAAGAATGGAAATAGAACTATGGACATTTAATCGCACAGAAGAATTACAGGCGGGTCATGTTAAATGGTGGATAAATAACAAGAATGGCAAGGTTGCAGAAGGAAAATTTGACATCATAATAAATTCGGATTTATCCGAAAAAGTAAAAACAATAAGATGGGATATACCAAAGGATGCTTCTGGATTTCATTCTTTCTTATGCACGTTGACTGATGACAATGACGAATTGTTGTTTGTGAATGACTATTACTTTGATGTTGATAAACCAGAAGCACCGGGGATATTATGGGTCAAAGTCGTTGATAGCAATGATAAGCCTATTAATGGCGCAACCGTTGAAATAGATGGTTTCACAAGAACAACTGATGTTTTTGGTAGAGTTCCTTTTCTATTGCATACAGGGAAATATAATATAAAGACAAATGCAAATGGAGAAATCAAAACAACAGAATCAGAAATTAAAATTGGTGAAATCAAAGATATATTAGTAAAGTATTAAAGCTTTTTGTAGTTTAGGTTCATAGTTTTTAACTGCATTGACTTAATATAACGTGAGTTCGATGTAAGGGAAAAACATATCTTTTGTTGTCATTCCAGCTAAATCTGGAATCCATAAAATCTCACTCTCTAATTATAATAATACTCTTGTAATGACTGAACAGCTATACCTTCTCTATTCTTAAGTGCGTTTATCCCACTGACTACTGCAGCGGCACCAGATATTGTTGTTATACAAAGAATATTTTGAATTATTGCTGATTTTCTTATTTCATCTTCATCGGATTTTGATTCCCTACCAGTCGGTGTATTGATTATCAGATCAACCTCGTTATTTTTCATATAGTCAAATATTGTCGGTCTGCCCTTGCCAAGACTATAAATCGGCGTTACATCAATTCTTTGACGAGTTAGAACTTTCGCAGTTCCATGCGTAGCAAGTATCTTGAATCCCATATCATTTAATTGTTTTGCAATAAATATTATAGCCCTTTTATCTTTATTTTTCACACTGATAAAGACATTTCCCTCTGTTGGCAATCTATATCCGCTTCCAATTAGAGCTTTTGCATAAGCCATTCCAAAATCAGCATCTATGCCCATGACTTCGCCTGTTGATCGCATTTCTGGACCCAAAAGCGGATCAACGCCACGAAAGCGCGCAAATGGAAAAACGGGTCCTTTGACAGAAAAATGCTCAGGCTGGATTTCTTGGGTAAAGCCTAATTCATCAAGCGTTTTGCCTGCCATTACCCGAGCAGATATCTTTGCCAAAGGAACTCCAATGGCTTTACTAACAAATGGAACTGTCCTTGAGGCTCTTGGATTTACTTCTAGAATATAAAGATCATCACCCTTAATGGCATATTGTATATTCATTAAGCCTACGACATTTAAGTCCCTTGCCAAAGCATAGGTTGCTTGTTTAATTTCGTCCATCTGCTCATCAGAAAGCGTATGAGGTGGAAGAACACAAACGCTATCTCCAGAATGTATTCCTGCTTCTTCGATATGCTCCATTATTCCACCAACAACGACACGCTTACCATCAGATACAGCATCAACATCAACTTCTATGGCATCTTCAAGATACTTATCAATCAATATGGGTCGTTCTGGAGAAGCCTCAACAGCATTTTTCATATATTCTGCAAGGGCGTTTTCGTCATAGACAATTTCCATCGCCCTACCACCAAGAACGTAAGACGGTCTGACAACAACAGGATAGCCGATTCTATCAGCAATAAGTTTTGCTTCATCAAAAGAAATTCCTGTACCATTTGCAGGTTGTCTTAATCCAAGCTTATTTATTAGAACCTTAAATTTTTCTCTATCTTCCGCAACATCAATATCTTTTGGTTTTGTTCCTAGTATATTCACGCCAGCTTTTTCTAATGGAACAGCAAGATTAAGCGGAGTTTGTCCTCCAAACTGCACTATAACACCTTCGGGTTTTTCTTTATTCACGATATTTAATACATCTTCACGTGTAAGCGGTTCAAAATATAGCCTGTTTGATATATCATAATCGGTGCTTACTGTTTCAGGATTGCTGTTGACCATTATTGTCTCAAAACCATCTTCTCTTAGTGCAAGTGAAGCATGGACACAGCAATAATCAAATTCTATCCCTTGTCCTATTCTATTTGGACCTCCACCAAGTATCATAATCTTTCTGTTGCTAGATGCCTTAACTTCGTCTTCTGTTTCATAAGTTGAATAATAATATGGCGTATAAGCCTCAAATTCCGCAGCACAAGTATCAACTGTCTTAAATGTCGCTATAATTCCATTTTCAAGTCTTTTTTGCCGAATTTCTTCCTCGCTAATCCCCCAAATTCTTGATAGTTGCACATCTGAAAATCCAAATTTCTTGGATTTTTTTAATATTTCGATAATATCAGATTTTTGCTGTTCTGCACTATTTTGTATTGCATCTCCAATATCTTTTATGCTGTCTTCCATATCGATAATTTCTTTAATATTGTGAAGGAAGAATCTGTCAATTTTTGTATAGTTGTGTATCTGATCTATTGTCATTCCTTGCTTAAAAGCATATTTTATATAAAATAATCTTTCTGGATTGGGAACTGTTAGTTTCCCTATAAGGCTTGATTGCGGAATATTATTTGATGGCATTTCTAAACCGAATTTTCTTATCTCAAGCGATCTCAATCCCTTTTGCAATGATTCCTTGAATGTTCCTCCGATAGACATTGCCTCGCCAACAGATTTCATTTGAGTTGTAAGGGTTTGGTCTGCGGTAGGGAATTTTTCAAATGCCCATCTTGGAATTTTAGTGACTACATAATCAATAGTTGGCTCAAATGAAGCAGGAGTTTGCTTTGTAATGTCATTTGGTATTTCGTCTAGTGTATATCCAACTGCCAACTTTGCGGCGATCTTTGCTATTGGGAAACCAGTTGCCTTTGATGCCAATGCGGAACTTCGTGAAACTCTCGGATTCATCTCTATAACCTGAAGCCTTCCATCATCAGGATTGACCGCAAACTGTATATTTGATCCTCCTGTATCAACTCCAATTTCTCTTATAATTCTGATTGCTGCGTCACGCATTATTTGATATTCTTTGTCTGAAAGCGTCTGAATTGGCGCAACACAAATACTATCTCCGGTATGGACCCCCATAGGGTCAATGTTTTCTATTGAGCAGATAATAACAACGTTATCATTTTTATCGCGCATTACTTCAAGCTCAAACTCCTTCCAGCCGATCACTGATTCTTCAATCAAGACTTCATTGATAGGGCTTGCATTAAGACCTTTTTGCGCCAATTCCCTAAATTCCTCAATATTATAGGCAACGCCTCCACCCATTCCACCAAGCGTAAAGGCAGGTCTGATAATTACAGGGAAACCGATGTCATCAATAACTGTAATGGCATCATCCATGCTTCTAGCAAATCCGCTTCTTGGCACCTGTAAATCGATATTTTCCATTGCCTTTTTGAAAAGTTCTCTATCTTCTGCCTTCTTTATAGCGTGAAGTTTTGCCCCAATGAGTTCAACGCTGTATCGATCCAGCGTTCCTCTTTCCGCAAGAGCTACTGAGACATTAAGCCCTGTCTGTCCACCCAATGTCGGAAGCAATGCTTGCGGTCTTTCACGCGCAATTATTTTTTCAACTATTTCTGGAGTTATTGGTTCTACATAGGTTCGATCTGCCATTTCAGGGTCAGTCATGATCGTTGCTGGATTGCTATTCACCAGCACAATCTCATAGCCTTCTTCTCGTAATGCCTTGCAAGCCTGAGTTCCAGAATAATCAAACTCACAAGCCTGACCAATCACAATTGGACCCGATCCAATAATGAGAATTTTGTTTATGTCAGTTCGTTTTGGCATAGCACTCCTTCTCCGTTAAAATCAAAGATTAACCCTGAGTTTTAGTGACTCAACATCAGTACTGGCTTTCATCATTTCTATAAATTTGGCAAAAAGATAATCTGCATCATGCGGACCCGGCGATGCTTCTGGATGATATTGAACCGAAAATATCGGATATTCCTCATGCTCCATGCCTTCGCATGTCATATCGTTAAGATTTATATGAGTCATTCTGACAGGCTTGCCCTTTAATGAATCCATATCAACACAGAAACCATGATTTTGTGTTGTGATTTCCACTCTATCGGTATCATAATTTTTAACAGGATGGTTTGCCCCACGATGTCCGAATTTTAGCTTATATGTCCGCCCCCCAAATGCGAGTCCTAATATCTGATGACCAAGACATATCCCAAAGATAGGCTTTTTTCCAATTAGTTGCTTGACTGTATCCACCATATACGGCATACCTTCTGGATCACCTGGTCCATTTGACAAGAATATTCCATCAGGTTCAAAAGATAGTATCTCATCAACATTTGCAGTTGCAGGAACAACGGTAACATTACAGCCATAGCTCTGCAATTTTCTGAGAATGTTATGTTTTATTCCACCATCTATCGCAACAACCCAATATGGAACTTCACCTGTATTTAGAACTATAGTTGATTTTCTTACGAATTCAAGTTCTAGCTGTATTGGTTGGTTTTTTTGTCTTTCCTGAATCCTCTTTGTATCAAGAGAAACGGGGCCCCCTTTTTCCCAATGATAAGGCTTTTTGCAGGTTACCTTTTTCACCATGTCAACCCCGACAATATCTAATGATTTCTTTGCTTTGTCTATCAGGCTTTCCTTGCCAAGGTCATCTGTGGATATGACTCCCTTCATAACGCCAAAGTTCCTGAGTCTTCTGGTTAAAGCCCTTGTATCTATGCCCTGAATGCCGATAATTCCGTTTTTTGCAAGAAATTCGCTAAGGCTTTCTGTTGCTCTCCAATTGCTGTAATAACTGCTGTATTCCCGAACAACAAATCCCTCAACATGAGGCTTAGCAGATTCAAAATCTTCATCATTACAGCCATAGTTGCCGATAAGTGGATATGTCATAACAACAATTTGACCTTTATATGATGGATCGGTAAGCACCTCTTGATAGCCTGTCATTCCAGTATTAAAGACGACTTCGCCGTATTGCTCTCCGCTTGCGCCAAAAGCCTCCCCCTCATATATAGTTCCATCTTCTAATGCTAATATAGCTTTCATTGTTTGGTTTCCTTTGTTATGTTTGGCATATTCCGCTCCTTCGGAGCTTATCTTTGTCTATCAAATTTTTCTATAAATATAAAGCACCTTCGGTGCTAAAATTCCTGTATTGAAATAGTCAATTAGCCCCGAAGGGGCAAAATATTTATAGAAAAAGCATGAATAAAGAATCTAAGCTCCGAAGGAGCGATATATATTATTCTTGATCGTCAACCCAACTGAAAATGTATTTCGGATCATATTCAACATCAAATTTCTTTAGCATATCCAAATATTCATCTCTAAATGTCTTTTTTGTATGATGTTTTTCCTGATTTTTAATATAATTTGCAACGGATTCCAATTGTGAATGGGAATATGAAAATCCTCCAAAACCTTCTTGCCAGCTAAATTTTCCTGCAATCCATTTTTTTTCATTGATAAATTTTGATGAATTAGCTTTGACATCCCTTATTAGATCGGATAAGGCAATATCTGGCTTTATGCCAATTAGAATATGTATATGGTCGGGCATACCATTAATCGCAATTACCTTTTGCTTTTTGTTTTGAATTATGCCCGTTATATATTTATGGAGTTCGTCTTTATATTGTTTGCTTATAAGATTCTGCCTGCCTTGAACTGTGAAAATGATGTGGATGTATATTTTTGTATATGTATCAGGCATTATTTCGCTCCTTCGGAGCTATATTTGTTTTCGTTATGTATTCTATAAATATGAAGCACCTTCGGTGCTAAAACCATTATTTTATTGCATACGAAATTATATAATTTAGTCATTAATATTGTTTATCCTATCTAAATCTATTTCATCTTCCCCACTTCTCAGCTTTTTTTTGCTTATCCAAACAAAACCTTTACTAGGAGTAATTACAGCGACATCTATAAATCCACCCACTCCCGGTATATCCCCAGGGTTTGCGCTAATACC
>CAZMCH010000041.1:0-35022 GCA_964564735.1 uncultured bacterium
ATATTTACCAACAAAATAACCAACATTCGCACCAATAATTGAGGCAAAAATTGCAGTCAAAATAGTGTTGTATAAAACAAGATTTCCATTACTACATAAAACACCAAGTAGTATTATAACTGATCTACCAGGAATTATAGATGCAAATCCAGTCGAATATAAGAAAACAATGGCAAATACGCCTAAATATTTATAATTGACTATGAAATCGAATCCCGCTACATTTTCCAATATAAAATAACTTTAAAATTAAAATAGGTTGGACATAAGCCCAACCTAAAATAAGATTAGCTAACACCGAAATACGATGGATAAACTCTTTTTTTTGTCTTTTTACGTTTGTAATTGCGCGCAAGTTCTATAAATATACCAACATCTCTCTCAAGATCAGATTGCGTGCCATCAAAATAGAAGGTTCGTATTGGTAGATTTTCATGATCTCTTGATACATGATGAGCGACTGCTTCAGATGCGATGCCATTCATACACGTAAACGGGCTTATATCTGCAATACCATCAGCACCTTTATCATACATATATATTGCACCGCCGATACTAAGAACCATCTCACCCAAACAACCGTAATATGGCAGATATGGAAGACTATTATTTAGTATAGTCTTAATATCTTCTGCCTCCTCATATCCCCTGAAATCATCATGGAAAACTTCCATTAATGTATGTTCATCATTTCGCTGAACGCTATTTTTTATCTTTGCAACCATCATTTGTGTAGAGAACCCTTTGCCAAGCTTTCGTAACCTTTCAAGCTGATCGTGATTTGTATACCATATCCATTCTGCAATGCCCGAAAGCCATGTTTCTGCACCAAGACTTTCTATAACTTTTAGGATATTCTCATTACTAAAATTATTAAGTCTGCAGAAAATTTCACCAACAACACCAATCAATGGAAATTCAGGGTCATATTTAGCAGGAATCTTCCTGAATCGTTCTCTTATAATCTCCAATGCCTTAACAAGTTCAGACATTCTCTTTCTATCTGAAATTCCTTGTTTTTCAAGAACCGCGCATAGATCATCAATGCCCTTCTCATATTCTGCTTCTGTATCGCCTTTATTTATCTCATAAGGGCGAGTTTTCAAAAGCAGTTTTCTCATTATATCACCGACAACGACTCCACGCCATGCGGTTCTCATTAATTCAGTTGCATTTTCACCAACCTCATCATAGCTGTTTGTGCTTGTTGGAGAAAGTATCATTACATCACCATAGCCAAGCTCATCCATGACCATCTGCGCGTATCCAGCATACTGTCCAAATCTGCAAGGACCACCAGCAGAAGGCATAAAAAATGCGACTTTATTAGGATCAAAATCTGGCTCTTCTGTAACTTTTAGAAAATCACCAAGCGTAACTTTTTCGGGATAGCATTCATCACCAGAAGTATATTTTCCACCAAGTTCAAGCGTTCTTTCATCAGATAAAGGCGATATAGTTGCATCTATGCCCACCGATCTCATAGCGGCGGCAACGAATTTTGCACCCTCATAAGCCATTGTGGGAACATAGAGCCTTCTACCTTTAAGTTCTTTTTTCTTTATACTGCTACTTGTTGCCGTTTCCACCATCTTAAAAATCCTTTACTATCAAGATATGCCTCGCAACGGGTTATAAATCCTGCATCGTTGCTATGTCCATCAAATTGAAGTGATAGGAATGGTTTTCCGTTTGAGGCTTTACGAATAAATTGTTTTATATATGAATCAGGACCACATTTGAAGTTAGTAATATAGATGATATGTAAATTAGAATGTCTTCCTACTATTTTTGCAGACTGAAGTATTTTTTTGCCATAATTCCAATACATATTAGAATTGACATCTGCTATTTCAATACCCTCAATAGGCAAAAAGTCCATTGGGATAACATTAACACCATAATATTCTCTTAATTTACTTGGTATTGCAAGGTTTGTCCCGGGGTCATACATATTATATGCCCTACCAACAATAACAATACCAAGTTCATCATTATCATTAAGCGTTTTAAGTGCTTCTCGACCTGCATCAACGAGTTTGTTCTGGAAATCTTTTTGAGCCTGATAGCCAGCATCAACTGCCTTTTGAATTTTTGACTTATTAAAACCAAATAGCTTTCCAAATTCCTCAAGCTCTTTTACAACAGCATCTCTGCCATCTCTGAAATGAACTGTTGGCTGTAATAGCTTCTTTTCTAGTCCTTCCATCATGGGCGAATGACCGATAACAAATGTCATCGTTTGACCCCAGGGACATAGATGAGAATTGACGTCCATAAATTCAGTCTCGGCATTGATGACATTTGGTATGAAAATATAATCAACTTTCTTATCTATAAGGTCACGAACATGACCGTGCGCAACTTTCAATGGGAAGCATGGTTCTGCAACAACCGAATCAATACCGTAATTTATAACCTTCTTGTTGCTCGTGTCTGAAAGAACAACATTGAAATCTAGCTGAGATAGGAATTCTCCCCAGAATGGTAATCTATCGTAAGTATACATTGCTCTTGGAATACCTACCGTCGGCCCCTTTGCGGTAAGTTTTCGTTCTTTATCATCATATTTACCAAATAAAAGTTCCTCCCTAAATTCTATTAGATTGGGTATAATTGGTTTTTTATCTGTTTTTGCCTGTTTGCGATAGCGATCAGAGCATTTATCGCCCCAATATGTCCGTTCATCTTCGATCCTGACTTCCTGTATATCGCAATGGTTTGAGCAACCTTGACAGACGAATGATCTAATCTTGTAATCCACTTTGTCAAGATCGTATCCTCTAAATGTTGACATTCTCTCGGTGAAATCTTGCTCTTCAACAATGCCGGCTTCCATCTTTTCTTGTGCCAATAATGCGGCGCCAATTGCACCAATAACGCCGTTGTGTGGAGGAACTATAACCTCTTTTTCTAATATTGTAGCAAATGCGGCGGCGACTGAATCGTTGTAGGCTGTGCCACCCTGAAAGAAGATGCAATTTCCAATATGCCTGCCTCTGACAACTCTATTAAGATAATTTGTTGCTATTGAGTATGCAAGCCCTGCTACAAGGTCTTCTACCTTTGCGCCTCTTTGTAAATATGGATTAAGGTCTTTTTCCATAAAGACGGTGCATCTCTCACCAAGTCTAATCGGCTTTTTTGAACTAAGGGCAAGTTTTGCAAATTCACCTTTTATTTGAATACCTAGTTTTTCTGCTTGCTCTTCTAGGAATGATCCAGTTCCAGCGGCACAAGCCTCATTCATAGTGAAATCAACAACAACATCATTTTGTATGCTGATATATTTAGAATCCTGCCCGCCTATCTCAAAAATTGTATCAGGGCGATTGCCTGTTAATTTGTCAGCGACATGGGTTGCGCCTGTTTTATGGGCTGTTATCTCGTCATTTATTGTATCTGCCCCAACAAGCACTCCGATCAGTTCTCTACCTGAGCCAGTTGTGCCTACACCCCTTATTTTCACTTTATCACCGAGTTCGTCCTCAATAACTTTTAGATTTCTGCTGACAACCTCAATCGGTCTTGATTCCGTTGGAACATATATTTCCATTATCATATCGCCATGTTCATCAATAACAACAAGGTTTGTGCTGACAGAACCAACGTCAATTCCAAGATATGCGTCAACTGGCAATGTCTTGCCCTCAAACGAGTATGGCTTTATTTTGTCTCTAAGTGCAATGACTCTTTCTGTATTTAAAGGTTGCATTGTTGGAAAGGTTCTTGATGCTGTGTCTGCATATTCCCCAAGCCTTTTTATATCATCTTTGGTGAGTGTTTTTGACGTTTTTTCTTTATCAGCCAAAAGACCTGCTCCGATTGCGCTTATCCATGCATAATACTCAGGCACAAAAAATTCATCATCGCTTAGATTAAACAGAGATTGCATCGCTTGAACAATACCCTTATTTGCAGCAACTCCACCGATAAAGGCAACCTTTGGATGCAGTTCTCTGCTTTTTACGATTGTGCCTTTGAAATTTCTGACAACAGCATCGCATAGACCTTTTAGAATCTCTGGCGGTTGGACGCCCTTCTGTTGTGCATGGATCATATCGGATTTGGCAAAAACCGAACAACGACCAGCAATATTTGCAGCATTACCCGCTTTCATTACTATATCACCGACTAACTCTACCTCAAATTTTAGTCTGTTAGCCTGTTGATCCATAAACGATCCAGTCCCTGCGGCACACTCACCATTTTTCTCATAGTCAAGAATTCCAAAAGCCCCAGTCTCTTTATCTCTTTCAATATGGATATATTTGGAATTATCTCCGCCCATCTCAAAAACTGTCTGAACGTCAGGATGTAGCGTTCCAACTCCCTGAGCGGCGGATTTGAAGTCGTTAATATATGGTATGCCCAATATTTCGCTGAGGAGTTTGCCTCCACCGCCTGTAACGCAAACAGCGCCTATTCTATTATCAGGTATATGTTTGTATAACTCATTAAGAATCTCATAAGTAGTATGAACTGGCATACCCTTTATACGCTTGTATTCTGATACCAATATAAACTTGCCATTTAGTAATGATGAACCATCATCATCGATGTGGAAAAAATCATCGCTTTCAGAAGCGATTTTGCTTAATAACTCCTTGTCGTCTTTGTCGCCGATAGCGGAGACCTTGACACTTATTGCACCAATATCTATACCAATGTTGATCATGTTAACCCTCGTGGTGATTGTTGATATTATTATAACTAATCTATATAAAAGTATTTTTTTCAGGCTGTCTCCAATTCCATCATAATCAAAAGTTTTGGATTTTCCAGTAATCCCAATTCAGCCAAATCTTCTCCATCAATATAAAGACTAACAGCCTCCCTAAGATTCGCTATTGTCTCATCTAATGTTTTTCCTTGCGTAACCACATTTATATTAGTGCATTCGGCAACATAGTATTCCTCACCCTTATAAATGTATGCTTGAATGTTGTTTTTTATCATAATATCCTTTATCGCTTATCCTTGTATTTGATTTATATATAGTATAAGAAACAAATTTTCCATTAAACTAAATTCTCAATCTCTTTAATATCTTTGCTAATCTTGATAGCTTCCTTGATTGTTTCTAGTCTCTCAATAGATTCTACTTTTCGCACTTTTTCCATCAAAACGATACCATCAATCCCGAATTTTATCTCTAATGCCAAAGCTAAAGCATCATATATAGCCTGTTTTCTTCCTTGCTTTATGCCCTGTTCAATGCCCTGTTCAATGCCCCTCTTTATGCCTTCTCTTATTCCTTCCTCTTTAATAAGATCATAGATTGGTGATTCTATCATAATGTCTCGCCTCCTTTCAACGAGCCAAGAACCGAGATTTTTGTCTTTAAGTCCTGCGAATATTGCCATCGCACTTAAAAGGT
Source organism: uncultured bacterium (assembly GCA_964564735.1). GTDB lineage: Bacteria > Poribacteria > DTPJ01 > DTPJ01 > DTPJ01 > CAZMCH01. The sequence continues at coordinate 5,381 of CAZMCH010000041.1, forward strand.
CTGATTTTCTATCTCTGCTTATTTCGCTATTCTTGTATATATTTGTTTCCGCTTGTTCCAGTAATTTTTCTCCACCATTCATTAATGGCAAAAATGGATAAAGATATAATTTGTCCATAAAATCTTCTGCATTTTGCTTCCAAAGACTGATGACGTTGTATTTAAATATCAATACATCATCTTCATAAAATCCATTTGCAATAGATGATGGAGTTAAAAGCAGAACCCAAGGCTCTACTTTAAGATGATATTTTAATTTAAATCTAACAGTATAATCAACTAAGCGCAAAACGAAGTCATTATCAAAATGAGTTTGAATCTCAAGAATGACTACCATTGCACTTTTATCTTTAAGTGTAACAAGCAATGGAAAATCGCTTCTTCGGATGCTTGTGGTTTCCTCTGGCAATTCTTCAAGTAATTCTATAGATTCACTTTTAATGCCAAGAAATCTCTCAAGTATATCCTCTTTGGCAATATCAATTATTGCTTTTGCTGTTATATCATATTTCATAATCAATATGTCCACATAGCAAGTCCACCGTCCATAAATTTAACATTATTGAATCCATAACCATCAAGTATCGTTTGGGCTTCGTATCCACGCAAGCTGATGGCGCAAAATGCAATAATTTCCTTATCCTTTGGTAACTCTGCCACACGGGAACGTAATGCACCAAGCGGAATATTAACCACTCTTGGATCAGCCAAACGCTGTTTCTGCACTTCTGCAGGAGTGCGAACATCAAGCAATATGAAATCTTCGCCTTTGTCTATTTTCTCTTTAACTTCCTTGGGGGTAATACCTCTGGCTAATCCACTCATCTTATTGCGTATTATATTCGCCGCATGTGCAACACTGTCAATGGCATTTGAATATGGGGGTGCATAGCCAAGATCAAGTCCAGCCAAATCTTCTACTGTCCCGCCATAGCTCATTGCAGTAACAACGACATCAAGCCTCTTATCAACATCGCCGGGACCAATGATTTGCGCGCCAAGTATTTTCCCATCAGTCTTATTAACAACAAGTTTAACTACAATCGTTGCATGTGTTGGATAATAATGAGCAAGGTCAGGTCCCGGTGCAAGGCATGTTACAACGTCATAGCCTAGCTCTTTTGCATATTTTTCCGTTAATCCGGTGCAACCGATTGTATAATCAAACATCTTAAAAACGGTAGTCCCAAGAACACCTTTGAATTTCTCTTGACCGCCTGTAACATTATCACCAATGATCCTGCCATGTTTATTCGCTGTTGAACCAAGTGGAATATATACTTTTTGTCCTGTAACTAAATGCGTATTCTCAACGCAATCCCCACCCGCATATATGTCAGGATCGCTTGTTCGCAAATATTCATCAACCCAGATTGCTCGTGTTTCTCCGATTTTTAGCCCTGCTTCTCTTGCAAGCTCAACATTCGGTCTAACACCGATTGCAGTAACAATCATGTCTGCTTCTACTTCGCCTTTGTCTGTGATAACTTTTCGGACATTATTGGTTTCATCACCCTCAAGTTTCATTGCTTTTTCTGAAAGTCTTAGTTTTATTCCTTGTGTTAATAGGTATTTTTTTAGAAATTCGGCTATTTCCTCATCAAGCAATTTGGGGAGAAGACGATCCATCATCTCAACGATAACAACCTCAAGACCAAGCTTTGCAAATGATTCTGTCACTTCCATCCCAATTAATCCACCACCAAATACAGCAACTTTTTTAACATCATCCATCATGGCGCATTTCTGGATTGCAATAGCATCATCTGGATGACCAAGATTAAATATCCTATTTAGTTCACTTCCCTCAAGAGGTGGACGGAAATGTGATGCACCTGTTGCAATAACTAGCTTATCATAAGGAATTGACCATCTTTTGTTATCTTCAAGACTAACAACGCTTATTTGTTTCTTTTCACGATCAATGGATTCCACAAGAGTTCTTGTAAGTGCTTTTACATCCTTGACGTTTTGAAAAAAAGTGGAATTTCTAACTACACCAGCCGGGGTACACATAAGTTCATTACAATCTTTAATATCGCCTGAGATAAAATATGGCATTCCACATCCTGCATAGGATAACGCATTTCCTTTGTCTATCATTATGATTTCAGCTTTTGGATCTCGTCGTCTTGCACGAGAAGCAGCTTTTGGACCTGTGGCAACTCCACCGATAATAACGATTCTATTATTGCTCATAGAAAAATCCCTTCCTATTATTAAGATTTAATATTAGATAACATATTGATATGGAAGGCATAGCTAAAATTCAATAGCTAATTTTGAGATAGACAGGGGCTAATTGAAAAAGAAGCTTTTGTCTTATCATGTATATTATTTTGGCATATCAACCAAAATTATGTCAAGTCCTAATATTCTGCATTGCTTAACCATCTAATTTGGTTATTTTCAAGCGATATATCTGCAGAAGCCATAATTTCCCTTAAATGCTCTGAATTTGATGTTCTGAATATGGGAATAACACAGGCTTCTTGATTCATTAGATATGCTAGGGCAATTTGGGTTGCTGTATAACCCAATCTTTGAGCTAATTCACTTGCACGTCTAAATCTTTCCCTATTTGGTGCGTTATCAAATCCCGCATCCTTGCCACTGAAATAACCACCAGCGGTTGATGAATATGCAATAATAGGCATCTTTGATTTTTCATAAAATTCTGCATCTGCTTTTGTAACATAACGCATAGTTGGGTCAATACCGATCTCCCAATTTGGTGTTGCGAGACTCCACTGTACCTGTGAAGCGACAAAACTCTGCAAGCCATTTTTTGAGGCATAATCATTGGCTTCTGCAATACGTTCTATTGACCAGTTGCTTGCGCCTATATAACGCAAACGCCCAATTTCAATCTCATTATTAAGTATATCCATTATCTCTGCCACTGGCACTCTTTGATCGTCCCTGTGCAAAAAATAAAGGTCAATACGATCAGTTCCAAGACGATCAAGGCTTTCGCTAATATCAGATTTTATAATGCTTTCAGATATATACCTATCAGGACGGCGATAGCCTGCGCCACCGTCAGGATGTCCGCCCTTAGTTGCTACAGTGACATCATCCCAATAACCAAGTCTTTTTAGACATACTCCAAGTTCCCGTTCACTAGCACCAAGACCATTCTCTACCCAAAAAGAATAACAATGGGCAGTATCAAAAAAGCACCCACCTGCTTCCACAAATTCACCAATAAGACGATCTGCGTCTTTGCCTTTGGTTGATGTTCCCAAGCTACTTGTTCCAAAACATAGGTTTGATACTTCCAGATCAGTATTTGGAATTTTTATCTTTTTCATTTATTTGTTTTCTCCAAGTTTGTAGCCCAAACACTATATTTATTAACTAAATGATGTGGATGATAGCTTTGCTTTGCTTTTCTTAGACCCTCTATTCCCAAGTCTTGCTCACGATTGACATATTTATATTTACCTAATTCATTCTGACAAAACCATTGATTAATTAATTGATAAAGTCCGTCAATTTCAGGATTTGCCTTTTCAAAATGGACAACAGCAGTATCAATATTTAGCCTTTCTGCAAGTGTAAACGCCTCTATCTTGCCATCAATTAATATCACTCCACCAAAAACAGGTAATCTATCCATAAGGCTAAAGACTTCCTTTATTGCCTCATCTTCGGAAGCCAATCCGGGATTAAGTTTGCATTGTCTTATATCACACCATTCCGTCTGCAGATCAAGGCATTGCTCTATTATATCTGGAGTCATCGTCTTATATTCAGGATTATTCCCTATAATGCACTTTTTTATCCTGTTTCTTTTGCCGTCAAAGTGCCTGCCAGACAATTCAGATAAATCGCTGACAAGATAGACATAATCCGAATTATCAAGGTCTAATTCTACCGAAAATCCCTCTATTTTAAGTTGATCAGCTATATTATCAGGAACTCTATATAAAGCGGATTCCATGCTATTCTTATCAGCATAGCAAAACAAGGTTTCTACGATAGTAACAATATCATCATCTCCAACAGGGGGCATAAAAAATGCGCTTCCATCTTCCCTTTTCGCCATAATACAAAGGCTATTTTCAAGAATTGAGATTTTTATAGGTCTAAAGAAGCGCCAAGAATATAAATTTGTGAAAGTATATTCAGATATTTGAGGTTGATAATTACTAAAAAACCAGTCAATAGATTTTTGATTTTTTAGTGATATGTCGTCAAATTCAGGAAATATAGGCAAAATATCCTTAATGTCCTTAGGAATAATCACTCAAAACCTCCATAGAATCAATGATTATTTAAAAAAGTTTGGTAATTTCCTTTTCAAAAACACTTTTATCAACTGCACCTATGTGAATTGCCGAAACTTCACCTTTTCTATCTATTACAAATGTCGTAGGAATTGCAGTTATAGGTTTGCCCATCTTTGCTTCGTATTCTACTCTAAGGTCATCAGTTCCCATTATAACTGGATAATTTACCTTCTGTTGTTTGATAAATGCCTTTACATCATCTTCTGTAGTAGAGATAGATACTCCAATAACAGCAAATTTTTTGTCCTTATATGTTTTTTGTAATTCTATGAATCCCGGAATTTCTGCTTTGCATGGCGGGCACCAAGGCGCCCAGAAATCAACGATCAAAACATGATCTTTCATATCTTCAAATGAAAAATCACTGCCATCAACTAAATTCGTATAAGTTATTTTTTCAACTGCTTCTTCGACTGGTTCTTCCGATTCAGTTTCTTGTGTTACTACCTCTTTTGCAGTAGGTTCTTTTGGTGTTGATTCTGTTACCTGCTTTGAATTATCAGCTTTTGCTTCTTCTTTTGTTACATTTTTCTGACATGATACCAATAATGTCAGGCTTAAAATAAATGCAAGACTCAAAATTAGAGGTAAAAATCTTTTGTGTTTCATAGTAATTTCCTTTCTTTTGTTATTATGAGCCATGACGAATTTGAATCATCTCAGCAAGTATACTAACAGCGATCTCAGCAGGCGTTTCAGAACCTATATCCAAACCAATGGGCGAGTGAATACTTGATAGCTTTTCTTCGCTGATACCTTTCTTTCTAAGATTATCAAATGTTTCTCTAACCTTCTTTTTACTACCGATCATGCCTATATATTTAGCTTTGGTTTGACATGCCAATTCTAAAACTGTTTCATCAAAGGCATGGTTTCTGGTCATTATAACAACGAATGAACTATCATCTATTTCCAAATGCTGAAATGAATTTGTAAAATCTGAAACGATTATCTGATCTACTTCTGGAACAATGCTTTTATTAGCGTATTCTTCACGTTCATCAATTATAATAACACTAAATCCAACCATAGAAGCCATTTTACATAAAACTTGCCCGACATGACCTGCACCAAAGATAAATAGTTTTTCTGATTGAACAATTGGTTCAATAAAAACTTCCATTTTTCCACCGCAGATTGAGTTTTCATCATTAAGATCAAACGAAGCCAAGATAGGCTTGCCTGATTTCATTACATCGATAGCCATATTTCGCACATTATACTCAATGCTTCCTCCACCGACTGTTCCAATAATATCTCCATTGCTTAAAACAATCATCTTAAAACCAACACGTGCAGGTGTTGAGCCTTTTTTTGATACAACAGTCGCTAAAGAAGCTCTCTCATTTTTTCGCAAAATCTCTGTTATTGTCTCATATATAGTTTCCATATTTACTTACTTTATGCTCCCTGTTTTGTATCAGCTTTCTCATCAAATCTAAATTCCAGATAAACTGTTCCGCTATCATATTCAGTATGAAGCACATATCCGCTTTTTTGGAAAACTTTTATCATTCCTGTATTTGATGCGATGACAGTTGCTCTGAATCCCCTTATTCCTCTTTCACGCGCAAGCCTGACTAAAAACCTCAATAGATATGTTCCAATGCCTCTTCGTTGATATTCATCTGCAACTGAAAACGCAACTTCTGCCATATTTTCATTATAATCAAGCATCCAATGCCCTGCTGCGATAATTGGTGATGTATCTGATGAATCATGAGTGGCAACAAGCCCTAGATTTTGTTGATAATCAACCGCTACAAGCTCTTGAGCAAGATCATGTGGAAAGGCTTTTCTAATTTGAAAGAATCGTAGATAAACAGACCTTTCAGACAAACGATATAAGTATTCCTGAAATAGTCTTTCATCGCTTGCCTTAACGGGACGGAAGTATATACTCATATCACCAAACTGTGCTGTATGCTCAAGCTCAACTGGATAAATAGCTCCTTCTGGTAATATCTGATTTTCAAATATATACTTGTTAAGTTTTGCCGCTTTTAGTAATTCCTCACGAAACTTTGGGTGTGCGATCTGTATCAATGCAATCGCCCTTTCTCTGAGGCTTTTTCCATGAAGATATGCAACGCCATATTCAGTAACAACATAATGAACATCGCCACGTGTCGTTACAACACCTGCGCCTTCTGTTAGATGTGGAACAATTCTTGAGATCGTTCCATTTTCCGCTGTTGATGGCAATGCAATGATAGGCTTCCCCTTGGGTGCAAGTGCAGCTCCTCGTATAAAATCGGCTTGTCCACCTATACCACTATATATGCGATAGCCCAATGAATCAGCACAAACCTGACCTGTTATATCCACTTGCAATGCGGTATTTATAGCGACCATTTTTTCATTTTTTGCAATATTAATTGGTGATGAATTATAATCAACAGGATGAAACTCAAATATGGGATTATTATCAACGTAATCATACAATCTACGAGTTCCAATACAAAAGGTTGCAAGCACTTTTCCCGGATGAAAGGTTTTTTTAGAATTATTTATAATACCTGCTTCAATCAAATCTATAACGCTATCTGAAAATAATTCGGTATGTATTCCTAAATCTTTTTTATCACCTAATCCAAATAAAACCGCATTTGGTATATTGCCGATGCCTATTTGCAAAGTTGACCCATTTTCAATAAGCCTTGTGATATGCCTCGCAATTGACATTGCTATTTCGTCTGGTTCTGCGGCTGGAACTTCTAAAAGCGGTTCATCATACTCCACGATTGCATCGATATCTTCTATATGAACAAAGCTGTTTCCAAGTGTTCGGGGCATTTGTGGATTTACCTGAGCAATAACTAATCCAGCCGCATCAATAGCGGATTTTACGGCTTCAACAGAAACCCCTAAAGAGCAATAACCATAATTATCAGGAGGGGTGACCTGAATTAAAGCAGCATCAAGAGGCATACGACCACTTCTAAACATTGCTGGTATCTCTGAAAGAAATATTGGCGTATAATCAGCTATTCCCTCTGATACTGCAGAACGAACTCCAGGTCCAACAAAAAGCGAATTATGTCGAAAATTTCGGTCATAAGCCTTTTTTGCATGTGGTGCAGAACCAACTGTCAGCATGTGGACAATTTCCACATCATTTAATGCACTTTCAGAACCCCCTAATTTTACTAATTCGTCCAATAAATGTTGAGGTTCCCCGCATCCGGGGCTGAGAAATATTCGACTGCCACTTCTAATTTTCAAGAGTGCTTCTCTTGCGCTCATGCGCCTTTCTGCATAGGCATTTTTCCAATTGTTGATCTTTGGCATATAGTTATACCTCCCTATAAATTATTTTCATAGAAAAGATTTTTCGCTTCGCTCAAAATGACAGTGAAATGTCACCCTGAATGCAGTGAAGGGTCTTCTTGTATTAATACAAAAATATAATTTCCTAGACAATAAAAAATTCTTATATCGAACTGATCTTTTATTTAATATCATTCTTTTTTTATTTTTCTGTATACCTGTGTTTTATTAAATGAAAAACTCGTATTATAAAGAAGGTTACTCAATCTATTAATTTTTTTCAAGAGTTTTCTCTTATGTATTCAATTTTTACTCTAAAAAATGCCGTTTATATGTAAGGTTGGAATTTAAGTTTGAATTGTTATCTGAGAATTTTTGGAAGGAATGTTTTTTGAGATAAAGGCATAACTATTGAATGTAGAAGCTTTTTTGCTTCTACATTCATTTTTTTTGCATTATCCTCCAATTGCAATCGAGGTATGATCAGATTTTTTTAGGGATTTTTTCTCTGCACGTTTGATCCTATATTCTGATAGAATTGTATATAGAATTGGAAGAAATATAAGCGTAAGTATTGTTGATACTGCTAATCCTCCAATGACTGCCCTTGCGAGTGGGAAGCTTGTTTCAGAACCAGCACCTAAACCTAATGCCAATGGAAACATACCACTTATAGTCGTTAAAGAAGTCATTAATATTGGTCTTAATCTTGTTCTTGCACCTGTCATAACTGCTTCATTAAGCCCCATACCTTTAGCACGCAATTGATTTATATAGTCAATCATAACGATACCGTTGTTGACGACAATACCTGCCAGAACAATAAGTCCAATAAACGCTGTCAAGCTGAATGTTGTTCCAGTAAAGAGGAATAACCACGCTATTCCGATAATACCAAGTGGGAATGTGAACATAATAATGAAAGGTGTTAGGAATGACTCGTATAACGAAGCCATAACAGCATAAACAAGGAACAATGCGCCGACTAATGCTATACCAAGCCACTTAAAAGATTCAGCCATATCACTAGCGGCTCCACCCATAGACACCGTAAAACCGGGAGGAATTGGCATTGTTTTTAGCTTTGCTTGTATATCTCTGTTTACACTACCCATATCTCTACCACGAAGTTTTCCTGTAATTGTTACGAAACGTTCTTGATTTTTTCTCTGTATAGTAACAGAGCCATCAGCAGGCTTTATTTTTGCAATATTACCGAGTGAAACCTGCGTCATCATAGGCGATGAAATAGGGATATTATAAATATCATTACGGGTTAATCTATCTTCTTCCCTAAATCTAACAATAACGTTGTATTCTTCGCTTCCTTCACGGTATTTTGTCGCAGTAGTTCCAAGCACATTTGTCTGGATTGTATTAGCTATATTTGCCATATTGAGACCTAACGCATAGGCTTTTTCTCTGTCGATCTCAATATGAAGTTCTGGGCTTGTTTCTGATAAATTGCTTTGAATATCGGATGCACCCTTAACCTCTTCAACCATTACCTTAATTTTATCTGCAAGGTCTTTTGCTATTTCTCGATCATATCCATATATCTCTATATTGATCGGTGAACCACCGAAACCAAGAGACGAGACTACTGCACTTTCAGTATTAAGAGTCCTTAGTCCGGGTATTGACAAAAGTCTATCACGCATCTGATTCTCAATTTCTGCTTGTGAACGGCTTCTTTCATTAATTTTTTTAAGATGAACCATTATGCTGACTGCATTTGATCCTCCTCCTGAGAATATAGCAGCAATGCCTTCTCCAGACCCAACTGATATATACGTGTTATCAATATCGTTTCCACCAACTTCATTAATTATGCGTTCTGCCTCTCTTGCTGCCGCCTCTGTAATCTCTAATCTTGTCCCCGGAACGGTTTCTAATTGGAATCTGATTTCACCCTCATCAAAAGCAGGCGTAAATTCTGTGCCAATTAATCTGAAAGGATAAAACAGTGATATACTTGCCAAAAAAGCAAAAATAACGAAAGCTATAACGGTCTTCCTGTGCCTAAAAGACCAATCAAGGCGTTTTTGATAAAAAGCGTCCATCTTTGTTCTATAAGATGAAAGCCTTGTAATCAAATCATTCATAAATCCCAATCTTCTACCTTCTGTATCTAATTTCAAGAATCTTGAACAAAGAAGAGGTATTATTGTCAAAGAAACTATTAAAGATGCTGCTAAAGAGAATGTAACAGTTAATGCTTGATCTTTAAATAGAACACCTGCAATACCGGGAACAAATATAACAGGTATGAAAACCGATAAAGTTGTAAGTGTTGATGCTGTGATAGCAATAGCGACTTCAGAAGCACCATTACTTGCAGACTTTCGCCGATCTTCACCTTCCTCTCTATGACGATATGTGTTTTCTAAAACAACGATCGCATTATCAACTAACATACCAACACCAAGTGCCAGACCTGCCATTGATATTATATTTAGCGAAACACCTGCAACATCCATTATAGAAAATGTTGATATAATTGAAATTGGTATGGCGATGCCTATTATCATAACGCTTCGGATACTGTAAAGGAAGAAAAAAAGTATTATTATTGCCAGAAGCCCGCCTTGTATGGCAGAGCTAGTAACACTTTGTAAAGAATCTCGGATAAATTCTGAGCTATCACCAACTATATTAAACTTAACCTGTCCCTCATACTTTTTTTGGAGTTCCTGAATTGCTTTTGTTGCTTTACTTGCAACTTTGACAGTATTTGCATCTGCTTGCTTTTGTATCCAGAAGTTTACTGATGGTTTGCCATTTATAAGAACGACGCTTTTTTGCTCGCTAAATCCATCTATAACTTCTGCAACATCTCTAACATATATAGGCGCACCACCACGATAAGATATAACGATATTTCGGATCTGATCGATTGATGTGAATTCTCCGATGGTTCTTAATAATTTTGTTGATCTGTCCTCTTTTATTTCTCCGCCAGGAGAGCTAATATTTTCACCGCCTATGACACCCATAACCATTGCAGGTGAAAGCCCATAAGCCTCTAACTTATTACGATCAAGCTGAACTTGTATCTCTCTATTTTGACCTCCTGTTGTTGAAACAGAAGCAATACCATCAATGCGCTCTAAATACGGTTCAAAGTTATCTTCTGAGAGTTTTTGAAGTTCAGCCAAACTCATCTTATCACTTGATACTCCAACAAACATTATCGGCTGTGAACTAACATCAAACTTAAATATTAATGGCTTGCTGGCATCTTTTGGCAGAAAAGCATTTACAAGATCGAGACGTTCACGAATATCGGAAGCAGCAACATCCATATTTGTTCCCCAACTAAACTTAATAATAATCAGGGATGTCCCTTCGCTATTTACTGATGTTACTTCCTCAATACCAGTAATTGTGCTTACAACGCCCTCAATGGGCTTGGTTATTATTTTTTCTATATCTTCAGAGCCTACCCCGGGATATGTTGTTACCACTGTTGCTACTGGAAATGTAACATTGGGATAAAGCTCAGGGTTTAACCTTCCTAATGATACCAATCCAAAGGCGATTACACCAAGAAATATCATGGAAAAGGTAACCGCCCTATTTATTGCAAGATCAGTTATTCTCATTTGAGCCTACCTTTCTATATTCTATATATGATTATTGCTTAACTTGCATTACTTTGACTTTTCCATCATTTTGCACTAAATTTTGCCCAGCAACTATGATCTTGTCTCCGACTTGTATACCTGAAACGACCTCTACAATATCCCCTTGTTCTATGCCAATTTCAACATTCTTTCTTACTGCCTTGTTATTATTCACAATAAAAACGTATTTATTAATTATTTTTCCGTTTTCTTTTTCTTCTAGCACTGATGAACGTCTGGCAATAATCGCATTATCTCTTATATCTAATGGTATTGATATATTTGCAAATGCACCGGGCTTTAGCTTTCGTGATGAGTTGTCTATGCTAATCTCAATACTAGCAGTTCTGCTTGCAGGCTTTATAACAGGGCTTATCAAAGTTATTTGTCCTTCAATTGGTTCTGATAATCCCGATGCGGATATATAAGCCTTTTTCCCGATCGATATATCTTTTAGATTTGCTTCTGGAACTTCTATTACAGCCTTGACATTATTTGCGTTAACGATAGTAAATATCGGCATCGCGGGATTTGCCATGCCACCTTCATCAAGATTTCGTTGAGAGATTGTTCCGCTTATAGGGGCTGTAACAACCGCATAACTAAGTGCTTCTTTTGCAAGTTCCAAAGCAGTTTCAGCTTGTTTAACTCCTGCTTCTGCACCTATGATCTCAGCCTCCCAGCTTTTTGCATCAACAAGAGATTTTGCACCATCAAGACCCGCTTTTGCTTGATTGTATCTTGATTGAGCCATTTCTATATCTTGTTCCCAGCTTCTCGTATCTGCAGCAGAACGAGCCATCTCAAGACCAGCTTCTGCTGCTTTGACTTGTAATTCCATAGCTTGTATATCTTCTGCCCTTGCTCCTGTTTGAACGAGTTTCAATTGTTGTTTTGCTGCTTCATATTGGGCATTTGCGACTGTTGCACGTGTTCTTATTCCATCAATAGTCTGTTTGCTTATAGCACCTTCTTTATAAAGCTTTTCCATACGTTCTAAGTCTGTATCAGCGCTTTCTTTACCAGCCTTTGCTTGTTCAACAGCCAATTCTATCTGTTTAATCTCTTCTGGTCTTGCACCATCTTTTATCTTTTTAAGGTTTGTCTTAAGCGCATCAAGCCCTGCCTGAGCCTGATCTAATTGACTTGATACACGTGTTTTTGCCATGTCTTTGACTTGTTTCAATGCAGCGTCTGCACCTAATAGTCCTGCCTCTGCCTGTGCAACCTGAGACCTAACTCTTATTTCTGATAATGCTTTTGCTTGTGAATAACCTGTCTTTGCTGTTTCGAGAGCAACTTCCGCTTGTTTTACACGAAGCGATAATTCTTTATCTTCAAGTCTTGCTAATACTGACCCTTTGCTGACATTACTACCTTCTTTTACCATCATTTTTTCTATTCTGCCCATTGTTTTTGGAAATACTGTAACTTCCGCATCAGCGACAATATTACCAACAAATGACAGCTTGTTTTCTATTGTTCCTAGTTTTGCTGTTTCTACATCAACAACGATTAATGCCTCTTCGGTTGTCTTACCAGCCTCTGCCCTTGACTTGACAGCAACTCCTACTCTCCATATAAAAATACCGACAATCGCCAATATTATTATTACAATTACTGCTTTTTTCATACTCATATTCCTCCTATTAATTCAGTTTTGATGCTGTTGCTTTTTCAAGTTTTGCTATGGCTATAACGTAATCATTTAAGGCATTAGTATAGTTAGTCTGTGCTTGTGTTAGAGCCAATTCTGTATCCATGAGTTCAACACTTGTAAGCATACCATTTTTGTATTGTAGATTTGCAATTCGAAGACTTTCTTGTGCTTGTTGGATAGTTTCCTGCTGAACGTTGAGCAAGTCTTTTGCCTCTATTAAACTCATATATGAAGAGCGCACTTCCATAGTTATACCATCGATTAGTTGTCCTTTGCCTATTTGTATTTGCTTAACTGCGCTTTTTGCTTGTTTTACCCTTGATTTTGTTGCAAAACCATCAAATATCGGGACACTAAGCGCAAGTGTTATATTCCATGATCTTTCCCATTCATCTTTATCGAATATATCACCAAATTTATCTGCATAAGACCTTACACCGTCACTATATACAAGAGCAAGATTGGGTTTGTTTCCAGCTTTTGCAAGACTGATTATTTTTTCACCCATCATCTCCTGAAGTTCTAATTGTTTTATTTCAGGACGATTTTTTATAGCCATTTCTATCAATTTATCTAGTTCAGGTTCTATTGGCTTATATGTAAAATTCCCATCTAGTTCAATTTGGGTATCAAGGCTTAGACCAACCGATAGCTTAAAACCATCTTTTGCCAATTTTGTCATATTTTGCATCTTTATAAATTGCGATTGAATGTTGGATAGCTGGACTTTTGCACGAAGAAGATCAAAATTCGTTGCCATTCCAGCATCAACTAAATCCTGTGCAACTTTTACATGAGCCTTGACCTGATCAACTGCCATACTGGTAACTTTCACAAGTTCCTGAGTTAATAATACGCCATAAAAAGCCTTTGTTGTATCAAATATGATCTGTTGTTTAACTGCTTCTAATCCCTGTTTTTCAGCGTCAAGGCTAATTTTTGCTTGTTTATAGGCGTTATAAATTTTACCCCATGTAAATAAAGGCTGTTGAATACTAATTCCTAGATTATAGTTGTCTTCATAACCCATTGGAATACCGCCACCAGACGATCCATTTGAAGATGGAGCCCCTTGTGTAGGTAAACCACCCATTAGACCACCAAGTAGGCTTGATGGATCGAAATCTATTTCAGGAATCACACCTAAATATGTATAAGTTCCACTGCCAGAAGCAGACGGCATAAACGAAGCCTTTGCTTCATTTACTTTTTGTTCTGCTATCTTAACCTTTTCCTCTGTGGATTTAAGGCTTGGATTATTTTCGAGAGCAGTCTGTATGCTTCTATCGAGAGTAAGTGTTATAACTTCCTGAGCCTTAATTGTTCCGCAAAGGCAGGCAAACAAAATAGCAAACACGCATATAGTCGTAAAGTGTTTTAACAGAATAATTTTCATTCTTTGCCTCCATTTTGAGTTTTAAATTTTTAGCTTTCTAAAAAATCTATTGTTCTTAATCCGTCCAAGAAAATTGTTGTTACAATTTCTGTTTTATTCCTTAGTCTTGTGTCTTCTGGGTGCATGATCCACCCAAAAACAAAGCCTTGTATTAGCGATAATAAAGCAAATGCAGCATCTATTGGATTAACATTCTTAAAAACGTTTCTATCGATACCGAGTTGAATATAATCAGCTAATAATTTCATATTTTCATACATCGTCTTTTCTAATCTTAATTTTGATTCCTTGTTTTTGCCTATATGGGAATGAATTTCTATATGAAAACTGTCTGAAGCTAATATCTTAAATAGATCCATATTTTTTTCACAGAATAATAACTGCTGCTCTATTATATCTGTAATCCCTGATATAAAGTCATCAGGATTTTTTGAAATAGATTCCGCAATTAAATAAGCAACCTGTTCCATTGCCATCTCAAGTGTGGAAGCAAAAAGGTCTGATTTATTCTGAAAATATAAATAAATTGTTCCCTTAGATAATTCCGCAGCGGATGCAACATCATCCATAGTTGCAACTTCATAGCCTTTTTCTGAAAATACTTTCCTTGCAGCGTTTAATATCTCATTATAACGATTTAATTTCTCACGTTCACGCCTTGACAATTCTTGCAATTTCTTAGCCTCCTATAATTTTACTGACTGTTCAGTCAATAACTGACTGGTCAGTAATTAATTATATAGGATGTAATAGAAAAAATCAAGTTATTATATTGTGTTATTTAACAGCCAAGTATAAAATTATCATCCGCGAAAATATTCTATATATTTGACTCAATTATCAAAAAAAAGATGACAAAAAAAGCACATCATTTATAAGAATAGAGAAGGAGGGTGTGCCAAATGATTCAGAAAAGTATGATACAGAATTCTAGCCAAAGTTTATCCCAGCAAAAGCTGGGGCTGGAACGACAGCAAAAATTAAATAACCCTATTCTAAAATAAGACAAAAGTTCGGACAAAAAAAATGAAAAAATGCCCTTGACAGTATAAGAAATTACAATTATACTTAATATAGTCTGATCAGGGCGGATGGGCGGGTAGCTCAGTTGGTCAGAGCGCCGGCCTTACAAGCCGGAGGTCATAGGTTCAAACCCTGTTCCGCCTACCATTAATTTTTTTGCGGAGCTGTAGTGCAGTTGGTTTAACACGTCGGCCTGTCAAGCCGAAGAACGCGGGTTCAAGTCCCGTCAGCTCCGCCATTTCTTTCTATAAAATTCCAACCCAAACATAACTTTTTCCTAAATTTAAAACACTATCTGTTGAACCAATCCTAATAAATATGCCCTTCTCCATCACTTCTTTATGCTAGACTCCACCTTAGTTAAGTTCTATTTATGCCACAGTTTCTTGAGGTTGGTATAATTTATTCCGATACGAAATTTACCCATAAGTTCCGTATATATTCCAATACACCATCTAAATTATCAATGTTTAGACATTCTTTAGGATGTGTTCTTTCCTTATTATCCTATTCCAATTTATCTTGCCTTATAGTATTCATTTATTTGAGTAAATAGACTTTATGCTTGGCGTTAAAAAAGATGATACTTGACTTTATAGAATCATGATGATAAAATTCCTAATAATAACACTAAGAAAATCAGATTTAAACAATATATTTTGATGGAATTTATGAAGAATAGTAATAAATTATATATGGATAAAATGTCAAGAAGGGATTTTATAAAGACCGTTGTGCTTGCAGGAATGGGCATCTCACAAATAACAGGTTGCGCTGTAAAGACATTAAAACCAGAAGAAACACAAATTAACAAAGGGTCATCAGAAGCTACCGTTGTTATTATTAGAAGTGAGAAACTGGCAAAACCTGATCGTTCTTTTATAAAGCAAATGCTTGATACAGCAATCCCTGAAGCTTTGGGCATAGAATCTAGCATAGAAGCATGGAAATCTCTATATAAGCCCAGTGATGTTGTTGGTATTAAAGTCAACTGTATAGCCCCGATGTTACCTACACATCCTGAACTTGCCTATGCTATTGCAGATAGCCTAATTGAGATAGGTATCGCACCAGAACGAGTAATTATTTGGGACCGTGAAGATCGGGAATTAATGTCTTGCGGATACAAGATTAATAAAGATGGATCAGGAATCAGGTGCTATGGAACAAAGCCAAGTGTTGGATATGGAGATGAACTTATCGTTAGTCGATCTGTTGGATCAAGAATTAGCAAGATAATATTGCGTGAATGCACCTCGATTGTAAATGCTCCTGTTCTTAAAGATCATAACATTGCAGGAATGACTTTAAGCTTAAAAAATTATTTCGGTGTCATAGAAAATCCTAACAAATTTCATGGAAGTAATTGTGACCCTTATGTTGCTGACCTAAACCTTGTCCCACAAATCAAAGAAAAAAACAAACTTATGGTTTGCGATGCAATAAAAATTCTCTATGAAGGTGGACCAACGGATTGCAGACCAAAATATACTTGGAATTATAATGGTATAATCATCGGAACTGACCCCGTTGCTGTTGATCAGATTGGATTAATGCTTATCGAAGAAAAACGCGCCAGTGAGGGATTGCCTCCACTTTCTGCTGTTGGACGACCTGTAAGGTATATTACTACCTCTGCTGACTCTGAACATAAACTAGGTATTAAAGACCTAGAAAAGATCAAGGTAGTAGAGTTATCGGATATTTAATCTATGAGAAAAAATCATGAAATATGACATTGCAGCAAAAGTTGTGATTGATATTGCAAAGACCGCTATTCTAAAGCGATTCTTGCAGATGGATGCAGATGAAATCTATTTTATCGAGGATTTGTCTGAGGAAATGCCAAGTATAAGAAGAAGTGATTTCCCTTTGAGAGTCTTTGCAAAGGACGGCTATAATTTAATTGTATTGATTGAGATACAGACAGTATTTAATCAAGATTTCGTTCTTCGTTTAATAGATTATACAGTTCGTTTCAAGTTAAAATATCATGTAAGAATTATACCTCTTACATTGTTTCTTACTCCTTCACAACAAGCGACAGGATTTTATGAAGATGATATTCTCACTTTTAGATACCAATTAGTAAAATTTTGGGAAGAAGAAGCGAGCAACTTTATGGATGAAACTACTCTCTATCCATTTTTGCCACTGATGAATGGCGGAGAAAAGCTGATTGATGAAATTGATCGAAATATTTACGGTAACACCAAGATAAGTATTGAGCAGAAAGCAGATTTGCTGACAGCTACCGCAATATTTACAGGGCTTAAAGATAAACAATTAGCCAGTGAACTTATAAAAAGGAGGCGAAATATTATGATAGAATCTCCGATATACGAATTAATTAAAGAAGAAGGCAAGCTAGAAGGTCGCATGGAGGGCAAAATTGAAGGCAAAATTGAAGGCAAAATTGAAGGCAAAGTTGAAGGATTACAGGAAGCAATTTCTTTGGGATTAGAATTAAAATTTGGTGCAGATGTCCTGACATTAATGGAAAAAGTGCAGAAAATAGGCTCTATTGAGAAATTAGAAAAAATTAAAGAATCAATTAGGAAAGCAAAACGTATTGAGGAAGTTGAAAAATTGATTTAAAAGGAAGATAATTGAATATGAACGAATAAAAAAGATATATTCTTTGTATATAATATAAGGAGATTGGATTTGGTTCCACACTTCACTTGGGAATTAATCTCCAATACAATGTGTTAAATTATCAAAACATTTTATCAATTTATATTAGGAGTGATTTTTATGGAATTAGAAAAATATATTAAACACGTGGTTGGAGATAATACCTGTAATTTGTTTCTATTTGCTCTCAGCACTTGTATATGGTGTAGAAAGACAAAAGCCCTTCTCAATGACTTGGGTGTTGAATATAGTTATGTTGATGTTGATCTTCTGGAAGGAGAAGCTAGAAGCGAAGCAGTTGAACAGATGGAAAAATGGGATTCAAGCGGATCTTTTCCTTTGCTAGTTAAAGATAATGCTGAGGTTGTTCGCGGCTTCAAGGAAAATCAGATCAGGAGGTTATTAGGTTTTGAATAACATAGAAATCAGCGATAAAGATGTTGATAATCTCTACGAAAAATTAAAAAAAGAGGCTGAAGACAGTGGCTACAATCTAAATCCAGATATTGATTTTACCAAACAGCTTGTTAAAAGCCTGTTGATCAATGAAAATCGTTATGGATATTGGGCTTGCCCGTGTCGTCTAGCCACAGGAATAAAAGAAGAAGATATTGATGTAATATGCCCATGCGATTATAGAGACCCAGATTTAGATGAATATGGTACATGCTTTTGTGCCTTATATGTATCTGCAGAAGTCGTTAATGGTGAAAAAAACGCAGAATCTATTCCAGAAAGAAGACCAATAAAAACAGAACGTAAAAAGAAAGAAAATCTATCAAGGGCTTTTGAAAATACAAATCTAACTTACCCTATATGGCGTTGTAAGGTATGCGGTTATCTTTGTGCAAGAGATAATCCACCCGGAGTTTGTCCAATTTGTAAAGCAAAGAAAGATAGATTTGAAAGGTTTGTATAAATAATTCTCTTTATTATCCTATTATAGCAATGAAATCTTAATAACACCAGATATTGAAAAATGAAAGTATCCGCAATTATACCATCTGCAGGGCTTGGAACAAGAATGGGTGGAATCAAAAAGCCATACATAGAGATCGCTGGAAAACCCATTCTTACATATACATTAAAAATATTTCAACAATGCCAATATGTTGATAAAATACTTGTTGTTACTGCAAAAGGTGATGAAGAACGTTGCTCCAATGAAATCATTAACTACTATGCAATAGATAAAGTTACAGACATAATAGCTGGCGGAAATACACGACAGGAATCGGTTTTCAACGCTTTACAAAATTTATCGTCTAATACTGATATAGTGGTAATACATGATGCAGTCCGTCCTTTCCTTACAGAAGCAATGATTGTCGAATCGATAAAGCAAGCAGAAAAACACGGTTCGGCAATTGTCGCTATTCCAGTCAAAGATACAATTAAGGAAGCTAATAAAGATAGTATTGTCCAAAAAACGCTTGATAGAAGCAATCTATGGGCAATCCAGACTCCGCAAACTTTCAGATATGATATTATCATCAAAGCTCATCTAAAAGCTAAAGAAGACGGTATTCAGGCAACTGATGACGCATTTCTCGTTGAGCAGATGGGCTTAAAGGTTAAGATCATAATGGGTGGTTACGAAAATATAAAAATAACAACACCCGAAGACTTAATAATCGCAGAAGCCATACTAAAATTAAAAGAAAAGAAGTGATAAATGTGAAATATATGGCATTTTTTTTATTAATACTTATGTTGTCAGGTTGTGCTTTTCTAAATCAACCAAACAATACAGTAATAGAAGACCCAGAAAATCAGATACAAAAAACAATTCCCCAAGTTTTTCAATTGCATGACGTTCCGCATAATCCACGTAAACAGCAAGGGACTGATTGCGCTCCAGATTCTTTAAGAATGGTTTTGACTTATAGAGGCAAACAAGTAAACGAGCAAGATATAGTCCGTCATCTTGATTCTAGGGGTGCTGGCGGTGGAACATCATTCCGCCAAATGCAGGAAATTGCATCGAAAGTTTATAATTTGCCGTCATTTCTAATTCATAATTGCGATATTGATACGATAAAGTCCGCTATCCTTAATAAATGGGCTCCTATTATTGGTTACAGGTCAGGTGGCAGGTATTATCATGCGGTTGTTGCTGTAGGTTATGATGAAAAAAGGCGCATGATGTTTGTTCATGATCCAAACATACTTGGTGTCAGAAAGATTAGGTATTCTGATCTTGGTGGATTTTCTGAAGATGGTGTGCAAAGGCTATCAGTTCTAATTGTTTTACCTGAAAATGCGACACCAGAAGAATTAGCGAAAGGTCTATCAAAATATTCACCGAAAGACAAAATAGATATGCTTCTTGTGTCTGGTATGCTTCCATCACAAGAGAAATCGGATCAGATTGCGAAATGATTGAAATATATGAGGTGATGACATGAAAGAGATTACATACATTGGTGAATTACTTCCTGACGGGCATATTTCCATACCAGACGAGGTTAGGAAGGAACTTGAGCAATATGAACTTAATAATCTGAAAATAACGATAGCCTTTGATTCATTGGACGAAAAAAAGGGATGGGATGTATTTCGACAAATGGGTAAACATGCTGAACCCGGAACATTACCAAATGCATCAGAAAACCACGACCTATATTTATATGGAAAGGCAAAATGAAAGGAATATTTATAGATACAAGCGCATGGGATGCTATTGAAGATTTGAAAGACCCTAATCATGGAAAAGCACTGGATTTTGCTAATATGATTGCAGGAAAATATCATTTAATAACAACTAACTTTGTCTTAGATGAAACATATACTCTTTTACTAATGAATACTGGCTATAAATGTGTTTTGCGCTTTAAAGATAGCATTAATGAAATGTCAAAGTTAGGTGTGATTACAATAGTTCATATATCAGAATCCTTAGAAGGATTAGCTTGGAAAGTATTTGAGGAGTTCAACGTTGACAAGAAATGGTCATTTACAGATTGCACATCCAAAGTAGTAATGGAGCAAAACGGAATCAATGAAGTTTTTGCATTTGATCATCACTTTGAACAAATGGGTTTTATAAGAAAGCCTTAAATATGCGCATAGGAATCGGATACGACATACATAGATTAGAAGAAAACAGAGATTTGGTGCTTGGCGGGGTTAAGATACCATACAAACTAGGTCTGGACGGACATTCAGATGCGGATGTTTTACTACACGCCATCAGTGACGCACTATTAGGTGCGTTGGCGTTAGGCGATATAGGACAGCATTTCCCAAACACCGATCCACGATACAAAGGTATCTCAAGCACAATCTTATTAGAAAAAGTTAATTCATTAATAAAAGAAAAAGGATATATCACAAACAACGTTGATTCTGTTGTTATTGCAGAAGAACCAAAACTTGCGCCTTTTATTCCAGCTATGCGAGAAAATATAGCAAAAGCCTTGAATATCTCCGCAGAATCGGTTAGTATTAAAGCAACGACTGCTGAAAAGCTAGGAAGTATTGGTCAGGGCAAAGGCATCTCTGCCGAAGCTGTTGTAAGCATTAGAGCAATGGAAGAAAATGAAACTTGCTGATCTTGAAAACATTATTAAAGAACATAAAAACGATCTGAAACAAAATTTCAGAGTCAAGGATATTGGTATTTTTGGCTCTTATGCAAGAAATGAACAAAAAGATAATAGTGATGTTGATATATTGGTGGAATTAGATGAGCCAGTAAGTTTGCTTGGGCTTGTAAGGTTGGAAAATTATCTATCTGATCTTCTGAATATTAAAGCGGATATTATCCCCAAAAATGATATTAGACCAGAACTAAGGGATAATATCTTAGAAGAAACTATTTATCTATGAATCGGAATATTTCCATCTATATTAAAGATATGCTTGATAATATGCAAAGGGCTGAAGAATTTATCGAAGGTTTTAACTATAATGATTTCATAAAAGATGAAAAAACCAGTTTTGCTGTTATAAGATGTATTGAAATTATGGGTGAAGCTTCAAAGCATGTTCCAGAACATATTAGGAATAGTTATCCAGAGATACCTTGGAAAGATATTGCTGGCATGAGAGACAAACTTGCACATTTCTATTTTGGGGTTAACCTAGAAAGAGTTTGGCTTGTAGTTAAGGAAGACATTCCAATCATAAAGCCATATATAGCCAAAGTATTAGACGAAATGCTAAAAACATAATATTGTGAGGTAATTTATGCCAATAAAAATATATAATTCATTGACAAAACGAGAAGAAGAATTCATCCCATTAGAAGATAAGCACGTTAAAATGTATAACTGCGGACCCACCGTTTATGACTATTTCCATATCGGTAATGCAAGAAACTTCGTAACCGCAGAGACAATCCGTAGGTATCTTGAATATAAAGGCTACAGAGTTACATTCATACAAAATGTAACTGATATTGAAGACAAGATCATAAAAAAAGCCAATGAAACAGGTGTTGAGCCATCAGAAGTTGCTGAAAAATTCACTAAGGCATATTTTGAGGACACAAAAAATCTCGGTATGCTTGAGCCGACTCATAGCCCAAAAGCGACTGAGCATATTAGCGAAATAGTTGATTTTGTTCAAAAGCTGATAGACAAAGGCGTTGCTTATGAAGTTGATGGTGATGTTTATTATGACCTTTCAAAATTTGATGGCTATGGCAAACTATCAGGACAAAAATTTGAAGATACCATTGCAGGTGCAAGGGTTGAGGTGAACGAAAAGAAGCGTCATCCTGCAGACTTTGATCTATGGAAAAAAGCCAAGCCCGGCGAACCTGCATGGGATAGCCCTTGGGGTGGTGGACGACCGGGATGGCATATTGAATGCTCTGTTATGTCATCAAAATATCTGGGTGATACTTTTGACATCCATAGCGGAGGTAATGACCTTATTTTTCCGCATCACGAAAACGAAATCGCACAAAGCGAAGGTTTAACAGGAAAGCCTTTGGCAAGATACTGGGTTCATAATGGTATGCTTCAGACCAAAGGCGGAAAAATGTCAAAATCGCTTGGAAATATCAAGTCCATTCGTGAGCTTTTACAAAAATATAGCCCAAATGCAATTAGGCTTTATTTGCTCTCTGCACATTATCGCGCTCCACTTGAACTAAATGACAATAGCCTTGATGAAGCAAGTAGCGCTGTTGAGCGCATAAAAAACTGCATTAGTCTAACAAAAAGATTATCATCACAAAATCAAATCATCACTGATGAGCTAAATGAAAGAGAAAAAGAACTAAATGATTTCATCAATAAAGCAGTTCAGAAATTCGAAGAATCAATGGATAATGATTTCAATACTCCGGGGGCTTTAGGCGCTATCTTTGAGCTGATTACTTCCGCAAACAAGTTTGCTTCTGATAATAATCAATTGTCAAACAATGGAAAAGTTTTGCTCTCAAAAGTAAACGATACAATAACAAGGCTTTGTGAGGTTCTTGGTCTCAACATGAAAGATGAATCTTTAATAACTGAAGATAAATCTCTTGTCGATGATTTAATCAAACTTATTATCGAGATCAGGCAAATTGCCAGAGAGAAAAAAGACTGGGCTATCGCTGACAAGATCAGAGATGGTTTGACAAACGCAGGTATTAAACTCGAAGATACTCGTGATGGCACAACTTGGAAGATATCGAAATAAAAACATGAATATAGAAGAAATATTAAAAGAATTTAGGCAAGCCATAATAAAACTATACGGCGATAGACTATCTAATGTCATACTCTATGGTTCATGGGCAAGAGGCGAAGCTACAGAGGAATCTGATATTGATATTATGGTTGTTCTCAAGAACATCGTTTCCCCTAGCAAGGAAATTGACAGAATGATTGATATAATTACGGATATTAACCTAAAATATAATACATTAATATCCGTTTTTCCCATATCTGATGAGGATTATCCCATAGCAAAAAGTCCGCTTCTTATAAATGTGAAAAAAGAAGGGTTTTTTATTTGAAAGAGATAGATTTACTCATAAAAAAAGCCCAAAAGTATCTTAGGAGTGCAGATATATTAATCAGAGAAGATGATTATGAATCTTGTATTTCAAGGGTTTATTATGCTATGTTTTATGCTGTTCAGGCAATTTTACTATTAAATAATATGTCTTTTTCATCTCATAAAAGTGTTATATCTTCATTTGGGGAGCTTTTTGTAAAGAAAGGTATATTCCCAAAAGAAATGGGAAGAGAACTCAATAGAGCATTTGAAAAAAGACAGATAGGAGATTATGCAATTGATTCCGTAATATCTGAAGAAGATGCGAGAAATATGCTTATAAGCGGTAGAGTGTTTGTAAATACAATAATCCAATACCTTAAACAGAAAGATTTTACAATAAATTAACAAGAATATCAGAATATTTTCTGATAGATAAATGTATTCAGGGTTCTATCTTAAAAAGATTCAGAATTAAACGTTAATGGGAGGAACACTATGAAAAAAATTATTTACTCTTTAATTTCTTTGATTGCGATAGCATTATTTTTGTCTGGATGTGCTGTTCTTAAAGAGCCAACTTGGACAAAACTCGAAGTGACAAGCGAAGTTGAACAGTTTACTGATGGCAGTATGTATACCACTGCCGAAGCACAAATGCCAGAATATATTAAAGGCGAGGCTAGGGACGATAGCAGATTCAGAGATGCGGTTGTATCATTAAAATCTGTTCAGCCAGTAAAAAGAGTTCTTATCAAAAGAAGAACCGAAGACACCGTTGTTGTTGATATTGATCTATATGCCATGATTAATAGCGAGTGGCAAATTGTTAAAGAATTGCGCGGGATTGAAACTACCGATATAGACATAAAAATTAATACCACCAACACAGATAAAATCAAAATAAGAGTTCAAAGAGCAACTAGAACCGCTTCTGGAAAATCCGCAGTTATTAGTCAGCCACAGGCGGGTGGAGGAGCAGGAGGACGTAAGGTCGGCAATGACCCAGGCGCCGCTGAACGTATATTGAGAGAACCAGTTAAATTTGCTGAAATAGAAGTTTACGGTATTTCAGAAGAACCAATTGCTCAAAAAACAGGAAAGTAAAGATGTCAATAGAAGACATCAGAGATTGGATTATATTAAATATGATACCGGGCGTTGGAAGTTCTAGCTTCCGACGCCTTATTAAGTTTTTCGGTTCGCCAAAGGCTGTCTTAAATGCAACTTTTGATGAATTGGATACGGTTAAAGGTGTAAGTAGCTCTGTTTGTCAGAGCATAGTCGAACACCACCAGAATATTCCAATTGATCGGGAATTAGAGCTAATTGATCGGTATGATTGTAAGATCATCACTATCAATGACGAAAACTATCCCGATGCACTTAAAAGCATTTACGATCCGCCTCCAATAATTTATGTAAAGGGAAATTTACCACAAAACAACTTTAGATCAATCTCTGTTGTCGGGGCAAGAAACGCAACTTCCTATGGAAAATCAGTGGCGGAAATGATAAGCGGTCAATTGGCAAATCATGGCATAGTAGTCATTAGTGGAATGGCACATGGTATTGATACATCTGCTCATAACGGGGCATTAGATGCAAATGGTCATACAATAGCTATTGTCGCAAATGGACTAGATATTATATATCCTGCCGAAAATACAAAATTATTTGATAGAATAATTAATTCAGGGGCGGTGATTTCTGAATTTCCTATGGGGACAAAGCCTATTAGAGCGCACTTCCCAAGAAGAAATAGATTGATTAGCGGAATGTCGCTAGGAACGCTTGTTGTAGAAGCATCCATAAAAAGCGGGGCGTTAATTACTGCAGAGTTTGCTCTTGAGCAAGGGAGGGAGGTTTTTGCGGTCCCTGGACAGATATTATCAGAATTATCAAAAGGAACTCATGAATTAATAAAACAGGGAGCAAAGCTAGTTGATTCTGTTGATGACATATTAAACGAATTGCCTGAATATAATTATCAGCCATCAGAAGAAGAAAAGATTAAACATGAGGACGAAAAAATTGAATCCCAATTCACACAAGAAGAAAAAGCTATTTGGAATGTTATAGGTTTATCCCCAATTCACATAGACGATATTTCCAAACAATCTAATCTGCCACCATACAAAGTATCATCAACGCTAGTCATGCTAGAAATTAAGGGACTTATCCGACAATTAGCTGGAAAAATGTTTGTTAGAAAGGTATCATCTTTATAAATTACTAATAATATTTTATTAAAATATCATTTTGATTCATTTTTAATGTTTCAATTTTTATAACCTATTTTTCAGGAAAATAAATTTCCTCTTTTAAGGAGAACATCATGTCAAAAAAAGTTAATATCGCGGTAATAGGATGTGGTGGAATGGGTTCTACACATGCTCGCAGATTATCAAGTATGGAAAATGTCAATCTGAGCTACCTTGTTGATGCTAACGAGGAATCAGCACTAAAACTCCAGCGTGAAACTGGGGCAAAATCAATCGCTACGGATTACAAAAAAATATTAGATGATACAAAACTTGATGCTGTAATTATATGCACACACCATCATTTACACGCACCAATGAGTATAGCCGCTGCAGAAGCAGGAAAGCATATTTTTTGCGAAAAGCCCCTTGCATTGACAATGGATGATTGTTTAGGTATTGCAGAAGCTGTTGAAAAAGCAGGGGTTAAGTTCATGATGGGATTTCAGGCTCGTTTTTCGCCATTTGTCCTAAAATTAAAGGAAGTTGTCCCTAATCCCTGGGTTACAATTGCACAATTGATTGATCCAAAGTGGGATGAAAGTATATGGGCTAATGATCCAATCGAGGGCGGTGGTAATGTTCTAAGTCAGGGATGTCATTGTTTTGATGCAACTACCTTCCTAAATAACTCAGAACCAGTATCTATTTATGCAGAGGGTGGAAACTATCATCATAAATCATTACCAATAATTGATACTGTGGCTTGCTCTATAAGATTCGCCAACGACTCTATTGCTAATGTCACTATCGGAGATTTTGGTAATCCTGCTTTGATGGGAAAATCCGCTTATCAAGTATTTGCTGGGAATATTACAGCCACTTTATTCAATTATTATAGTGATCCTGAAGTTCGCCTATGGGGAGCAGAACCGTCAATTACTAAAACTTGTGATATTCCGGGGTGTAGTGATACTTATATTGCTCATGGATATACGCAACAGATAAATGCCCTTATTGATTGGATCAGCAAAGATATTGAGCCGACAAATGCTGCAAAAGTCAGGGACGGTGTACGTGCAACAGAATTAGCTCTCAAAGCTTTTGAATCTATAAGAACCCATCAACCACAATCGTTATAATTATTATATGTTTTGGACAATTGGAGATCGAAATAATGTCAAAATCACTTGTTGTTGTAGAATCGCCAGCTAAAGTGAAAACTATCAGCAAATTTCTTGGTAAAGATTATACAGTTAAAGCATCTATGGGGCATATTAGAGACCTTCCCGAAGATGAGCTTTCCGTTGATATAGAAAATGGTTTCAAACCTAAATATGCTATAATAAAAGGAAAAAGCAAGATCGTCAATCAAATAAAAGAATCCGCACAAAGCGTGGATAATGTGCTTATTGCAACCGACCCTGACAGAGAAGGTGAAGCTATTTGCTGGCATTTAGCTCATGAATTAAAATCAACTAAAAAGCCTATCAGTCGAATAACTTTTAATGAAATCACTAAAACCGCAGTCCAAAACGCCATTGAACATCAGGGAAAGATCGATCAAGACCTTGTTGATGCCCAACAGGCTCGAAGAATCCTTGATAGGTTAGTTGGTTACCAGATCAGCCCTATTCTAGGTAAAACTATTAAGTGGGGCTTAAGTGCAGGAAGAGTTCAATCTGTTGCTGTTAAGATTATTTGTGACCGTGAAGACGAAATACAAGCCTTTATCTCCGAAGAATATTGGACAATTGACGCATCTTTAAAGGGTGAAAAAACTAATCCTTTCGAGGCAAGATTATTTCAAATTGGTAAAGATAAAGCCCAAATAGATAATGAAAATCAAGCAAAATCCATATTAGGGGATTTAAATGGCAAGGAATTTATCGTTAACAAAATTGAACGCAAAGAGCGCAAGAAAAATCCTGTTCCACCTTTCATAACAAGCAAACTCCAGCAGGAAGCATCTCGAAAACTAAGATTTCCTGTTAAAAAAACTATGAGTGTTGCTCAAGACTTATATGAAGGTGTGGAGTTGGGTGATGAAGGAGCTGTTGGTTTGATAACATACATGCGAACAGACTCAACCCGTGTATCAGAAGAGGCTATAAACTCCGTCAGAGATTATATAGACAAAAATTATGGTAAAGACTTCCTACCAGATAAAGCTGTCCATTATGCAAGCAAAAAAGGCGCTCAAGATGCCCATGAGGCTATAAGACCAACAGCAGTAGAAAGGACTCCAGCAAGCCTCAAAGATTATCTCTCAAAAGATCAATATGCCCTTTATGACCTTATCTGGAAGCGATTTATAGCAAGTCAGATGAAACCCGCAATATTTGACGTAACAACAGTTGATATAAAGGCAGGAAATTATCTCTTTCGTGCAAATGGCTCTATCATCAAGTTTGCAGGATTTATGTCTGTATATATGGAAGGTATTGATGATGAAGCAGATGAGGATAAGGAAGCCATACTTCCTGAACTTATAGAAGGACAGATATTGAAATGCCTTAATCTTATTCCTGAACAGCATTTTACGCAACCACCACCAAGATATACAGAAGCAACACTTGTTAAGGTTTTGGAAGAAAAGGGTATTGGTCGCCCAAGCACCTATGCTACTATCATATCGACAATACAAGACAGAGAGTATGTTACCAAAGATCAAGGTAGATTCATTCCAACAGAAATGGGAAGGTTGGTTAATAGTGCCTTGCTCAAGAGTTTTCCTGAAATATTGGATGTTGAATTTACTGCAAAGATGGAAACAGAACTAGATGATATTGAAGATGGCAAAATTGGATGGGTTAAAGTGCTAGATGACTTTTACAAGCCATTCAGTAAATCTCTTGAAAAAGCCCCAGAAGCAATTAAGTCTGTTAAGAAAGACATGGAAGAGGTTACTGACGAAATTTGTGAGCTTTGCGGTAAAAATATGGTTATCAAATGGGGACGATTTGGAAGATTTTACGCATGTTCGGGCTATCCTGAATGTAAAAACACTAAACAACTGAATCACAAAGAAACAACACCTGTCGAACCTGAAATGACCGATGAAAAATGCGAAGTATGCGGAAGCCCAATGGTTATAAAAGTTAGCAGGTATGGTTCAAAATTCCTTTCATGCAGTCAATATCCAAAATGCAAGGCAACCAAGCCTATCAGTCTCGGTGTAAAATGCCCCAAGTCTGATTGTGATGGGTTCATTGTTGAAAGACGAAGTAAAAAAGGAAAAGTCTTTTATGGTTGTAGCAAATATCCCGAATGCGATTATGTCTCATGGGATAAGCCAGTGCCAGAAAAATGCCCCAAATGTAATGCCCCATTCCTTGTCGAAAAATCATCAAAAGCAAAAGGCGTTTATCTTAAATGCGCTAATGAAGAATGCGATTATACTGGAAATATAGAATAGTGGTCAACCAAATTAATTATTAGCCTTAACCCTTATTCCGACCTTCTCCATTTCAAATGGAGAAGGGATTATTCCTCTCCCATCTGGGAGAGGCAAGGTGAGGGGGATAAGTGAAAAAACTAATCTGGTTGACCAATAGTGATTGACCAGATTAATTATTTATTATAACCCTCATC
>CAZMCH010000042.1:0-34115 GCA_964564735.1 uncultured bacterium
AAGAAGCGCGCAAAGGTTTCGCAGAAAAGCATAATATTCCAAAGTCATATTCTTCTGTAAAAGAGATGATAGAAATCGAAAATATAGACATCGTTACTAGCGTAACACGTCCACTTTGGGCAAAAACTCCCGTTTTGGAAGCAATTCAAACAGGCGTTAAAGGAATATTAATGGAAAAACCTTTCGGTGTGAATATCGAAGAGGCAAAAGAAATGCTTGATTTTGCAGAATCAACAGGAACAGCACTTTTAGTCAATCATCAATATCGCTTTTTTGAGGTCGCAGAGCAAATGCGCCAAATTATCCTTAGTGGGGAACTTGGTGATGTTGAGTTTTTCCGATCTATAAGTGCAATCAAACTACATGGACAGGGAACTCACATGATTGACTTTGTTCGCTTTCTGTATGATGATCGACCTTTTGTATGGGCTTTGGGCAACTTTGCTGGCAAAGATTCGTTTGATGCGAAACAGATAGGACCAGATTATGATGTTGGGATCGTCATGTTTGAAAACGGTGTTCCAATGTATGTTGAATCAGGATCAGGCTCTACACAAGCACCATATATGGGTAATGGTCTTAATTTATATGCGGATGCTGTTTGCACGAAAGGGCGCATTTGGTTTGGTTTGTCTCATGGGCTTAGAATATGGCGAAATGATGGCAAATACGAGGAAGTGCCTGCAAAATGGCCTGATATAAGCGATCCTGCGCAGGTGTGCCTTGTTGAAGATCTAATCAATACTATTGAAACAGGAAAGATTAGTAGATGCGATGCAACAAAGGCTTATGCAACACAAGAGGCAATGTGCGCTTTGCTTGAGTCCGCAATTACACATCAAAAGGTTCAAATTCCTTTAAATATTGCACCTGATTTAATGGAACGTGTAAGGATTTCTATTTGAAATTAAATCACAATACATGAATAATTGTTATTTTTGAGGCAATGTAAACCTCTCATATTGATTTATAGGCATAGGATATATTGCCTCAATCTTTACATTATCAAAGAAAACCCCGCTTTGAGCATAAAGCATAAAACCAACTTTTCCACCCCAGTATGCCCAATGATTTGCTTGAAGCATAAGCCTATAATTCCAATAAATACTGAATACTTTATTAATGACTTCCAATCTGAAGTGTGTAATCTCAAAATCTCTATATGAAGCTTCCTTTATCTTTGCGAGTGTTTGATAATATGGAGAAGTATCGCCTGTCCTTTTTTCGATTGTTGAAAAAGGAGCCCTTAAATCAGGAGGTGCGCCTGCTGGATTAGCAGGATCAACCATCGTTAAAAATCTGAAATGGTCTATCCTATTTCGCCATCCCCAAATGATACCAATTCCATCATTATCATTTGCATACATATCAAAATCCATTGTAAAATCATACCATTCCTGAAGATCGTAAATCAGGAATGTTCCCAAAGCAATGACATCAGGCTTATCACCCCAAATATTGCTAGTTTGAGATAATGCCTTTCCGGAGATAGGTCCGTCATCAATACCCCATCTTGATGGTCCTTCTGCACCAAGTAATTGAGGTGGTTCATCAATAGGTGTCCATCCAATCATATTGCTATCTTCAAATGTAAAACTTACAACACTTAGAGATGGTAAAATAAATGGCTCTTGTATTGGGTTGGGAGCATTAATTATCATTGGCTCTTGTATTATTGATGGTGTTGTTATAGGTTTCGGATCAGGAATGGTTAATGTTCCAGTGGAAAAACCGTATCTGTTTCCTGATGACATAAAATCATCTCCTCAAATATGTCATTATACAAATATCAAATTTATATGTATCAACCTTTTGTATAATATCACTCATCTCCAAACTTGTCAATAGTTTTGTCGCCTAATACAATCTCCAATTTATGTTTGATAATTGACATAGATGTTTGTCTTTGTTATAATTTTTTAAGCATTTTTATATCATTTCTGCTCAATTTGAAAATAAGTATTGGAGGTATAAACTTGAATAATATACCGTATATAAAGACAAAATTACCGGGACCAAAATCCCTAGAATATCTTGACTATTCAAAAAAATATGAGCCTCGTTCTATGAGTGAACAAGTGCCAGTTGTATGGAATCGTGCCGTTGGTGCAACGGTTGAAGATGTCGATGGCAATTGGTTTATTGATTTTACATCAGGCGTTCTTGTAACAAATATCGGTCATTGTCATCCTAGATATGTAGATGAGATGAAAAAGCAATGCGAAGAACTCTATAACTGCTATGATTTTGTTACTTCTTGGCGCGCAATGCTTGCGAAAAAGCTGGTTGAAATAACGCCTGAAAATCTCGGTAAAGCCTTCATTTTAACTACTGGATCAGAAACTATTGAGGCGGCGATTAAACTTGCTAGAAGATATAAAGATGGCTACGAAATAATATCATTTAACGGAGCTTTTCATGGCAGGACTTATGGCGGAATGAGTGTTGGCGGTAAAATGGGCGTAAAAAAGGGGTTTGGTCCCACTGTTCCGGGAACGATTCACGCATACTTTCCATATTGTTATAGATGTGCTTATGATAAGACTTTCCCTGAATGTGATTACTGGTGTTTTCAATCTTTGGATCAAGCAGTTGACACGCAGTCAACAGGTGAGATAGCAGGTTTGATAACAGAACCATATCAGGGTGGTGCAGGATCAATAATTCCGCCTCCGGGTTATCTCAAAAAGCTTGAAAATTGGTGTAAAGAGCATGATATTCTTTTCATACTAGATGAAGTTCAAGCATCATTTGGCAGAACGGGTTTTATGTTTGCCCTTGAACGTGAGAACCTGAGACCGAATTTGCTATGTCTTGGCAAGGGCATAGGAAGCGGAGTTCCACTTGCGGCAATTGTTGGCGAAACAGAGATAATGGAAGTCCTTGAGCCTGGGAGCATGTCAAGCACCTATGGAGGCAATCCGATTTCATCAAGGGCAGGGCTTGTTGCCATTGACATCATAGAAAAGGAAAACCTTGTCCAAAATTCCGCAAAAGTCGGTGAACACATGCTCAATAGATTCAAAGAGATGCAGAAAAAATGCGAGTTTATTGGTGATGTTAGGGGCCAGGGCTTGGTGCTAGGGCTTGAGATAGTTTATGATAAAAAAACAAAAGAACCAGCAAAGGATATTACCAAAAAAATAGTAGATGGGTGCTATCAAAAGGGACTGATCTTGATCGCCCCTATTGGATTTCATGGCAATGTCATCAGGATTGCCCCTCCGCTTATGATTTCTCAAGAGCTTGCTGATAAGGGATTGGATATTTTTGAAGAAGTAATATATGGAATTGATTAATGGAAAAAGCCACAATATCCAGAGATAGAGAAAAGCTAAAGCGATTTTATAAGTCATCAAGCGATTATAAAAAGCTTTTAGATGCACATAACAGAGAATATCTCAGCACCTATGTTGATGTTGTCAACAAATACGCAAAGCCAAAATCAAAAATACTTGATCTTGGTTCGGGTAGTGGTTTATCATCTGCAATGCTCAGTGAATACGGTCATCAGGTTATAGGAACTGACATATCTTCATTTTTTTTATCTGATTCTACTCATTTGCAAAATGAAAGGCTAAAATATCTTGTTTGTGATGTTCTTGAACTTCCTTTTGATGATGAAGCCTTTGATGTAGTATGCTCAAATGAGCTTATCGAGCATGTTACTGATGCTGAAAAAGCCATATTAGAGATGATCAGAATGCTTAAAAACGGAGGCTTATTGGCGATAGCGGGACCGAATCTTTGTTCGCCATTTTGGGCAATGCTTGATTTTTTTAATATATTAAGGGGGGAAAAAAGCGGATATATGTGGTCGGAAACCGCTATTCAGGCTTTGGTGCGGGGATTCGGGAATTTTTTTATATCTCTGAGAAAATGGGTTTCACCTAAACCCAAGTTTATTTATAGAACACCTGAGCTTGAAAAGGCATCCGATGGCGGAGATTCGGATAGTGCATATTACGCAAGTCCTATTGATATAGAACGCTTTTTGAAATCTAATGGAATGAAAATAGTTAAGTTATGCGCGTCTGTCTCTTTGCGTGGAAGGATAATTGGCAGGCTTTTTCCAAGATTTGGTCCCTATATAAGTATAATTGCCAAGAAAGAATAATATAACGTTTATGAATATAAAATCAAATGACTTGGTTCTTGAAATAGGAAGCGGGCATAATCCCAAACCTCGTTCTGACGTTCTCTGTGATAAACTTCCCGAAGATGATACAGAAAGGGGTGGGAAAATCGTCCTCGATAGACCATTTTTGGCTTGTGATGGGCAATTTCTGCCGTTTGCTGATAAATCTTTTGATTATATTATATGCTGTCAAGTTCTGGAACATGCAGAAGAACCATCTATTTTTATTTCTGAGCTAATGCGAGTCGGTAAAGCGGGATTTATTGAAGTTCCAACGGAGATCAGTGAAAAACTTTATGGATGGGAGTATCATAAGTGGTTGTTTAGTCAAGATAATTCAGGAAAACTATTGATAAAGAAAAAGACTCAAAGAAACCAATTCGGACAACTATTTCATCAGCTATATCTCAAAGACCAAAACTATAGAAAATTTCATGATGAGAACTATAATATCTTTATGATCCAATATGAATGGTTTGGAAAGATTAATTATGAAATCGTTAATACTGATGATGATTTGATTGATCTTGATAATCTTGCCAACATTAATATTTTACTTGAAAGCAGAACACAACTTGATGCAGTTGGCTCTTTCAAACGTCTTATGCCTTCATGGATTCGTAGATTAGCAAAGGAAATGATAGTTAAAAGTCAAGGTAGAAATAGAAAAACATTAGAAGATATAAAAAATATAATTGTCTGCCCGAAATGTAAATGTGATTTGGTTTGGTCGGAAGAATCTATAACATGCAATAACTGTAATCAGAATTATCCAATCCGTAAAGGCATCCCATTTTTTTTGATAAAATGATCAGGTTTTAATAAACTTGACATGGTATTATCTAAGTGATATAATTTGGTTAAATGGGGAATTGTAATTTGTTTGATTTAATATAATGTTTTAGATACGAAATTGATAAAAACTTTGTTAGAAAGAACCTCTAAATTGCCCTTTTATCAAATGGCATACTTTTCGGTATTATTTTATCGCTAATTATATATAAACATTTTGTGGTAACCAAAGTTTTCAAATGCAAAATTATACGAATTACTTATAAGATTTTTATTAATAGGTTTTGGAGAGGATGTTTTAGTGAATAAAAATATAAAAGGCATGATCGTATGGCTACTATTGGGAGCTATACTTGCCTATGGATTTTGGCGATTATTATTAAATGAACCAACGAAAGTATATACATTAAAAACCAGTGAGTTTTATAATTTAATATTAAATACCGAAAAAAGAGAAATAGAATCAGTAAAAATAGGTAAAGATTGGATAAATGGTAAATTTTTGCCTGGGTTTGAACGTGACGAAACCAGAAACTTTAGGACCCCTCGTGATACAAATTCTAATTATGATTTAGAAGAAAAACTTTTATCTGCAAATATCGAATTTGATTATCAAACGGCGTCGAGATTTCCTGAATGGTTAGGAATTTTTACAAGTGTATTGATACCATTATTGATAATAGTTGGTTTCATGTATTTCATTTCCAGACAAATGCAGGGGACAGGAAATAGAGCGTTAGCCTTTGGGAAAAGCAAAGCCCGAATGCACACCGATGGACAAATAAAAAAGACTTTCGATGATGTTGCTGGCTGTGATGAAGCAAAAGAGGATTTAAAGGAAGTTATAGAGTTTTTAAAGGAGCCGAAAAAATTTCAGAGATTAGGTGGTAGAATCCCAAGAGGCGTCTTGCTTGTAGGTCCTCCGGGAACAGGGAAAACACTTCTTGCTCGTGCGGTTGCTGGTGAGGCAGGAGTTCCATTCTTTAGTATTAGCGGTTCTGATTTTGTTGAGATGTTTGTTGGTGTTGGTGCATCGAGGGTGCGAGACCTTTTTGAAACAGGTAGAAAACATGCTCCTTGCATTATATTTCTTGATGAACTAGATGCTGTCGGCAGACATCGTGGTTCAGGTATAGGAGGCGGACATGATGAGAGAGAGCAAACACTTAATCAGCTTCTCGTTGAAATGGACGGATTCAATACTACCGATACTGTTATCCTAATGGCTGCGACAAACCGTCCGGATGTTCTTGATCCTGCGCTATTACGTCCCGGTAGATTTGACCGACAAGTTGTTGTTGATCTTCCTGATGTCAAAGGTAGAGAAGGCATATTTAAAGTTCACATGAATAACAAAATTCCTTTGGCAAATGATGTTGATGTCAGTATTCTTGCTCGTAGCACACCCGGATTTTCGGGTGCTGATATTGCTAACATGGTTAATGAAGCAGCGATCCTCGCAGCAAGAAAAAACAAGGAAAATGTCGACATGAGAACTCTAGAAGAAGCAAAAGACAGAGTTCTCATGGGTCCTGAACGCCGAAGTATGATTATTAGTGATTCTGAAAAAAAGATTACTGCTTATCATGAGGCTGGTCATGCTTTATTATCATATCTCATTCCAGAAGCAGACCCAAATTATAAATGCTCTATAATACCAAGAGGAAGAGCCTTAGGCATAACACAAAAACTTCCAGCAGAGGAAAAGCACAATTATGGAAAAGCATATCTTATGGCTGAAATTGCTGTTAGGTTAGGTGGTCGTATCGCTGAGGAAATGAAGTTTAAAGAACCATCAACAGGAGCAAGAGACGATCTTGAACGGGCTACAGATATGGCTCGTAAAATGGTTTGTGAATGGGGAATGAGCGATCTTGGTCCTCTTACCTTCGGAAAAAGAGAAGAGCAAATATTTCTAGGTAGAGAAATATCTACACATAAAGATTATAGCGAAGCAACTGCTGTAGAGATTGATAAAGAAATCCATAAAATTATCAATATTAGCTATTCTAATGCAGAAAAATTATTAAAAGACTATGAATACAAACTGGATAAATTAGCAAATGCTTTGCTTGAAAAAGAATCTCTTGATGCCAAAGATATAGAAATGCTTATGAAAGAAGAACCAGCCACTTCTGTAACAACAGAGGCATAACTCCAAAATTATATGCCTATGCAATCAGAAATAAATCCTGCAAATATAACATCATCTAAACATTCTAAAATTAATTTAAGCCCATTGCCTAAATGCTTTACAGATATTGGTCGTCGAACTTTGGTAATGGGCATTCTTAATGTTACGCCTGATTCATTTTCAGATGGTGGAAAATTTATCAATATCGAGAATGCTCTTGAATATGCTCAGATTATGGCTAAATATGACGTTGATATAATTGATATAGGCGGAGAGTCCACTAGACCAGGGGCAGAACCTGTTTCTTTGGAGATTGAGCTTGATAGAGTTATACCTGTTATTGAAAATATAAAAAAGAGTATCAATATCTGTATATCCATCGATACCTATAAAGCAATAGTTGCGGAAAAAGCTATAAATGCTGGTGCATCTATAGTTAATGATATAAGTTCCTTGTCTGATCCAGATATGGCAAAGATAATTGCTGATACGGGTGTTCCAATAATTCTTATGCACAAAAAAGGCACGCCAAAAGATATGCAGATAAACCCAAAATATAATTCTGTCGTTGACGAAATAAAACATTTTTTTGAGGATAAGATCAAATTGGCGACTGATTCCGGAATACAATCAGATCGTATAATAATAGATCCCGGCATAGGATTTGGTAAGACTGTTGAGCATAATCTTGAAATAATTCGTAGATTAAAAGAGTTTAAGGATTTAAGGAAACCAATTCTGATTGGCACATCAAGAAAATCATTTATAGGCAAAGTATTGCATTTAGATTCGCCATCAGACAGAATTGAAGGAACATCAGCAACAGTAGCATTATCAATAGCTAATGGTGCGGATATTATAAGAGTTCATGATATAAAAGAAATGATGAGAGTTGCACGAATGGCTGACGCTATTGTGAGAGAAGCATAATGTTAAATATCATAAAATATATTGGTCTCAGGATTCTCACAATAATTGACATATTAGCAGTAGCATTCATATTCTACAAGGCTTTTATGCTCATAAGAGGCACTCGTGCAATTCAGGCATTAAAAGGTATTGCCATATTGATAGTTATAACTGCTATTTCTGCCTTAGCAAGACTAGAAACGCTAAACTGGCTTTTACAAAGATTTTGGACATGGGGCGTTGTAGCATTTGTGATTTTGTTTGCACCTGAGTTAAAGTCAGCATTGGCTAGAATGGGAAGCACCTCTGCTGTTTTAGGTTTAAGTGGCAATGTTCGAGATGAAAAGAAATATATACAAGAGGTTGTTGATGCAACAGAAAGGCTTTCTGCAATACGTGCAGGAGCATTGATCGCAATATCACGTCAGGCAACTTTAGAAACATACATTGAATCGGGGATTCCCTTGGATTCGGAAGTGTCAAGAGAGTTGATTATGACAATTTTTTATCCAGATACCGAATTACATGATGGGGCTGTAATCATTCGTAATGGTAGAATTGTTGCTGCTGGATGCACTCTTCCGCTTTCACAAAGTAGTGAATTAGAACAATCTATGGGGACACGTCATAGAGCAGGAATAGGATTGACAGAAGAAACCGATGCAATTGTTATTATTGTATCAGAAGAATCTGGTGCAATATCAATGGCTGTTGATGGTAAAATTACTCGATATCTCAATCCACAAACATTAAATTCAATATTGGTTGATTATTTGGTATCCGATAGTCAAAGCCAAAAGGTTGCTAAAGATGATACGCAGACTGCTTAATAATATAGAGATTAAGATTGCATGCCTATTTCTTGCTGTCATAATGTGGTTATATGCAAATGATAGAACGGATATATTAATAAGAGCTAGGGAAGCAATTTCAGGCGTTGAAACAGGAACAATAACCTTGAGTGATGTTCCTGTTGAACTTATTGGATCAAAAGAGATTTTTTTGGCAGAACCGAGTAAAATATCGATGTCTGTTATATGCGCAAAGAACGCAGTTATTGATCTAGCCTCAATTAAGGCAAAAGTAAAATTAACTGTAAGTGATAGAAAAAAAGTAAGTTTAGATGAAAATAATGTTATATTACCAGATGGGCTGAGTTTTTACAGGGCAGAACCAAAAGAAATAAAAATATACAAAAAACCAAATTCTGGATAAAAAAATGATAATAGGAATAGGTATAGATTTAGTGGAAGTTGCTAGAGTAAATCTGGCAATCTCTCGCTGGGGATTTAGATTTGAAGGTCGTATATTTACAGAGAAAGAACTCTGCTATTGCAACAGCAAAAAGGACAAAGCTCAAAGGATGGCTTGTAGATTCGCTGCAAAAGAAGCTTTATTAAAGGCTCTTGGAACAGGCTGGCGTGATGGGATAAACTGGAAAGAGATAGAAGTTACCAATGATAAATTGGGGAAACCAATCATTTCTTTAAGTGGAAAAGCAGAGGAAATATCCGAACAATTAGGCGTAAAAAACATATTACTTTCAATAACAAGCACTGATAATTATGGTATAGCACAGGTTGTATTAGTATCAGAATAGAAATGGAAAAATAAAATGCAAAAACTTATATTTACTTGCTTTTTTATATATATACTTTTCTGTTGTCTTATTGCAAATGCAGATGATAAATATGGTGCTGATTTTCTTCGATATTTAACTTCTGCTGAAAGCAACGGTATTGGCAAAAGCTCTGTTGCCTATTCGGTTGGTGCGCGGGCGTTAAATAACAATCCTGCTGGTCTTGCTTTTTCTGATGGGAACGAATTAATTATTGGTTCATATAGCACACCGAGAATATCAGCAACTATAATGAAAGAGAATACTAGCGAAATTTGGGAAGATTACGGAAAATTTGTAGTTGAGCCAACAGAGATGGCTTATATTAATTATATATTTCCAAGTTCTAAAATTGGCAATATTGGTATCAGCTTCGCCTTTAATCATGAAGGAAGATTTATCAGAGTAAATAAAGAAGGAAAAGCGACAAACGCATTTCCAAAAGATGATTTTCTGCTTGGATTAGGATATAGCATAAAATTAGTGAATGGATTCGCAATTGGCTTTGATGTGAAAAATATCAGAAATAAAGTTCCTATTGATGAAGGAAACGATATAGGAAGAACATGGGCAACAAATATTGGGCTTATACATCAAATTAATGATAAAACAAAGATTGGGGTTAGCCTTCAAAATATTGGCAAAAGATTATCATTTAAGACGGAAGATATGCCTGACAAACTACGTAGAAATTTTTATCTTGGTGGATCATATAATATTATTGATAGTAAAAAAAGCAAACTATACACAAGCTTTGATGTTAATCCGCCATTTGATAATGGATTACAATATGCTATTGGTGCAGAATTTATATATGCTGATCTTATTGCACTCAGATTAGGATATATAAGAGATATTCAGCCATATTATGATATGTTTTTAAATATAAACGATTACACTTCCATAAAAGAAAGTCGTTTATGGATTCATAAAGGGATAACGATGGGGATAGGAATAAAGCTAAGAAGCGCAGATGCAAATATTGCAATAATGCCAAGCCGTAATCCTGATTTAAGTAATGATGAAAAGCTAAGGCTTGATAACCAAAAACCCGTAGTATCTCTTTCATTTTCCACAAGATTTTAGAGTTCAATGGAATATAATGACGAATATACCACAATAAACGGCATATCTAGGTATGATCTGATTGTTAAAAAATCAAAATTTATTGGTTTGGCAAAATCTGTAAAAACAGAGAAGGAAAGCGACCAATTTTTACGTTATGTTGAGACTGAATTTACAGGTGCAACTCATTATTGTTACGCATATAGCATTGGTTTTGGATCAAAAAGAATATTTAGAAGCAATGATGCAGGCGAACCGACAAATTCTGCTGGAAAACCTATCCTAACAGCCATAGAGTCATCAGAATTTAATAATGTAATGTGTGTAGTGGTTCGTTATTTTGGTGGAATAAAGCTAGGTGTTGGAGGGCTTATCAGGGCTTATGGACAAACAGCCAGAGATTGCCTAAAAAATGCTAAATCTATTGTGTGTATAGAATCGACTGATCTATATATTAAACTATCAAATGAATATATAGGTGCGCTTGTTAATCTAGTTGGTCGTCTTGGTGGTAAAGTGATAAATATCGATCATGGAGAGAAAGCGTTTGCAACTGTAAACATAAGAAATAGTATGATCTCTGCCTTTAGAGATCAAATTAAATCAATAAGCAATAAAATATTAATAGATTGAATAGCAGTCGATTATTAATTACATAAATTATGCCAATCCTTAATGCAAAGGGAGGTAACTGTGAGATATAGTGAGACACATGTTTGGGTAGAACGTGAGAATGATAAAGCAGTAATAATAGGTATAAGTGATCGTGCGCAGAGGTCATTGGGTGAAATTTCATTCATTGATCTTCCAGAAGAAGGCGATGAATTTGAGCAAGATGATCCAATTGGAACAATTGAGGCGATAGACGGAACAATTATAAATCTTTATGCTCCTGTTTCTGGAGAAGTTATCGAGGTTAATACTTCCCTTGACGTTTCTCCTGATTTAATTAACAAATCTCCGGAGGGTGATGGTTGGATCATAAAAATGACACTAGAAGTGCCGAAAGAATTTAATGGACTAATGACTCCCGAGGAATATGATCGCTATGAAGGCGACATTTTGGATTTTGAGGATGATGAATTTGATGACGAGGAAGAGGAATTTTATTAAATATCCCTTCCCTTACCAGAGTCGGTAATCTCAACTAATTCTTCTGGATATGGTTCAAAATATGTTTGTTGCATTAAATAATCTTCTTTGAATCTAATAATGAATGAACGTAAAATACTTATTGGAACACTCAGAGGCACTTTTTTTATTCTGTATTTATCAAGAGAATCAAGAAAGAAAGCCTTTTCTTCTGACGAAAGTGATTCAGAGAAATATCCTAAACCGTGCATAAGAACATTAATATTTGAGCCGTATCTTGGTATATTGCTAAAGGCCAAATATAAATGATGTTCATAATCATTAAATACATCTAATAAGGCTTTTTTCTCTCTATTTGCCACGATGTTACCCATTATTCTCATTTCTTTTTGGTTGTATGCCATTAGCATTAGCTTATTTTCAGAATGGAACTTTACTAATGCTTTCGTTGTGTTTTCAGCTTTTATCTTACGAAAACTGGCAAAGGTATATATTTGAGTTAGAAAATGCTCTCTTATCCTAAAATTTGACAGTCTGCCTTCATCTTCTATTGCTAAATAAGGGAATTTATCAAGAACAGCCCCTCCAAAAAATCCAGAACTCCTTTCCAAAACTATATTATCACCTTTGTTAGAATAAACCTTTACATCCTTGATTCCACAAGAAGGAGAACGGGATTTCAATATAAAGCCGTCCACATTATTAATAGAACTAAGATATTTTTCTTTAAATTGTCTCATTATTTCTGTAAAATCTCGCTTTGTTGCTGGTTGAATAAGCCTATGTTCTCCGTTTATATTAACCACCCTTACAGGCTCTCTCGGTATTCCTAAACCGATTTCAACTTCTGCACAGACAGGCTTAAATTCTACATAATTTTTAAGGCTATTTACGAAATCATCTTCTATTATAAGACCATTATATCTGCAATGTTCAAAACCAAGGCATTTACTAACAACTAAAATCGGTTTTTCAAATGCTCTCATTGTTTCATTTCCTTATATTTATCCAATCAATAATTCAGAAGTTACTTTATTTACACCATCAATATTCATAATATCTTCAATCAAAGGGTCAATTTCGATATGTGCGGGAATTCGGATATATGCCTCAAGAGAACGCTTCATATCAATAGAAATTTCAATATTCAAAATAGGTATTTTTCTTTTAATAAATACATCATTGAGTTTTATTGAGAAATCACCTTTGCTATCACCTAATATAGTTATCATTCTTCCTCTTTTTATGGCAAAGTGTTTTTCTAACATTTTGAATAGTCGTAGGCTCAATAAAACTAATAAAATAGAGATTATTGCTGCATAATAGAATCCTCCTCCGATTGCCATGCCAATCGCAGCGGTTACCCATATAGTTGCTGCGGTTGTCAGACCTGTTACATGAGAACGTTCATGAATTATTGTTCCAGCGCCAAGAAATCCAACGCCTGTTACGACCTGTGCTGCCATACGAAGATGGTCAGAAACGCTTGAGATTCTATTATGATAATCTAATTCAAATAGCACAATAAGTGATGCGCCAAGACATACAAGAATATTTGTTCTGAATCCAGCAGGTCTGTTTGCGCTTTCACGTTCATATCCGATAATACCACCAAAAAGCATAGCCAAAAATAGCCTGAGTATTACTTCCCAATCTATTTCCATTTCCTATTCCTCAACAGCTTTTACTAGATGCTAATATTTTAATATAATTCCCCATTGACCGACAGCATACATAGTTCCTTTTGGAGTTTTGCATATAGAATAAATATTAGCATCGGTTCCAGATTCTATGAATGACCATGTTTTTCCACCATCGTTTGTTTTTAGAATAGTTCCCTTTTCTCCGACTATCATTCCCTCGTTTTTATTTATGAAAGCGATTCCTTTAAGATTATTTTGAGTTCCACTCTCTAATTCTTCCCATGTTTGACCACCGTCAGTTGTGGCAAGTATCACCCCTGAATTTCCGACAGCAAATCCTGTTTTATTATCAATAAAGAAAACATCCTCCAAATAATTTCCTACTCCGCTGGATTGCCTTGTCCATGTATTACCACCATCTTTTGTATTTATGATAGTGCCAAATAAGCCGACTATCCATGCTTCTTTTGGGCTAACAGCATCAACAGCAATAACGTTACTAAAGACATCAATAGGAGGTAACTGGGTTTTCCATTTTTTGCCACCATCGGTTGTATTGAGTATGGTTGCGCCCATGTCAGCAACTTCTCCTACAATCCATCCGACATTAGCATTTACAAAGTCTATACCATAAAGCCCAACTCCAACGCTTGATGGAAAAGATTTCCATGTGTTTCCACCGTCTTGAGTGCCTAAAATAGTGTTATTTGTTCCAGAAACCCAACCGACTTTTGGTGAAGTGAATTTGACACTGTGAAGCTCAAATATCGAATTGCTATTTGATATTTCCCAATCTTCGCCAGCATTATTAGTCTTTAATATAAGTCCATTATGACCGACAGCCCAACCCTCATTATCATTTACAAAATCAACATCCATGAGGTCATCGCTTCTTATTTCAGACTTCCATGTATATCCACTATCAGTGCTATGAAGTAACGCACCACTTTCACCAACAGCCCAAGCCTCTTTATCAGAAACAAATTGTGTTTGTGTTAATCTTGTCCCTGTTCCACTTTTTTGTGCTTTCCAAGTTATTCCACCATCGTTAGTGCGAAGTATGACGCCAAAATCACCAACAGCAAGACCGTCTTTTGGATTGAGAAAATGAACTGAATCAAGCGGTTCCGGCATACCATTTCCATAAGGTAGAGTTTTTTGCTTTTGTTCATCACTCATGCCTTGCCATGTTTTTCCTCCGTCCTCTGTTCGAAGCATAACCCCCATACCACCAACTATCCACCCCTGTTTTTCATTTATAAAGAACATACCATCAAAGGTAGATGCAATGTCACTTTCTTGTATTTTCCAAGTTTTTCCACCATCACTTGTATTGAAAATATTTCCTTTATTGCTTATTACCCAACCAGTATTTTCATTAATGAATTTGATCTCAGAAAAAGGGTCATC
The DNA here is from genome assembly GCA_964564735.1 of uncultured bacterium. GTDB lineage: Bacteria > Poribacteria > DTPJ01 > DTPJ01 > DTPJ01 > CAZMCH01. Next base: position 14,802 of record CAZMCH010000042.1, read on the forward strand.
CGCCTTTATATTTTGAGAATACCATGTTTTTCCACCATCATCAGTGCGAAAAACTGCCCCACCGTCACCAGCAACCCAGCCAATATTTTTATTGACAAAACATACAGAAAGAAGCCATTTTTGAGTTCCAATCGCCTGAGGCTTCCAAGTTTTACCCCCATCCGTTGTATTGAGAATAAGACCATCTGCTCCAACAATCCAGCCAGTTTTTTCATCAACAAAATGAAGCTTATGTAACTCTTTATTAGTATTTGTCTTTTGATAATCCCAAGTTTTTCCACCATTTGAAGTATGGATCAAAGCACCGTTTTTTCCAGTAGCCCATCCGTTCTTTGTTCCAACAAAAAATACATCATTAAAATCTATTGTTACTCCAGCCTGACGGATAATTTTCCATGACCGTTCTTGCGAATATGCTGGAAATATAATTATGAATAGCAATATAGAAATAAAAATCATTTTTTTTATCATTTGCATTTTAACCTCTTATTACCTTTACAATTAAAGAAAATAGAATACTGATTAAATGTATTTAGCGGATTTTCGCTGATTATTTTCGTAATATTTATAATAAAAATGACAGATTTCTGACACCCAACATCAGAAATTTGAATAATATATGTGTATAAAAAAATAGCCGAAGTAATAAAAACCTCGGCTATTTGTATTTTGTATCTGGAATTTTATTTTAAAACTATCATTTTCTTTGTTGCGGAGAAATTACCAGCCTTTATATTGTAGAAATAAACGCCACTTGGAACTCTTTCGCCATATTCGTTCATTCCATCCCAATATGCTGCATTTTCTCTACTAGCATAGCTTCCAGAATTTTTATAGCCAAGATCAATCGTTTTAACAAGCTGACCAATGGAGTTGTAAATCTTTATTACAACATCAGAGCTTTCGGCAAGTTTGAAAGGGATCCAAGATTCTGGATTGCATGGATTTGGGAAACTTGCGCCCAAAGCATTTGTTAGAGGCTGCATTAAAGGTGAAGCAGAAGAACCACTTAACACATAAACAACATCAAGTATATCAACAACCCCATCACCATTAGCGTCAGCACTCACTCCATTTTGTGTTCTAACAATAATGAAATCCTGTATGTCAACAACGCCATCACCATTAATATCCCATATACTTGGGTCTCTTTCTAAACCCATTGAAGCAATTATATCAAGTATATCTATGACTTTATCACCGTTTACGTCAGCGTTGCTGTCAGCCTTCATTTCAACAAAGTCAAGAATATTAACAATACCGTCCTTATTAATATCATATACTGCAAAATTACGCACAAGAACCTTTAGGTCACGTAAGCCGAATTGTATAGAATTGCCAATAATATTGGCAAGCAATGCGTTATCAAAACTGATCGATGTTTCCCCAACCGCAACAGCATTAAACATAATCGAGGCTAACATACCAGTTCCACTAATGCCGCTATCTCTCGTTTTAGATACAGCAATCGTGATTTTGCCATTTTTGTTATCAATCAATATTGGCGACCAAATGTCATACTCACCAATATCTTTTGGTCTTGGTTTCCAATTAGCAAAAGACACATTCTCAACTTTGCATACCTGAAGAACAGCAGGATTAAATTTAATTTCAAAAGAAAATTTACCGAGTTCTGGCATGTTTTCAGCCATTACCTTCGTAGTAAAAATATCTCCTTTAAGTATATCTTTTCCTGTTCGTTGCAAATCTAATGCAATAGTTGGATACAATTCAACTTTGAATCTAATATTTAAATCATCCTTTGGAGAACCTTCTGCGATCCCATTGCTATTACCATCTAACGAAGCACCGTTATAAGCCTTTGCAGATGCAAGAACTTTAGCAACATAGATTTGACTATAATTAAATAATTGCGATGGCTTGAATGTAAAGGTATTACCAGACCATTCAAAGGTTCCAGTAACAGGTTGACCCGTGGCATCAACGAGAGAAAAACTGGAAATGACGGATTCCTCATTCATCTTTTGGTTAAAAGTAATAGCAATAATAGATGAATTTGGAACATCCGTAGCTTGATTGACCGGTGAAGTGCTAACAACACGAGGAGGAACGGCAATAACTCTAATTGCATCAGCCAATTCAAAGCTGGCGCTTGTGTTACCTAAGCTATCTGTATAACTAACTCTGAAGCTATATAACCCCGATTGTTCATCTGGTAGTGCCAAAAAGCTTGCTTTCCAATGTCCAAGAGGTGCAGTTCCTACATATTCTGCATCTAGAGAAGCCCATTCACCATCAGGAGATTTATATTCAAATAGAGGGATAAGATCAGATTCTTTGTCTTGACTATCAAAGGCATTTGAAATGATGTCAATTTTTTGTCCCTGAACTACTTGCGGAGAGGACGTATATAAATCAGAAACGACAGGAACTCCGCTAATTGCAACAGATAGAACCTTTAAGCCAAGTAGTGTTATCATATCATCATATTTAATGGCTGTTAAAGATGATGTATCAACTACAAACTCAAAATCAGGCACAGAAGCAACAAAATCGATCTTATCAATATTTATAGAAGCCAAAATACTTTCTTTAATATCCAAAAATTCGATTTTGCAGAGGTCCCATGTTTTATCAAGTATCCACATTGTCAATGTCATACCAGCGATAGGAGTCATTTTTACAACATGAGCCATACCTTTTGGAGTCGGCATAAGTCCTTCATATTCTGTTCCAAAAGATGATATTCCGGCGAGTAGAAGCAGGGTTAATTGCTGTAATTCTTCAACAGACATCGGAATATCATTACCAATATCTATTGGTAATAAACCAGTTGTAGTATCAACAATTGAATTAAGAGGAATCGAGGTATAGATACCTTCATCATACGATACAAGTATAGTTGTTCTATCTGTGCCTAGAATTTTTATATCACCAAAACTACCGCTTAAATTAACAGCAAAAGCATTTGACTGTCTGGCAAAGATATTTGTATTAATCCAAAAGACCATCTTTGATATATTTAGTAATGTAGGATCAATAATATCCTGCCCCTCAAGACCAAGTGCGGAGACATCAAGACTTGCAGAAATTCTCAAACTCAGAGCAATATCTGGATTTTGTCCCTGTGAAACCAAATACTCATACTGTTGCATCATCGCAATATATTTACCAATCAACCCGGCAAGTATTTCTGTCGGTAATTGTGAACTAATCGGACTAGGTAAAATCAATTGGGTATGACCTACGCCTGTCGATGATACCAAAATAACACAAATCATAAAAACTAAAAGAATTTTTGTTTTCATCTACCTTACGGCTCAGATTTCGTAAAAATATGGGAAATAAGAGCCTTCCCTCCTTTCTTTGCAAAACCATTAAGGCACTTTCTAACTTCTAAAAAACATTCATTTATATATAAATATATATATAAAAGACGAAATATAGCTTAATTGATATAAAAACATTATTTCATTTTTTGATAATACCATGCCTTTGTTATAACATATATGAAAATATATTGCAAGGAAAAAAGTATAATAAATGTCAAATTTTCTTTGCTAAATCATCTATAGCAAGCAAAAGATTCAACGTAAAGTCTGGGCTACTGGCATCAATGGTTTTTCCATAAATGCCGATTATCTCAATTTGAGCCTTTGCAGAATTATAATCACCGATGTTATAATATGACTCGGCAAGCAAAAGCCTTATATTATTTGCTTTTATAGGATCATGTGGCGACTCATAATTTGGATTAATTGATAGAACAGATTTTCCAGAAGCAATTGCTTGCTCATAATTACCAGCAGTAAAATATGAGCCTGCAAGTCCTGCGTGTGCATCAGCATTGTTTGGTGATTTCAAGACCGCTTTCTTGAAATTATCTATTGAGGCATCTATTTTTCCTAACTTTGTTTCTGCCCAAGCTATGCCATTATAAGCCTCTGATTTTTCTGAATCCATTTCCAATGCAGATTGATGTCTATAAATAGCATTTTGATAACTGCCTGCAGAATATTCAATCCATCCCTGATCAATCAACATATCAGCATCAATAACATTAAGATTATCTTCTCCACCACAACCAGAAACAAGCATGATGACAAATGCAATATATATAAAAGCAAGATATCGATTCATAATTTATATCCTTTCATTAAAATTACTGCATTATATTAACTGAAAATTCATATATATTCTGATATTTACCTTTGAACAACCATTTTTTTCATGGTTTCTGATTTTCCTGCCCTCAGATGATAGAAATAAACACCAGAAGACACAGCAAATCCGAAATCATCTTTTCCATCCCATAAAATCGCTCTTTCAGGAGAGTTATAGTAGCCAGCGGACTTATATCCAGCATCAATGGTTCTTATAAGTTCTCCATTGATATTATATATTCTTAAAACAACAATAGCACTTTCGGTTATTTCATAAGGTATCTTTGTATCTTGAATAACTGGATTGGGGTAATTTTGTCCTAGCAAAAACTTTGTTGGTATTGGATCAGGTTCTGGAATCTTGAAAGCCCTTATTATTTCTGCTTTGCTAGAGTTGCTGTAAAGATCTGTTCCGCTTGCAGTAATTAAGACATTTCCATCAAATCCACTATTTAACTTTAGTAATCCAGTCCAAATTTTATCGCCAACTTTATTCATCTCTATTTTTATTAATTCCTTTTCATTCAATATGGCAGATACATCTGGAGCTTTTTCACTTAATTCTTCATGAGATACAACATTAATATCAACATAAGCATTATGTATTGGATTAACAACAGCAGTTATGGTAAATACAGGCGATTTATTATCTAATAAGAAAGACGATGATTCGCTGAATTCTGATGATAGCGTCCTATCATTTGCAGATAACCTGATTCTACATTCGCTTGTTTCTGTATCAGGAAGATCAACACCAGATCGCCATGTGATCTTTAAGTCTTTGCTTGGTGTTATACTCAACAAGCTACTAGAAGTAGTTGCGGTTTTCCACGAACCTCCTTTGATTCTATATTCAATCCTAATATCGCATGGATCAATGTCTGGGTCTTCGAGTTCATAGGAAACAATAATATCTTTTGTATATCCATCTGTTTTTATCCCATTGATTTTGGGAATAACATTACCTATTTTGACTTCAACTGATTTTGATAGACCGTCAATTTTCCCATCACTTGGTGTGACCTCACATTTCCAGATTTCGCCCTTCACTGTATTGGTATAATGGACATCAGAAGACTTTTGATCTGGCTGAATAACACCATTCTTATACCATTGGTATCGATAAACTATATTATCATTATCAACATCTGTGCTTCCAGAAGCGGAACATATCAACGTATCAAGAGTATTGGGAAGTTCTGGACTTATTTTTAATGTTGTTGGTGCAGTTGGCGCATCATTAATAGGATCAATAATTATTGTAACATCAGTTTTTTCTGTTTTTCCATTGTCGGTATCTGTAAGAATAAGTGTAATATCATCACTACCATTTTTATCTGCAACAGGCTCAATTTTAAGAACTTTATCCTCAAAAATTGAGGCATTAAAGAGGTTTTTATTGACACTACTTTGATCAATACTCCACTTTAAGTTTTTCCCGCTCTCAAAATCAGAGCCATAGGCACTTAGATCAAAATCCTTGACAATATCTTCTTGCAATCGTAAATCATCTAGGGCATTGCTGATAACTGGCAAACTATTTTCAACAGCTATGAGTCTGATTTTTTCAAACCAATCGCTTTCAGAATCCGATTGATCAATAAATTTAGCTCTAAAATCATAATCCCCTATAATAAATTTTGCGTCAGGACTAAATGATGCTTCCCAATGTGGTGTTGTATTTTCAACATATTGAGTTGCAAGTTCAGACCAAGCCCCATCAGCAAGCTTATATGCGATCCGACACCTAAGTTGGGGTCCGAAATCAACACTATCAGCATCTTTTCCATAGGCATTTATGATTAATGTTTTGCCTCTGAATACTTTATTTGGCGTTGCACTAACATCGAGTGCAACAGGACGGGAATTTTCTATACTTACAATTGCCGAAGTTAATGGCAAACCGAAATCTATTCCATCATTTGGTTCGACTACACAATGCCATTTTTCACCTTTTGATGTAAATGATGCAGGCACAATTCTGAGATTATGTAATTCTGTTTGGTTAACATTATTCTTAAACCACTTAATCTCTGTTCCAGATTCTAGATCATTTTCGGTATCTGAATAATCATATCCAACCATCAAATCATCAGTTGTCTTCGGATTAGAAGGGATAATAACAGGCTTAGTTATAATAGGCTTACCATTGAGTATTTTAACTTTTGATGATGTTACTATATCGCTAAAAGACGTGCCATCACTTGCTCGAACAGTATAATACCATTCTTCATTTCTGTTTGTTGCACTTGCTGGAAGCTCTGTAAGATCGTTATATACCGTCTGCAAAACACCGTTTCTATACCATCTTATTTCATTCCTAGTTTCTCTATCTCCATCATCATCACTAAATATATAATCAGCAATTATATCGTCATTGGTTGTTGGTTTTGCTGGTTGCATAGCTACTGCTATTAACTTAGGTGGGCTATTAGAGATAGTAACAGGTGCAGATGATTGCTCTTCACCAAGAAGTTTACCAGAATTACGAGGTTTAACGGTAAAATGCCATCTATCACCTTTTGTAGTTGCGCTTGAGGGTAAAACTCTTAAATCATTATATTCTGTCTGTATAACGCCATTTTTATACCAAGAGATTAAACTACCAGATTCAGGGATATTATTTGGATCAGTATAATCATATTTTACAGATAGATCGTTTGTGGTTAAAGGATTTTCAGGCAAAACGAATAGGCTATTTACTCTTGGAATTGGATTGCCAATTTCCACTACTTTTGATGTCTGAACACTGCCAAATAGCTCATCATCTTTGGGTCTGATAGTAAAATACCAAATCTCTCTGTCCTGTAATTCTTTACTTACAATTCTTTTTAATCCGTCATAAGCTGATACCCAAACATTATTTCTATACCATTTTATTTCTGATCTTCCCTCAATATCATTATCGACATCATAATATTCATAATTGGCTACAAGATCGTCCTTTTTTTGCGGATATGCAGGTGTTATTGAAAGATTGCTTGCTATCGGAGGCGTATTGCCAATAACGATGAAATTTGATTGCCTAAGCAATCCTGTTTGTTTGCCATCTTTGGGCTGAACAGTAAAATACCATACTTGTTTTCTTGCTGTTGCACTGCTTGGAACTATTAACATATCATTAAATTGCGTTTGAACAACGTTATTTTTATACCATGTGATTTTTGTTCCACTTTCGGGGTCGTTTTCGGCATCAACATAAACATAAGAAGCCTTTAAATCATCAGTTGTTAGAGGATTAACAGGCAATATAACAAGGGAGCTGGCATCTGGTGGTGTATTACCAACATATACTTTATTAGATTGAACAGGGAGTCCTAAATCAAAACCATCGTTTGGTCTAACTGTAAAAAACCATTCCTCTCCCTTTAAGGTAACCAATGCGGGTATAGTCGTATAACCATCATATATTTTTTCATAAACACCGTTTTTATACCATTCAATCTTTGATTCCTTTTCAAGATCACCATCAGCATCGCGATATTGATAGGTAGCAATAAGTGCTTGATCAACTCTTGGAAATTCAGGGGACAATCTAACATCCTCTGCAGTTGGTGGAGCATTTTTTATTACAACATCTGGAGACATTTGAAGTTTTCCATAGTCCTTGCCATCGTATACTTTGATAGTATAGTGCCATCTATCACCTTTTTTAGTAACTGCTGAAGGTAATGTTTTCTTATTATTATGAGCTATTTCAACAACACCGTTTTTATACCACTGAATCTCTGGATTATCTTCTCTATCACCATCGGGGTCAATAAAAACATAGTTAACTTCTAAATTGCTGGAAGACGTTGGGGCTTCTGGCAGTATTGCTAAATTCGCTGCGCTAGGAGCTCCATTATTATTAATTGAGAATCTGTTTGATGCAATGCTGTCACCACTTACTACACCATCATTAGGAGTAACCCTTATTCTATAATCATCAGATTTATTTCCTCGCTCATCTTCTTGAGATAACCAAGAGAATTTCCATTGCTTGCCGGGTGTGATCTTTGTAATCGCTTCTTTAATTGTTGCATTGACCCATGATGTCTTGGCTGTTCCGCCCTGATACTCTATTTTAAGGTTGCATGGGTCGCCATCTGTATCGATCAAATCAATTGTTATTACTATATTTCCTGAATTTCCCGAAATTGAGATATTTTCAACTACAGGAGGGGCATTATCAACCGCAACCGCAGATGATTCCGCTATTTCGCCAAAATCGATGCCATCTTTTGGTTTTACTTTTATGCTCCATCTTTGACCTTTAGATATTGCCAATGGGAGAACTTTATCTGCCTCCGTATTTACTATCTTTTGTAGCTTTAATTCACCGTTCATATACCATTCGAGTTCTGTTCCTTCTTCACGATCACTGTCAACGTCACGATATTCATATCTAGCAGTTAAAGTCCCATTGGATTTAGGATTAGCGGGCTGTATGCTTAAGGTTCTTGCTATAGGTGGAGTATTAACAATTGTAACAGGATCAGATTTAACAACCTTGCCGAATCTCGCCCCATCTCTCGGTCTGACAGTATAATACCATGATTCTCCTCTTGTGGTTACACTTGCAGACAAGACATTTCCCTTAAAATCCGTTATTGTGCCATTATTTTTATACCATCTAATTTCAGAGCCACTTTCTTTACCATTATCTTCATCAAAATAGGTATATATTGCATTTAAGTTATCTGTTGTTGTTGGTTTTTCAGGTGTTATTTTTAGATTACTAGCTACAGGTGGGATATTATTATCCAGTTTTATGAAAATTGATTCAACAGGTGTTCCTGGAACTCCTGAACCATCATCAGGGGTGATTCTTATCTGGAAAAGCGTAGATGTTCGCACATCCTGATCCTTATGAGATTCCCATGTCAGTTTTATATGACCCGGAAGAACGCCAGTCAATGGTTCTTTGATTGTTGCCTTCGTCCACTGATTAGCCATACCTCCTCTAAATTCAACAGTAAGGGTGCATTTTTCATCATTAGGGTCGAAAAGATCAAACTCTATTAAGACATCTCGATAGCCTTCATCGCCATCAGGAAAAACAAGATTTTCGATCTTAGGTGCAACATTGCCTAGTTTTATACGATTCGATTCTCTCCATTCATCAAAATCTGTTCCATCACTAACACGAACTCTAAAAAACCATACCTGTCCTTTAATTGTAATATCTTTTGTGACTTTTGTTTTGTCATTGTATTCTGTTTGTTCGATCCCATCAAGATACCATCTTATCTCAGTTCCTGATTGAGGGTCACCATCGGCATCGACATAATTAAATACTGCCAAAAGGTCATCTTCAGAGTTTGCATTAACAGGCTCAAGTTTAACATTTTCAGCCATTGGAGGAGTATTAATAATTTTAACAACAGATGATTGAATTAGTTTTCCAAATTCCTTTCCATCGCTTGGCTCGACTGTAAAATACCATTCCTCATCTCTTTTGGTTGCGCCATTCTCAACCTTTTTCTTATCCCTAAAAGCAGTTTGCTCAGTTTTGTTGCGATACCACCTAATTCTACTTGCAGATTCTTTATCGTTATTTGGATCGGAAAATTCATAATTTGCAATTAAATCATCTATTGTGCGAGGTTTTGGAGGCGTTATAGTTGCATTTTTTGCAGTTGGTTCATCATTATTATCCAGAGGAAATCTCTGGGAACTTACTTCTGTCCCATCTTGGAAACCGTCATTTGGAACTATTCCAATAAGGAAATCATCTTTACTAGACGGTTCATCTTCTTTTGATAGCCAAGTAATTGTGATACCTGTTGCGGGTTTTACATTTTTTATAATACCTTTTTCTTGAGTCGCTTCTCTTATCGTTGCCGCCCTTCTTTCGGCAGGACCTTTGCGATACCATATTTTAAGATCGCAGGAGTCACCGTCTAAATCTTCAAGGTCAAATGTTATGGTTATATCACCAGTATTGCCTGTAACTTTTATGTTTCTTATTGTAGGTAGTTGATTTGCAATAAGAATAGAACCAGACTCAACACGAGTTCCTGAAGCGCCAAGAGAATCTTTTGGAATAACGGCAAACTTCCATCTTTCGCCTTTATTGGTTGCCTCTTTGGGTAATATCTTTGTTTTATAATTTGATTGAAGGACAAACTGTGTTTGGTTTGGCAAGACTTTATACCATTGATATTCATGCGCCCCCTGAGTGTCATTTTCAGGATCAGAATATGTAAAATCCGCCTCCAAATTATCGTCAGATGTAGGGGCAAAAGGTTTTATTGTCAGATTTTGTGCTTTTGGCGGTGCATTACCGATTGTTATAACAGTAGATGCTCTTGGTGTCCCAAATGACCTACCATCTTTTGGTGCAATAGAAAATCCCCATTTTTCACCTCTCGTAACAGCTATATTTAATATTTTGTTTGCTTCATTCTGTATAATAAGCTTTGGCTGTTCAACCCCGTTCTTGACCCAAATCAATTCGCTTCCACTTTCTGTATTGCCATCAGGATCAGAAAAATCGTATAAAGCCTTAATTTTATCGCCTGTGACTGGATCACGATATGGAGATGGTTTCTGGTTTGTTTGTGGGTCAACAGTCTCGATTCTAAGGTTGGTAGCTGTTGGTGGATTATTGGTATTATTTATTGTAAAACTGCTTGGAGAAGACCAATCACCAAAAGATGTTCCATCACTAGCTTGCAATCTTATCTGATAGCTACCTTTACCATCAGGCTGATCAGCAGATGATTTCCAATATAGAGTCCGGGAGCCGGGCGCAACGCCAGAAGCATCTCCGCTGATAGTAGCACTAGACCAATTTGTTCCGTCTTTGCTATATTGAGCAGATACACTACATAAGTTATTCTCCGCATCTGTCAATGTATACGCAACTGCAACGTCACCATTGGCTTGTGCTTGAGATGCTGAATTTATCGTTACAGAAGGAGGGGTATTTGTTCCGCCGCCACCGCCACCATTTTCTCCTGTTATTTCTAATGAGCTAACATTCCATGTTCCACTTATAGTTACTGAATCAGCGATAACTCCGCCAATTGCAATTGCTTGCATGACTTTCAAAGCAGCAGTTATGGATTGACCGGGTTCAATAGAGGATGGTGAAATTGATTGGACAGCAATTTTTCCGGGTGGCATACTCATTGAAAAACCGCTAAGAGTGCTGTTAGTTATCTTAAATGTCTTTGATCCTGCTGATGAATTATTATATGTGGATGTCCTAGAGCCTTGCGTTGTTTCACTTAGACCCAATAATGCTGCGCTTGCGGTAACACTATAATTTTCTTGGATAGTATAATTTCCTATTTCTGTTAGGTTTGCTTGTGCTGTGAAGCCACTACCTGGCATATATTGGACTGTCAAATTTTGAGTGATATTCGCTGGACTCTTTATAGTTATGGTGCCAGTCATTGAAGTTGATACGGATATTGATAATTCTAGCCCTGCTGGTAATGGCAATGAAGAAGTTTGAGTCCCCCTCGATATGTTAATAGATTGTGGAAAATCAGCATAGATGAAAAAACTGGATAAAATCTGTATTAATATTGCTATAATTAATAACAAAAAAGCATTTTTTGGTTTATTGTGCATATTTTTTTCCTCTTTATTACATATATGACACGAGAACTTGTTGATTATATAAAATCTATAAAATGAAACTCTTAAGCATTATGATTGCTTCAGATATTTAAATGATATTTATTGATAATTTGTTTTAATGAAATTAATCGCCTTCATCATTCCCATTCAATAGTGCTTGGAGGTTTGGAACTTATATCATAAACAACTCTGTTAATACCTTTTATTTCATTGATAATTCTGCTGGAGACTTTTGCCAGAAGATCATAAGGTAATTTTGACCAATCCGCTGTCATTGCATCTTCAGCATCTACTGAGCGAAGAGCGATAACTTGATCATAGGTTCTTTCATCTCCCATTACACCAACACTTTTTACAGGGAGAAGAACAGCAAATGCCTGCCAAACACGATCATACATTCCAGAAGCATGAAGTTCCTCGATAAATATTGCATCAGCTTCCCTAAGTAGATCGAGTTTTTCTTTGGTGATTGAATCAATAATTCTAACAGCGAGACCCGGACCTGGAAAAGGATGTCTTCTAATGGCTTTTTCAGGAAGACCCAATTCTTTGGCAAGCATTCTGACTTCATCCTTAAATAGCTCTCGCAAAGGTTCAATAAGCTTGAGTTTTAGGGTTTCAGGCAAACCACCTACGTTATGATGGCTTTTTATTGTGGCAGCAGGAGATTTCGACAATCCTCCGCTTTCTATAACATCTGGATATAGGGTTCCTTGTGCCAAGAATTTGGCATTCATAAATTTGCTTGCTTCCTCTTGGAAAACTTCAATAAATTCTCTCCCGATAATTTTTCTTTTTTGCTCAGGATCAACAATTTCTGATAGCTTCGTCAAAAATCTATCACTTGCATCAACAAAATCTAAATCTATGCAAAGATCATTCCTAAAGAATGAAATTACATCTCTAGCCTCATTTTTTCTTAAGAGACCATTATCGACAAAAATACATTTAAGTTGATCACCGATTGCATGATGAATCAAAGCAGAGAGAACAGTTGAATCTACTCCGCCACTAACAGCACAAATAACCGTATCATTACCAACCTCGTTTTTTATCCCAGCAATGCTTCTTTGAATAAACGAACTCATAGTCCATGTCGGATTACAGTTACAGATACGAAATAAGAAATTCGATATAATTTCCTTTCCAGATGGTGTATGCACAACTTCTGGATGGAATTGAAGTCCAAAGAGTTTTTTTGTTGTATCAGCCATTGATGATATTGGTAAATTTTCTGTATGTGCAAGTGTCTTAAAGCCCTCTGGAACTTGCAGAACGCTATCACCATGACTCATCCATACCTGTTGCTTGTAATCCAAATCATGAAATAAATCGTCATGATCATCAATATAGAGTTTGGCAAAGCCATATTCCCTTGTAGTTGTTGGCTCGACTTTTCCCCCAAGTGCATAAGCCATTAATTGCATACCGTAGCATATACCAAGCATTGGTATACCCATTTTGAAAATTTCTGTTTTGCAAATAGGAGCTCCATCAGCATAAACACTAGCAGGACCTCCTGACAGAATAATTCCTTTCGGGGACAGTTTTTTTATCTCGTCAATAGTAGTATCGTATGGTAGTATACGGCAGTAAACTTTGTTTTCTCTAACTCTACGGGCTATTAGCTGGCTATATTGCGAACCAAAATCCAAGACAATAATCATTTGTTCTGTTGGTGATGAATTCACAGGCATCTCCTGTCTTTTATTATTTAGATTAAGAACAATGTTTCATGATAATATTTATAAATGAGGTTTATGTATGAAAGTATACAACTATATATCGGATAGTGTCAAGTTCATAGTCTTGTATTTGCTTGGCATGGAATTTGCTCTTAATCTAATTCAATGAGATATAGTTGACGTGTGCCTCCGGTTGTCGGTCTGACTATTACATCATGCTTGCTTAATAACTCAAAGGCTCTGCCATTAATACTTGATTTTTAGATATTGACTATGTTATACTTTGTGATTAAATATATTAGAAGACATAATTTAGTATTTATACAATTTTAGCGAGGAGCGATTATTAAAATGAAATATTCAATAATGACAACGGCGATAGCCTTAATGTTTCTAATTTCAGGTTACTCATATTCCGCATCGGATGTTTCTGTGTATCTGAATTTTGATGAAAATAAACAAAATGTCAATGTTGGTGATGAATTTCCTGTTTATGTATTGATAGATCAAGTTTCAAACCTCAAAGGTGTTAATATAATACTTTCATTTGATAATCTAAAACTGGAATATTTATCTATTGCAAAAGGCTCAGTAATAAGCAGCTTTGCAGAGGATATTATTCCCGATCCTGACACTGCCAAGACTACAGGTAAGATAGAATATATGGCTGTATTAGAAAATCCGGGCATCGGGATTAATACCACAGGTGGAGTTTTGATGGTTGTCAAATTTCTAGTAAAAGCACCCGGTAACACATGGGTCAAGTTATTGACCAATGAAACTGCCTTAGCAGACTCAACAGCCAAAGCAATACCTTCCAGCATAGATCAAACATCCCGCCAAATCAATATTAATCAGGTATTTGAATTTAAACGTGTATTTAGCTATCCCAATCCTGCCCCTGATGCACGAGGAAAAGCAACTATTCGTTGTGAATCATTAGCGATATTAGAAGGTTTGGAAGCGAAAATTTTCGATATATCTGGTGAACTTGTCAGGGAAATTACTTATAATGATTTTAATATTAGTAAAGCACCGATATATGAATATGAATGGGATTGCACAAATGGAAAAGGTCAGGATGTAGCCAATGGAACTTATATCTTATGGGTTAAAGCCAGACTTGGTTCAGATGAGAAGAATCAAACATGGAAGATTGCGGTCCTTCGCTAATAGAATCTGGAGGAATATATAATGTTACGAAAAGCAATTATAGGTAGTTTTATATTAACGATCGCATTTATATCTTGTCTGAATGCCTATGGAGCTTCAGGTGATGGCGGAGATGCACTAGCATTTCTAAAAAATGGCGTTGGTGTTCGTTCAATATCGATGGGTAAGGCTTTTGTGGCTGTGGCAGATGATTCAAGCTCTGGTTATTGGAACCCATCGGGATTGTCAACGATGAATAATCCGCAGTTAAGTTTTATGTATTCAAACCCAATGAATTATGATGCTCTTGGTAGTGGCGGAGTTAAAGATATAGGCTATCATACACTTAGCGCAGTATACCCTTCTGGCTACGGATCAGTAGGGCTTAATTTTGCCTATCTGAGCGTTGGTGATATACAATTAGTAAAAGATGCAAGTGGTCCAACTGGTGAGATTTTTCAAGACAAAGAAATGGCAATAATATTATCTTATGCTAATAATGTTACAGATAATATCCATTTGGGTTCTAATCTCAAATTTGTGCAACAAGATTTATATGATCATAAAGGTTCTGGAATCGGAATGGATATTGGTGCGCTTTATGAACCTCTTTATAATTTAAGTCTTGGTTTAATGGCTCAAGACCTAATAACACCTAAAATAACTCTAAAAGACAATTCCTACTCACCACCGAGAAAAATTGCTTTTGGAATATTATATAAAATGCTTGATGATCGAATACTCTTAGCAACATCCATAGATAAAGCAGGAGGGCGATCTCTAAAATTTCATCTTGGGGCAGAAGGTCAGCCTATAAAAGATTTTTCTATACGAAGCGGATATACTTCCGATACAGGGGAATTGTCTTTTGGTATTGGATTCCGTATATCTGTTATACAATTAGATTATGGATTTGGTTTACTCAAATTGGGTTCTACACATAGAATATCATTAACAATGACATTATAATTATTATATATAAATTAAATATCGATCTGGAGGAATCATAATGAGTAAGTTTAATGGCAAGATTTTAACTTTACTTCTGGTAATTTTTGCCTTTCTTTTACTGCAAGTGGCGGCTATTTGGGGAGCAACTATCACTGGAACAGTCAAAATAGAGGGCAAAAAAGATAAAAGTGGAGTTCTGATAACTATTCAAGGGCGCAATATGTCTGCTTTTACAGATAAAGATGGAAACTATTCGATAAAAAATGTTCCCTCCGGATTATATACAATCACAGCCCAAAAGCCCGGTAATCTTTCTGCCATCTTTTCTGATATTAAGGTTGAGAGCGAAACTGTTGTCCTTGATTTTGAGCTATTCGCTGGCGATCTAAAGATAGACAATCAGATCAACCTATTGGATAGAATAGTTCTTACAAGTGTATGGAAATCAAAATCTGGAGATACTAATTGGGATAGTATGATGGATATATACGAAGATGGCGTAATTGATGAAAAAGATAGAGATTTATTACTTGCTAATTGGCGAAGAGGTAACCCAAATGTTAAATTAGGCTCTCTCTTGATAGAACAAACAAATCCTCCAAGTGCATCAATCATTATTAATGGTGCAGACACAGGGAAGAAAGCGCCATATACCTTTACAGGCATGATTGTTGGTGATTATGTTGTTACACTTCAGCTAAGTGATTACACCCCCCAAGAAACAAAGGTTAAAATATCAGAAAATCAAATAGCAAATATTCCTATCGAGTTTAGGACTTTCGATAATCAACCTCCTGAATTTGCCAACTGGACTACCCAGCCGATTGAATTGACAGAAGATTCAAAAGGCAGTTTAAGAATAACCGTTCAAATAACCGACAAAAGCGGACTTAGTAACAAAGCACCGCAATTTGATTATCGTATAGGTCCGAATACTTCATACAGCGGATATAAACCAATGACATTTGTTGCTAATGATGTTTGGAGTTTTGAAATCCCAGAACCAGTAGAAACATGGGATACATACAGGGGTAAATATGTCTATTATAAGGTCAAAGCAGAAGACGCAACAGGTAATTCAGGGGAAAGTTCAGAACAACAAAAACTCATAATAAGTATAAATGATCCTCCTATTGTTAGAATTGTCAACGTATTTACACAATGGCAAAAGGGCTTAATTACAATAACCGCAGATGCCTCTGATATAGATGGCGCTATATCAGGTGTGAAGTTTGAATATAGTTTTGATAATGCCAATTGGATTCAAATAGGTTCAGAAGTCACCAAGACACCGTATTCGGTATCTTGGGATACAAAAACAGTCACTGCAGGTGTTATAGGAAGCGTATGGCTAAGGTCAACTGCAACAGATGATGAAAAGGCAACTACAACATTTGTTATACCAAATAGTTTTAGTATAGACAATCAATCGCCTACAACAAGTCATGATTATGATGGTTTATGGCACAATAAAGATTTTCCAATAGTTTTAAGAGCAACTGATGGAAATGGAATTGGTGTTGCAACTATTTCTTATAGCCTTAATAAAGGAAATAAGCAAGACATAGAAATTGATGGTCAATCAAGTGCATCTGTAATCATATCAAAAGAAGATCAATCAAATGTCCTTGAATACTGGAGCACAGATAAGCTTGGTAACGAAGAACAGCATAAAACCTTATCGAATATAAAACTTGATAAGACTCCACCATCTTTTTCTGATTGGAAGCAAGAACCTACTGATCTAACAGAAGATACAAAAGGAGCTTTTCGTGTGTCTGTTCAGATTAGTGATTCTGGAAGCGGTTTGACAGGAAAAATTCCACAAATAGACTATCGTATTGGGGCTAATAATCAATATGATGGTTATGTAAATATGTTAAGCGATGATGGTAAAATATGGTATTTTGATATAATAGAACCAGTAGAAACATGGGATGCTTATCGTGGTCAATACCTATATTATAAGGTAAAATGTGAGGATGTTGCCGGAAATGTTGACGAAAGAGAACGTATAGAACCCATAGATAATATAAACGATCCTCCGATTGTTAAGATGACGGGCATTTATAATCCATGGAATAAAGGCGTTCTTCAATTAGATGCCTCCGCATCAGATCAAGACGGAACAATTGCAGAAGTCCGCTTTGAATATAGCTTTGATAAATCTAATTGGAGACCGATCGGTGCTTCTATAACTCATGAACCTTACACTATTGGTTGGGATACCGCAACAACAATACAACAAGCCCCAGTTGTTTGGTTACGTGCTATGGCTGTTGATAACGAGGGTGCGTCTTCATACGATATATATATAGACAGCATTGGCATTGATAATCAACCTCCTATTACGAGTGATGATTATAATGATCTTTGGCATAAAGAAGATTTTACAATAACATTAACAGCAAATGATGGAAATGGTATTGGTGTATTTGATAAAGATATTAGATATAAACTGAACAATGGTGAAGAAAGAAATATTCAGTCAAATGGTCAACCTAGAATTACTGTTGAGGGTATCCACCAACTGGAATATTGGAGTATTGATAAACTTGGAAATACAGAAACTCATAGAACAATACAAAACATAAAGCTTGATAAAACTCCACCGATGTTTTCTGATTGGATAAAAGACCCTGCAGATATTACAGAAGATAGCGTTGGAACGCTTAGAATATCCGTAAGAGTAACAGATTCAGGAAGCGGATTGGCGGGTAAAATACCTCAAATTAGCTATCGTGTAGGAAACGATATTCCTTATAGCGATTATGTTAATATGATAAGTGGCGCTTCGAAAGATGTATGGTATTTTGATATTAATGAACCAGCAGGTAAATGGAATTCAGTTCGAGGAAAAATTATCTATTACAAAGTTAAAATTAGCGATGTTGCTGGTAACAATTCCGAAAGCCCAGAACAACAAGAACTGATTGATGATATAAACGATATTCCAACAGTCAAAATACTAACTGCATTTAAGCAATGGGAAAAAGGCGTGATTAAGATCGAAGCAGAAGCATCTGACTCTGATGGAACGATCTCTAATGTCTTATTTGATTATAGTTTCAACAAAGTTGACTGGAATCGTATCGGAACAGCACTAGCATTCCCATTTATAATTGACTGGGATACCAAGATACCGATTCCATCAGTAGCAACATCTGTTTGGGTAAAAGCAACAGCTATTGACGACGATGGTGACCCATCAAAAGAATTTATAATAGCTAATAGCTTCAAGGTTGATAACGAACCTCCAACAACGAAACATAACTACGATGGTTCTTGGAAAAACAGAGACTTTATAATAAATCTAACCGCTATTGATAATGACGCAACAGGTGTAGGCGTTAAGAGCATTTCATATAAGCTAAATAATGAAAGCAGACAAACGGTTTCTACAACTGGTCAAACACCAGTTCCTGTCAGCATTACGCAAGAGGGTATTAACACGCTTGAGTTTTGGAGTATAGATAATCTTGATAATGAAGAAACTCATCAAATACTTACGGATATATACTTGGATAAGACTCAACCAAGTTTTTCAGATTGGGTGCAAATTCCTCCTGATGTAACCGAAGATACAGTGGGAAATTTGCGAATATCTGTCAAAACATCGGATAGTGGTAGCGGTCTTGTATCAAAAATTGCTCAATTTGATTATCATATAGGAACTGATACTAAATATGAAGGCTATAAAAACATGACAAGCCAAGATGGTATAGCTTGGACATTCACTATACCAGAACCAGCGGAAACATGGAATAGTTATCGTGGAAAGTATATATATTATAAAGCAATAATAAGCGATGTTGCTGGAAATGTAG
>CAZMCH010000043.1:0-33037 GCA_964564735.1 uncultured bacterium
AATAGCTGATGTTCATTCTTATCAGGAAAACGAACTACTTTTGCTTCAATAGATGGGCAATACCTGGGACCTACGCCAACAATTCTTCCACTATACATCGCTGATTTGCCCAAATTTTCCTGTATGATTCTATGTGTGGTTTCATTTGTATATGTAAGATAGCATGGAACTTGTGATTGTGTTATTTTATCTGTGGAATATGAGAAGGGCTTTGGTGGTTCGTCACCGGGTTGTATCGACATGACAGAGAAATCAATAGACTTTGCATTTATACGTGGTGGAGTGCCTGTCTTTAGGCGTTTAATCTCGAAACCAAGTTCCTGTAAATTTCCAGAAAGCCCATCCGCAGATGGTTCGCCTGCGCGACCTGAACTATAACTAAGATCGCCTATATGTATCAAACCTTTTAAAAATGTCCCTGTTGTGATTATGACTGCCCTTCCAAGATATGCCATTCCAGTGGTTGTAATAACCCCCTTGACTTTGCCATCTTCAACAATTAACTTATCAGCCATACCTTGCTTAATATCAAGGTTTTCTTGAGATTCAAGGATATATTTCATACGGAACTGGTAATCTTTTTTATCAGCCTGTGCGCGAGATGAACGAACTGCGGGACCCTTTCGCATATTTAGTGTTCGGAATTGGATACCAGTAGCATCGATGTTTTTTGCCATCTCTCCACCAAGAGCATCAATTTCTTTGACTAACTGACCTTTTGCTAGTCCACCAATGGCAGGATTGCATGACATTTGAGCAATAGTATCAAGATTGATGGTGAGTAAAATAGTACTATGCCCCATCCTTGCAGGCGCAAGACATGCTTCACAGCCGGCGTGTCCACCGCCTATCACAATAACATCATAATTTTTATAATAAAATGACATATCAGAGATTTAAATAAAAAACAAAGATTAATATAGGATTTATCAAACAATAAAAGAAAATATAATCCTCATTCTATAAAACAACCCATTACCAACTAGAAATGGCAATGGGTTGTATAAGTTTATAAGTCAACAGCTATTGTTTGGCTTTATTTTTTTAGATCGCCCCAACAAGTCGCAAGCTTACCAATAAATTCAACAGCTTTGAATACTTTTGTCTCATAATTTTGCTTAATTTCATTTTTGTCCAAAGCTCTATTATAAATAACGACCTCATCAATTATACCTATGAAACCACCATCTCCTGCTTTACCTATATCGGTCTCAGGACCAGTGCTTGCCATGGGACCTGCAAACGCACCTTCTTTAACTAATTCACCATCAAGATATAGATACATATTCTTTTTAGCAATAACACCAGTTACATAATGCCAATCTCCGGGCTTTACTTTAGGTGCGCCAAAACCACCGTCACCTTGCCAACCGGGACAAGCGATAAATTCAATTTCCTGACCTGCATTTCTGCCATCATATCTTATCGCCCATCCGTTAGCATCTCTTTGTGCAACTATTGATCCACAACATCCTGCAACAACACCAGCAACAGGTTCATCACTTTTTGCATTAAACCAAGCCCCGGCGGTCATTTCTTCTGCACCATTGAAATTAAGCTTATCTGTTCCAGCAACATCGACTGAGTTTGTGCCATCAAATTCTAATGCCTGCCCAATTTTGCCTGCAACTGCTTTTGGTTTGCCATTTAACTCACCATCATTTCCACCGACAATATCTACCGCAGTATTGTCCTTAAATGAGCCAGTGTCAAACGACCAGTACGCAACCAAGCCTTTTTGCACAACATCAGCATTTGATATATTTATAGCTGATATAAATATAAATAACATTATAAAACATATAAATTTCGTTTTCATTAAAATATACTCCTTATAATAACTATTGGTCAACCGAATTAATTATTTATAGAATGCTGATTAAGCGGATTTGGCGGATTAACGTGGATAAAATCAATTAAATATTAAATCAGCGTCAATCTGATTAATCCGTTTCATCCGCGTTCTATTTCTAGCACTATAATAATGTTCAAAATGACTTTTTTTACTAATTTGATTTGATTTTTCCCCAAGTTGCGGTTAATTTTCCTGAATCCGATACGGATGTCACGCTACCAAGACCTTCAGCCTTAAAATTCTGCATAACTTGCTCAGCAGATAATGCTTTATTATAGATAATGATTTCGTCAATTGTCCCAACGAATCCACCATCAGAGGCATGACCAAT
The DNA here is from genome assembly GCA_964564735.1 of uncultured bacterium. Classification (GTDB taxonomy): domain Bacteria; phylum Poribacteria; class DTPJ01; order DTPJ01; family DTPJ01; genus CAZMCH01. Next base: position 2,187 of record CAZMCH010000043.1, read on the forward strand.
ATCTGTTTCAGGACCATTACTCGCCATAGGACCTGTATATTCGGCTTCTATAACTAATGCACCATCAACATATAACTGCTTTTTATTAACATTTATAATGGCAGTTAGATAATGCCATTCACCTGCGGGAAGTTTTGGTGCGCCAAAACCAGCATCGCCTTGCCAGCCCGGTTGTGTAATAAATTCAAACTCGTTGCCGGCGTTTCTGCCATCAAATCTCAATGCCCATGACAAAGCATCTCTTTGAGCAACTATTGAGCCACAGCATCCAGCAACAACACCAACAACGGGTTCTGCACTCGCAGGTTTTGCCCATACTGCAACAGTCATTTGCTCTTTTCCATTAAAGTTTAACGCATCTGTTCCAGCGACGTCAACAGAACTCGATCCATCAAATTCCAAAGCACCTTTGACTTTTCCAGCAACTGCCACAGGATTTCCAGTGATAACGCCATCATTTCCTCCAACAACATCCTTGACATCCTGACCGACGATAGTATCTGCATCAAGTGACCAATAAGCAACAAGACCATCAGTAACAAGTGCGGAATGTGCTATTGTGCATAATAACATGACTATTAATGTTGATAAACCAAATGCTTTTATAGTATTTTTCATTATTTAGGAACTCCTTTCAAATAAATGAAATAAACATTAAAAAAGGTAAACAAAATCAACGAACCTATTTTACAACCGCAAAAAACAATTGTCAATACCATTCAAGCCAAATCGTAAGAAAATTTAACTATTTCTTAACATCACCCCAAGTGGCTGTTAATTTTCCTTCTGCTGATACGGGACTTAATCCCAGAGTCTTATCTAGTCCATTAACCATAATACTTTTAAGGTCATCAAGATTCAAAGCAGTGCTGAATACCCCAACCTCGTCTATAACACCAATATAATCCCAACCTGCGCCTCCCTTCCAACGTGCAAGCCAAATAGCACCGTTTGCATGATTTTTTGAGAAATCAGGCTTCTTTAGCTTAATATCTTTGACCATTTGATCATTAACATATAGACTAAGAACCGAACCATCCCAAGTTAAAGCGACAAAAGACCATTCATTTTTTGCCCATTTTCCACCCCTAACGTTACTTGCTGCCTGATCACCTGCAACCATTGTGCTTCCATAAAAGTCAGCGGCGCCGATCTGTATCGTTGGATTATGCCAATCTCTTTCTATTAAGCGTGTATTGTCATTTGGGGCATTTCCAGTCGGCATAATTGATAGCAGATATGTAAATCCATCAACATATTTATCAGTGCTTGCGCTTGCAGTAATCTCAAGTTGACTAGATCCATCAAACGCAAGTGCCATACCGATTTTACCTTTGACCCATTCTGCGCCGACAACCTTTCCATTATTTTTATTGCCAGACATATCTTTGGCAACATCACCTTTTCCTTCATCAAATAGCCATACCCCAACAATCGTCTGAGGATCAATTTTTGCATGACTAAAAGTAGTTGAATATTGCATGACAATTAGCACAACTACACTAATATAAACAACTTTTATTGCTATTTTCATCATAATCACTCCTTGTGGATTGCAATAGCTTATTAGAACTCTATTATAATTGAATATACCATACAGATAATAATCGGTCAAGTATATTAGACGGATAAGATATTTCTCTTGTTTATTTTGAAGGAAATATTTATAATAAAATTAAGTGTTTTAAAGTTATATATTTGTATAACGAATCTTTTATTAATCACAAAGGAGGTTTAAGTTATGCCCAAAAAAGTTATAATTGTTTTTTTATTTTTATCTTTGATTTGGATTATTGGATGTGGCGGAGGAAAAGTAAACGATCTTGAGGTTGCAAGGCAGGAAATATCAGAACGAGCATATACTAAGGCAGAAATAAGGCTTGAAAAGTTAACTGGAAAACAGCCACAAAATGTAGAAGCTCTCGGACTTTTAGCAGTAGCTTATAGTCAGCAAGATAAAGCACGAAAATTGGAAGAAACAGCCCTAAAATTAAAAGGAATGGGAAAACCAGCAACAGACAAACTCGTAGATATGATGAGGCGAGAAAAGAATATAGCTGATGATATAGCAAAGGTTCTTACATCGATTGGCGAACCAGCAGTAAGTGCATTGATACCTTTATTAGGTGATACATCAGAAAGTATTCGAGAAGATGCAGTTTCAATTCTAACAAATATTGGCGCACCAGCAATAGAAAGCCTAAAAGGTGCTTTGGATTCGCCAAATGCCCTAATTAAAGCTGGAAGTGCAAAGATATTAGGTAATTTAGGCGATAAAACTTCAATAGAAGCATTGGCAAAAAAAGTAAAGGACTCTGATCCAATAGTCAGTTTGGAGTCTGCAATAGCCTTGTATAAGCTTGGAGATAAAAGCCATTTGAGTATAATAACCAATGGATTGAGTTCAAGCCTTGTTTCTGCTAGACGTTCTGCATCAATGGCAATTAGAGATATAGTTGAAAATCCCCCAATAAAACCATTGCTTAAATCGATAAATGATAGCGATATAAAAGTTAGAACTGCTATTATTCAAGCTGTGGGTAAAGCAAAAGATGCACAAGCGGTATCTTCATTGATAGAAGCCATAAAATCAAAAGATAGCGATATTCGCAATGCAGCAGGTGAATCATTGAAAGAGATTGGTGAACCAGCAGTCATGCCTTTGTTAGCTTTGATTAAGCAAGAGCAAGATATAGCCACTCTTCAAAAGGCAATTCAGACATTAGGTGATATAGGTGATAAACGAGCCATAGAGCCATTGGAGAAGATATATGCAGAAAGTAATCAATCACTTGTTAAACAAGAAGCTGCTATTGCTCTTAATAAAATTGATTAATTAGTGGAAATAAAACACTGATTAAGCAGATTTTCGCTGATCTATTTATAAAGTGTAAATTGTAATTGATTGTTAATATTACAATTTACGCTTTTTATTTGTACAGATATAAATTACCTTTTTGGCAAGGCAAGAGAGCATATAACTGCCAATATAGGAAGTGTTGCTGATATGCTCATCGCTGGAACAACGTTTCCACCGAAAAGATCAGCTATAACACCAAATAACATGGCGAATATTGCCGCTATACCCCATGCAGCACCCATTATCAAAGATGATGCAGTGCTTGCGCCTTTGGGTATGGCTTCCTGAGCAAGCGCTAGATTTGCAGGATTGGCACAAGAAATCATAATACCAGAAAGTATCAGCATTATGACAAATAAAATACCATCTGTATAAAGCATTGCTAACAATAACGGTGAAGACAAAAGCATTGAATATATAAGAATGTTCCTTCTGCTAATCCATCTTGAAATATAACCACCAAGAAAAGTTCCCAAAGCAGTCGACAAAGAAAATATAAAAAGAACAACTGCCCCTATCATCAACGAAAGTTGTCTTTGCTGTATTAATAGCGACATAAAATTGACAAAAACTATATTTGTTGTTGACCTAAATGTTACTATAGCAAAAAGTATCGAAAGCAATTTAAGTTCCGGTCTAATTATCCTAAAGATACTTTCTATTTCTTGCTTTTGGTAATGGCTTTTATCTGGGACGACATATATATAGAGTAAAATAGAAGTAATTATGCCTACAAAAGAAAAATATGGCATCTTTGCAGGACCAATACTCGGTGAAGACATAAGTGATGTTGCAACGAGAGGACCTATCGCATATCCGACAGTTCCAACCGCCATAAAGAGTCCAAGACTAGAATCCCTTTTTGAACTTACAACATTACCTGCTGTGCTTGCTGCGTGTGGATGAAATGAAGATACACCCAAACCACCTATTAATAAAATGAATATTAGGGCAAAGTAGCTAGGAGCAATGCCTATAAGCGTCATGAATATACCAGCAATTGTAGGACCAATTATAATAAAAAATCTTCTGCTCCATTTGTCCCCTATATATCCAAAGACAACCTGAAACATTGAACCAGATAAGCCTATTATTGTTATTATAACGCCAATTGACGTTTTAGAAAGACTAAATTTGTTGGCAAAAACGGGCAGTAATGCTGCAAGAAAATTGGCATAAAGATCAGTTACACCATGACCGAGTGCTATTATCGAAACACCAATATTATTTAGTTTTAATTTATTCATTTGTTAAATCTATTGCTTTGCCTGTTTCTACTGATCTTGCTGCTAATTCTACGATTTCAAGGTCTGCTCTTGCTTCTTTACCTGTAACAGCAAATTCTTCGCCATCTCTCATTCTATCAACAAAATGTTGCATTTCTTCTGGAATGATATATCTTTCGAGCATAGTATCAAAAAGCCTGACAGGTTTGCCTTTATCATTATATTGTGGGTCATTTGCACTGAATACATAGAATCCATCTCCCATATCGAACATTGTTCCTTCTGAACCATAAACAGCCATCCATGCAAACGGAGTAAACATTCTCATACCCCAACTAACAACAAGCTGCCCTGTTGCCCCGTTTTCAAAAATGGCTTGTATTGTTGCGGTGTCTTCACCTTCCATAGCACTTATTGTATCATGATTAAATGTTGCAAATAGAGTCTTGACTTTTCCACCAAGTAAGCGGAAATAATTGACGAAATGTATGCCACGATCAATAAGAACGCCACCACCAGTTTTTCCTTTATCTCTTCGCCATCCAGAAGGAGTATGAAATTGAAGAGAATTAACCTGAATGAGAAAAAGTTTGCCTATTGTGCCTTTATCAATAAGTTCTTTTGCTTTTAATGCAGAAGGATAAAAGCGATAACACTCAGCAACAAAAAATCTTACGCCTGATGATTTTACTGCATCCAATATTAGATCCGCTTCTGCAAGTGTTCTGGCAATGGGTTTCTCAGAAAGGATATGTTTACCTGCTTGTGTAGCTTTTAAAACGACAGAAACATGCTCATCATGTGGAACACAGATGTCCACAATATCAATATCTTTGCTCATAAGAACATCTTCATAAGTTTTAAAACATCCAGACGCATTATATTTCTTACATAAAGCTTCTGCCCTGCTATAATCAATATCATACATATATAACTTGATATTCTCATCCTTGCCAAGAACCGTTTGACAATGTGCCTCTGCGATTCCACCACATCCTATAATAGCAATACCCATCTTTTCATACATGGCTAAACTCCATTTTTTGTATTTGATATTAACAGAATTTATTATATAAAAAATGTCAAAATGGCATTAAAACATTAGAACATGTCTTTTTTGTGTCATAATGACATTATCATATAACAATAAGAATTGCAAGTAAATAAATCAAGATATATTATTTATCAATGTTTTATATAAAATATTTTTCATTTTCAGATATTGGCATATGTTTTGCTTAGATAAAGATAGAAAATTTATTTATAATTATCTATTGTTTTAGTTTTAGATCTTGAATTGATACACTCTTGGGGGTGTATGATATGGCACGATGTATATATAAAATATTATTAGTAGATGATGACCCAAATTGTCTTGATGCTATTGATCAGATTCTACGTCGTGATGGATATGAAATTATTAAAGCAGAACAAGGACGACCCGCATTAAAGCTATTGTCCGAAAATATTATTGATCTAGCAATTATAGATTATAATTTGCCAGATATAGATGGAATATATATTCTTAATGAAATTAAAAGAATTTATAAAAATATACCGATAATAATAATGACTTCGGACTTATCAAAAGAAATAAAAATAGCTTCTCTTGAGGCTGGTGCTTATAGTTTTATTACAAAGCCTATTAATATACCAATATTTAAAGATATTGTGAAAAAGGCTATACAGTCATTAACTACAAAAACAATAGAAATAAGGCGTGAGACAATCTTTATAAGGTGGTTTAAAGGGTTTCACAAATAATACAAAAGATTCCATAATCAATCTTGGAATCAAAAATTAAGGAGAGATTAGATATGCCGAAAATAATCGGAATTGACTTGGGAACAACAAACTCATGTGTAGCAGTTTTAGAAGGTGGGGACCCGCAAGTTATAGCAAATGCAGAAGGGGCAAGAACCACACCGTCAGTTGTTGCTTTTACAAAAGAAGGGGAGAAGTTAGTCGGTCAAGTAGCCAAAAGACAAGCTATTACTAATCCCGAAAATACAGTTTTTTCAATAAAAAGATTTATGGGAAGGAAATTTGCAGAAATAGTCGAAGAAAAGAAAAAAGTTCCTTATGCAGTAAAACAAGGAAATAATGGTGATGCTGTTGTTGATATACAAGGGCAAGAATATATGCCACAGCAAATATCCGCAATGATACTTCAAAAAATGAAGGAAACAGCAGAAGCTTATCTTGGAGAAAGAGTAACTCAAGCAGTTATTACTGTTCCAGCATATTTCAATGATAGCCAAAGGCAGGCAACCAAGGATGCAGGTAAAATCGCTGGTCTTGATGTTCTCAGAATTATAAATGAACCAACTGCTGCTTCACTTGCCTACGGTTTAGGAAAAGATAAGAAGGACGAAAAAATAGCAGTATATGATCTTGGCGGTGGAACTTTTGATATATCGATACTTGAGCTAGGTGATGGTGTATTTGAAGTTAGATCAACAAATGGTGATACTCATCTTGGCGGAGATGATTTTGATCAAAAAATTATAGATTATCTTGCAGATGAATTCAAAAAAGAATACGGAATAGACCTTCGTAATGACCGTATGGCGCTACAGAGATTAAAAGAAGCAGCTGAAAAAGCAAAATGTGAGCTTTCAACGACAACTCAAACAGAAATAAATTTGCCATTTATCACTGCAGATGCAAGTGGACCAAAACATATGAATATAAAATTAACTAGGGCAAAACTAGAACAGTTAGTTGATGATCTTATTCAGCGCACAGTTGGCCCATGCAAACAGGCATTATCAGATGCAGGTTTAAGTGCTAGTGATATTGATGAAGTGATTCTTGTTGGTGGTCAGACTCGTATGCCAAAAGTTCAGGAAATTGTTAAACAATTATTTGGTAAAGAACCACACAAGGGAGTTAATCCTGATGAAGTTGTTGCAATAGGTGCAGCGATTCAGGGAGGCATTTTGTCTGGTGACGAAGGTGTTAAAGACATTCTATTGCTTGATGTTACACCACTTTCACTTGGTATTGAAACTCTTGGCGGGGTATCAACCAAATTAATAGAGAGAAATACAACTATTCCAACAAAGAAAAGCCAAATATTCTCAACCGCAGCTGATAATCAACCTTCTGTTGAGATTCATGTTCTTCAGGGAGAACGTGAAATGGCTATTTACAATAAAACTATTGGAAGGTTCAATCTTGACGGTATTCCGCCAGCTCCAAGAGGCGTTCCACAGATCGAAGTTACATTTGATATTGATGCTAACGGTATACTCAATGTTTCAGCAAAAGACCTTGGCACAGGAAAAGAGCAGAAAATTAGGATAGAAGCTTCTGGCAAATTAAGCGATAAAGAAATAGAACAAATGGTCAAAGATGCAGAAGCTCATGCAGATGAAGATAAAAGAAAACGAGAAGAAATAGATGCTCGTAATGCTGGTGATGCTTTGATTTATGAAACCGAAAAAAATCTTAGGGAATTTGGTGATAAAATAGATGCAGACACAAAAAGTCAGATTGATCTTGCAATTAATAGACTTAAAGAGGCTATTAAGGGTTCTGATGTAAATGAGATGAAATCTGCAACAGAAAGCCTACATCAAGTATGGCATAAAGCATCCGAAAAGATGTATCAACAAGCCAGCACACAAGGTGGGCAACAGGCAGGTCAATCAACACAGCAAGAAAATACTACTCCTAAAGAGGATAATGTTGTCGATGCTGATTATGAAGTTGTTGATGACAAAAAGTAAATAATGTCAGTTCAATATAAAAATGAACCACAAAGATACTGAAATATAAAGTATAACAGAGGATTAAAGATTATATATTCTCAATCTTTTAATCTTATTTTCTGCTTCGTGTCTTTTTGTCTTGGTGGTAAATATAAATTCTTACGCTGAACTTGGTTAAATAGTATAGATTTAATATAAACTCATGATCTAAGACCTAATATTTAGATTTGAATTTTCTAAGTATTAGGTCGGGCTTTCCAAGTGTTTTGTATAAGTTTTCATTATGCTTTTATTATAAACATGACTTGTGCTAGTCCTTGCAGATCAAGTATCGAAGGTACTTTGTAGCTCAGCTTTTTAGGTTGGCTTTTCGAAAAAACATGACAGAATCTTGGGTTACAAAAACAATTAGCACAAGTCATTATAGACACAATTTGTTAGTTTTTTCAACTCATCATACAAAAATGTATCATGATAGCATTAGCATATCTATGGTATCATTAATTGTATCTATTAGATTATAGATTACTGTTTCTCCACTGCCCCTATATCCACATCATCAACAATCCCATTACCTAATATGTCCTTCTCCTGTCCTAAATTCACACCAGCATTTATATATTCCTCATTAGTAGGAACAAAATGTTCTGACTCTGTTGGCGTGGCGGATACAAATATCGGATCATCTTCCTCGTCATATATCAAATTACTTGATACCTCAACATTAGCATTTATCAAATTATATGGGACGCCATAAGTCTTGGCTATGATGTTGTTTTTAAGAATACCAGTAACAGTATTCCCAGCAGTAGTCCTTATATCAATACTGGCATTATAATACTGACCACACCCTAGCATAGTATTATTATAAACATTAACAGCTTTATTAGACCTGAACCCTAGATACATAGTGCCATAACAATTTGATAGTATATTATAGCTTATATCATAGCTCAATGGTGTCTCTTCCTGCATAGTGCATATATCAAATATTACTATACCTCCACCAGTTGCTACATCTCTAATATTCTTAATAAAGTTTCGTCTGACTATATGATTACCCATATGACCCCAGCCATCAGCATTATAAAACAGAATAGCAGACCCAGTATTATCTATATAATTATCTTCTATTATATGTCCTGTTCCACCTTGAATCCCTACTGCATGGCTATCACCATTCTCATAGCCCTCAACTCCCATATTCTTAAATGTGCAGTTCCTAACTATAAGATTATTACAACCTATTCCGTATAAATGTGTGTATATCCCGTTTCTGCCTGTATCAAATGAACAGCCATCAAAAGTCCAGTTATGGTTCTCTTCCAATAAATCAAAGAATGACCACCCATCACCCTGATTTGTAAATGTGCAATCCTTGATAGTTATATCATTCGCCCCTGACCAACCATAACACCAAAATTTATCAAATGTCAACTTCTCTATCTTTATATACTTGTTAGTGCCAAATACTATCGTTGATTTAGTCGTAGGATTAATAATACCAGCATGACCTTCATAATCACCACGTATAGTTATCGGCTTATCTTCAAGCCCTGTGTTACCAATAACAAGTTGCCATATATTATCTGTATGCTCATCACAAATATATAAAGTCGTCCCAGCAGACACATTAGACCATCTTATACCGCTTAACCCGTTGAATGCATTATCATAGTCAACACCACTTCCATTGCCATAGCCACCACCAGCGTTGTAAGGGCGGACATAGAAAGTTTCAACAGGAACACTTTCACTCAGTCATTCAACACCTTGAACCTTCTTGATGTTGGCTTTTGCTACTCCCTGCACCGCCTTCATATCAGCATAGGTTATGCTATTGAACTTTTTAATGCTAGTTGTTACCGCATCATCTATCTTGAACTCTATCTCTCTTAACCATATAGCATAATTAGTGGTTGAACCTGATATACCTATCATTCTATAATATCTATATCCAGTTGTATTACCAGCTAAACTTATTGTTTTTGTAGCTTCATCTATCGTAAATTGACTACCTATATCAGTCCAACTTGACTCATCATTAGAACCCTGAAACTTCCATGTTCCTTCATTAGTAGCAGACCCTCTATAAAATTTAACCTCATCTATAATCTTACTTGACTCTTCACCAAAATCAAATGTTATATATTTACCGCTAATATCTGCAACAGTGTCAAAAAAACAATGATTACCATAACTACCATCTAATAGTCCTTGTCTATACTGATATGTAATACTCATGTCGCCTTTCATATATATAATATCGCCTTGACCATGAGTATCAGTATAAGATAATAACAATTCTCTTGCCCATTGACCACCAGTATTAGTTGTTCCAGATACACCCAATAATCTATAATATCTATATTCATTTGTATTAGATGATAAATCTATCGTATGTGGATTAGATGTTCCAAAAGTAAAATTAGATGTTAAATCAACCCAGTCACTATCATTGTTAGATGCTTGAACTTTCCATGTTCCTAGATTAGTGGTATTACCTTGATACAATGACATCGCATAAACTCTTTTATCAACACCACTATTAAAATCAATCTTTATAAAATGATCTGTAACATCCAATCCATTATTAAATGCAATTTGATTAGAAATATAACCATCAAATAAATAATAAGGTGAGATATTATTATAAAACAATCCAGAACTACAAGTAATGGTTGCCCTTCTATTCCCAGACCCGCCTTTATTTGCATAAGAAGTTGCCATGCTATAACCTCCAGATATGAACAACAGAATACTAATAATCATTAAAATTCTCTTGATCATAATCATCTCCTATACGTGTTCAACAACAGAAAGTCTAGTTAGTATAATAGTAGTAGCTGATAAGACAATCCCAACATTGACTATTGCGTCATCGGGACCACTAGGTGCAGTATCTGTCCATGTGTTACCAGTTGTTCCAGTCGTTGACAGATATAGCTTTGCACCTTTAGTTGACCAGCTCCAACTATCATCTCTTAATATTCCACCACCATCAATCAATGCGAACTTCCCTGTTGTATCAGCGGATATACTCTCTAATGCAACTACAACAACTCTTGATGTTTCTTCCGAGTCTGCATCTCCAATCTGTGCTTCACCATCAGAATTGATATAACATAAATCACCAAAATTCATAGTAACACCAGCAATCATTCGGACTATAATAGCTCCTGATACTGAATGGTTTATATCTGGTGTTGAATCTGCTATTATATTGTTAATACTTTTTACTTGTGTATAAAATGGCATATTTTTATTTCCTCCAAATCATAATGCAAGATAGATAAAGTTAAGAAGTTGATTGGTTTAAATCATTTTGTACCACAAAAAAATACTATAATCAATTGAAAATCATGAACTGCAATTGTAGAGCTATGGACATAAATATAGGTCAAATAAGAATTCGTAAAATTAGTATGTTTGTGTCCTTTTGGGATAAACATTATTTTTCAACGATTATAAAACATATTATGATCCAGAAATTAATTTTAGTAATTTCCAAAAATTTTTTGTACCTAAATTTTATCTTTGCTTCTTTCATGATATATAACGAGATTAAAGTATGAAAATGTGAATTATAATGACAGAAATAAATAAACTTTATAAATAGTTACAAATTTTAAGCACTAAATTCTTGATTTTATCTAATTCTGGATTACTATGTCGCAATATTATGCAATTATTCGAATATCATTTGTATATCTATGTATAAATTATCTACATAGTGATTTCTAATAAAGCCGATCTTTTCATCTTAAATAATATAAAAAACCTCTAATCTAATTATAATATATATTTTTCAACTAAGTATAGCTATAATATTCATGATTTCAATATAATAATTCTTTCTGGAATAATTCTTGCATAAATCTTGTATGAATTTTACATAACTTAAATGATATATAGCACAAATTTATATAATCAAACAAAGAGGCATTAAATGTTTCATTACCTATTTTTATTCGTTATTTCTTTCTTAATTTCATTAATCATTATTCCTTTGCTTCGTCAAACCGCAATCAAAGGTAATGTGCTAGATCAACCTGATGAACGCAAGATTCACAGAATGCCCTTACCGCGTCTTGGTGGTATTGCTATCGCTATTGCTTTTTTCTTTTCTATTGGGACAGGATATACTTTTTTTGCAAAAGAACAATACTATTCAGAGTCAATAATTGGCATTTGCATAGGGGCTTCTATTATTGCTCTTGTTGGTTTATGGGATGACATTCGTGGACTTACGGCACTAAAGAAATTTTTGGGGCAAATTGCAGCTATATTAGCAACGATTCCATTTGGATTCATTATAAAGGAACTTAATGTGCCTTTTGTTGGTATAATTGAAGTAAATAGTATAGTAGGATTACTGCTAGTAATTTTCTGGATAGTAGGTATTATGAATACCATTAATTTAATAGATGGTATTGATGGATTGGCTGCAGGTGTTATTATTAAAATAGCTGGTGCATTATTTATTATTTCTCTTCTTACTAATCAAATACAGATGGCTGTCATTTGTGTTGTCTTAATAGGCGCTGTAGCAGGATTTTTGAGATATAATTTTCCGCCAGCAACAATATTTATGGGTGATTGTGGGGCGTTACTATTAGGATTTATAACATCTGTTGTTACAATTAAAGTCTTATTTCAAAATCCTAATCTTAACTCAAGTTCTGTTGCGCCAGTATTGCTTTTTGGATTGCCGATTCTTGATACCACATGGGCAATCATTCGTAGATTATTGAATCGGCAAGCATTTTTTAATGCTGATCTCGGTCATTTACACCATAGATTGTTGGCTATTAGCAAGAGACAAACAAAAGCTACATTGATGTTATATTTACTTAATTTAATAAGTATTAGCTCAGGAATAGTAGTTATTTTTTCTAATAATAGCTTTGTTACTTTATTTATATGCGTTTTTATGCTAATTATAGGAATTTTAGTCATCTTGACTTTAAGGCAGATACCAACTCAAAATGAAGCTATTTGCATAAAAAATTTGAAAGAAAGAAATATAGCTTAGATAATTATTATTTATTTTTTAAAGTTAATCTTATACCAATTCCTTATTAATGCTCAACAGAATTAATTATTTGACACGATTTCGATGTAAAGAAAAACCACATCGTCTATTGTCGTTCCAGTGCAAGCTGGAAGCCATAAAGCCTACCTTTTCCAAAGCTCACAAGGATAGGTTTTTTACGTAGAATTAGCCATAAAGCTAAATTTTGCAATGCCTTAAAGCCAAATTCCCCCTAAAAAATGGGGATAAATGGGATTGTTATAAAAACACATATTTACTTATTCTACACAACATACTTTCAAAAATCTTACCCATGAAAACCTTCTGTAGTAATGTATTGCTAATACGCCTATTGGAGATTTAGAAGAATTTTCAAAAATCTATAAATACAAAAATTAATCTGGTTGACCATCAATATTAGTCAATAAATATTATTTACAACTATTTTTCTGTATTTTATTATCTAATCTCAGAAGCACTTCAGATTTTTTTGTGTTTTTTATATAAGATTTAAGTTCTTTTATGCTTTTAACGTTAGGTCTTCCAATATCTTCCCAAACTCGTATCCAATATTTATCTCTTTGAAGTATATATCCTCCAAATGTAAGCCCTGAAGTAATTATAAACATTATAGCTATATATATAATACCAATATACTCCATATCTTCTCATCCATTCATTTATTTAAGGTTTCGTCCTATGAAAAAAATATCCTCATCTTTATATATCGGATATTTGGAAGAAAACTTTAATAATTTTTTATTCTTTATGTAATCGCTGAAAAATAGTCTAAAATAACGTCAGTTTGATATAGGAATGGACAAAAAAGACACTAAAACAAAAAGACTAAAGATAAATATTCAAGATTGTATTGCTTGATCATGTTATTTAACATGAGTTTGATATAAAGGAAAAACCACATCATTTATTGTCATTCCAGCATAGGATTGAATGACAGCGAAAATTAAATGAGGGTTGGTCATAAATCATAAAAAAGCTTCCAGAGGAAACACGTTTTATATTGGGAGATACTCATTACAATACCCCTGATGTCCGTAATTTATGCGTATATCCCTGGCGAATACTGATAAATTCATGTCGAAACATCCTCGCACAGACATAGGAGGGAAGTTCGCAAGATATTCCACAAACTTCGTTCATTGGCAATAGAGAATTTTAATGAGCAATTCAAAGTCATCTTTGATATTCATGGTCAGATGCAGACCAAGGGTTTGTTAAATACAAGACGCTTTGCATTAGGAGCAATATTTGTATATCAGATAGCATTACTTTAAAGGTTTCAAAATAACATGAGCTTGAGAGTGGGCTTAAAAGCCTTTCTGAAATCGGCTTAGGGAATTATGACCAAGCATCAGTTAATTTGATATATCAGAGATTCTCGGTGATTTGGCATCAAAAATTCCTTTTATGATAGATGCCACTTTGTCGTTATCTTTATCAAAGCATTGACCTGTAAACCTTTTGATTGTTATATAATGTAATGACATTCTTGTTCATGACTATACCCTCCTATGATTTTTTCTATAATTTAATATTTTATCATAGGAGGGTTTATTTGTCCGAACTTATGTCTGATCTTCGATACATTCAGCATTGACAACATCGCAATTCTAAAGTATATTTTCTAGACAACATATTGACTATTTCATATTTTACTTATAATAAGGAGACTCCTTATGGCATCTTCCATTTTTGAGTATTATCCAGATATAGAAAAACTTATGAGTTGGTATCGAACACAAGAAAAAAAACTAAATATTGCTGATACTAACCTCCATATACATACACCATACTCATTTTCCGCCTTTGATAACATAAGTCAGGCGATTAGACTTGCCCATGAACAAGGTGTCATCGTTTTGGGTATAAGTGATTTTAATACAACAAAGGGCTATGACGAATTTACAAAGGAATGTAAAAATACAAAAATTTTCCCTGCTTATGGCATGGAAACAATCGCATTATCTACAGAAGATCAAAAGAGCGGAATTAGATGGAACGATCCAAGTAATCCGGGGCGTATATATTTCTGTGGGAAGGCATTTAGATATCCATTACAAATAAATGATAATACAAAAAATACATTAAGCAGAATTGCTGAGGCTCTTGAAACTCAGGTTCAAAAGATGATCATTAAGCTAAATGAACATCTAAAAAAAGTTTTGCCAGAAATACAGCTAGATTATAACTACATTAGAGATACCTTGACAACAGGAACAGTTCGGGAAAGGCATCTTGCAAAAGCATTGCAACTGGCAATAGTGCAAAAGTTTTCAGATACAAATGACATATCAAAAGCTTTGGCAAAAATTTATGGCAAAGAAAGCCAAGTTGATATTACAAATAGCGTGAAATTACAGGATGAATTGAGATCGAATCTTCTGAAAGCAGGAAAAGTCGCATTTGTTGAAGAAAGCCCTTCTGCATATCTAAGCATGGATGAAGCAAAGTCCGTCATGCTGGATATGGGCGGAATACCTTGTTATCCTGTTCTTGCAGACGGAACTAAGGGCGAATTAACTGAAGCGGAAAAAGACCCAGAAGCCCTTTGCAATATGCTTATCAGCAAGGGAATATATTGTGCTGAATTTATCCCTACCAGAAATGACTTTGAGACATTTAAGAAGTATATATCAGTCTTTAAGAGCAAAGATATTGCAATAACCGTCGGAACAGAGCATAATACGCCATTAATGGAGCCGATGTCACCTAAGTGCAAAGGTGGAATTGATTTTGGCGATCTGAAAAAGATATTCTGGAAAGGTGCTTGTTTGATCTCTGCCCATCAATACCTAACGAGTAAGGGATTGGCTGGATTTGTTGACTCTCTTGGAAACAGAACAGATATGGCAAAAGAAAGACTAGAATCTATAGGCGAAGCAGTTATTGCATATTATCTATCAATAGATTGAAGGGAAATAGCTAATGACACCTGCACAAGAAGCACGTTTGGCAATGAGAAAAGGTGAATGGACGGGACCAACCAAACATAAAGTCCCCGGCTATGTAAAATGTAATCTTGTTGTGTTGTCAAAAGAACACGCTTACGACTTTATCGTCTATTGCCAGCGCAATCCCAAGCCCTGCCCACTCATAGAAGTAACAGATATAGGCAATCCAGAGCCTAAAATGTCTGCACCAAAGGCAGATTTAAGAACCGACCTCCCGAAATATGCTATTTATCGCAATGGTATTAGAGAAGATGACCAAACTGACATCATAAATTTATGGACAGATGATAGCGTTGCTTTTCTCATTGGTTCAGGAATGACTTTTGATGACGCATTAGAACGCGCTGGCGTTCCTATGACACAGACTTGGCTTTATGAAACAAATATACAGACAATTCCATCAGGCAAATTTTTTGGACCAATGGTTGTTACAATGCGATTAATGACGCCACAACAAACAATAATAGCTTGCCAGCTTACAGGACGTTTTGTTTATACACATGGTGCGCCAATACATATAGGCGATCCATTATCGATAGGAATCGACCTGCAAAAACCGATAGTTGGACCACCATTGGCTGATATTCCAAAAGGATTGATGCCGGTGTTTTGGGCGTGTGGCGTAACTCCGCAATATTCTGCCATAGCTTGTAAACTTGATCTTCTAATCGCACATGCGCCAGCACACTCTTTCGTTACTGACTTAATAGCAGATCAGCTTTGTATTCCATAATATTCGGCTAGATGATATATCAAGGCATATCGTTATAGGTGGTTGTCGGGTTTTGTAACTAAACCCAATCTAATTCAAAAACCAACATAAATTCACATAATCTACTAAATCAGCATTCTATATCCTAGCACCGAGAATATCCACAGTTTCGGCATTTTGTGCAACCTTCTTCAAAAACAAGCATGTTTCCACATTCAGGACACATATTGCCTGACATTTTTGGTTCACCGTGATTGCCATTTAGTTTGGAATTACATTCATCGGGATCCTCCTCAGCCAATATTTCAAGCACTCTGGCTATACCATCTGGCAGTGATCTGACTCTCTCTTTTCCAAAGCCGATTGACCCGCTTCCACCTATTCCTCTAAGCTGATCCGCTATTATCTCTGCTGGAACGCCTATCTTAAAGAGCATGGAAAGTAGTCTTCCATAGCCTTCAGCATCAGCAGTTACGTCTGCACCTGCTTTTCCGATATTCAGAAACACCTCGTAAAATTTGCCATTCGCTTTATTCATGGTTACATAGAGTTTCCCGACAGGAGTTTCTATGCGATCCGTTGTGCCTGCAATTTTGCGAGGTCTTGGGGCATTTAGTTTATCCATAATATATTGCAATTCTTGTTCTGGACTAACCTCTGGCTTTTCCTCTTTTTTAGTCTCTACTGCACTCAAAACTTGGTGCTGTTTGCATCCATCTCTATAAACGGTTATGCCCTTTATGTTTCCTAATCTATAGGCAAGCATATAGCTTTCTTTTATATCCTCAACTTGTGCATTATTAGGGAAGTTAATTGTCTTAGAAACTGCGTTTGTGACATGCTTCTGGAATGCAGATTGCATCTTAAGATGCCATTCATAACTTATATCATGGGAAGTTACAAAGCATCTCTTAACATCATCAGGAACACCGTCAACATGCTGAACTGATCCTGTTTCTGCAATTTTAGCCATTAAATCTTCACTATAAAATCCTCGTTCAATTGCAATCTTCTTAAATACACTATTTTCGACAAGCATTTTAACTGTTGGCTTACCTTCTGCATCATAAATCGATCCACGACTATAAACAATCATAAAGAAAGGTTCAATGCCACCATTACAGTCTGATAAAGTGCTAAGTGTTCCTGTCGGTGCAATGGTTGTCCATGATGAATGTCTGACTTTATCTTCTTCTTTGCCTGTATCATAAATACTGCCTTTGAAGCTAGGGAACACGCCCCTTATTTTTGCCAGTTCAACGGAAGCCTCTTTCGCCTTTGTGTTGATAAATCCCATAACTTTGTCAGCAAGCCTCAATGCCTCATCAGAATCATAAGGTATGCCTAATATTGCAAGCATATCCGCCCATCCCATAACACCAAGTCCGATCTTACGCGTAGCTTTGGTCATTTCCTCTATTTTTTCAATTGGATATTTGTTCATGTCTATAACATTATCTAAAAAATGCACACTTTTTTTGACTGTTTGAGCAAGTTTATCATAATCAACGTAGTATTTGCCTCTCTTTTCCTGAACCATCTTCAATAAATTGACAGACCCCAAATTACAAGATTCGAATGGTAAAAGCGGAAGCTCACCGCAATTTTTGTTGACAATCCAACTTTTAATAGACAATCCTTCTTCCTCGTTATCAAATCCACCAACATAAAAATTGTGAAATTCGTCAACAGTGCCATTATAGACATCCTCATAGCCATCAAATTCAGTTGATACAACCTTATGGTTTAATATCGTAGCGGATTCTTTCAATGACTTATAATTATCAAAACCATACTTTGTGCCAAAGCGATAACTGAGATTTGCTTCTCTGCATTTTTCCTGAAATTCTTTTAGCCACGGTTCTCGTCCTAGTTCTTTTTTAAGTTCATTGTAGCAATCAATCTGCATTGCCTTAATATCGCTCATCTTTTCCTCATAGGCTTTATTTATGGATTCGGTAATCTTTTGCCTGTTTTCTTTTTTGGAATTAAAGGTATTTAGATAACATTCAGCACTATGATAACAAATTTCTCTATCACTCCAAGACAAAGTAAAAGTTATCCCACAGCCCTCGCAAATTTTTTCAACCATGACGTTATTACCAACAAGAAAACATTTTAGGTCTGTTTTTGCCTGACATTCATCTAGCTTTCTTTTTGCTCTTTTGGTAAATCCATTATTAAAGGTTTCTGGATGATCTTTCCAAAATTCAGCAACTTTTTTAGACAAATGCTTTCTATATTCTGGATCAGAATTTCTGATCTGTGCCTTTTCACTAATTAAAGCCCTTGTTTCAGGTTTTCTTTTGGCGCCTATATGATATTTTTCACGAATTTCCTGCTGTTTGTTTGGATCATTCATCCAGTTTTTATCTGGAAATCTGCGCATAGGATTATTATCGCCAATCATATCTTTTGTATGTAATATATAATGATCCCTAGCATCCATTACCTCTAAATTATCTATTCTATTATCCAAAGTATCATAATTCTTATGATGAACTACGTCATTTTTTCCAAGTTTTATTCCGGTTAATTCACTTACGATAATCCGATGTTCTTGTATCCACGTTTTATATTTTGCTGTTCTCAACCAAACATAGTTTTTACTATTTGATAATCTAGGCTTCTCTATGATTTCTCTTATGCTGGATAGTTTTTTTTGCATTATACTGAGGCTATCGCCCTTAGTTAATTCTATTGACTGTTTAACTGTGCCGTCACTGAGTATAAATTTATGATTTTCTGTTACACGCAAAGAGTTTCCATCATCAAGATTAACCTTAATGATCTTTTTATTTTTGCCTGTCAATCTCGGATTACGCATCATGCGTATTGCAATTTTTCCTTCGTTATCCATACAATATACAGGAACATCATTTCCTTCTTCTGCAAGTTGTTTAATTGGAACAGAGTCTCTACCATCTGCGACAGCAACCAACGTATCGCCTGTTAGGCATGGATTCGTGCTTTCTATCATACCTAGATGCGGTGTTGGATTAGCATTATTTATTCTATCTAAAAAAATCAGACCGGGGTCACCTGTGCACCACGCATTATTAGCAATTCTATCGAGCACGTCTTTGGCATTAACTTTTGCAAGAGCTTTTTTGGTATGAGGATCAATCAAATCATAATCAAGACCTTTTTCTGCAAGTTCCATAAATTCTTCATTGACACCAACAGATATATTGAAATTTGATAAGGTTTTACCATCTTTTTTCGCATCAATAAAATCAATAATATCAGGATGATTATAGGCAAGTATGCCCATGTTTGCCCCTTGCCTGACCCCACCTTGAGCAATTACCTTGCCAACAGCCATATCGTATATCTGCATGAAGGAAATGGGTCCAGATGCAGCTCCGCCTGTTGACTCAACCTTCGTTCCTTTTGCTCTTATATTAGAGAAATTGAATCCTGTGCCTCCACCATAAGCCTGTATATCTACAGCATCTCTCAATGTTCCGAATATTGATTTTCTGCTATCCTCTATCGGCAAGACAAAACACGCTGAAAGCTGTTGTGTCTCTCGTCCTGCACCTCTCAAGGCAGGAGAATTAGGTAAAAAATCGAGATTTGCCATCATAATATATATTTCTTTTGCAAATTCAAACATATCTTCATAACTTGCACCATAATAAGTATCTGCAAAGGCAATATTTGCTGAGACCCTCGCAAGCATATCTTTTGGTGTTTCAATAACATTTCCGTCATCATCTTTCATAAGATAACGCTTTTCAAGGATTTTTAGCGCATTTTCAGAAAAGGACGTTTCTATTTCTAGCTTTTTTAATTCGTCCTCAACCCTGTTAGTTACCATAATATCATAATTAGTTCCCATTAGCCTTTGCCTCCCTGTTAACTTCGTTTAGAAGTCCCCTAAGCTCATTTTGAAAATCTGTTATATCTGCAAATTCCCTATATACCGATGCAAACCTTATATATGCTACTTTGTCGAGTTTTTTTAACTCTTTCATAACCTTTTCTCCGATAATATTGCTTTTTATTTCTATTGTTTTTAATTGTCTGAGATCATTTTCTATTCTATCAACAACATCATTGATAGTTTCTTGACTGACTGGTCTTTTTTCACAAGCCTTAGATAACCCACTTCTAAGTTTTACTCTGTCATAAGGCTCACGTCTACCGTCTTTTTTGATAATATAAATATCAAGTTCCTCGGTGCGCTCGTAAGTTGTAAAACGCTTTTCACAGTCAAGACACTCTCTTCTCCGTCTTGTAACGTTACCCGAATTTATCTCACGCTTGTCAATAACCTTTGTTTTTGAACTCTTACAGAAGGGACATATCATACCAACCACCCCTGTATGTTGTGTTAAAGTTTAACTTAAACGCAACATATAGTAACACAACTATATATGAAAGTCAATAAGAATTTTCATTACGATAACATATTTTATTGAAAATGACAAATATTGACATATAGGTTAGTAGATGCTATATTACAGAAAAATAATAGAGTTTTTTGTCCAATTAGAAATGGATAGTATTTTGCTTTTCAAATAAAAAAGGAAATTCCATTATGGTTTTTCAGAATAATGAGACAGAAAATGATTATGTAATTTTACAAAGGATATTTCATAATAAGGGACTTGATATTTTTGATTACAGTTTGCCATATATTCAACATCGCATAAATGGCAGAATGTCAGCACTAGAAATTTCATCAATTAGGGACTATGAGAAATATCTATTCTCAAACACTAATGAATATAAATTGCTTTTTAATGTTATACTTGGCAAAGGGAGCCAATTTTTTAGAAACCCCGAAATATGGGAATATTTTAGGCAATATATATTACCAAAAGTATTAGATAACAAAAGTCCTGATAAAGAGATTAAGATATGGTCAGTGGGATGCGCAAGTGGTGAAGAAGCATTCTCATTGGCTCTTATGTTATTTGATAGCTTTGGAAACTATATAGACAAAAATAAGATTATGATTTATGCAACGGATATTGATGAATCAGAACTAAGAATTGCCCGTAATGGAACTTTTTTGCTAGACCAATTATCCGGATTACCTGATAATTTAAGAGATCAATATTTTCTACGTCAAGGCGACTTATATACAATTAATGATGATATTAGAAGTATTATAACTTTTGGCAGACATAATATATTAATCGATCCACCAATAACAAACATTGATCTGTTACTATGCCGTTATGTTTTATTATACCTCGATCCATCATTAATACCAAAGGCATTGCAAAACTTACGATATGCACTTAATAACGGTGGATTATTATGGTTAGGCAAAGGTGAAAGACACATTGATAGCAACAAATACGGATTTAAGCCTTTCGGAAATAAATGGTGTTTTTTCAAAAAGCAACCTATTCAAAAGCATTACCAAATATCAGCGATTAATTTTAATATAAAAAATTTTTTATCGCAAAAAGCAATAACAGATAATAATATATATCAAGAAAATTATAATATTGAAACGGGTATTATAGCACTTAACGAGGATCTTGATATTATCTTTTACAACCAAATAGCCTTTGATATATGTTTTAACAAAAATCTGGAAATACAAAATATAGATGATTCTCAATCATTTGCTGATATATGCCAAAATAGTAGCACGGTGAAAAAGGATAAAAAAATATCCTTTCTTGATCTAAATATAAACTGCTATATTGAGAAAATTCAAGATAAAATAAAGGAATTAACTAATAAAAGAGATTACCTAATCATAGATGGCGTAGAGCATTGGCAAGAGAAAAATAGCAAAATTTATTTAAGAATAATTATTATTCCACTTTCAATAATAAATATTGAAAATAAAGATATTCTAGTTATTTTGGATAATATGACAAAATTTTACGAATTTGGAGAAAAAACTCGTTTTATGTTGAAATCTTTTGAAACAGCAAAAGAAAAGCTTTTGTCTGAAAATTCCATATTAGAAAAGGCTACTGATGAGCTTGAGATAATAAACAAGTATCTTCAGTCACGAAATAACGAGGAATTTATCTTATTAAATGAAAAAATAATTAAACAAAGCATGGAGTTTGAAATTCTGAAGAATCAATATGAAGCGATATTAGATAGTATTGGTTTGGGTGTTATGATTGTTGATCAAAATTTCATTGTGAAAAATATAAATTCACTTGCCATAAAGTATCTTGAAATCAATTATGAATTTATCATAGATAAATCTCTGATAGGTATTAATAACAATAAAATACTATCAGATGTATTAAAACGAATTTCTGAAACAATGGAAATAAGAGAACCTATGAATTTTATAATTGATTCATCTAATAGTGAAAAGCAATTTTTAGATATTAAAATAAATCCTATTAACAAGAAAAAGAACGAAGGCGTTATTTTGATAATCAAAGAAGGTGTATTATCATCATGCTAACATTTAAAGACTTACTTATGGCTGGTCCTGAAGCGGTATGTTTGGTAGATAGCAACATGATAATTTTACAAACTAATCAAAATATGAACCTATTACTCAATTACTCAGATACAAATCTACATGGTCAAAATTTAGAAAATATTTTTTTTAATAACTCACCGATTCAACTCCTATTAAAAAGAAAAGATTATAATCAATGGCATCAAGGTGAATGTATTCTAAAAACATATTCTTCTTTGCCATTACTGGTAAAATTTAGGGCGGGGCAAGTTTTTGATGAAGGTAGTCAAACATTGCTATATGTATTTGTATTTCGGGAAATTGAGGAACTACAAAGAGTATCATTCTCATTCAAAACAAACGCAATGAAATCTTTATTGAACTCCATTATAGATAAGGATAAAAAACCAGAGAAAATACTCCATGATTTTTTTAAATCTTATGATCCCGATTCAGAAGCTTTTTTGCTTGATTTAAATCTTAATAGCTTAGAAATTAATGAAAATGATCGTGAATTGCTCTCATCAAAGCAAGTTATATTAACATCACAAATAGCAATCAACAATAGAACCCCAACTTTATTTCATAGCTATAAACTTTTATGTTTTCTACCTGTTTATTCAGAGAAAGCAGTCTATGGAGTTTGTTATATAAAATTTTCCATATCACGTCTTTATGATGAAGAAGATAAGCAAATATTTAATCTTTGTGGAAAAATCGTTGGCTCATGTATAGAAAATCATGGTATATGCAATCAAATTTATCATTTAAATCCCCTCTCGTCTATTATTTTGGATGGAATAAAACAACCAGTTATAATAGTAAATTCTAAAGGATTAGTTATAATGATAAATAATTCTACAAAGATGGTCTATGGATTTACGGAATCAGAAATGTTGGGAAGACCCTTAGGAGATATTATTTTCCCGGCAGACTCAACTTATGATTACAGCGATCTAATCAATTCAGTCATGCAAGGCATATCAATATTTGATGATAATATGACTCATATTAGAAGCGATCTTATGGCTATTGATGTTGGTGTTACTGCGTATCCATATCAATACTCTGATGGCAAAATAGTTGGTGTTGTGTTCATAATGGAAGACAAAAGCAAATATAATCGCTTTAAAGAAAAGATAGAACAATGGGATAAGCTTTCAGTATTGGGCGAGTTATTACATAGTGCTGCAAATGAATTAAATAACTCTCTTACATCAGTTATTGGTCATTCTGAAGTACTTGCTCAATTAGAAAATAATGATAAATTCAACGAAATTTCGTCAAAGATATACAAAGGGGCAATAAGATGCGGAAATGTTGTAAAAGGTCTTATTGATTTGGCAAGAGATGATATTAATCAAAAAGATTATACGAACATAGAAGATGCGTTGGAATGTGCCTTAGACTTAAAACGTTATCAATTAAGAGCAAATAATATTGAGCTATATATAAACCTAGAAAAAAACATGCCAAGGGCTATAGGTAATTTGCATAATATAGAACGACTTTTTCTTTATATTATAAATTATGCTGAAAAAAGAATGTTGGAATATGATAATGGTGGAAGACTTAACATAAATATAAAATCAAATGAATCGAACATAATTGCACAATTTGCAGATACAGGAACTTGTATAGCGACTTATGATATGGAGACTATCCTTTCATGTGATAATATAAATAATGATATTGATCTTATTGCATCATGTCAGCTTTTGAAAGAACTTGGTGGATCTATGAAAATAGATAGCAAAATTGGGAAAATGAATATAATTTCAATCAAATTGCAGGCAATAGGCAACATTCCGATTGAATTTAACGGATATAATAATAATGATGATGAAATAATAGGCACGAATATGGCAGGAAAAAAGGTTCTTCTTGTAGATGATGAAATTGATATTATAGATTTACTAACTGATTTTCTAAAAGAAAGAGATTATATAGTTGATATTGCAAGAGATGGTAATGAAGCAATGGAGAAGGTTTATAACAATAAATATGATTTAATTATATCAGACCTGAAAATGCCAAACGGCTTTACTGGGATAAAATTATATGGCTTTATAAAACGCGAAAATTCAGAACTTGCAAAACACATGATCTTTATGACTGGAGATATAATAAATAAGGAAACACAAGAGTTTCTTAAAGGTATAGGCAATCCCTATATTGAAAAACCATTTTTGCCAGAGAGTTTGATGGAAATTATTATGGGAATGACATAAATAAGATTTTATGTAGCTCTTGGGATTGTAAATATAAATTTGCTTCCACTACCCAACTCACTCTCAACCCAGATTTTTCCATTATGGTTATCAATAATTTTTTTTGCTATTGCAAGCCCTAATCCCACTCCTTTATTGTATAAAGTGGCGCGTTCAAACCTATCAAATATTCTTTGTTGATCTTCTGGCGATATACCTATTCCAGTATCAGACACACTAACTTCGATATAATCTGAAAAAGTATTATTAGAACCATTTTTTGATAATTTTGCCTCAACAATAATTTTACCATTTTCAGGGGTAAATTTAATAGCATTATCAATTATATTTGTTAAAACTTGTTCTAATTTATCAGGATCAGCATAGGCTTTTGGAAGATCAGCAGGGATTTTTTCGTCAATTTTAATGAACTTTTGTAAAGCAAGTTCTCCTAGATTATATATTACATCATGAGACAAAGCTTTAAGATCAACAATGCTAAAGCTCATATCCATTTTTCCATCTTCCAGCTTTGAAAATGCTAATATTTCATTAACTAATTTTTCTAAACGGTCAATATTTCTTAAAGCTATGGGTATAAAACGTTTGAGTTTTTCATCAATAAGCTCCGACATTTCAATAATAGATACAGCATTTTTTATTGCGGTTAAAGGAGTCCGAAGTTCATGAGAAACCGTTGATATAAAGTTTGTTTTTGCTTCTTCTATTTCTTTTCTCCTTGTAATATCACGAAGCACAGCGACAATGCCATATATTTTATTATCATCTGATTTTATTGGAGAAACATTTGCGCTTAGAAACATTTTTGTTTGGTCAACATATATTTCTTCTTCAAAATCTGTTTCCATACATTGATAGTCATTTGCATTCCGATCAAAGATCGAAATTATTGATTTGGCAAATCTACTTTCGCTAACATTCTTTATTATATCTTTTTCACGAATTGTTCCATCCATATTTAGTCCTAGCATTCTCTTCGCAGATATATTTAGTAACGATATATGCTTTTTTCGATCTAGCATTATCACTCCATCGGTCATGCTACTTACCATTATCTCAAGAGTGTTCTTTTCCTCTGTCAACATTCTTTTTTGTTTTTCGAGAGTATCAGATATAATATTATTTGCTACACTATGGAAAAGTTTTGAAGTGCTTTGGTCGAAGGCATTATCATTGTGGCTACAGATGCTAACAATACCAATAAGTCGGTTTTTTTCATCATCTTTTGTTACAAGAGGGATGTTAAGGAAAGACCTAATGTTTTGTGGATATTGTATTTTATCAGATTTCAAATATTCAGCATGAATCAAATGACTGGTGAGTTTATCTCTTGATACATGTTTTTCATATATACTATTAAAAGCGTTTAATAGATTTGACTCAACCTGATTTACAATTTCTGGTGATTCTAAACCGGTCCATATTGAGAGTTCTATTTGTTCTTCTTCAGTGATAAATAAAAAAGCAGAAGTATGGTAGTCGAGAATAGTATGTAGGGACGACATAATAAGGTCCATAACCTCATTATAATCTAAGCGATAGCCTATAACATCACGAAGCTCGTAAAGCAAACCCAATTCACGATTTTTTTCTTGAAGGCTTGTTATTTGTTTACGAGCTTCTATTGCTTGTAATGTTTTTTCTATTCCTCTTTTTACTACATCAGTAATAGTTTGAATGTTAAATGGTTTGATTATATAATCATAAGCACCAGCCCTTACAGATTCTACCGCAGTATCAAGACTTGCATAGCCCGACACCATAACGACTTCTGTATCTGAATTCAGTTGTTTTATTCGTCTAAGAACCTCTATTCCACCAATACTGGGAAGATTAATATCAACTATTGCCAGATCAAAATTTTCTGTTTTGAAACGCTCTATAGCCTCAACACCATCAGAGAGAGGAATTACATTGTATCCTTGATTCTCCAATACAATAGTTAAAATCTCACGGATACTTTTTTCATCATCAACAACAAGAATTTTTGCTGGCATAGTTTATACTTTCTTTATTTAGGAATCTTCCTTGATAATCTTAGGTGTAATAAAGATAACCAGATCGGTTTTTGCTTTTGATTTGCTACTATATCCGAATAACTTTCCTACTATCGGTAATCTCCCAAGCCAAGGGACATGTTCAGAGTTATTATATTCCTGCTCTTTCATTAATCCACCAATTGCAACTGTTTCGCCATCTTTTAAGCGGGTTCGGCAATGTGCAACACGAGAAGATATGACAGGTTGAGAGTTATCAACACCAGTCCATTGCTTTATGGAATCAACTATTGGCATAGCATCCATAATTATCGATCCATCTTCTGTTATATGCGGAACAACGTTAAGCATAACTCCTATATTGATAAATTCAAAGCCCGTTGTAGAACTAAATTGAGACTCATAGGTTTTCAAAATAGGAATTTTATCAGCTACTAGCATCTGTGCTAATTCATTATCCATAGAAACAATCGATGGATTAGAAAGAAGCTTTGCCTGACCACTAGACTGCAAAGCCTGTAATCTAAGTAGTATATTTTCGAAATATTCGGTTGATAGCGTGCTAAAATTAACATCAACACTTCTGGCACTAAGTGGAATTGGGAAAATACTATCAACAGTTGAGCCTGATGGTGAATGAGTCGCAGTCCAACTTATACCTAAATCGCTGCCTTTATCCACATTAACCTCAACTATTTTTGCTTCTATCCTTATTAGAATTGATTTGACATCTAGTTCACTAATAACAGAGGCAACTTTTTCGACTATGTCAGGGGTATCTGTTACAATTAGAGTATCAGACCACTTATCTTTATAAAAATTAGCCATACCGCCTGCGCTCTGTCCGCCTCCTTGTGAACCAGCACTACCACTTTGCATTGTTTCAACAACAACAATGTCTTTCCTTCTTAAAAATGTCTGAACCTTACCGTTTTGAGATAAAAGATCCTTAATAACAGGTTCTAAAGTGGATGCTTCTATGTGATTTAAAGTAAATACTTGTGTAAGTAAGGACGGAACAAGCGCTTTTTGTTCTTCTTCAATGGCTTTTTGTTTTTCTGCTTCGGTCTGAATATCTAATTGGGTAATTAATTCCTCAATTTTTGTAATATTAGTATCGAGATCAGTAACAATTAGCGTGCCAGTTCTATCATCAATCATAATTTTACCCGCAGGAGACATAAAACCTGCTATAATATTTTGTATTGAGCTTGCCTTAGCATATTTTAATGCAAATGTCTTTGTAGCCAAATTAATCTGTTCAGTACTTACAGAAATTGGAACATCTAAAATTTTTATCAATTCATCCAGCTTTTGAAGGCTTTTTCCCTCACCAGAGGCGATAATAAGATTGGTTCTCTGATCTGCCACCAATTGTATTTCAGGATATATTCCGCCTACCATTTCTTTAATACTAACAGGTGAAACATATTGGAGCTTAATAGTTTTTGTAATTTTTGGCAGAAAATTCTTTAGCTCATCTGGTCTAGCAATAACAACTGTTTTGTCATAACTTTCAGCAGTAAAGCCTCCACTTTTTGCGATGAGTTGCATTGCTTCCAAAAAAGGCACATTTGCAAGGTTGATACTTATCCTTCCCACAACAGAATTGCTCATGACCAAATTAACATCGTTTGCTTTGGCTAATCCAGCCAATACATTTCGCAGGTCACTATCAGTAGCATTTAATGTAACTGGTCGTCCTATTGAAATCTCTGCGCTGATTGCCTGCATCGCTAGGCATGCAATCAAAGAAAACACAATAAGAAAGACAACTATTCTTGATTTCATTATATATTTTCCTTACATTTCGGGAACTATAACATTGATTTTTTGCATAATAAGAGCTATACCAATAGTTTCCCGTTTGTTAATGACTATTTAGCAAAAGAATATTGACTATCAGTCGAATGATTTATATCAAACTAACGGATTAGGATGTTTATGGCAAGATTATAATGTCCCGTGAATAGAACACTCAGCTCTATGGCGATCATTAATGGTATAAATTCCACCAGCATCACAATGAGGAGGTCCATCAGGAAATCGTGCAGTATCATTTACGATTGTGTTATAATCTGCATTAGTTGGCAAAGCACCTGTCATAAAATAATATTCCTCAATTTCATTATTTATGGCATGTATATTATGCTGACATTGCCTTAATCTAGTTTCATCTCTGCTGGTTATAAACCTTGGTACAGCCATACTTGTTAGTATTCCTAACAATACCACAACTAAGAGTAGTTCTAAAAGGGCATAACCCTTTTCATTGTGTTTCATCATTTTTATGCCTCTCATTTACCTGTCTCGTATTAAAACAGTCCGAGCTAAATGTTAAGAGAAGGTTATATCTAAAGCACTTGGAAATATCAGAAACCCATTCAATATTAGGCTTCTCATTTTCAAAGTTAAAATCTAGTTGTGAATAAGACTTTTGGTTATATTAACATCCTAATTTACATTAGTTTCCAAATTCTTGCTTTATTTTGCTGTTTTTGACGATATTTTCGCTATACGTCCTCCCAGTGAAACAGCATATTTTTCACTTCCACCATCCAAAATAGCTTCGTTATTACGAATCTCAACAATCTTCATCCCTGCAATAGAATCACCGACAGAAGCAACTTTGCTACCGCTACTGTCTTGAAAGATAGCAGTCTTATTGTCAATTACAAGCGTAAGAGCAACACTAGGCATTACTTCAGTCTTTACAGGGGTTTTAGGAATGTTTTTGGGAGCTAAACGAGCCTCATTAGCCGCTATTAATGCGGATTTGTCTTCAGGTATTTTGGATTTTTTCTCAAATTGTCTCACTGGGAAAAATGGATTCTCTCTGCCAAACTCCTCTGGTGAAAGATACATTCTATTCAAAGCAATGTCTGTCTTTTCTACTGTATTCTCAGTGATATTTACAGGGGTTGTCTGAACCGCTTGGTTTGCTGTATTTTCCTGAGATACAACAGGTTTGGCAGGATTTTTTTTGGCATTGGTCTTTTTGGATTTTCCTCCACAGCCGATCAATCCAATTACCAAGATCGCTAACAGGAACAATGCTATTATTTTATATTTCTTAGACATTATAATCACAACTCTCCTGAATACCTATTACCAAAATCTACCAATTAGTAAGGTTTTTTGGAATAGGTCAGTGAATTTCACAATAATCATTATTGGGTAAAGCATCTATGAATTATTGTGACCTCCATTTTTTATTCCCATTATAACGTAATCATCTATATATGAAAGTTCCTTTTGCATTGATACTGCAAAGGCTTCTGCTTTGTCTTTTGTATCAAATGAACCTACATAAACCCAATAAGTCTTTTTTCCTTTATGTGAATATGTTTTTACCCAACCAGAATATCCATGAGACTTGAGAATATTTAGGAGTTTCTGAGCATTTTCGTAATAGTCGAATTTGCCAACTCGAACTGCATATTTGCCAGATTTCCCATTCGCACTTTGGTCAGTTTTTGCTGGTATCTCAGTAGTCTTTTTTGCGATAGTGTCGGGTTTGGTGGATTTAGTTTCTGGCTTTGGCGCACTAGCAACTTGCTTTACAGGCTGAGTAACTTTTTGCGGTTGGACAGCGGAATCTGTTTTAGCTGGAAGTTTTTCTGCTGGCTTCGTCTGAACAACTGCTGGCTTATTTGATTGCGCTATATTTGTTGGCGCCGAAGCTGGTTTTGTAGCAACGGG
>CAZMCH010000044.1:0-32805 GCA_964564735.1 uncultured bacterium
CAAGAAGGTCGATCTGAATTACTCGTAACCTATGGAGAACCTGAAAGCCTAGTGATACAACCAAAATCAATAACAATAGAATCGGGTAAAACTCAGCAATTTCAGGCTATCATAAAAGATCGCTATGGAAATATCGTGGAAGATGCTGATATACAATGGCAGGTCGATCAATCTATCGGTTCTGTTACCAAAGAAGGGATTTTTACTGCGACAAA
The DNA here is from genome assembly GCA_964564735.1 of uncultured bacterium. Lineage (GTDB taxonomy): Bacteria > Poribacteria > DTPJ01 > DTPJ01 > DTPJ01 > CAZMCH01. Next base: position 216 of record CAZMCH010000044.1, read on the forward strand.
AATCGGAAAGGGAAAATTAAGCGCAATATATAAAGATAATATCTCTGATAATGCTGAAATAACGGTAGTTTATGGAGAAATTTCACGCGTCGAAATATCAATAGAAGATAATGGAATCAAGCTAAATCCACCGTATACTTTATTATCAGGCAATAGATATTTATTAGGTATTCAGGCTTATGATTCACAAGGGAACAAAATAGAGAAAATCAATAAAATAAACTGGAAAATATCGGAAGATAGAGGTTTAATAGCTCAATCACCTAATAATGAAGATAGTTTTATATTAACAACGCTTTTTGTTGGTTCTGGCACAATTTCAGCAATCATCGATAAAGCCTCTGTAACATCAGATATTAACATAATTCCACATACATATAATATAAGCTATTCAAAAGGCGCGATAATACAAGGTCCCTTAGGAATAAAACTTGACATACCATCTATGGCACTCCGTAATGATGAGAAAATCTCATTATCACTTACACAATCACCAGGGATAATACAAAAAGCCAAAAGAATCGGGTATGTTTTGAAAATAGAGCCTATTGGATTAATTTTATCTATACCTGCAAAATTGGTTTTTAATTATGATTATTCGGATAATATTAATATCGCTGAAGACAGATTAGGTGTTTATTCTTGGGATAGATTTCAAAAGAAATGGATAAGATCAGGTGGATATGTTGATAAAGCTCAAAGGGCTGTCATTGTAGAAATAAACTATCTTTCACAATTTGCCGTAATGCAGGATGAAGGCGAATCCGAAAAACGCAATGAAAACAAAATTGAGGTTAAATTAACACCAAACGCCTATTTTGCGCCTGATATAAATTTATTAACGATCAGCTACAATATCTTGTGGAAATCATATCAATTTATTGATATAAATATTAGTATATACGATATGGGTGGAAACTTGGTTAAAGAATTAATCCGCAATGGTTCAGTCTTCCCCGGGTGGAATACTGCCCAATGGAACGGAAAAAATGAATCAGGCGAAACAATACGAAATGGTCGTTATTTTGTTATTATAACCGCAGAATCCAACGGTGAACAAATAAGCAAAACAAGCCATTTAGCAGTATTCAAATAAACAAAAAAATTTTTATAGTTATCTCTTTGATAAATAAAGGCTTTTATAGGGCTGGATTTCAACTTCCCAGAGAATGCTGGGATAGGCTTTGCAATAGTGTTTTTTTATAGTTCTTTAACAAAATGGAGGTATTATTATGGATAAAGATAAATTAAAAAACGAATTGAACGAATGGAAAGATGTCGGGAAAAAAGTTGAAGACCTTATTAAACGAGAAATAAATCAGCTATCTAAATCAGGCGAAATCAAAAACTGGAAAGAAACGGGAAAGAATATAGAGGCACGGATCAGATCACAAATGGCAAAAGCGACAAATGCACATCCAGAATCAGATTGGGTTGAGATAGGCAAACACACCGAAGATCGTGTTAGGATCGCAATAAGCGCATGGGCTGGTGCAGACAAAAATGATGATTGGGCTGTAATTGGAAAGAAATTTGAGTCAAAAGTAAAAACTCAGTTTGCTGGCATGGTAGGTGCAGATCAAGAAAGTGATTGGATCGATATAGGGAAACAAATTGGTGATAAAGTAAAATCAAAAGTAAGTAATTGGCTGGAGAGTGATGAAAAAAAGCAGAAAGAAGAACTTGATCTAATTTCTGAACCATATAGAAATTGGTTTTATTATCCAGATTTTGTTATTGAGCCAAGTCCAAGAGATGGTCTAAATTTTTCTTCAGTTGATTGCCCTTTGGTATGGAAACTCGGTGATGAATGGCAAATGTGGTATACAGGTTTCGATGGGCGTGGTTATCAAACAGCTTTGGCGGTGAGTAAAGATCTTGTTAAATGGGAATCGCGAGGTCTTGTCATGGGATATGGCAAAGAAGGTGCTTTTGATTATGGCGGAGTAACCTTTGGAGGCGCACTTTTTGAATCTTATGACATTAAAGCTCCAAGAACTCTCAAAAAATGGAATGATAAATATTGGGTGCTTTATGGCTGTTATCCAAAGCAAGGTGGTTATGAGATTAGACCCGGTGCGCAAGGGGTTGCATGGAGTAATGATGCAATAAATTGGTATCGTGCTTCTGAGGATCATCCGTCTCTATCAATAAAAGGGGCATCAGAATGGGAAAAGGATTGCATCTATCAACCATTTTTAGTTGAATATGAGGGTAAGTTTTGGAACTTTTATAATGCTGCAAATGGTTCAATTGAACAGATAGGGTTAGCAACATCAACCGATATGCTAACTTGGTATCGCTATCCCGGGAACCCGATAGTGCGTAATAGACCAAATGGATATGATGAATCTTTTTGCTCTGATCCCAAAGTGTTTCGCGATGGAGATAATTGGCTGATGTTTTATTTTGGTGTAGGAAAAGGCGGAGCGCATATAATGTTTGCATATTCAGTGGACTTACTCAATTGGAAGTCTCATCCTGAACCACTTTATAAAGCAGGAGGTAATCCAAGCGGATTAGACAGAACCTATGCTCACAAGATTTCCCTAGTCTATAACGAACAGGATGACACATTCTATATGTTCTATTGTGCAGTTGGCGACAAAGGGCGAGGGATAGGTCTAATAACAAGCAAAGCAATATAGGAGACAAAATTATGCCAAAAGAATTAGTTGCGATTGATGTTCGCAAACCAGTATTGAGAGAATATGAAGATGGAGATATTCCAGATGGTCATATTCGTGTGAAAGTGGAATTTGGTTCGCCCAAACGTGGGACGGAATTGACACTATATCGCGGTGGTAGAGGTGCAAGATTCCCAATGGGGTTAGGGAATATGTGTGTTGGCAAGATCATAGAGATTGGCAAGGGCGTTAGTGGCTTTTCCGTCGGTGATCGTGTTGCGGGATATGGTCATCTCAAAGAAACACATACCTGGGGTGCAGGGAACGTCTATCGTATGAATGATCGCATGACTTGGAAAGAAGCTGTTTGTTTCGATCCTGCGCAATTCGCTTTGTCAGGCATTAGAGATGGTCAATTGCGTATTGGTGACAGGACTGCGGTATTCGGCTTGGGGGCAATAGGACAAATAGCGGCGCAGATGTGCAAAACTGCGGGAGCTTCTTTTGTTGCTGTAGTTGACCCAATTGAGATCAGGCGTAACGTTGCATTAAAGGCTGGTGCTGATCTTGCACTTGATCCAACATCACAAGATATTGGTAACGAGCTAAAAAAAGCAACTGGTGGAAAAGGCGTTGATGTTGCGATTGAAACAAGCGGAATTTATGAGGCATTAGATCAGGCAATCGCAGGGCTGGCTTGGGGTGGAAATGTCGCTTATCTCGCATGGAGTAAGGAATGTAAAGGCGGTTTGGATTTTGGCGAACATGCACATTTTATGATACCAAATATCATCTTTGCAAGGGCATGTAGCGATCCAAATAGAGATCATCCTCGTTGGGATTTTGCGAGAATTTGCGATATTTGCTGGCAATGGCTTGCAGAAGGTCGTTATCAATGCGAAGATATTGTCTATCCCATTGTACCTTTTAGTCAATCCGTTGAGGCATACGAAGATATGGACAATCATCCCGAAAAAAGTATCAAACTCGGTATAGAATTTTGATATAATATTTCAGATTTTTCAGTTAGTAATACGAGTTTTTCAAATATGGCATAAAGAAAACCCTTCGCTTTACATAGAGTAACGGAAAACGTCATTCTAAACACTGAAGAATCTCTATATTAACCATCTGTTCCTTCTTTTTTTATCTATTTTATATGGAGTATATTGTAACAGATGGCTTTTATATCGCCCACTGAATTAATATGGTCTCGATTCGGTAAAACAGGGTTGACATTAAGAGCAAGAAATGATAGAGTATTTAATGCGAGGTTATCATATCAATAATCCGAGTTTTTCACTTATGGAATAAAGAAAGCCCTTAACTTCGTTTAGGGTAACAAAAAATGTCATTCCGAACGCTGTGAAGAATCTTTTTCTGTCATTATCTATTGCTAAGTGAAAAAGATGTATTAATAATTTTTTATCCTTACAATAACCAAATAAACAGGGAGAAAAGGAAACCACTGTCCTTTATGGAATTCAAATCCGCTGGCAAACTCTAATCAAGGCTGTGGAAATTCTATTTATACACTCTCCCGTCATTTACCAAATGCTAGGGGTAGCTTATGGGAAAAACAATATCAAACTATGTGTTTTTGTTACTTATTCGTGAGCTTTTATGGGGTGTCATACTTGTATTCATGGGTACGCAGTTATTCCTTATCTTGCTTTCTCTTGTTATACCAGCTTCTATAGCAATACCAGAATATTTCTTTATTGGTATTTTAGTATTAATTGCTTTTCTAGCCTCAATAGCAGTGATTCTTGTTGGTAGGATATACTGGCGTAAAAGGTCGTTTTTGCTAGCTTTTCTATTTAGTGCTTTATTTATAGCAATTTATACTTATATAATCTATAAAGCCTTCAGAAATTTTGTTCCTGAATTAAATAATGGTTATATGCCATTTATATGGATTGGCTATTATGTAATTCCAGTAATCGGTGCCATAATTGGTTTTAATTTGAGGGTATATAAGGAAATATTAATCAAGAGTAACAATTGATACAATAAGAACAAAAGACAATGAAAAGATCATATAAAATCATAATTAGTATAATGTTCTTTCTCATCTTGGGCATTATAATTGTTTATGGAATTTTTAAAGGTGATTTTTTTGAGACGTTATTTAATGGACGTTTGCTCTGACTACAATGTATTGGTATAGGATCAGTTGGTCTAAGGAAATTATATGTTAAGAAGGGCATTTCAAATATTGGGAACAATTTTACCCAATAGCTATTTTCCTGTTTTCTGGAAAAAGGCTATTTATCAAGGACAGCTTAAAGGTATATGCGCTCCATTGATGAATTGCTTTGCTTGCCCTTTAGCCACCGTTCATTGTCCTATTGGTGCATTGCAACATTTTGTGGCTGTGTCAAAGATACCTTACTATATCATTGGCTACCTTAGCATTATTGGATTATCAGTTGGTAGAATGGCTTGTGGCTGGATATGTCCTTTTGGTTTCTTTCAGGACTTAATAGCAAAAATAAAGGTAAAAAAAAGAAAGTTACGTTTTCCAGCATATCTGGCATATCTGCGTTATGTGTTTTTAGTAGTTGCGGTGATAGCCTTGCCTTTAGTAACTCATGAACATTGGTTCTCAAAACTTTGTCCATGGGGAACGATAGAGGCAGGGATACCGTGGGTAATTTGGAGTCAAGATATTCGTAATATGATCGGTGGATTATATTACATAAAAATTTTTATACTTGTCCTATTTTTGGGATTGATGGTATTTTTTAAGCGACCTTTCTGTTTTCTTATGTGTCCGCTTGGTGCAATATTTTCATTATTCAATAAACTTAGCATATTAAGGCTTGGTGTTGATACGGAATCATGCACAAAATGTAACAGGTGTCTTAGAAATTGTCCTGTTGGCATTAAAGTCTACGAAAACCCCAATAGCCATAATTGTATAAGATGTCTTGAATGCACAAAATGTAGCGCAGTTAGAGTTTACTCTATATTCTCAAAAAACCAGATGACTCGTGATGAATATGCAGAAGCGATATGGGATATGAAGGAATAGTAAACGTTTCGGAGAAACTATTATAACTAGAAACTATAAGGAGAGAATTAATGGAATTTGGCAAAACCTCATTAGGCAACTTAGCAAAACTTGGTCATAATATCAAATCACGCAGATGGTCGTCCTATGATAAGACTGGTGGAAACGGTGATAGCTGGCCTATACCAAAAGAAACGACTGTCACGCTTGGTGAGATGGAAGGTCCCGGGTGTATCAGGCATATCTGGTTTACAACAACAGACAATAACAATAACCTTCGTAGACTTGTTTTGCGTATGTATTGGGATGGCGAGGAAACCCCTTCTGTTCAATGTCCTGTCGGCGACTTTTTTGGGCTTGGTCATGGAAAAGCAAATTATTTTCAATCAATGCCGATTCAGGCGTTTTGGCTTGGAATGAATTGCTGGTTTCCGATGCCCTATTCAAAAGGTGCAAAGATAACCGTTACCAACGATTCAAAAGATGATAGCTTCCTTTATTTTTATATTGATTATCAGGCTTATGATAAGCCGATGGAAGGCGTTGGAAAGTTTCATGCCAATTGGCGCAGAGAGCTTGTTGTCAAAAAGCCCGATAGAACAAATCTAAACACTACAGGTGATGATAACTATCTTCTGCTTGATGTTGAGGGCAAAGGGCATTATGTCGGCTGTTGCCTGCATATTGATACAAATGAACCCGGCTGGTGGGGTGAAGGCGATGATATGTTTTTCGTTGATGGCGAGTCATGGCCACCTAATATGCACGGAACAGGCACAGAAGATTATTTCTGCGGGGCATGGAACTATAACATATTGACACAGCCATACTGCACACCATATTATGGTTATAGCTACAAGGGCAATGCAGACTATACGGGCAAACATTCACAATATAGATTCCATATCGAAGACCCTGTTTATTTTGAAAAATCCTTGAGATTCTCTATTGAGCATGGACACTCAAACGACAGACAGGGCGACTGGACAAGCACAGCGTATTGGTATCAGATAGGTCGCACAAAACCATTGCCAGAAGTTGGAACTTTTGAAGATCGCATCCCTTATGCGTTTGGTGGTCTTGAAAGATGGCCCGGCATGGATCGCAGAGCATTGCCTTATTGATAAGAGGAAATAGAACGCTGATTAGGCGGATTCGGCGGATTTTTGTCGATTATGGAGGAATTCAAAAAGTTCAAATTCAGTCTGTGTTAATCCGTATAATCCGCTTTATCTGCTACAATATTATCAAAGGGGTCGTAAATGAATCCACGTGAGCGACAGCTTGCAACGATACGACATGAGCCGACAGATAGAATCTCTGTTGATGCGATATGTGTTGAAAATGTTGCTAATATCGCTAATTACCTGAAAATAGAGCCAAATGCAGTGCTGGATCGACTTGGTATAGATGGTAGAATTATATCCGCTGTTTATCTGAGAGAAGTCCGAAAGCCTGAAAATGGAATATATTTTACCGAATGGGGAACGCCCAGCACTGGCGATTATGGGTCTTATCGCTTTAATCCGCTTGCAGATACAGAAAGCGTTTCAGATATAGAAAAATATCCATATCCCGATCCAGCAAATTATGATTTCGATTCTGCTGGAAATGTTGCAAGCGCTTGGGGTGATAAATATGCCCTTCGTGGTCCTTACTGGAAGCCTTTGTTCTGCCAGACATGTGACCTTTTTGGCATGGAAGAAGCGATGATCAGGATGTTGATTCAACCGAGTATTTTTGAGGCTGCTTTGGATCGCATCTTTGAACACATCTACGAGTTTTGTAAACGCCTTTTAGATGCTTGCGGGGATTACATGCCTATATTTTGTCTTGGGGATGATTTCGCTACTCAAAGAGGACTTATGATTTCACCTGAGCAGTGGCGAAAATTCCTTAAGCCGAGATTTGCCAAGCTATTTGAGCTTGGCAAATCAAGGGGCAAATTCGTCTGGTTCCATTCCTGCGGTGATATAACATCCATCCTGCCTGATCTGATTGATATAGGCGTTGACGTATGGGAGACAGTTCAACTCCACACATTGCCAATGTCCGCAGAGAAACTCAAAAGGGAATATGGCAAGCATATCACGTTCTTTGGTGGGATAAATACTCAAAGGCTTCCCTTTGCAAAGCCCGAAGAAATATGTGCAGAGGTTATAAACTGCATAAAAATATTGGGCAAAGGCGGAGGATATATCTGCGGACCCGACCATCACATAAAGCCCGATGTATCTGTAGAAAACACCCTTGCCCTATTTGATACAGCTACAAGCTTCATGGCGCAGACCAAATAAGCTTTCCTTCCTTATTGAACATAACCAAAGATGACGGTGGGCGCTTCTCAATCGTTCCCTTGAATCTGCTTGTAACCTCAGAAGTTCCCAATATAAGCCGAGTCTGTGCCTCGCTATCCTTCAGAATCATTCTTGGATTTCCATCATCAAGATCGAGAATAACCCTTTGTTTGCCATCTTTTCCATTGATTATAAAATAAGGATCTTTTGATGTAGAGGAAACTGCAAGCACCGCAAAAATCTTTCCTTGATCATCAACTAAACGAAATTCCTGCGCCTGAACCAATCCTAGTGCTTCTTGACTGCTCTGTGCAACTGCTGTTTTCCCATTAAAAACCTGATTTGCGATAAATCCGCCCATCAAACCTGATACGATTGATACTGCTAATAATAGAATAAAATCTCTTTTTTTCATTTTTTTGTCCTTTTTTGATGATTATTTGTTTTCATAAATAGATGCTATTAAACATTAAATCAAATAAATTCTAATTCAAAGATAGCATAAATTCAATAAAATGACAAGGATATTTAAATCAAACATGCTTCTTTGATATTAATAGTTTTGGTAGATACTGACTTATTCATTCATTATTTTCACTTTGCTATTTTGCAATATATGTTATAATTAATGTGAGTTCGACGTAAAGAATTGTATTTACCACCAAGACACAAAGGCACAAAGCAAGAAATAAGATTGAAGTTTTTTAACGTTGCAAAAAAGGAATAGACCGCTGATTTTCGCTGACTGTGTAACGCTGATTGTCTCTGATTTTTTAAACAGATGAAATCAGAGGATATAATATTGAAAATAAATGGTTTTCTTGTAAAAATACAATGTTAAAGATTTAATCTTTAATCCCTTTGATACTTTGTGTTTTAGTGCCTTTGTGGTTCATTCTTATATCGAACTGACGTTATAATTATGATTAGTGATCTCTAAATTGTAATTTGGATTAGGGATTTACAACTTTTTCATGAAAGGAATATATAAATGAAACCAGTAAAATTAGGGGTGATAGGTTGTGGAGTTATTGGACCACATCATCTATCATCAGCATCAAAATCACCAGAAATAGAGCTTGTTGCAATCGCTGATCTGATTGAAGATAACCTCAAAAAAGCGTCTGAACAATACAAACCAAAAAAGACATATACAAACGGTCTTGATTTAATAAATGATCCAGATGTCGAGGCTGTTGTGCTTGCTTTCCCAACGGTAGGAAGATTCAAAATGGCAATAGAAGCATTTTCAAAAGGCAAGCATGTTCTAACTGAAAAGCCTGTTGCAATGAATGCAGATCAGGTCAAACAAATGATCAAGGCACGAGGCAATCTTATAGCAGGCTGTTGTTCGTCGAGGTATCGCTTTATTGAAGGGGCAAAGATAGTTACTGATTTTGTTGCAAGCGGTGCTTTAGGAGATTTGAGGGTGGTTCGTTGTAGAAATATCGGAGCATGTGGCGAAGAACCGACAACTCCAAGACCAGAATGGCGATTAAAAAAGGCTCTCAATGGCGGAGGAATCTTAGTTAATTGGGGATGCTATGATCTTGATTATTTACTTGGCATAACAGGCTGGTTGCTGAAACCGCAAACCGCATTTGCACAAACATGGACGATTCCACCACAATTTGAATCACATATTGCGCCGGGTTCCGATGCGGAAACACATTATACAGCGATGATTAGATGTGAAGGCGGAACTATATTGGAAATAGAAAGAGGCGAATACATGCCAACCGCAACTGAAGATGCATGGCAAATAATCGGAACAAAAGGATCGCTTCGTCTAACAATGGTTACCTCTAATCCTAAAAAAATTATTCATGATGATACATCTAAGGAAAAGGGCGTAATGACAAAAATATTGTGGGAAGGTAACGAAAATGACGCAATGGTTCATGCGGGACCTGTGTTAGACTTTGCTCAGGCAATACAAGAAAAACGACAACCAAAAACAAGCCTAGAAAATGCTTTTATTATACAATCTATTACTGATGCAATTTATGCTTCTGCAAGCAATGGAAAAGCTGTTGAAGTCGAAACTTTATAAAATTAAATTGGAGGGGAAAATGAAATATTCTTTTATGACATTCTCATGTCCTGAATTAAGCATGAGTGAAGTTTTGGCTACTGCAAAAAAATTCGGCTATGACGGAGTTGAGCCAAGAATTGACGCAAATCATAAACACGGCGTTGAAACTGGCGCAAGTGCTGATAAACGAAAAGAAATAAAACAACAGGCAGTTGATAGTGGAATATCTATTGCCTGTGTCGCAACATCATGCGTCTATGCTAACCCAGAAACAGCACAACAGAATGTCGATTATACTTTAAAGTGCATTGACCTTGCTTCTGACATCGGATCATCAACGATACGTGTATTTGGTGGGCAAATAGGGAAAGGTCTGAGTCGTGAATCTGCAATTGAATTAGTCGCCAAATCGCTTAAAGCTGTCGCTGATCATGCAAGCCAAAGAGGCGTAACTGTCTGTATGGAAACACATGACGATTGGTGTAATCCTGCTCATGTCGCAGAAGTTATGAAGATAGTAAACCATCCATCAATTGCTGTTAATTGGGATATTATGCACCCGGTCAGGGTTGGTTTTGCAACAATGGATCAGGCTTTTGAGACACTAAAATCTTGGATAAGACATCTTCATGTCCACGATGCAAAGCCCGAAACAACAGACCTAGTTCCTATTGGAACAGGTGGATATGACCACAAAAGAGCAATTGAGTTATTATTGACGATTTCCTATAATGGTTATATAAGCGGGGAATGGATTAGTTGGAGTGACCCTTATGAAATCCATTTACCAAGAGAATTGGCGACCCTTAGGAGCTATGAGTAATGCGTGATAAATAAGTATTTCATATTGCAATCATTATAAATGCAATAAACCTAATTCCAGAATGAACTTTCTAATTTGATATAAGCAGAAAATCCTTCACTTCGTTCAGAATAATATTGCGCTGTTATTTTGAGCGAAGTGAAAAAAACTTCATAATTCAAAAATGTAAAATTTTTCTGGGAATAAGCAGGCTTAAAAAGCGGAAATAGGACTCTTTATGAGATGGGTTTTGAGTATTCAAAAACAACATAATAAACTGGTTTTGAGGAAGGTTGTGTATGGTTCATAAATACAAATTTTTTATGTTTATTTTCGTTATAATACTTATTTTTCCAATAAAGACCTTTGGTGCATGGCCAGAAGATCCCGCAACAGGTGTTCCGATCTGCACTGCCGATGGTATACAAGAGCATCCTAGAATTACAACAGATGGAGCAGGCGGGGCAATAATCGTATGGCAAGATATGTCATCTTCGTCTTCCGACATATATGCTCAAAGGATAGATGCGCGTGGTCAGGTGCGATGGACAAAAGACGGTGTTGCTGTTTGCATTGAAAAAGGCAATCAATGGCATCCAAATATCGTTAGCGATGGTGAAGGTGGGGCTATAATTGCTTGGTGGGATGGCAAAGTCAGCTACACTGAGACAGACATATATGCACAAAGGATTAATGCAGATGGCAAGATTCTATGGAAAGCAGGTGGTATTCCTATCTGTAAAGCGTCCGGGGCGCAACAAGAACATGATATGATAGCCGATGGCGCAGGTGGTGCGATAATCGTCTGGCATGATTATCGAAATGCCAATATTGCCCGTGATGTATATGCCCAAAGAGTTAATGCAAAAGGCAAAACCCTATGGACTAATGATGGCGTTGCTGTGTCAAAAGTAAAAAATGACCAAGTTTATCCCAATCTCGTAAGTGATGGTGCTGGTGGGGCTATTATTGCTTGGCATGATGGACGTGATGACAGCGGAGATGTCTATGCACAACACCTTGATGCAAAAGGAAATCCCCTTTGGGAAAAAGATGGTATACCAATATGTAAAATGTTTGGTAGTCAGCTTTATCCTGCAATCGCCCAAGATGGCTTTGGAGGCGCAATTATAACTTGGATGGATGATAGAAACGGAGGTAATTGGGATGTTTATGCGCAAAGAATTGATGCAAAAGGGAAAATTCTTTGGCTTGATGATTGTGTTCCTGTATGCACAGCCAATCTTGATCAATATGATTATTCAGTCTTTGGAGATAACAAAGGTGGAGCATTTATAGCTTGGCGAGATATGCGCGATGAAAACTGGCGAATATATGCTCAAAGAATCGATGCAGAAGGGAATCCAGCTTGGAAAAAAGACGGAATCCTCGTGAGTATAGAAAAAGGAAGCCAATATAATCCAAATATGGTCAGTGATGGTGCTGATGGAGTTATTATTACATGGTGGGATGCTCGTGATGTTGTTGCTGATATATATGCACAGCGTATCGATTCAAAGGGTAATTCTCTTTGGGTAAAAGGTGGAGCAGGAGTATGTATCGCAGAAGGTGGTCAGCAAGACCCCTATCCTATCAATAGTGGTATTGGAAGTGCAATTATCGTATGGTGGGATAAGCGCAGAATTGATGCTGATATATATGCCCAAAGGATATTTTCGGAATAATATATGATCTCTACAAAAGCCTTTATCATACAACAAAAATCAAATATAAAAATAGCCTTAATATTTCCAACATTAATAATATTAGGTGCGTCATTAGCGATATTTGCTGATTCGCATTTATTGATTATTCCATTTTTGGGTATTCTAGCATTAGCGACATTTACAGCCCTTGATTATGCTTTATATATATTAGTTGCATTTTTGCCATTCTCTTTCAGATTTATTATGATGTCTGGAACAGAAATGCAAGTTCCAACAGAGCCACTCCTTGCCATAATGGCTGTTGCTTTTATTTTAAGATGGGTAATAATGAAAAAAAAAGGTGAACTGCCGAAATTTCCCCTCCGAATACCTATGCTCATATATGCTTCTGGTGTATGTTTATCCTTAATTAATACGAATTATTTATACGCATCAATAAAGGGCGGATTCAGGGCTTTGGCGTACATGATGCTGTCTGTTATAGTTTTTAGCGTAATAAATGATAGAAATCGACTCAAAAAGCTATTTATTACATCAATTGTTTCTGCTAGTATAGCTGTTGCATGGACAATAATTTTTCTTATCGATAGAATCGAGCTATGGAGATATTCAACCGCCTACGAGGGATTGCCATTCACGAGTTATGCGCATTATGGCTCTTTTGTTGTAGCAATATTGATGATTCTAATGGCAAGGGCAATATATGACAAAGGCATATATGATAGAATAGCATGGAGAGGATTGCTTATACTCTACGGAGTCGCAATCTGTTTATGCTTTTCAAGGGGTGTCTGGCTGGCTTTTATTGTCTCTATTGGCTTTTTATTTTTCCAGCGATCGGAAGGAATACGTAGCAAAAAGTTCCTTATAATTGCTGGTTCGGTTGTTTTTCTTGTATTTATTCTTAGTATTCCGCAATTATCTCACATGGTTGTATCCAGAGCAAGCACGATATTTAGTCTTAGCTATGGCTCAAATAGAGAACGATTGTTGAGATGGGCAACCGCCTTTGCCATGTTTCTAAAACATCCAATATTTGGTGCTGGATACGGGTCATTTGCTTTTTCATTTATCAATAATCCAGAAATATTGGGTGCAAAAAGCGTATATGGTATGGGCGCACATAGCGAATATTTACAGGTTCTTGCAGAAACGGGTATTATCGGCTTTATTGGCTGGATAGGCATAATAGGATATTTCTTTTGGCATGGTTTTCGGCTTCTTAGAGAGATTGACAAAGACAAAATGCTATGGCGTTCACTTATAATAGGTATTATGTCAGCGGAATTTGCCTTGTTGACGCATTTCTTTGTCAATAATCTGGTTCAATCCTATATAGTCGGTGTTCCTTTCTGGCTTCTAATGGGGCTTCTTCCTGCCATTGGAAATATCGCAAAGATAGAAAAAGAGGTTGACGATGATTCAGCATAGAGAGCGAAGCAGTATCCTTAGAAACGCCTCTTTTCTCTTTATTGCTCATATCGCTGGACGGATTCTGTCATTTATATTGACGATAATTCTGCCGAAATATCTCGTCGGTGGATTTGACGATCTGGGTAAATATTTCTTTGCCCTATGGCTAACTAATCTATTATCAAGTGTAACAGAATTAGGATTACATACTCCACTTATCCGCAATTTAGCTTCTGATAGATCAAAATCTCGCCTGCTTATTAGTAATGCTTTCGCAATCAGAATTGTCTTATCAATAATTACGTTGTTAATACTTGTCTTAATTGTATCGTTAAAATATCCCGATGACGTTGGTTTATTAATTTATATTATCGGAATTAGCGAAGTAATTAATGCCTTTGCGCAGTTGTTTAGATGCACTTTTAGGGCTTATGAAAATATGGGTTATGAGGCTTTGGGAGTGATAATAGAAAGGACTGCGGTTTTTTTAATTGGGATATGGTTAGTTATTATGGGATATGGTATTGTTACATTTGGAGTTGTCGTTTTGATTGCAAGCGTTATAAATCTATCATTTACTAGCTATATTATGTTAACTAAATTTACAAAACTAGACCTGAAATCAATAAAATTTGGCATATCCATTGATCTATTAAAACAATCATTGCCTTATGCAATAGGTGGAATCTTATATATGGCTTATTTTCGTGTTGATGGTGTTCTATTAAAAAATATGCTTGGTTCAGAAGGCAATTTGGCAATGGGTTGGTATGGGACAGGATACAGCTTTGTTAATGCACTTACGATTATTCCCGGTGCTTTTTCTGGTGCAATCATGCCTGTAATGTCAAGGACATTTGCATCATCAAGGACTATAGAACTAGATAATCTATATACAAGGTCAATGAAATTGATGTTTATGATAGGATTGCCACTGGCAATAGGAATAACATTTCTGGCTGATGATATAATTGAGATATTATATCCCCTATCCCGTTTTGAGCTTCGTGATCAAGAGGCATTAATCATAATATTGAAAGTGCTTATATGGTCAGGGATGCTACTTTTTATGAATTTCGCTATTACAACGCTTTATCGAGCAACGGATTCACGAAAGGCATATACAATAATAACCGCACTGAGCCTTTGTGTAAATATCATCTCAAATATTATACTTATACCAAAATATAGTTATTTAGGCGCATCAATATCAATGATAATTTCTGAATCTGTTTTCTTTGTTTGTGGTGCGGTTCATGTTCAAAAATACATTTGTAAGATGAAAGATGCCTTTTCAATAGGAAAAATTATAATTGCATCTATAATTCTTACTTTGATTTTATATGCCTTTAAGAATATAATATTGATAAATCAGTATATTCATCTTATCATAACTTTTGTCGTGGCAATGGTAGTATATTCTGCTTTTATTTTATTGACCAAGACATTGAATAAAGAAGATATTGCAATGATAAAGCATGAAACGTGATGAATCTTAAGGAAATATATGAAAGTATTAGTAATCTCACATTCTGCAATACAGCCAACATATCACCGAAAATTTGAGGAAGTCGCAAGATATGGCGATATTGAGATAAAGATTATCGTGCCTGAAAAATGGGTTGAGAATACGCAAGAGTTGCATTTTTCTCAAATAGATAAAGGAAATTTATCTTTTCTTTCAAAAAAGGTGGTTTTTGCTGGATATGGAAGCAGGTTTTTCTTTACAGAGAGCATAATAAGGGAATTTAAGGAATTTAAGCCTGATATAATTCATCTTGAGGAAGAACCCTGGAGCCTTTGCGCTCTTCAAACAATAATTCTTAGAGATTTGTTCTGTAAGAAAAGCAAACTGATATTTAGAACGTCATTAAGCATACCATCGAAACAAAGATTTAATTTTATTGCATCTAACATTGAAAAACTGACATTCAAGAAATCTGATCATGCCTTTGTCTTGAGCAAGCGCGCAGGAGATATACTCAGAAAAAAAAGTTATAATGGAGATATGAGTATTGGCTATAATGGGGTCGATGCGTCAGTTTTTCGTAAGATTGACGTCAGAAATCTGAAAAATGATCTTGGCATAAAAGATGATGAATGTGTTATTGGATACGTTGGCAGGTTGATGAAAATGAAGGGAATAGAAACGCTTATAAGGGCTTTTAATATCCTCTTAAAACAGAATCCCAGTAAATCCTATCGTTTGATGTTGTTAGGAAGCGGCGAATATAAAGAAGAAATGATCTCTATTGCGTCAGAACTTGGTATAAAAGAGAAAATAATCTTAATTGAGGCAGTTCCCGCTCTAGATGTTCCAAGATATATAAACTGTATGGATGTCCTTGTTTTGCCTTCACTTACTATGCCTTGGTGGGTTGAATTTTTTGGTCGTGTCCTTGTTGAGGCGATGATGTGTGAAGTGCCTGTAATAGGCTCTGATTCTGGAGAGATACCAAATGTGGTCGGTGATGCTGGCTTGATATTTCGTGAAGGTGATGAAAATGACCTTAAAGAAAAACTAGATATTATGATTAATGACAGCTATACAAGGGATTTATTAATAACAAGAGGAAGCACAAGGGCTTCCTCTATTTTTACGTGGGAGTCAATTGCAAGAGAAACATATAAAGTATATTGCTCATTACTTAATTTGGCAAAATGAGAATTATGCTGGATAATCCTCCGTAGTGCTTTTTAAGTCTGAATAATATGCTTTTACTTTTTCTAAGAATCTGGAATTTAGGTTTTCACCTTTATCCAATTCATTCATTAGCTTTTTGGGACCTTTGTTATAGGCAACTAATGCCATATCCAAATCACCAAATTTATTCTGCATCATATTTAGATAATGCACACCTAATTTGATATTATATTCAGGGTCATATAGAGAGCCGATTCCAGAATATTCAATCTCTAGTTTCGGTGAAAGCCATTTTGCAGTTTTAGGCATTAATTGCATTAATCCAACTGCCCCTTTATGTGACTTTGCCTGTTCGTTGAAGTTGCTTTCAGTTTTCATTATAGCGACGATTAATCTCCAATCATATCTGTATTTTTTGCTTTCCTTATAGATGATGTTGGCGTATTGCATTATCTGTTTTTTCTCTAGTTCAGGGCAAAAAGCCTTAATTGATCCTGCAATTTGATGTAATTCATTTGATTTGATTGTTATGACTTTTTCATTTTGAGTAATGTATATCTCGCTATTTTCCTCTGATTCTGCCTCAAAATTCATCTGATAAAAGTTAAAGCCCAACAAAAACGCACTGAATATCATAATGCTAAACAACGCCTGTTTTGATGATAATTTTAAGCTGATTAATTTTTTCCAATTTCTCCAAAAGATTCTGTTCACTATTTCACCCCTTTAAGTTATACAACGCCTTTTCCAATATAGTTAATGTTATGCAATTGAACTTTTTCCCATTGATGTAGTTTTGGTTGTAATGGAAAAGGTAATTATAAGAACATTTATTTGACAAAAAATGTTCCCTGTTTTTATTAACAAGAATCGTGCCAAAGATTTGGGGGCTTTTTTGATTGACTCTATATAACTCATTCTGTAAAATATCATTACAATATGACTTTTTCGGTTAAAGAAAATAGAATACAGGTTAAAATGTGCAAGCTTATATTTTCTAGCTCTTAAACTAAAATTTGATATATGTTATAAATGTAAAACGCTTTATTGGAGGTTTTTGTAAATGAATAACGAGTCAGCAAGGATCGCTTTTATCGGTGCGGGAAATCACTCAACGGAATCGCTGTATCCAAATATCGCGCACATACCAGAATTTAATCTTGTGGCAGTCTGCGATATTGTTGAAGAACGGGCAAAATATATCGCGCATAGATACGGTGCGCCCGAATGGTTTACTGATGTTGATAAAATGCTTGATAAAGTTCAGCCTCAGGGAGTCTGCATTGTGGGACCGCCTGAGATGCACTATAAAGTCGGTCTGCAAGTATTAAGACGAAAAATACCTATATTTGTTGAGAAGCCACCAGCGTTGACAATGTATGATGCTCTGGAACTTGCGGAAACAGCAAAGCAAAATGGCGTTTGGGGGATGGTCGGATTTATGAAAAGATTTGCCCCTGCTAATATTGTCGCCAAAGAATTCATGTCTAGCGATAACTTCGGCAAATTATCATCAATAACTGCAATACATGGTTCAGGTCCGTATGATGATATGCGCAGGATGCTCTTTTTCAATGGGATACACATGATCGATCTATTACGATTTTTTGCGGGTAATGTGATTAGCCTATTTGCCTATGGATTCGGTCAGGGAAATACTCAGGCTGTATCTGTGGCAATGCAGTTTGCCAACGGTTCAGTTGGTCAGCTAAATATGAACTCAGGACATAACTGGTCTGATTGCTTTGAGCAGACTTATATATCAGGTTCTGGTGCAGGAATATTGATAGATGCCTCGAAATCAACGGAGGTAATGTCACAAGACAGGCGTTTTGCCAAAGGCGAAGGTCAAAGTCTATACGGTTGGAGTAGCAAGTATTATGTGTCTGGAAATATGGCTGGATGGACATCAGGTGGACATTATACAAGAGGTTATTGCGGGGAGCTAGATCATTTTGCAAAGGCTGTTTTGGGAATAACCAAGCCTTATGCTACGTTAGAAGACGGCGTTGAGGCAGTCAGGATCATAGATGCAATAATGGAAAGTATATTGTCGAAATTGCCTGTTAGTTTTTAATCTTAAACACCAAGACACGAAGCCACAAAGAGTAAAAAATTCAATATGAAATATGAACCTTTGTCAGAAATAGAGCAGAAAATTAGCCAGAATATTGTTGATTCAGCATACACTGTCCATAAAAATCTTGGGGCTGGTCTTCTAGAAAATGTCTATGAAATCTGTTTTTGTCACGAAATAGCAAAAAGGGGATTTTCTTATCAAAGACAAGTTTCAGTTCCCATTATTTATGATGGCATTAAATTTGATGAAGCATTTAGAATAGATGTGTTAGTCGAAAATACTGTAATATGTGAATTGAAATCAGTTGAGCAAATAAAGCCTGTTCATAATGCTCAGGTTTTGACTCAGTTAAGATTAACAGGAAAAAGACTAGGTTTTTTAATCAACTTTAATGTTCCTTTAATAAAAGATGGTATTAGACGTCTTATTATCTAATCTATATTTCTTAGTGCCTTTGTGTCTCTGTGTCTTTGTGTTAGTATCGTCTATATGGAAAAAATACTAGAAATATTGAAAAAAGACAAAAAGAAAGTCATCGGACTAATGTCTGGAACTTCCGCAGACGGCGTTGATTCTGCATTGGTGGAGATTGAGGGTCATGGATTAGATACACGCATAAAGCTTTTAGAGTTCATCACATATCCAATTCCAAAGGGCATAAAAAGCCTTCTATTTGATATATTTCCACCTGCAAAATGCTCCGTTGAAGATATATGCAGGCTGAATTTTGCAATAGGTGAAGTTTTTGCAGAAGCTGTTCTGGAAGTAATAAAGAAATCAGGCATAAGCATAGATGATATTGATTTAATCGGCTCTCACGGGCAGACTATATGCCATTTGCCTAATGAAAAAATGAAGTCCACGCTTCAAATTGGTGAACCTGCCGTCATTGCGAATCGGACAGGAATTATAACTATTGCTGATTTTCGTGTTGCTGATGTTGCAGTTGGTGGACAAGGTGCGCCATTAGTTCCCTATGTAGATTTTTTGCTTCTGCGAGATGAAAAAAAATCAAGAGCAATACAAAACATCGGTGGAATAAGTAATGTAACTGTTTTGCCTGCTGGTAGTGATCTCGATAAAGTAATTGCTTTTGATACTGGACCCGGGAATATGATTATTGATGAGATAGTCAGAATCATTACTAATAACAGTCAGAATTATGATTACAATGGTGAAATTGCAGGAAAAGGCATTTCAAATGATGATCTACTCACAGAATTGCTTAATCATCCATTTATTAATCTTGATCCACCAAAAACCACAGGTAGAGAAGCTTTTGGAAGATATTTTGCCAAAAGTCTAATAGAACAGGCAAAATCTAAAGGTATCTACGGGAGCGATCTTGTTGCAACTGTTACGGAATTTACAGCACGATCTATTTATGAGAATTATAAAAAGTTTATTCTACCGAGCTATGATATATCAGAAATTCTGGTATGTGGCGGAGGGGCGCATAATGAAACTTTAATGAATTTATTAAATGTCCTTTTTTATCCGATAAATGTTTGTGAAGTTGATAATTTTGGATTATCGAGTGATGCAAAAGAGGCAATTGCATTTGCGGTTCTTGCAAATGAGACAATACATGGCAATCCTAGCAATGTCCCGAGTGCAACAGGAGCAACTAGACCTGTTGTTCTTGGAAAAATAGTGATTTAATTCAATACATATTATACAAGGAGACTAGATAATGAAAATCCCACTAAAAGCCCCTAGACCAGATAAGGACTACTTCAAAAGAGTGATATTGCAACAGGAAATTCCTACAAAACCTCCATTTATGGAACTTCATATAGATAAGGAAATAGTAAAAGAATTTGTAATAAAAAAACTCGATAGAAAATGGATAGAGCCTTCAAATGATGATATAAGGACAAAAGAAGAATACCTAAGAAATTATATAGAATGTTGGTATCGGATGGGTTTTGATTGCATACGTCTAACATCCGATTTTCGTTTCAAAGCAGGGCTACATTTTACGACAAAGACTCGTGGAGGCAAAGATACAGCAGAGCTTGCCCGTAATGAAAGAAAATGGACAGAAGAAGGCGAAGGCATAATAACAACATGGGAGGATTTTGAGAAATATACCTGGCCATCAATTGAAGATATTGATAATTGGGCGATGGATTTTATATCAAATAACTTACCTGATGGAATGGGTATCCTTGCTTGCCCATCTGCTGGTATATTTGAAATCGGGCTTAATATTTTATTTGGTGCGGAAACCCTTTCATACCTGCTATATGATGATCCACAACTTGTAAAAGCAGTCTTTGACAGGGCAGGACAGTTAATATATGATTGCTATAAGCAACTAATTGGTTTTGATAAGGTCATTGGTTTCTTTCAGGGCGATGATCTAGGATACAAAACAGCAACTATTATTGCACCAAAATTTTTAAGGGAATATATCCTTCCTTGGCATAAGAAACTAGCGCAACTTGCACATGACAACGGGCTTTTCTATATACTCCATTCCTGCGGCAATCTTGAGATCATCATGGAGGATTTGATAGAGGATGTAAGAATAGATGCAAAGCACTCTTTTGAAGATGAAATCATGCCTGTAACGGAATTTAAGGCAAAATATGGCGATAGAATAACGGTCATTGGTGGAGTTGATGTTGATAAGATATGCCGACTTGATGAGGTAAATTTGCGTGCCTATGTGAGAGATATTATTGATAAATGTATACCTAATGGAGGCTATATTCTCGGCACGGGTAATTCTGTTGCAAATTACGTTCCATTGGACAATTATCTTATTGTATTAGATGAAGGGCTTAATTAGAGAAATACATTTAAGAAAATACTTGAAATGAAAATCCAATAGATTATAATATAGCTAAATGATTGATTATCTGTCTTATGTTATCTTGTTGATGAAAAATAGCGAGGATTGAAATATGAAAATAGGTTTTACTCAGATAATAACTGGAGGAATGTCTCTTGATGATTGTCTTAATCTCTGTAAAGAAGCCGGATATAATGCTATAGAACTCTCATTTCGCGAAGGTGGTCCACTTGATATTGATATGAGTGAGTCAGATATTAAGAAAGTGGCTCAAAAATGCAATGATTCAGGCGTTGAGATAGCAAGCGTTATCGGTGGATATAAGGACGCAGGCAGTATGCTAAGCCTAAACCCAGAAGAACGGAAAAAACGTTGCAAATCAATTATACGTATATTGGAAATCGGTAATATACTTGGAACTGACGGTATGCTTCTTCACCCGGGTCAATTAGGATCAGAAGGAACTTATACTGAAGTTTGGAATAACTTTGTTGATGAATTGAAAGCACTTGCCCCAACTGCAGAATCGCTTAAAGTCGCTATATGTGTGGAGAATGTCTGGAATAAATTTCTTCTCAGCCCAAAAGAGATGCGTGATTTTGTTGATGCTGTTGGAAACGATTGGGTAGGAACATATCTTGACACTGCTAATATGATGGAATATGGCTATCCTGAGCATTGGATTCGTGAACTTGGACAAAGGATCAAGAAGGTTCATTTCAAAGATTATAAGCGTGGAACACGTAGTTTTGTGAATCTTCTTGACGGTGATACAAATTGGTCGGTTGTTATGAATGAATTTCGCAAGATTGGCTTTGATTCGGCGGTTATTCATGAAGTAGGAGGAGACCATAACGCATTAATTGATATAGCTGAACGTATGAGGAAAATTATCGCAATGTGATCGTATTTAATAATCTTTATGCGGATAGTCAAGCCCATATTAGAAGACGGATGAAATTTCTTTATGGTTCTCCCACATGCCCAAACTATCCGCACCAATTTTATATGAGGAGGCGCCTTTTATGACGGAAAAAAAGAAAAAGTATAGTTTAGATAAAAAGGCTACTATTTTTAAGTATAGCGGTATTGCTTCGGCAGGTATTATCGTTGGTGGTAGCTTATTTTCCTTTGTCGGATGCTCCTCAAGAAGCGAACAATGGGCTGAAACGAGTGGACAGGCAGGCAGAATCAATCTCGAAGCGGTTGAAGAGGCAATGGAGAAATCCAAAGATGTAACAGAATTTGAAAAGAGAGTCAATGAAATTTATCAGGGCAAAGAGCTTATTCTTATTGAGGTGAAAAACGAAGATAATGGGAAACAACTTGTCTCTGGATACGCCGATCTTAATGATAATAATCAAATCGACTATGAAGAAGATGACCTATTATTTACATTTACAAGATGGTTTGAAGATGGTTCTTATAAGGGCGAGATGAGAGGCTATGGAGTTAATAGCTATTACCATCATCCATATTCCTATGGAACAGATATGTTTATGACATGGATGTTGTTTAGTGCTTTAACTCGTCCAGCATATATGGTGCCTGTTTATCATACAACCATATCAGATGCAGGTGCAATAAGGAGCTATCGAGACAACTATCGAAACACACCTAGTTATAGAGATCAAGTCAACACCAACAGACAATACGAAGCAAGAATGTCAACTAAACATGGAACCGCCTATAGAAACGCAAGCCCAAATTCATCAAGACAGAGATGGGCTTCACGAACAGGTGTAAATCTGAGCAAAGCAACAAGAATTTCATCGTCAGCAGGTAAATCAGGATGGGGTAGAAGTGGGTCGAGAGGATTCGGTGGATTCAGAGGCGGTGGTTCTGGTGGTGGTATTGCAAACTTATGAGCCTATATGAGAAAAAGATAGAAAAAGATAGCTTTGATTATCAGTTTTATAAATCTCTTGGATTTCCACCGATAAATATTAAAGCTAATGACAATCTTGTCTTGAGAGTTACTTTTGGTGATATGGAATTGATTGATGGATTGTATCTATCACTACCTTTACAAGCAGAATTTCTATCAATAGAAGAAATCATAAAAAAATACGTGGTTTGTAATAGCATAAAAAAGAGACTAACGCTAAAAAAAAGTCTATCAAAATATCCAAATCCTGATCTTATAGACCTTGTTGATATGATATGTGATATTTATAGGCAAAAAAAGGCAGGAAAAATTAGCATAAGATACCATATAAATAATGGCAAATCGGATGTCCAGCCGAATGAGATTGTATCTTATCATCAGCAAATCTGTATTGATGATAACAATATAAACTATAAATTGATTGATATAGTCCTTGATATATCCAACGCTGTTGATCCATTCCATCTTATTAGTAAAGAGCAAAAAATCACAATGCTTGATAATTTTAGGCAGATATTTATACTTTATATGGCAGATAAGTTTGGCTATTTTCCCGATCCAAAAGGCATTCCAGAATTATCTACTTTAATTGACGAAATTAACAAACAAGGCTTAATTTATCATGATAATATAAAATACCTTTTATCTCCTAAAGGCGATAGTTTATTGAAAAGCATCGCAAATGAAGCGGAATTTTATATAAATAATTATGACATATATGGTGATGTATATATAAAAGGCTATACAAAGATAATGTTTTATACGGGCTATGGTGATAATATAATAGTGCCTGTGTTATTAGAAGAGGGCATTAATCCATATAGAGCATTGTTTTTAGTTGCACTCTATTTGGGGAATTTGGACGAATTGGCATCTGATTTTGGTAAGTTATTTTTGAATGAAACATTTGAGGGAATTTTCTCTTCTATATCTAGTTCGCCAGATAAAAAAGAAATTGGTTCTGATTTGCTAAATCGCATCATTGTTGAAGGAAAATCAAAGTTACTGGAAAGAAACATTAGAGATAAAAAAATAGCAGACATTAGAAACATCAACAAACGTATGAGTTTGTTGTGACATGGAGGATATTAATTGTGCCTATAGAATATATCAATGTCGTTGATCCAGATAGCGACTATGTGGCAAAATTCCATGACAATGTATTGGTAGAAGCTTTCCCAGATTTTTATGTCCGAGAGGATATACCTCTTTTACGAAAAAATCTTAAAGAAGGAACATGGTGCGATCATGGTGAAACATGCAGGTACCATCTTGTTGTTGCTAAAAAAGAGAATAATATTGTTGGAGGAGTATCATTTTATTTCTTTTCATTTGGTGATTATGCGATTGGTATGGGTTCATATATTGGAGTAAAAAAAGAACATCGCAGGGGTGGAATTGGGATTAAGCTAATTGATCTTCGGGATAAATTTATATTAAAAGATGCTCGAGAACTTGGACAATATACAAAGGGATTGATAATACAGGTAAATGATCCGAGTTTGATGAAGATAAACGAAATAAGACGTGATTCAATGGACCCCTGGAAGCGAGAGATGTTCTGGCGCAGGCGAGGTTACAAAAAAATCGCCTTTGATTTTATACAACCTGCAATAAAACCTGAGTATCCTCCGATAGAATATTTATCACTTCATCTATATCCATATTCAAAAGAATGGAGCGATCTTCAAAAATTATCTAGAGATGAATTGAGTAATATAATATATTGCTTTGTCCGATGCACGGGCACTGTTGGTCCATTGGAGACAGATCCTGCTTATATGCGTATGAAATCTGAATTGGCAGAACAAGATTTTTTTGCTGTTATATAATATAAACATTTGAGGTGATTCATGAACGTTGTTGTAACTGGTGCGATGGGTGTTCTTGGTGGAGGTATCGTTAAGCTACTAAAAACTGAAAGCGATTATAATGTAATTGCAACGGATATTATCAATGCTGATGGTATAATAGTAGCTGACCTTTGCAAGATAGATCAGGTGCAAAAGGTTGTTGATGGTGCAGATGTTGTTATACACTGTGCTGCAATACATCCTTGGAAGCCATATACACCCGATCAATACCTTGATAATAATGTAAAAGCTTGCCATCATGTTTTTTCCGCATGTGTAAAAGCTGGTGTCAAAAGAGTTATTTATACTAGCAGTATAGCGGCGATCGGTATGCCTCCAGCATTTGTTCCTGCAAAAGAAAATGATCCATCTATGCCAAGAGATTTATACGGTATGACAAAGCGTTTTGGTGAAAATCTCGCATGGATGTTTCATACTAATAGTGGAATGAATGTTGCCTGTCTGCGTCCACCGACATTTATACCAATAGATGATTTGAAGCTAGGATTAGGCTTGCTAGGTAGTTGGACACATCCCGATAATGTCATTGATGCTCATATATCAGCATTAAGAACCGAATTTACGGGATACCACGTTGTTACAATCGCAAATCTGACTCCATATTCCGCTGAAGATGCGGAGGAATTAAGGACAAATCCAGCTAGTGTTGTAGAAAGATATTACCCCGGTGCACCTGCTTTCTTTGAAGCAAATCGCATAAATATTGGTTCTATAACATGCTATTATGATATTTCCTATGCAAAGCAATTTATGAACTGGTCCCCAAAATTGACATTTCAAGAATGGTTTAATGAGCATAAAAAATTACAAAAAGAGGTGTATATATAGTAATGAAGAAGACAAACATTGAGGAATTGGAAAAACAAATTGAACAATTACCACCAACAGAGCAATTAAAGCTAATTGCCCGTATATGCCAAAAGTTAAGCGGAACAGATATATCTGTTTCAGAAGATTTTGGTATAGAAAAGCCAGATAAAAAGAGGGTTGCCAAATACTTATTAGAATATCCACAATAGCGAGGAAATCAAATGCCCAGATTTAAGGTAATTGTTACTGATTATGTCTTTGCCAATTTTGATATAGAGAAATCATTACTTTCAGAATGTGATGCAGAATTGCATGTCTATCAATGCAAAAGCGTTGATGAATTAACTCCACTTGCCATTGATGCTGATGTTATTCTCAACACATATTTAGGTTATCTTGATGATAAATTTATGTCATCATTGAACAAATGCAAAGCTATCATCCGTTATGGAATAGGGATTGATACTATTGATGTTGATTCTGCAACCAAATATGGAATAATGGTGGTAAACGTTCCTGATTATTGTATTGAGGAAGTTTCTGATCATGCTGTTGCTTATTTGTTGGCTTTAATTCGTAAGATCACAATTTCGGATCGTTATGTTCGTGAAGGTCATTGGGACTTAGGCTATCTAAAACCATTACATAGAATCAAGGACTTAACTATTGGAATCGTTGGTATGGGGCGTATTGGGAGGCTATCAGCCAGCAAATTAAAGCCTTTTGGCGCAAAATTGATATTTTTTGATCCTTATGTAAAAGGAAATATCTCTTGTGAATATTTTGATGCAGAAAAAGTATCTCTTGAGGAACTTGTTAGCATATCAGACGCAATACTAATCCATGCCCCATCTAATAAAGAGACTTATCATCTTTTCAATAAAGAACTCTTTTTTCAAATGAAAAGAAAACCTTTGTTAATAAACTGTGCAAGAGGATCATTGATTAAGACTGATGATCTAGTTGATGCGTTGACGAATAATCAGATTTCTGGTGTTGCACTAGACGTAATTGAAGATGTTCCACCATTTGATATAAATCATCCATTATGCCAATTTGATAATGTGATTATCACACCACACTCCGCTTGGTATTCTGAGGAATCAATAGTGAATCTTCAGAGATTAGCAACAGAAGAGGTAGTGCGTGTCTTAAAAGGGGAACGACCAAAATCCCTAGTAAATCACGATGTTATTAAAGTTAAATAATGCTTTATTATTGGGAATTTTTGTATAGATAGTCAAAGGGTGAATTTTGATCGTTCGCCCTTTATTTTTTATATAATATAGATGCTCTTTATTGTTGATTTTTGGAACTATTTTGTATTGAGATTAATCTGAATAGGTGGTATATTATTAAATTAAATTTAGGGGGGAGAAAGATTGAGAATTTAGGTAAATATGTAAAAAGTGGAGAGATGTATGTCAAAAGTGTTTCTATTCATGGTATTTGTGTATTTACTTGAAATCATAAATCGCATAAGCGCTTTCAAAATGCCTTCTTCAAAACTTATATGGCTTGCTGGTGGAGCTTTGTGCATTGCAGTTTGCCTTATGTGGTGTTGGATTTCCAGTAAACGACAAAGACGTAATTCATTTGTTATGATAATAGGACTTGAATTATTCTTCATTGGAACATCATTGCTAGGGTTCGGAATAGCTTATATTTTTATCCCTGAAAAGAATGTCTATTCCTCTATTGCTATTTGGCCTATTGGTATTTTTATCGATTCTGCTCTGGCATATTTTCGGCTTTTTATAGATTATGTTGGATTACAGTTAATTCCATTAACAATAATGATCTGTATCCCTGTTATTGGCTGTTCAATGATCCTATTGAGTTATCCCTTGTGTTTTGAAATTGAGACACAATATTGGCCTCGTATAGCGGTGGCTTGTTCTGTTTATGCAATAGCGAATGTTTTGGATTACCTTATGACAATAAATGGTATTATGTCAAATATATCAAGAGAAGGAAATCCGTTAGTCCAAAAATATATAGATCGTTTCGGCTTGCTTACAGGTGTTTTTCTCCATAAATTGATAATGTTTATTATCATAACAACTGGGGTAATAATTCTTAGTTATAGATATTCTCACGACCACAAAAATATTGTTATACCTGAGAGTATCTTATATTGGGGAAGTGCCATCACTTTAATCGCTGTGGCTTTATGGCTTAAATTATTTGGGTAAGAGATG
This sequence comes from uncultured bacterium, assembly GCA_964564735.1. Lineage (GTDB taxonomy): Bacteria > Poribacteria > DTPJ01 > DTPJ01 > DTPJ01 > CAZMCH01. The sequence goes on from CAZMCH010000044.1 coordinate 28,370, forward strand.
GTATTTACATACTCAGAAATTTTCAAGAAAGGAGTCGTTATATTAAAAAGATATAATATCTTTTTAATATACAATTATTTCTATTATGACAATGATTTTCGTTTTGCTATTTCTATTGATTTTGGCTATTCCTGCATTTTCTACTTTGGGTTGCTTTGCTGTTGTTGTCGGGAAAAAAGCGTCTTATGATGGTTCTGTGATTTTTGGTCATAATGAACAGGATGGAGGGGAAAGAATCCTTAATTTTCGCAAAATACCACGAATAGAACACGATCCTGACGAGGTAGTTACACTTGTTAAGGGTGGAATTCTGGCAGAAGTGCCAAAAACATACTCTTTTATTTGGTCAGAAAATCCCGGTCTTGAATTTAGTGATGTCTATATTAACGAATGGGGAGTCGCAGTTGGTAGCGATGGCTGTGGAACAAAAGAAGATTCCTATGATGACTTGGTAGCACGTGGGGATATTACTGACGGCGGAATAGGCTATCTTCTCAGAAGGCTAATTGTCCAAAGAGCCAAAACATCAAGAGAAGGCATCCATATTGCAGGAGAATTGCTTAATCGTTTTGGATATACTGATTCAGGGCGTTCTCTTGTTGTTGCTGACCCTAATGAAGCATGGATATTATCCATCATCAGAGGCAAACACTGGCTTGCAAAGAGAGTTCCTGATGATGAGGTTGTAATTTTGCCGAATGTGCATATAATAACTGATGTTAATCTTGATGATACAGATAACTTCATCGGTTCACCTGACATCATTGATTATGCCATAAAAAGAGGATGGTATGACCCATCAAGTGGAAAGCCATTTAGCTTTAGGGACGCATATAATCCACCGAATCCAGTTCTTTGGGACCCTCGTCAATGGAGAGGACAAAGCCTTGTCACTGAGCGAACAAATGATATACCAGAAACAGAACAGCTTCCATTTTCCGTCAAGCCTAATAACAAAATGAATATTAAGGATGTAATCACAATTCTACGCTATCACGGTGAAATAGGCTCTTTATGCGCTCCTCCAACCCTTGAGGGTGCAGTATTTCAGCTAAGGAATTGGCTTCCACCTGAGGTTGGTTGCGTTGACTGGCGGACATCTGCCGAACCATGCACAAGCGTTTTAGTTCCCTGGTATCTTGGCATATCGGGTGTTCCAGAATCTTATCATAAGTCAGTTTCTATTGATAAGCAGTTGACCATCGAACATCATTTCAACCCGCCAGAGGGAACATTTGACTATGATCCGAACCATACTTGGTGGACTTTCAAGAGACTGCAGGATTTAATAAATAGCGACTACCAAAATCTCATATCAAAGGCAAGGGAAGTTTGGGACGAGTTTGAGGAGAAACTATTTGATGAGCAAGCATTTATTGAGGTTAATGCCTTAAAGCTATTATCAAAAGACAGGGAATTAGCTATATCAGACTTAACCAAGTATTCATGGGAAATATCTGATAAAGCTATTGAGATGGCCAATAGCATGTTTGAGGATATGAGCAAGGAGACAAAGCATGTCATATAAAGACGGATGGTCAGCGGTTAACCTTGAGATGCCTTCTCGTGTGCCAAGAGTAGAGTTTGATGCAGAAAGGCATTGGGAATTAGTAAAGGCTGTTACTGGTATTGATGTTAATTTTAAAAGCCCCGATCTAATCAGATGGGAAGCGACAAAGGCTTTTATAAGCGCATGGGATTATGACATAATGCTGACTCCTCTTATAGGTCATGGCGAATTGGGCGCAAAGCAAACTTCTATGGGACATGCCGAATATGCAGATGGCGGGGTTGATTACAATACAAATATATATTGCCCATTTAAAGAATCAGAGGAAGTTTTCTCTTTTGATATATGGGAAAATTGTGGAAAAAAAGATAAAAAAGAGCTAATAAATCGCTTCAATGACCATTATCGGAATATGCGTCAAACATTTCCCGAACTTGTATGTATGACTGGAACATATACAACGCTTTTTTCAGGGCTTATAGCGATATTTGGCTGGGATATGCTGTTGACTGCTGGTGGAATTGATCCCATCAGGTTTGGTGAGGTCGCTAATCGGTATGCAGAATGGATGCAACAATATTATGATGCCCTTGCTGAAAGTGAAACACCTGTTGTTTATTCGCATGACGATATTGTCTGGACAAGCGGGGCGGTGTTTCATCCAGAATGGTATCGCAAATATATTTTTCCGAACTACAAAAAACTATATGCGCCTTTGGTAGAGGCTGGCAAAAAGATTATCTTTGTCGCTGACGGCAACTATACCGAGTTTATAGATGACATAGCAAGAACAGGTGCAAAGGGCTTTTTCTTTGAACCATTAACCGACCTGAAATATATAACAGAACATTACGGACAAACACATATCATCATCGGAAATGTTGACACAAGGATACTGTTAATGGGAAAAAAGAAAGATATACGCATAGAAGTAGAAAGGTGCATGTCGCTTGGAAAAAAATGTCCGGGTTATTTTATGGGCGTTACGAATATGATTCCAGCAAATACACCTGTTGAAAATGCCTTATATTATAATGAAGTATATGAGGAATTAAGCCGAAGATAAATATAAATGGAGGCAAATATATGTCTGAAAAACAGATAACAATGAATTCAAGAGAAAGATTCTTAGCGACTATGCGATATGAACCAAGAGATCGTGCGCCGTTTCATGGAGCTGGTGGTTGGCCTGAAACAATTGATCGCTGGAAAAAGGAAGGTTTTGACCCGAATAAGCATTATTTCACAACAGATCGTTGGGTTTGGTTTGGCGGATGGTTTTTTCCAAATCCACCTTTTCAGCGTGTGGTTGTAGAGGAAGATGAGGAAACAATCTCATATATCAACCACGAAGGTATTTTGATGCGAGAGCTAAAGAACTATCCTCATTCTTCGATGCCAAAGTTCGTTAGATTCCCTGTTGAGACTCGTGAAGATTTTAGAAAATTCTGGAAAGAACGTATGCAACCAAATATGGATGCACGTATTGGCGCTGATTGGAAGGAAAAACTTTCTGCATACAAAAATCGTGATTATCCTTTGGTTATCATATCAGATCGTTGGGGCGGATTCTTTGGACCAATACGAAATATGACAGGCGTTGAAAAACTATGTATGTTGTTCTATGATGATCCTGCATTTGTTGAGGAAATGATGGACGCAAATGCCGACTTTATTATAGCGATGATGGATAAGATACTTGATTGCACAGATATTGACGTTTATGGTTTCTGGGAAGATATGGCTTTCAAAACGGGACCCTTATTGGGACCTGAACTTGCAAGAAAATATATGCTTCCAAGATATAGGCGTGTTGTTGATTTCCTTAATTCAAGAGGCGTGGAGTTCATCACCCTAGATAGCGATGGTGATATTTCAAAATTGATACCTGTATGGATAGATTCTGGAATCAATATATTGTATCCATTTGAGGTTCAAGCAGGTATGGATGTTATAAAGGTTCGCAAAGAGTATGGTCGTGAATTGCGTATAATGGGCGGTTTTGATAAACGAACACTTGCTTGGGGACCAGATGCAATTGATAAAGAAATAAAACGCGTTGCACCATTGGTTCAAGAAGGCGGATATATCCCTTATCCAGACCATAGCTTACCACCAGATGTTTCATTCCCCAATTATTGTTATTATATGGAGAATATTCAGACAATCTTGTAAGTCAGGTTTTGATATAATCAAAAAGGAGCAAATCAATGGTAATATTTTATGACAAAATGTCACCACGATCATTCTGGGTTCAGAGATATGAGATACCCTATGATCAGACAAATCTCGATCATCTGGATTATAATATCTCTACTTCTGAAATAGAATGGAAAGACCCTCATAAACACGATGCAATGGAGGAATTTTGGTTTGTCATAAGCGGAGGGATGCGTGTATATCAAGCTGATGCTGTTACTGATGTTGATGCAGATACGTTGATAATACATGAAAGAGGCGTTTATCATAGAATGGAATGTGATGACAAATGCGAATGGCTTTGTATAGCATTTAGTAATCGCTTTGCTGATGGCATGAGGAAAATAAGGGAAGAAAAAGGGAACTATGGCAAGCACGAAACCTTTGTCAAGCCAATAGCAAAAACTATCTTTACTTCTGCGGATTTGCCACCAATGGAAGATCATGGCTGTCAGCGTTTTCCGACTGATGGCTCAATCCACGATTTAGATCATTGGGATATAAATACATGGAAGCCAAATCGTATCTGGAAGCCCGGTCATAAGCACGATGATATGGAAGAATACTGGTATATATTAGAAGGAAAAGCAAGAATCTTTCAAGGTGAGGAAGATAATGAGCAAATGTATGAGGTTAAGCCACATGATTTTATCATCCATCCGCCGGGAGTTACACACAGAATGGAAACTGATGATGTTGGCTGTAAGTGGTGCTGTATCATGTTTAA
>CAZMCH010000045.1:0-31960 GCA_964564735.1 uncultured bacterium
CTCCGAGCTATCTTTTCTAAGGGTTATCGCAACCTATGAAAGCTAGCCGATAGGGCATGGCTGGAAACGGTTATACCTCCCGTGTTTGGAAAGGAGAATGTGGATAAAGACTGCCAATATCCATATATGCACGGTTATTGGCTTTTTTAATGCCATCTTTCTAACCGCGCTCTCCTACCAAGATCAATCATAATATAAAAAAGGTATAAACTATGAGAAAGCTATTTTTGCTTATTGTCATTATGACGTTAATATGTCTTTCTGCATCTGCTACCGAAAGACTTAAAATTGCCACTACAACAAGTATTGATAATAGTGGTCTGCTGAAGGTTCTTTTACCACCATTTGAAAAAATGTTTAATATTAGAGTGGATGTTATTGCTGTCGGGACAGGAAAAGCTATGGAATTAGGCAAAAATGGTGATGTTGATGCCCTTTTTGTTCATGATAAAGACGCAGAAGAGAAGTTTATCAGAGATGGTCTAGGTGCTAATCGCAGATCAGTTATGTTTAATGATTTTGTCATATTGGGTCCAAAAAGCGATCCTGCTGGAATTAAAGGAATAAAAGATGCGGTTTTGGCAATGAAAAAGATTGCATCAAGAAAATCACACTTTATATCTAGGGGAGATAGCTCAGGAACACATAAACAAGAAAAATCTTTATGGAATGAAGCAAAAATTACAACATCAGGTAAATGGTATATGGAAGCTGGACAAGGCATGGGTGCTACACTCCAGATAGCACACGAAAAACAAGCCTATACGATAAGCGACCGAGGAACTTACCTTGCATATAAAAATAAGATAGACCTTGTAATATTGGTTGAGGGCGATACAAATAGACTTGGTAATCCATATAGCATTATGGCTATAAATCCCGCAAAATATAAGCATGTTAATTATGTCTATGCAATGGCTTTGATAGGTTGGGTCACATCAGTCGAGGGGCAAAAGATAATAGGCAATCTCAAATCATCATCAGGCGAAGTATTGTTTCAACCAACAGCAATTCCAATAAAATAATATGAATTATATAATAAATGGTTTTATAGAAGCGTTTAGGCTTATATTCAGCTTTGATAGTGAGGTTTTTAGTGCGGTCTTTATATCCTTAAAGGTTTCGCTTATCTCTATTTTTATATCTGCTATTATCAGTTTGCCTTTGGGATTTATCATAGCAACAAAGAGTTTTTTAGGGAAAAAAATAGTAATTACAATGATAAATACTCTTATGGCTACACCGACGGTTGTTATTGGGCTTATGGTTTATACTCTCATATCAAGAAGCGGTCCTTTGGGTATGCTAAATTTGCTTTATACACAAAGAGCCATGATAATCGGTCAGGTTATTCTTGTTACACCAATATTAGTTGGTTTGGCAATTTCAGCAATCCATTCTGTTGATGAACGAGTTGCAGAGACAGCGATAACGCTTGGGGCAAATAGAAGGCAGTTAGCATTTACGATATTCCTAGAGGCAAGATTTGGTCTGCTTGCGGCGTTAGTTTCGGGATTTGGGCGCATTATTGGCGAAGTCGGTTCTGCAATGATGCTCGGTGGAAACATAAGATATGCTACAAGGACGATGAGTACCGCCATTGCTCTGCAAACAAGTATGGGCGAATTTGCGATTGGAATTGCATTAGGGATAATTTTGTTATTAGTGGCTTTTCTTATAAATATATTATTTCATTATTTTCAGCAAAAATAAATATGACACAACCAATTATAGAAATAAAAAATATTCGCAAAAGATATGATGATCGGCTAGTCCTTGATATTCCACACCTTTCTTTCGAATCGGGTTTGATTTATGCACTTGTGGGACCGAATGGCTCTGGAAAAACAACTTTGCTAAAATTAATAAATTTACTCGAAAGTCCAACTGAGGGAGATATTCTTTTTAATGGACAAAAAGCAGACATTAATTCGCCAAATGCACTTGAATTAAAAAGAAAAATGACATTAGTGATGCAAAATGCTGTTTTATTCCGAACAAGCGTTTATAAAAATATCGCTTATGGGTTAAAATTTCGTTTTTTTGATAAAGCAATACTTCATTATGCTGTTACATCTGCACTTGATATGGTTGGTCTTGCTGGATTCGAACAACGAAAGGCAAGAAAACTATCCGCAGGAGAAGCGCAGAGAACTGCCCTTGCACGTGCTATTGTGATTAAGCCTGATATATTGATATTAGATGAGCCTACCGCAAATGTTGATAGGAGAAACATACAAACAATAGAGAATCTACTCAAAAAAATAAACGCCGAACATGGAACAACCATAATATTCACTACTCACGATCTATCACAAGCATATAGAATGACAAAAAATGTAATTTCATTACTTGATGGAAAAGTTATTAGTGGAGGATCAGAAAACATTATTTATGGCATTTTTAGGCAAGAAAACGGACAGAAATTTATAAATATAGCCCCAAACATAAATATTAAGGTTAATAATTTTAATCAAGATAATGTTGGGATATACATCAGTCCAAATAATATAAAAGTTTCTCTTATACCTGATTATAATGATAACAGAAATTGCCTTAAAGGGCATGTTGCATCTGTAACTATGCTAAATGGTAATGTTAGGTTGATAATAGATACAGGCATTGAACTTATATCTCTAATTAGTAAAGAAGCATTTCAAGAGATTGCTTCTGTGGCTTTTACAAAGGATATTTATGTAATTATTGACATATCAGATGTCCATGTTTTTTAATTAAAAAAAATGCGATTCTATGTGCTAATAATCCAGATTTTTATGATATTTTATCTCTTAATTTTCAATGTTTTTTTGATACAAAGATAAACAGAAAGGAATAATTTTGATAGTAAAACTGGGCTGTGTTCCATGTATTGTTGATGATCTATATGGTGCGATTGAATCTATTAGGCTTGATGAAAGCATTAAGCGACAAATTATGAAAGAATCATTAGAATTCATTGCAAAGTCTATTGATTTTGATAAAGAGCCATCATTTTATATAACAGCGGTTCATCGTATCCTAAAGAAGGTTTCAGGCATTGAAGTTCCTTTTGCAGAAAGGCGTTATCTATGCAATAAAATGGGTCTTGAATTAGAAAAGAAACTAAAACCTAAAATAGAAAACTTGTCTGGATTTGACAAATTCTCGATGCTTGTTAGGTGGTCTATTGCTGGAAATGCCCTTGATTTCAGGACTGTTGGAACTGGATATGAGTTTGATATAGACGCTATGGAAAGATCGCTATATGAAATTGCTGAAATATTAGAAATAGATCATCTTCAAGACATATATAAGAAATTGAAGTCATCTAAAAGAGTTCTATTTATACATGATAATGTCGGTGAGATCGTGCTTGATAAAATGTTGATTAAGTGTCTCAAAGATGAAAGTGCGGGAATTGTTGTTTCAGCAGTTAGAGAAGGTCCAATTACAAGCGATGCAACAATAGATGACGCAGAGCAAGTCCGATTATCTGAAGCATCATCAAAAATAATCCTTGCGGGTCCTGATACACTTGGTATATGTTTTGAAGAAATGTCTGATGAACTAAAAGAGGAAATTTCTATTGCAGACATGATTTTCTCAAAAGGTCAAGCGAATTTTTATGTATTTTCAAAGCATAAAGACGAAGTTAAATGCCCTATTGTATGTTTGCTCAGAACGAAATGCAATTATGTTTCAGGCGTATATGGCTATGATGATAATATAAATATTGCTGTGATTTTGTAAATTTGGAAATTTAAAAAAATTTGGTTAATATTTGTTTTAAATGTCACATTTTAGTAATTTTTTGAGTCTTATATAATGAGAGCAAATTATTGACCTTTTAGGTATTGGGTGTTCTAAAACATAAAGGAGTAACCCAAAATGAAAAAAATCTATTTTTATTTAATACTGACATTTTTTATTATGGCTGTTCCTAGATCTTATTGTTGTTTTAATACATCAGATCTTTTTGCATCCGAAGTTGTTCTTAATAAGTCGGGTATGGATTATGATCTTAGATTCATAAGCAGATCAACAAATGTAATTATAGATAAAGATGAAACATTAATAACTTATCGTTCTCATTTTGATCCTCGTGTTGCTGTTATTCTACAAGTAGTAAAAAACGAGTTTAATATGCCTAGTGGCATCAGTATATTGAGAGGACTAAGTATTAGAATCCAAATCCCCACAAAAACGATTAAAATAGATGATGTTGATGATCTTATTGAAGCAATTGATACCCAAAAAGAGACATTTGATTTTAAATCAGCAATGAAAGCTGAAATTGACTGGCTTAGAGCATATGGAGTAATAAAGGGAATTAAAAGTGATGATGTTGATTCAATATTGAGCGTTTTAAAAGCAGGCAATGCTGGTTGGAATTCAAGAATCATATTTAATGGCAAGGATTGGGTCCCATTTTATGAAAGCGACTATAAAATATTTGTAATCAGGGAGGCTGATTGCAGTGAATTTTCCCTTAAAAATCTTCCTGCAGGTGAGATAATTTTTCCTGTAACTAATGTGAATGCTAATACTAATTATACAACGAAATGGGGGGTAATCAAATCAAATTATTAGAAATCCTGAAACTAGATTTTTTACATTTTTTAAATGCTATATGAGTCAAATCAGAAGTAAATAAGGTAGGGGTGTAAAATGTTTATATTCAAATCTAAAAATAAAACATTATTTTTTGTATTTTTGGTAACCTTTTCATTCACTATTCAGTATTTTTGTTCTGAAACATACGGGGTATTTATAGAAAAAGGAAATACAGAACCATTGGAGGAAATTTCAATAATAACGGAAGATATTACATCTCCAAAAGCTATATATACTAATCCCTCTAGCTTTGATGGTCAAATCCCTAAGTCCATTACTCCGACCCCAGGATGGACAGTTATTACTGCTACTGACTTTGAATCAACAGTATTTCCCCCGCCTGGTTGGACAGTTATTGGAAATCCAGCTTGGGGTAGAACATGCTTTAAGCCATATACAGAAACCCCCTATATTTATCCTTCAAGCTGTAGCGCATGGTGTGGGAGAAATGGAACCTATGGAATAGATCCTTTCGATTTTCCCTATTATGATAATCTTATGAATACTGAATTGAGATATGGTCCATTTAGCCTTGCTAATGCAACTCAAGCGAAATTAAGATTTTGGCATTGGACAAGAACGGAATCAACTTATGATTATTTTGGATGGTATGTATCAATTGATGGTACTAATTATTACGGAACTCGTATTTCAGGAACATATTATCCATGGAAATGTATCGAGCTTGATTTTAGCAATGTGCCAGTTCTGGGTAATATACTTGGGGCACAAAATGTATATGTTAAATTTAAATTTACAAGTGATGTTAGTGTTTTTTATGAAGGAACCTTCCTTGACGACATCATTATTGAAAAAAATACAAATCCTAGATCAACAACACAGACTGTCTTTACTAATCCGTCTGGATCATCTAAACAAACAAATCTTGGACAACCAGTATATTTAGAATCCAAGCTGACATCAGACAATGTCCCTATCTCTAATCGCAATGTTGATTTTTATATTCAGATTAGTGGAACTTGGCAAAAAATGTCTGGTTCTCCAAAAGTAACAGATTCAAATGGAATTGCCTATATTATCTATACACCACCACCTAATTTAGCTACAGGAAATTATCCAATCAGAACAAAATTTGATGGTGATGCCACTTTTAGTTCATCTTACTCAGATAAAACTTTGGCTATAAAGAAAGCTCAATGGACAATCATGGTTTATCTTGATGCTGATAACGACTTAGAGATAATGGGAGTATGGGATTTTTATTATGACATATCAAATGTTATGAATACTAATATCAACATTATTGTTTTATTTGATAGAGCTTCGGGTTATGCTACTGATTATGGTAATTGGACATCAACTCGAAAATATTATGTTACACCTGAGCTTAGTGTATATATTGATATGGGCGAACTTAATATGGGGAATCCAAATACCCTATATTCTTTTGTTGCATCAGCAAAAACAGACCTTCCTGCAAATAATTATGCTCTAGTCCTATGGAACCATGGTAACGGATGGAAAAATTCCGTTGGAAGCACATCTAGTTTTAATGATCAAGGTGCTCCAATTATTCCAAAGATTGAGGCAGAATTAGACTCTCAATATTCAACAATTACAAAAAACATAGTTTCTGTTATTCCAGAATATTCGTCAAAAACTTCCAATGAATTTAAATTAATATGTTACGATGTTGCTTCCAATGATTATCTAACAATGAGTGAATTGTCAGTTGCCTTAAATGCAATTACAAATAATGGTGCAAACAAACTTCAAATAATAGATTTTGATGCTTGTTTGATGGGAATGGTAGAAGTAGCCTATCAGTTAAGAAACCATGCGCTCATTATGGTAGGATCAGAAGATAATGTTCCTGGTCCTGGATTACCATATTACAATTTTATGACACCGATACTTTCGACAACAACTGCACCTCAATTAGCAACTTTAATGGTGCAGAAATATGGTGAATTTTACAATAAATTTGGTATACAAGCCACACTTGCTGCAATATCATTGACATATCTTCCCACATTCAATACGAAATTGATAGACTTTTCACAAGCTTTGATCAGCAAAATGCCAAATATCAATAGTGGAATAAAAAATTCGTGGAACCTTTGCGAGAAGTTTGGAGATAAGTCATATATGGATTTAGGTAGTTTTGCTTTTCGTATTAGTAAATTGATTAGTGATACAGCAATACAAGGAGCAGCTAATCAATTAATATTATCGCTTAATAATTTAAAAATCTATGAATGGCATTCAGCTTCATATACTTATAATACAAGCATGAAAGGATTGGCCATCTATTTTCCACCGGAATTTAATAATGTAGAATGGAGTAATTATATAAATCCCAATTATCTAGATTTTCCATCAGATTCTGCTCAAAAATGGGATGATTTTCTATATAAACTCTTCATCCCTACAATTACATCATTCAATCTCGACAATGGAGCAAATGTTACGAGAGATAGAGATGTAACATTGAACTTCACAACAACAAACAATCCAACTCATTATATGGCTAGCTTGGCTTCAGATTTTAGTGATGCAGTATGGACATCTATTCCAACTTCACCACCGAATTTTACATTGAGTTCTAGCTATTCCTATAAAAAAGTCTTTTTGAAGGTAAAAAATAGCATGACAGAGTCAGCATCCGTATATGATTATATTTGGTATATACATCCAAGTGCGCCAGAGCTACTTACGTTTGCCATCAATAATGGCGCAGCTTGCACTTCAAACCAGACAGTAAAGTTAAACAATACAGCTAACAATAGCCCAACTCACTATAGAACTGGTATAAGCGGTGCTGATTTAGTTGCTAACAATAATTGGCTACCATATTCCAACCAACCTAATTATGATCTAACTGCTGGTTATGGTAATAAACTTGTATATTTACAGCTTAAAAATAGCTATGGAGTATCAAATTATACTTATGATTACATAAATTACCAAGCTACATGCACATCAGCACCTATGGAACTACCTGTAGAGAATATGCTGAATCAAAACTATCCCAATCCTTTTAATCCTGAAACATGGATACCATATCAATTAAAAGAGAACGCAAATGTAGAAATAAATATATACACAATAGGAGGGCAATTGGTACGTAAACTGGAATTAGGATATAAATCTAATGGATTTTATAATAGCAAAGATAAATCCGCTTATTGGGATGGCAAGAATGATTACGGGGAATATGTAAATAGCGGAATATATTTCTATACTATAAAAGCCGGTGATTTTTTAGACACTAAAAAGATGATCATAATGAAATAATACGGCATTTCTAAAAGGAATAATGATAAGTCTATCTATATAGATTGCTGTCATTAAATTGGTAGTCACATTTTATAAGTTGTGACTACCATAACATAAGCAGTATTATTTCGGGTTGTGATAATATACATCCCAACCCATGTATTTATCAAATGCCTCGTATAGTGCATCTGCCTGAGATGATTTACTTATAGCGACATGATGTTCAAATCCGTTTTCGCAGATGAAACATAACAAATCCTGCAATTCATCTATTTTCAAAACACCTCTTCCACCGAATGTATCAAGCGGGTCGTCTGTAAATTCACCTTCGCCAACATAAGCTAATATAGAACCTTCCACATCATTAGTCGAGATACGTGCAAATGTCATCGGTCCGGGTGTAACTCTCCCAACACATGCTCCATATGCGTTTTCTGCACCGACTGTTCCTGCGATAATGTCCTGATATACCATTTTTGGATCATCAAGCATACTTTTAGCCCAGTTGCTACAATGGAAAACGACAGCTTTATTGGGATCATTTCCGTAATTGTTATTCCAGTCAACCAACGCGCTCGGAACGCCTGATGCAAGTTGTAACGCATACATACCAATAACACCGCAAACATCAACTTCACAACCACTAGGCATTAGATTTTCGCTCATCATGCTCATAACTGCACATGGAACAATTCCATAATATTCTTCCATCGATGTCCAGCATTGAACTGCGCTTGCAACAAGTCGGTTTTCGCCCATCCATTCCTCTATAACAATTGCAAGCTTTGCCATTTTTTTCAGTGCCTGATCAGGAACACCTTGTGTATCAACATAGCAAGTTAGTCGGTCGAGCCTAGTTTTGATAATTGAGTCATCATCTTTTATTTTTTCTGTGCGTCCAAATATCTCTGAAAGGTCGTTTGTTTCAACAGTAATACCAGATGCCTGAAGTAATTTTTCACTGAATCTGACAGTATTAAATGCAGCAGGTCTTGCACCAATCGCACCAATTCTTGCATTTTTGAGACCATTAACAGCACGACAAACATTGGTGAACCAGTATAAATCTTCTCTAAATTCCTCAGAGCAAGGCGCAATTGTGTGCATTTTGGTAAGTGAATACTTGATACCATATTGTTTTAAATTATTGCAGGCAGACATTTTTCCACAGAAACTGTCTCTACGATTTGCAAGATTCATCGCACCAGCATCATCAGGAGTTGCCTGAACCAAAACAGGAACATCCAGACCTGACATCTTTATTGTGTTTGCGATACCCCTTTCATCACCAAAGTTTGGTAGTGTAACTAAAATGCCCTGAATTTTTTCTCTATTTCTTTTAAATAATTCTGCACATTTGATCGCATCGTCAAGCGTCTCAACTGTGCCGAATTTTGTATCTTCTGTTGAAAGTGCAATAGCATCTATACCATCATCAGCCAAAACTTTTAGTATTTCTTTTCTTCCCTCATCAGCCAAATGATCAGGGAAAAAACCTCTATTGCCAATTATTACACCTAAAGTTACTTTCATATCCATATTATTTCACTTCCTTATAATAAACCTTCTTGTATCATTAAAGTTAATGGTGATTCTTTTTCTTCCAAAGGCAATCTGACACGTTTGCGTCGTCTTGACGATTCATAAATAGCCATGATTACCTCATGAGTTGCTCTACCTTGATAACCACTGGAACGGTGCAGTCGATTGTTCTCTATACTATCAACCAAATCCTCAACGGGACCTGATTCATATCTTACTTCGGGAATAACCCATTCTCCTGCGCTTTGCCTATTTCTTAATCTGATACCCGGACCTCCGGGGACACCAAGCTCAATTTCGCCTTCTGTGCCATATAAGAAAATATGATGATAGCCGGGTGCAGTATCATCACCAACTTCTATAATTCCACGAACATTATCAGCAAATTTCATATATCCCAAAGCGAATTGTTCAGAATCCAAACCATATCTTTTTAGTTCACCTATTCTCTCAATTTGACCTACTACCCATTCAATTGGTGTGTCATTATGTATAAATCTCATCAAGTCAATAGTATGTGTAGCGTTATCTTTTAGATCACCTCCACCACAAAGGGCATAAATACGGAAAAGCGCACCAATAGCACCATCTTCTATTAGATTTTTTGCACAAACATAAGGAGCATCAAATCTTAGTTGATGATCAATTGCCAATTTTACATTGTTTTCTTCACATGCTTTTATCGCTTCATCTGCCTGACCTAGATTTTCAGCCATAGGTTTTTCGCATAAAATACCTTTTACGCCTCTTTTTGCTGCTTCAATAGTTATTTCTGCATGTGTTTTAGGCCATGTGCATATACTAACTATATCAGGCTTCTCTTTTTCAAGCATTTCAATATAGTTTATATATGTTTTTTGAACATTATATTCTTCTGCAAATTTTTTCATATTGTCTTCGCTGACATCGGCGATTGCAACTATTTCTGTTAATGGAAAATCTCTATACCAATTTGCGTGCATACGAGATATTCCACCACATCCAATAACACCGACTCTGTAAATTCCATCCATTCATTGCCTCCTAACAAAATCTTGCATTATATTACATACCTTATAGCAATTTCATAAGTATTATCAGAATACCATAATATACTTCACAATCATTTTTGTCAAGAGTCATCTAAACCGTATTATATTATGGAATTTCCAATATGCCTGAAAACAGCTTGCTTTTATAATAGCTATACATTATAATAATTTAATATCTTTAATGTAATATAAATCAAGTGTTTACAATAAAAATCATCCAAATTTCTGATCTTTTAAGAATAAATATAGAGATAAAAAAATATACATGCGCAATATTAAATTGATAATAGAATATGATGGTACAAATTATCTTGGGTGGCAAATACAACCCAAAGGGGAAACAATACAGGGCGTTATAGAATCTAATTTGTCTAAAATCATTAAATCTGATGTAAATATCATAGGTTCTGGAAGGACAGACGCAGGCGTTCATGCACTTGGTCAAGTAGCAAATTTCGAAACAGAATCAAAAATGACGCCTGATGAATTTAAAAAAGCTTTAAATAGCCTATTACCAAGAGATATTGTGATAAAACATGCAGAAGAAGTTAATATAGATTTTAATTCACGTTTTGATGCAATAAGCAGAACCTATGAATATGCAATACTAAATAGCAAAACACCGTTGGCATTTCTGCGAAGATATACTTATATGCTATCAAAACAAATTGATGTTAACCTAATGAATGAGGCATGTAAATTTCTGGCTGGTATGCACGATTTCACATCATTTGCATTAACTGGCGATCCTGTAAATAGTTATGTGCGAAACATCATTAATATAGAATGTAGATTACTGGACAAATTATCAGATACAGGCTGGTGGTTGACAAATATTGTTAAAGAGCAAAATATAATCCTTCTTCGTATAAAGGCTAACGCATTTCTTAGAGGCATGGTTAGAACAATTGCAGGCACGTTGCTTGAAGTGGGTATTGGCAAAATCTCTCCATCAAAAGTGAAGGAAATTCTTGATGCTAAAAACAGGTCTTGTGCTGGAAGGAGTTTGCCTCCATACGGACTTTGTCTTGTTAATGTAGAATATGATAATAAAATTATTGAAAATAATAGATTAGATAAAGAATCCTATTAACTTAATATAAAAAAGAGGTAGAGCAAACAATTTGGCGGAGATATTATATGAATCAATGCTACTATTGTAATAAAGACATAAAAAATCTTGATTTCTGATCTGTATGTTCAAAACCTCTTGTCTCTTGCCCTAAATGTGGAAAATATTTAATCTCATTTACAAATTTCTGTAATCAATGCCAAGAATTAGTTTTTTCTGTGATATAGAAATTCTTGAATATAATCATTCAAATTCTGCTAAAATAATGGAATTTGATATTAACAATATCAAAGAAAAGAACCTATCAAATACTCCAAATAATATTGTATTCTTAACATGGATTTATTTAATTTTTTATATCTGAAACTACAAAAAGGAGTGCAAAAATTTAATGAAAGGTAAGCCAATTATTCCGCCAGTTGTTTTTTCTGCAACCTATGAATTTGATAGCACTGATGATCTTGTTGATGTCGTCATAAACAGAAACGGCTTTATATATTCTCGTTGGGATAATCCAACAGTATGTGAAGCAGAACAAATGCTTGCTCAAATTGAAGGCTATGAAAACGCACTAGGATTTAGCTCTGGTATGGGGGCAATTACTACTTCTATACTTGCATTTATTAATGAAAATAGTCGTGTATTAACAATCAGAGAAACTTATGGAGGCACGTATGCCTTTATTAATAAGTTACTTCGCAGGCTTGGTATCGAAACGGTTGATATTGGATGTGATGAGATTAGTCTTTTTTATGATATGCTTAATAAAGGCGCAGATATATTATTTTTGGAAACCCCAACAAATCCCCTTTTAAGGGTGATTGACGTTAAACCTTTGGCTGATGAGGCACACAAAGCAGGTGCGATAGTCATGCTTGATTCGACATTTGCTTCACCTATTAATCAGAGACCTATAGAATTGGGCGTTGATGTTACTATCCACAGCGCAACAAAGTATCTTGGCGGACATCATGATATTACAGCAGGATTTGCATGTTGCAATGAAGACCATTTTAAGAAAATATGGGAATGTAGGAGAATTATGGGATCAGTTCTTGATCCGATGACAGCATTTCTGGCAAGACGGGGCATGAAAACTCTAAAATTAAGGGTAGAAAAACAAAATGAAAATGCGATGGCAGTTGCAAAATTTCTTGAAAGTGATGACAGAATCAGTGTTGTAAATTATCCGGGTTTGCCATCACATCCTGATTATAAGGTCGCTTGCAGACAAATGAGCGGATTTGGCGGGATGTTGAGTTTTGAATTAAAGGCAGACTATGAAGGCACAAAGCGATTTATGGACAATTTGAAGGTCATAAAACTTGCCACAAGTCTTGGCGGAGTAACAACACTTGCAACACAACCGATTACAAATACACATGCAGGGCTTTCTGCAGAGGAAAGGAAAAAATCAGGTATTAGCGAAAGCCTTGTAAGAATATCTGTCGGTATTGAGGAGCCTATTGAAATTATTAACGATATAAAACAATCATTGGATAAAGTCTTTTAAGAAAAAATAATTGGTATCTGCTTGATCTACTTTTGAGTTTGGTATATAATGTTTTACCATTGGATTTAATGATGATGTTAAACTTCATGAAAGGATATAATCTTGCCATACTCTACCTTATCAATTGTAATGCCAGTTTATAATGAAATTGATACCATAAATGAAGTATTTGAACGTGTTCGCAATGTTGATGTAGGCATGGATAAGGAAATAATCTTGATTGATGACTGCTCAAAAGATGGGACACGTGAAATCCTAAAGGATATTGCTGATAAATCAATCCCAGGTGTAAAGGTCATATTCCACGAAACCAATTGCGGAAAAGGCTCTGCTCTAAGAACTGGATTTGAGCATGTAACAGGAGATATAATGCTTATTCAGGATGCGGATCTTGAGTATGATCCTAGCGAATATCCAAAGCTTATTAAGCCGATCCTTGATGGAAAAGCCGATGTTGTCTATGGATCAAGATTTCTTGGACGCAAACGCCCAGAGGGCATGGCTTTTGGAAACTTCATGGCAAATAAGTTTTTGACAGCTATATCCAATATTCTGACAGGATTTAGTATTACAGATATGGAAACATGCTATAAAGTCATTAAGACTTCAATATTAAAAGAGATGAATTTCGTATCTGAAAGATTCAGTATTGAACCAGAAATCACTGCAAAACTTGCCAAAAAGAAAGTAAAGTTAATAGAAGTTCCTATTACATATCTTGGACGCGCTCATAATGAAGGAAAAAAGATAAACTGGAAAGACGGTTTTTCCGCAATATATCATATTTTTAAGTTTAGGTTTGAAAAATAGCATTAATGACTGATTATAGCTGTAACAATAATACTAAAATTGTAATAGGTATTATAATAACATTTATTATATGCCTCAACTTTGCGAGTCTGTCCTATGCAAAACAATGGCATTATTCAGAATGGATAACTGACATTACTATTCATAGTGATTCTACATTTACGGTTCGTGAGATTCAAAGAGTTGAGGATTTTGAGTCTGCCAGTTTCCTCAAACGTAATATTGCGCTAGAAGGATTAAACAAAATAACAAATGTAGCAATCTATAATGAAAATGGTATACCTCTAAATGATGATGAAACAGATATACAACATAATGCTGATAAAGTCCGAATTAAGATAACACCAAAAGAAAAAAAGAAAAAAGATGCTTGGATAATTGAATATATCGTTCATGGTGGCATAAAGTTTCAAGACGATTATAATGAATTGCAATGGGATGTCTTTCCTTCTGATAAACAAGCCTTTGTAGATAAAGTTACTGTATTTATTAATCTACCGCAAGAGATTCCAAATGAAAAGATTACGCAAGCACTATTAATCAAAAGTTTTGGTATGGAAATTGAATCACCAGATTATTCTGTCATTAGTGGAGGCGTATTAAAATATTGGGCAGAAGATATTAACTCTCGTGATAATATTACAGTCACTGCTGTTTTTCCAAAAGGAATACTTAAAGAAGATAGATGGCGTGCTTTTGGGCCTTATCTATGGTTTATTTTACCAATATTCATTTTGATAGCCATGTTTTCAAAGTGGTGGTTGACAACACAAAATCCTGAATCCAAAAGACGAGTTATCCCACACTCTAATCCTCCTGAAGATTTGTCTCCTTCTGCATTATCCGCATTAATTAACAATAAATTGGATATAAAAGAGATAATTGCCACTATTATAGACTTAGCAAATCAGGGATACATAAAAGTTGTTGAAAAAGAAGAAGAAAATATACTGACTTCATATAAACATTCGCTTTATAAAACTATGGATTATGAAGATATGCCAGAATTAAAAGATCATGAAAGGCTACTTATGAATCATATATTTGCTGGAAATGATGTAGTATCATTACAAGACTTAAAAAATATGATTAGCCGAAATATTAATAGAATAAATAGAGCGGTTTGGAATGAGTTAATAAAACTAAAGTATATAAATGGAAGTCCCAGAAATACAAAGAAGCGATATATAATAATTGGCATATTATTTATTATTGTTGGTCTGATTACATTCTTATCATCATCAAATGCAGGATTAGCTATATCTCTATCGGGAGTTATTATAGTCATTTTTGGTCGCAAAATCTCTCCAATCACCAATAAAGGATTTGAGGCTCAGAGATTTGCGCTTGGTTTCAAAAAGCATCTACTTATAAAAAACAAAGCAAAAATTATTGATGATATAGAAATGTTCTTAGAATATTTACCTTATGCAATAATTTTTGGAATAGAAAAAGACTTGGCTATGTCATTTACGCATGATAAAAAATCTATGCCCGAATGGTATTACCAATCGAAAAACAAGACAATTTCGGATGTTATGGAATTTATTGATGCTCTTTTGCCGGCAATCAAAGGCTACTAAAATTAAAAGCCAGTTGAGACATAGCCATAAATAAAACATTTCATACTTAATGGGCGATAGAAGTTTTAAATATCTCTTTTATTCGTTTGTTAATTTATGAGGAGGTTCATATATACAAAGATAAGGTTCATAAGGGGAAATACTTGCTACCTGATCGCCTTTCCATTTCAGGCTATATGTTTTTCCACTTGGCATAACCTCAGTGCTGGTTCGTTCTGGCAGGTTATAAGTCAGAACGATTTCTGAATTCGGCGAGATTTCATCTTTTGGTGCGTGTATCCATGAACCGATGCGCATTTTTGGGCAATCTCGCCCATCAATTGTTATGTGAATGGAATCATCAGATACCCATGATGGTATCTGGAGCATCACATTGTCTTTTACTTTTGGGATAATAGTTATTTTTGCAGATTCTTTACGTTCCGATTTTATCGTAGCCAAAGAGCCTGCATAATCAAGACTCAGATTGATGGTCAAACCGAATGGACTTCTTGTTACAATAGAATTATAGACATCAATTTCAGTATGAAGCACCGCCGCAAGCACGTCTAAAATTGAACCTTTGCTGTATGGTCTGCCATGAACTCCCCAAGCCCCTAGCCTTCTGTTTCTTGCATTATCATCAATATTGCCAAAGCTTTCCATATCGCTTTCTATAATTTGTGCAGGCAAGATACGTGATCGCATTAATCTTTCTACATCATCCATAAATTGCGTATAACCACAGCGCAGAGCAAGCCATAGCCCTAGTTGAACGACATCTCCACAACTTGCGGTCTCTGCAACTGGATCGCCATCTTCATTAGGAAATCTAGTCTTTCCGAGATCATGAGGCGTCCATCCTGATTCTGATATATTATGCTTCCAAAGTGAATTTTGATATGTTTCCGCTACTGCGTCAACATACTCCCATTTGTGAGTTAAAAAACCAAAAAGAAGCAATCCCCGTAATGTCCCAAGATATGAGTGATTATGACCGACATTATCAGGCGATATAAGTTCCTGACGAACAGAACCATCAAGATTGACTGTATTATTTAGATGGTGTTGAGCTATTCGTTCTGCCATATTGATAGCTAACTCATCGCCAGTAGCTTCATAAAACCAGATGATACCCTCAAGGCTTCGCCCACTGTTGGCTGTCCCATCAAACCATTTTCCCTCAGGCTGATCATGGCAAGGGTCATCAGAAAGGATAACTTTGCCATAAGATTCAAGTAAAGTATAATCAAATCTGCCATCAGAACGAAAGCATTTATCCATAGTCATTAAAAGACGATGACCTGCCTGTCTTGCCCAATCGCTGTTTCGGAATCTGACTAGGGCGTTGAATGCTATCATAGCTTCTCTGAAATTATGTGGATTTATCCTTGCACTATCCTTAAGCCATGAAATATTGGGATTATTCATCAGAAGTCCGTCAGGATTATCTGTTAGCACTTTCAGATTGTTCAACATGGCTTCTTCTATATAATCAGGAATAACAAAACCGATCGCTTCCTCAAGGCGCAATATAGCATCCCACCAACGACCCGTATCATGTGCAACCTCGTAGCCTCCTGTTGGCATAAAGTCTTTCTCTGGATCAAGCCATGCAAGACAACATTTTCCACCTAATTCCATTGATTCTTTTAATGATAGATTTGACATTTAATAAATCCTCTCAAGCCTTTTGTCTTAAAGCCTCTGTTGGCATTAGCTTTGCCGCCCTGTTAGCAGGATAAATACCAAAAACAACGCCTATTACGAAGGATACACTTGTTGCTATAAGGATAGATTGAAACGACACAACTGAAGGCCAATCTGACCCTTTGGCAACGAATGTGGAAAATAGCTTTGCAGCGCCGATTCCGAAGAATACACCCACAAGAACGCCCATTATTCCACCTATTACGCTTATAACTGCAGATTCTAGCAAAAATTGCAGAAGAATATCCCGTCTTTTTGCACCAACAGCCTTTCTTAGACCAATTTCCCAAGTTCGTTCTGTTACAGAAACTAGCATAATATTCATAATTCCGATACCGCCAACTATTAAAGCGATACTTGCGACTCCGCCAAGCAAGCCTTTTATTATCATACTCACTTTTTCAACATTTTCAATCTCTTTTTTTGCAGTCCAAGTGTCAAAGGCACTATATGCGTCTTTATGCCTCCAAGAAAGCACCCTCAGAGCTTGAGCCTCAACTTTATCAACAACATCAAAACTTTTTGCCTGAATATGAATTGTCCATACACGATTGCTATTCATAAAGCGCCTTTGAACCGTAGTAACAGGAACAAATGATAATTCATCCCAACCTTGACTTGCCATCGTGTTACCTTTTTCTTTCATCACACCAATTATAGTAAATCTCATACGGTTTATTTGTATTTCATCGCCTATGATATTCTCTTTTTTTCCGCATAATTCATCCCATATTTTCCAGCCGATTACGCAAACTTTGGCACCCATATCAAGATCATCTTGATTCAAAAAACGACCCTTATCAACAGTCCAATTTCTGTTCTTTTGATAGGCTGGCATAGTTCCGATCATCTTTGCATTTCTATCTTTTTCTCTAAATTTAATCTGAACGTCAAGAGAACCAATCTCTGTATGGACGACTCTCGCATCAGGAACATTTGCAGAAATCGCTTCTGCATCTTCATTTTCAAGATATTCATCGCTTTTTACTCGTTCCCATCTATTGCCAATCTTCACCCAATCACGTTTCCATATTACAATCTCGTTTGATGCGCCGATACGTTCAAACTCAGTCAAAACGAGTTTTTTAGCTCCTGAACCAATGGAAACAACTCCGACAACGCCTGATATACCTATTATTATCCCAAGCATTGTCAAGATGGATCGCATCTTGTTCTTAAATAATGATGATAAACCTATTATAAGACCTTCTGTAACATTCATAATTCGTTATTCGTATCTTAAAGCTTCTACTGGTTGAAGTCTGGATGCTTTTCTTGCGGGATATAACCCAAAAAAAATCCCTATTACTGCGGATGCGCAAACCGCAAACAATATTGAATTTATAGAAACAGTTGCGGGCCAACTAGCTTCCTTTATAATCTGTGTGATTATTTTTGCCAATCCTGTTCCCAAACCAAAGCCAACAATAATCCCAATCCCTCCACCAACAATGCAAAGCATAACAGACTCCACAAGGAATTGAAATAAAATATCCCTATTTTTTGCCCCGACAGCTTTTCTTAGTCCGATCTCTCTTGTTCTCTCGGTTACAGACACTAGCATTATATTCATTATCCCTACACCGCCAACCATAAGGGCTATCGCCGCAGTTCCGCCAAGCATAACCTTTATTACCAAGATTATCTTGTTTATCTCATCAAGCATACCTTTAACAGATTGTATCTCAAAGAATTCCTCGTCATTGTGTCTTCTCATTAGTATCGTCTTTGCTTCAAGGACTGCTTGATCTGCAGACTCAAAGCTCTTTGCCTTACCCCAAAACATACCAACCATATCACGACCAATAAAACGCTTTTGGGCGGTTGTCAATGGAACAATTACTTCACGATCTCTATCAAGATCGCCAAATGCTGTGCCTCTTTCTTCCATTACACCAACAACAGTAAATCTATCATTTCCAAGCCTTATTTCACGACCTAGAGGATTAGTCTTATTAAACATTTCTTCCCAGACCTTTGCACCAATAATTGCAACTTTGTCTTTGGAAGTCATATCATCACGAGTCAAAAACCTGCCAAAATCAAGAAACCAGCTTTGGCTTTCGGTAAATGTTGGCACAGTTGCCTCCATCATATACCTTCTGCCTTCTTTTTCTACATTTACATTAATATCATGGATGATTTCGGGTGTTATTTCTTTGACCGCAGTTGATTGTGTCTCAATGGCTAGCGCGTCTTCATTGGTAAGATATTCTCTGCTTGGGTTTCGCATCCATCTACCGTCTTTTCTTATCCACTCATGTTTCATAACGATAAACAGAGTGCGACCACCGACTTTCTCAACTTCCTGTAAAACAAGCGTCCTTGCACCTTCACCGATTGCAATTGTCCCGATGACCGCAGCAACGCCTATGATAATACCAAGCATTGTGAGAAATGAACGTAATTTATTGCTGAATATAGCTGATAAGCCAACAAAAGCGTTTTCAAGTAACTTCATTTTTCCATTCCGAAGCGGTTTCGTCCTTTTCTATTAGACCGTCTTTTATATGTATGATTCGCTTTGCATATTGGGCAATATTTAGTTCATGTGTAACCATTATAATACTATTACCTTCATTATTCAATCTCTCAAATATGCCCATAATTTCCTCACCTGACTTTGTGTCAAGATTACCTGTTGGCTCATCAGCAAATATCATTGACGGATTGTTTACTAATGCTCGTGCAATAGCGACCCTTTGTATCTGTCCACCAGAAAGCTCATTAGATTTATGATTTATTCTGTGTCCTAATCCAACAGCCTCAAGAGCAGAAATTGCGCGCCTTTTACGCTCTCGTCTGCTGACTCCGCTATAAATCATTGGCAACTCAACATTATGAAGCGCCGTTGTTCTTGGCAATAAGTTGAATGATTGAAAAACAAAGCCAATCTTTTTATTTCTTATTTCAGCTAGTTTGTTATCAGACATTGTTGAAACTTCTACGTCTTCAAGGAAATATTTTCCACTTGTTGGTTTAGACAAACAGCCAAGTATATCCATCAAGGTTGATTTTCCAGAACCAGATTGACCCATTATGGAAACAAATTCTTGCTTTTCTATATTAAAAGATACGCCTCGTAATGCGTGGACTTCTACATCACCCATGGTATATACTTTTTTTAGATCCTCAACTCTGATGAGCATTATCCATTATTTCCTTTCTTTTTCATTTCCCCGCCGATTGGAACAATCCTGACCTTATCGCCTTCTTTTAAGCCATCTAATATTTCTATACTGCTTGAAGTTCTATCCCCAACCTTTATCGTTTTTTCTTCGTCCTGAACTGCTTTTTCTTCTTGTTTTTCCTTATTTTTCCTCGATAATTTTGACCATATTGATTTTTTGCTATTGTCTTCTTCCGTAACGTTCTTAGCAATTTTGACAAAGTATTCCCTTTCACTATCTATTCTCGCTTCAACGTTCTCAATTTTTATGACATCTGATTGTATTATATCTGCACTTGGATTTGTTCCAATCTGTAATTCCTGTGGAGACCCGTCCATTGTTATTGTAATTTCACTCGTTGAAAATCCTAACTTTGGCGGTAAGACATTAGTAACCCTGCCAGCGAATTTCTTATCAGGAAATCTATTTATAACAACATCAACTTTCTGTCCCTTGATCTTTTTTGCGATTTCATTCTTTATATCAACCCTTATTTTGATAGTTTCTTTTGTATTGATCGCTTCTAGAGGAAGCTGAAGCACGTTGTCACGTTCACCGACTATAATGTCAACATCCGCAGTCATGCCGGGCAATAAGGGTTTTGGTGATTTTGTAACAGTTATAACAACTTCAAATTTTATGATATTATCCACAAATTGCGCGCTTGGCGAAATTTCTTTGACTACACCCTCAAAGGCGTCGTCTGCATATGAGCTAACTCTTATTTCTGCTTTTTGCCCAACCTTCACTTTGCTTATATCGAACTCATGGACTTGTGTTTTTACTATCATTTTTGATAGGTCAGCGATTGTCATAATAGGTGGACCTTGAGACCATGCGGTTCTACCTGATGTGATGATCTCGCCTTCCTCAACTTTACATTGGACGATTCTGCCTGTTATCGGTGCAACAACTGTTGTCCAACCAAGTCGTTGTTGTGCTGTATTTAATGAGCTTTGCGCTCGGATTTTATTTGCCTCTGCTGATTTTAGGGCAAGATCAGCGATCTGTTTTTCACTTTCTTTACTTTTTTCTAAAATGGCAAGTCGTTCTGTGGCTTGTTGAATTTGTATATTTGCTTGTTTTTCTTGTTCCTTGATACTATCCATTAATGTTTTAAGATCATCTTTTTCTGTTTGTAAGGTTATTTTTCGACTTGCGATAGTCTTTTCAAGACTTTGTATATTCTCTTTTTGTGATTTGACATTACTCACTGCAGTATCATATTGTCCTTGTGATGATGTATATTCTAATTGCGCATTTTCAACATCACGTAGAGGAACAAATTTCTTATTATATAAATCTTTTTTTCTATCAAGTTCAGATTTTGCATTATTCATTCTTACTAATGCGGATTTTTCATTTGTTTCTGCCTGTTCAAGAGCAATTTTTGCTCTATTAAGTGAAATCTGGTCTTGCTCTATTAAGTTTTCAATGTTAGTTATTGATATTTTTGCCTGAGATAACTGCTGTGCAGATTGTGCCTTTGTGCTTTCAAGGCTCGACCTTGCGGAAGCAAGAGAATTCTTTGCAAGCAGAATATCACTTGCTAGTTTATCCATACTCAATCTGGCATTTTCTTTTGCTCTTTCTAATTCTGCTTGTGCTGCATTAAAATTAGCCATTGCTTGATTATATTCTTCTCTGATTTGTTTTTCATCAATTTTTAGGAGTTGCTGACCTTTTACAACGTCATAGCCTTCGTCAACATAAAGCTTATCTATCTCACCTTCGACGTTAGACCTTACCTCGACTTTCACAAGGGAATCGAGATTACCTCTTTCACTTAATTTTACAACCAAAGGTCCACGACGAACTATTTCTATTCGGTCATTCTTTTTTTCTGGCTTTTTGGCAAGGAATCTTGAACCAGCAACAGAAATTGCAACCAAAAGAATGATAATTATACTGATGATAGTTATAAGCTTTTTCTTTTTCTTCATTGTAAAACTCCCATTGCTTTTTCTAATGCTCTTCTTGAAATTTTGTAGTCATAAAACGCCCTAACTCTATTTATCAATGACCTTGCATAGCGCGCTTGGACGTCAAGGAGTTCGAGAAGTGTAGCTTCCTGTAGCTCATAAAGCTCCTGAGTTACATCTAGGCTCATCTTTGCATCTTCAACCTGAACCGCGGTAATATCCAATGCCTTTTTTGATCTTTCAAAATCAAGGTATGCTTGACGAACTTCTAATGCGATGTTTTGCTTTAGTTCGGACTCATTTTCTTGTAGTTTTTGTAGGGCAAGTTCTGCCTTGTCAACGATCCTTTTTGATTTACCTCCATCAAATAATGGAAAAGTCAATCTAGCCATTGCATCCCAGCTTTTATAGTTTTTGATAGCATCTCTTTCCCTTAGATAGTCATCAAGCATTAGATTGAAGCCAGCATTTGCATATAACTTAGGCCATCTCTCTAGTTTCGCAAGCTCAGACGCAAGCTCTAGAATCCTCTTATTAGATTGTAATTCTGCCAGTTCTGGTCTTGATTTCATAGATTGCTCACTCATATCATCAATTAATATCTTTTCTGTCTCTATAAGACCTGTTTTTACATATAAATCATAATCTGGATCATCAATAACATTTATATCAATTTCTGGATCTAGCCCCATGATAACTGCTAGATTGGCTCTTGCTATATTGAGATTGTTCATATCATTAAGCAATGTCAATTCATTATTTGCTTGTTGGACTCTTGCTGTTGCAAGATCGGCTTCTATTGCTAATCCATTTTCAATATAAGCCTTTATCTTTTCAACATCACGTTTTGATATTTCAATTAGTTGCTCATCAACAGCAATTATTTTCTCTGCCTCCAAAAGATTATAGTATGCTCTGACAATATTATAGATCAATGATTGGCTAGTCTTTTGAAATCGGCTATTTTCAATTTTTTTCCTTGTTTCTGCCTGTTTTAGATTGTTTTTTCTTTGACCATGATCCCAAATAACATAGCTAGCATCAAGCCCTGCGTTATAATTTTCTTTTTCCCAACCAAAATCAATCCTATCTGAAAACATATAACTACCATTGACTCCAACTTCCGGATAAAACCTGCTTTTTGCATCATCTATATTCATATCTTCTTCTATTAGATTGATCTTTGCCACCTTCATTGTAGGTGAGTTTTTCAGGGCAATATCTATGCATTCTCTCAGTGTTAATGGTTTAGAAATATCTAGTAAAAGCTGTTCTTCTTTATTTTTTTTATTAATATTTTCATTCATATTTTTATCTAAAGTCTTGTTTCCTCTTTCTCCAAAAGATATATACGGTATATCAATTGCATAAGAAACATAGGACATACAAACGAATAATATAACCACCATAAATATAGATAAAACTTTTTTTATCATAATTGAAATCCCTTTCTATTTGCTAACTAAAATGGCTAAGAATCTATGGATATTAGATCGAAAAACGCTGATAAAAATATATTATATATGGAATAAAACATTATTCAAAGGTTTATTTTGCATAAATAACATTTTAACAGCTTTTATAAATAATCTCAACCCATTAACATCAAGCCATAGTTAAGACGGAATTTATATATGAAGGTTTATTTTTTATAAGACTTCTCCTTGACAAATTAAATTATGTATGATATTATTAATTAATATAGGATATATTTATGATTAGTTATTATCATATACATCAAAAGGAAAGTCACAATGAAAAGAGCAAAATCAAAAAGGCAATTGGCATCAAACTTCAATACATCTTCTTATATATTTGGTGATCTTGACCTTGAGATTGCAGTTAAAAGTCTTGAATTAAAAGACCGTGAAATTACAATACTTTATTTGATGGGGCATAGTCAAAAAGAGATTGGGGAGGCGATCGGTCTCGATAGATCGATGATCTCAAAAAGATTAAAGATTATTATAAGTATGCTTACCGAAAAGATGAAAAGATAGTCATATCAAAGACATTTATTGGCTATTGATTTGCTTATTATGCACATTAATAATGCCTTTAATAATAACGACTACTGGTATTGTCAGAATTGCACCCCATATCCCCATAAGTCCAGCTGCAAGCAGAACAGCAAACATTACTATCAAAGGGTGGACATTAATAGCCTGACTCATTATTCTTGGTGATATGAAAGAATTATCAACCATTTGGATACCGAAGGCAATACCAATTACAAGCAAGGTCTGAAAGAAAAAACCTGTCAAACCAATATTACCTGCAGCGAAACCTGTCAACGAAGCAAATACTGCTATTGCACCGCCGATAATAGGTCCAACTGTTGGTATTGCATTGCATAATCCAGCAAGCAAACCAACTAAAAGTGCAAATGGGACGCGTATAATGCTATAGGCAATTATAGAGATTATGCTAATTATTATTATAACTGCTAATTGTCCTTTCAAAAATGAACGCATATCTCGATCTATCTCTTTGGCATACAAAATAAGGCGATTTCGTTGTTGCTCAGGAAATAGATTACTTATTTTCGTTATATGCAGATTAAAAGATTGTATTGCATAGATAAATACAATCATTATAAAAAAAGCACTGGATATTTTTCCGACAGTTCCAATAAATCCTGATGATAATCGCTGAAAGATCTTTGTTGCGTTCTGACTTGCAGAATTTGCCAACGATGGAATTTTGTTTTCCAAATTTATAATCAATTCATCAATATATTCACCAACAGGCTCTTGCCATGATTCTGGCAAATAGCTTTTGAGCGGATAATCCCCATTTTGCATATTTTCAGCAGTAACTATTACATAATCTTTCACCTTTTCATAAAAACTTACTATACCATATTGCATATCGCTTATTTGCTGTATCAATTGGGGTATAATACCAAAAGTAAGAAAAGTAATTATACCTAGTAAGAGAAAGATAAGGATAACTATCGCTGACCATTTTGGTAATTTCAACCTCCGCCCTTTTGGTAAACGGATGTCTTGTAAACCTATAAGAACCACATTGACAATATAAGCAAGCGAAAAACCAACAAGAAAAGGCATAAATACAAATTGTAGCCTAATAAAAAGCCACAATCCAATGAATATTAGCAGTATTATAACAACATTCTTAGTAGGCTCATATTTCCTATAGCTCAAAAGAAGTGCAATTAGCAAAATAGGCACTATTGGATGCAAGACCATCTGCCCATTTTTTGTGCCTGCGACATAGGCATACCCTATCCATACAAAAGCAACAAAAATAACAATCATAGTTATTAAGGCTTTGCTGATGCTTTCCTTTTGCTCCATTAATATATCCTCATTTTATTTAGCCTTTTTTAGCTCTGTAAGTCTTTGACGTGCAGTATTTGTGTAGCTATCATCTGGAGCAACTTTAACAGCTTGCTCATAAGCCTCTATCGCTTTTTGTAGTTCATTATTTGCCTCATAAACTAGCCCAAGAGTCGTATATGCCTTTGGATGTTTGGGATTCAGACTAACTGCCATCTCAAGTGCTTTTTGGGCGTCTGCATATTTTTTCTGCCTATATAATGCTTCACCAAGATTAGCATAGGCATCATCATAATTTTCATATAGACTGATTGCCTTTCTAAATGATGCAGATGCATCATCAATGTTTCCTGACTTCATATAAGCAACACCCATATAGTTATGAGAAAAAACATCGTTTGGATCAATCCTAAGTGCTGATTTAAATTCATTAACAGCTTGATTATATTTACCTTGTGTAAGATTAACAAGAGCGATCCCGCGATAAGGTTTTGACAGCTTCCTTATTTTTAGTGCTTCGTTATATTCAGCAATAGCCTGATCATAGCTTCCTTTTTTTCGTAAAGCCTCGCCTTTATCATAATGTTCATAAGCCTTTTGTGCAACCAAAAGATCATTCATATTTGATTTATATTCAGATTGATTAAATGTCCCTTTGTCTGCTGGGGCGCCAGCAATCAGTTTATTTACTGCTTCTATGCGAATCGATGTTCGTGGATGCGACATAAAGAATTCCTCAACCGAAGATGGTTCTCTTTCGCTAAGGCTTTTTAGCAACCCCAAAAGTTGAACCATTCCTTGAGGATTATATCCAGCTTTATCAGCGTATTTTGTTCCAAGTGCATCAGCTTCAAGCTCATTATCACGACCATATCCAAGCGAAACCGCTGCAAATGCAACAGAGCTTCCAGTCTTTACAAGTCCTCGATATTCCTGATAGCTTTTGCTTCCACTTGCCGCCTGATCCAATATTGCAAGAACCATATTGAATCCCAACACATTTTGCATCCTTTTCATACTGTGTCGTGCAGTTACATGACCTATTTCATGTCCAAGAACTGCTGCTAATTGCGCTTCATTATCCATTTTAGATAGTAATCCTCTTGTAATATATATATATCCTCCCGGAAGAGCAAAAGCGTTAATATCAGAACTATCAACAACTTTGAAATAATAAGGAATATTATTTCTATCAGATACCTTTGCTACCTTCTGTCCAACGCTATTTACATATTCCTGTAATTTCTGATCATTATAATCTCCACCAAACTGCCATCTAATATCAGGGTCAGCTTCTTCACCAAAGCTAATCTCCTGCTGATCAGAGAATATCATAAATTCCCTTTTGCCAGTTATTGGATTAACAGCACAACCGATGATTAATATAATTAAGCCGAATATAACAAAATACATCATCGTTTTCATAACTAATCCCTTTCATCAAAAATAAAGCATAGACAAAATCTATTAACTGATTTATTGCCAGCGAATATGGTGTGCGATATTGCTATCCCATGCTTCAATTAATCCGTAGGCATGTTTGATAAGGATTATCAATTCTTTTTGATCATTAATATTTGTATCAAGACCACAGGCATTTTTTAGCATATAATCAAGACCGTTTTGCTTTAGTTCTTCAATAAATTTTGCATCATCGTCAAACATTTTTCCTTTTTCGTCAACCGCATTAAACATAAATGCAGAAGCGATACCTAATGCTGTAAATCTTGGAGTTATCTTATTTTTCATATCCATTCTTGCAGAACCAATTAGCCTTTCATCATATCCAAGTTTGCGCCTTATATCTCTGCCAACTCGAAAGACTGTATCTCCAAGATGTGCATTACCAAACCTATTTATCAGATCATCAATATATTTTTGTTGACTTGGTTCATCAAATTCTGTTGGATATTCCGATATAAGAGCATGTGCGGATTCCCACATAGATGCCTCAACAATTCCTCTGACTATATCATTTGTTATTGCATTCCAAATGTATATATTTTCAGGCTCAATTAAAAAGCCTATATAAGCCGTTATAGCATGTCCAAGATTATGTATAAACAGCTTTTGATCAACATAGGCATCGAAGTTTGCTCTTGCAACAATCCCATCTATATTGGGTATATCACCAATAAATCCATCTCTTGCGACATATAGAGTATTATAAGCCTCAGCCCATACTAATAGCGGGTCTCTTTTTTTGACTTCCTCAGGCATTATTGGCACCATTTTTCCAATAGTTGTTTCGACAAAACCGATTCTTTCATCTATTGGAAATTCTTCAGGCAAATATTTGATAAGATTATCTTTGAATATCTGTGACATGTGCCTTAGATTTTCACATATTATTATATTTAATGGATTCTTACGTTGTTTTATACCTTCTGCAACTATTTCATATATATATTTTAATGCGTTTGCGCCGACAGCGGTAGCCATTATATCAGCAGTTGCAATCTCTTTTATAACAGCCTCTTTATCTTTGCCATTAACACCTCTGACATTTTCAACCCATATATCTTCAGGTTTTTCATCTTTGACTTGAATCAAATAGCGTTTTTCTTGGTTTAAGGCGCTAATGATATTGTCATCAACATCAATGAAAACAACTTCATAACCAGCTCTTGAGAAAAGCTGCGCAATAAGCGAACGTCCTATATTTCCAGCACCATACTGTATAAATTTCATATTCCTCACATCCTTAATCTTTCCAATTGAATATGACACCTAATAATTCTCTTGGATTATCTCTCATAATTCCATATATTTCTTTTGCGCTAGATATTGCAACCCTATGTGTAACCATTGGTTTAATTTGCATCATACCTGTTTTCATAAAATGTATTATAACATTAAGGTCATCAAGACTAAAGTGGCAAGATACTTCAAAAGAGCCTTCCAATATATGAAGCATACCCCAGTGAAATGTTGTTTCACCACGAACTGCCAATAATCCAATTGCCCCTTTATGAGCAAGCAGACCATTTTTGCGTATATCTTCTATTATAGAAGATGCACCGCTTGCATCAATAATACAATTATAAGGGGCAATTTGCTTTAATTGCTCAATATAAGAAGATTCTGATGGATTTATGCACCTATGAATGCCTAGTTCTTTCGCCACATCAAGCCTTTTTTGAACCATATCTACAACAGAAACATAAGCACCAAAAGCCTTTGCAGATTGAGATGCACCAAGACCAATAGGTCCTTGCCCAAAGACAAGCACATTCTGCGCTGGTGAGACTCTAACTCGGCGAACATGCCTCATCCCAACACCTGTAACTCCTAATAATGCGCAATCCTCATGATCAATTTCATCTGGTAATTTAAGACATAATGCCATTTCTGGTGACATCGCTTCCAAAATGTGCCAGCCTCTATGTCCTACATAATGCCCGAAAAAGACAATATCGCCTTCATTAAAAGTCTTTACCTGCTTACCAGCCTTTTCTACAATCGCAACATGCTGATAGCCATGTCTACCGGGATAACCTCCACCATAGCCAAAATCTGCCATTAAAGCATGTCGTTCTGTTCCGTTTGTAATACCTGAGTATAGTGTTTTTATTAAAATTTGTGTAGGACTTGGGTCTGGTGGATTCCCAAGGTCATAAAAACCCATCTGTCCCTTTGCCACAAATTCTATGCCTATATTTTGCATGTCTTACTCCTTTTTCACTATAAAAGAAAGAAAAATTCCATAATAAACAATATTATCATAAATAATATAATTCGACAACACCTTTTATCTGATGATTGCACATGAGTTTGGATAAATAATTTCCCATATAATAAAATATAAAATCATGGATTCCAGTTTTCACTGGAATGACATATCGTTGACAAAATGGAAAATTAAATAGCCCTGCTTCTTGATATTTTAATTGGACAATTTATCTTCTATTATGTTATAATTCCAGAAAATACGAAAGGAGATTACAATGAGAAATTCTTTTCAGATAGGAAAGCTTTTTGGGATTAGTATAAGAATAGATGCCACTTGGTTTGTGATATTTGCATTGATTGCATGGACTCTTGGTTCTCATTATTTTCCACAGTTCTATCCAAATTGGAATCAAATGATATATTGGATAATGGCAGTATTGACAGCGATCATATTTTTTGCCTCTGTTGTTGCCCATGAATTAGCCCATAGCTTAGTTTCAAAAGCAAGGGGTGTTCCTGTTAGAAGTATAACGCTTTTTATATTCGGTGGTGTAGCTGAGATAACTGATGAACCGAAAAAACCTGCTTCTGAATTTTGGATGGCTATTGCAGGTCCCCTAACAAGTATTGCCATCGCTATCATATTTGGTGGGTTTTATTTTATAGCAGGGCGCTCAAAAACGCCTTTTTCCGCAATGTCTTTGTGGCTCTCAGGTATTAATATGACAATTGCCGTATTTAACCTTATACCCGGTTTCCCTCTTGATGGTGGACGTGTTCTCAGATCAATTATTTGGAGAATTACAGGCAACATTCGGTCTGCAACTCGTGTTGCATCAATCGTTGGTAGGATTGTCGCTTATCTTTTTATTCTTTGGGGCATATACAGGATATTCTTTAATAATGATATATTTGGTGGCATCTGGATTGCATTTATTGGATGGTTTCTTGAGAATGCCGCTTCATCAAGCTATCGTCAATTGGCATTAAAAGAGGCTCTTCAAGGTGTAAGAGTTAGGGACGTTATGATGAGTGATTGTCCACGATTGGCATATAATTTGACAATAAGGGAACTTGTAGATACATATATTTTACATAGTAATCATCAGTGTTTCCCTGTTATAAACAATGAAACAGTAATCGGTATAATCACAATACAAAGCATCAAAGAAGTTCCTAGAGAAAGTTGGGAAAGTGTAATGATAAATGAAATTATGATACCTTTAACCGAAATGATTTCTGTTAGTCCAGATGAAGAGGTTTTTTCTGTTCTGCAAAAGATGGCTATTTCACGTGTATCACAAATCCCTGTTATTCAGGAGGGTCAGTTTATTGGTATGATTTCTCGTGATAGCCTTATAAACATAATAAACTTGAAAACTTGATTTTTTAATACAAGAAAGGTGTATTATGGATTATATAAAATATTGGTTCGCAAAGCCCTATCAAGTTGAAAAACAGATAAATCATTGGCTTGAAAAACATCATGATTTAATGGATGTTGACTATGTAACGCAATATGTCGGGTTGAAAGCATACTCAATAACTATCACTAATAAAAATACTCCTTCGCAAGATAAAGAAAAGATGATCTTGACTGTTCCACATGCTCATGAACCAGCAGGCACAGTCGCTTGTATGAGTGTTATTAATCAGCTTTTGACAGGATATAATTTTGATGGCACAAAATCGAATATTCCAAACAGATCAAGTATATTAGACAAGTGCGTTTTGAGTTTCATTCCTGACGCTAATCCTGATGGACGTTCTCGCGCACCTGTTGACTATTGGGATGGCACTAAATACACAAATGACGAATTCTGGACATTCATGCGAGGACGTGACCCACAAACAAAGAAAATGTGGAAGCGCATGGGTAGATGGAGTATTAGAAATGAATTTCCTGAGACTATTGGCATAGTTTATGAAAGACTAAATGATCATGAATACGTTGAGCCGAATAGAAATTTTGGGTCTGCGTATTTTCATCTTGTCAGACGTGTATGGAATAAATACGGCTATGGACGTTGGCTTGACATTCATCAGACCGAGTTTGAAAATAGTCAGTATAATGCAATGATCATACTACCGATAGTGCAAAACGAATTACCCGATAATATCCAAAAGATTAATATGCAATGGGCTGATAAGATTGTAAAGCAATGGCAGGTTATCGGAGGAAATCCCATTCCTGAAAGCAAACCACTTAGTTATACAGGCGAACAAGGTGAATATTTCCGTAAAACGTGGCGGGAGTTTATGCCTATGATTCCAGAGATAACAACCGAAATCCAGAATAATAATATCAGAACTCATCCCAACATGCAGGCAAGGCTTCAGGAAGTAGCTATAAAAACAAGCGTAAGTCTAATAATTGAATAATAATGACAGAAAGCTTTCTCTTTTAGTAAATGAAAAATACCTTTTTTAGTTTGTCAAATATCAAGATTATTAAATTCACATTTTTTTCATTATTTTCCGTTTTTTGTAATTGACAAAGAATGAAAGTTCTGTTAAAATATTGCTTTAGAATCAAAATTTTTGAGCGGGAGTAGCTCAGTTGGTAGAGCACTAGCTTGCCAAGCTAGATGTCGCGGGTTCGAACCCCGTCTCCCGCTCCATTTTATTCTGGCGGCGTAGCCAAACGGTAAGGCGGTGGTCTGCAAAACCACTATTAACGAGTTCGACTCTCGTCGCCGCCTCCAAAAAGAATAGAAATAAGATTTTTCTTGATTCCTAAATCTATATGGGCGGTTAGCTCAGTTGGCTAGAGTGCTTGCTTGACATGCAAGAGGTCATTGGTTCGACTCCATTACCGCCC